>NZ_SMKX01000044.1 GCF_004349055.1 Kribbella antibiotica
GTGCCTGGACCGACTCGTACTTGTCCGGCAGGAGGCTGGTCTGGTCCTTGCTGGTCACATCGCCGAGTGTCGGCGCGAAGGCGAGCACGGCGACAGCCGCGACCACCCACGCAGCGATCACCTTCCATGGATTGCCGACGACGAATCGCCCGAGTTTTGTGAACACCTCGTACCCCTCCCAGTGGTCAGCAGGTATCCTCTACCTGTCGGTCGGTAAGTAGACTACCTGCCGACCGGTAGTTGGACAAGATGAGAGGATGGGTGACGTGCAGCAGGTGACGAATCCCCGGGACACGAAGGCGGCTATCCATCGGGCCGCGCTCGACCTGTTTTCGGCGCAGGGGTACGAGAAGACGAGCCTGCGGGAGATTGCCGAGCAGGTCGGCATCACCAAGGCGTCGCTCTACTACCACTACAAGTCCAAGCAGGAGCTGCTGCGCGCGATCATCGGCACCTTCCTCGACGACGCGCGCGAGGTGATGGTGCGCATCGAGGGGCTCGAGTGGTCGCCGGAGGCGGAGCGGGACGTGCTCAGCGCCTACCTAGACGTCACGATCAAGCACCGGACGATCGGTCCGTCCCTGATGCGCGACATCGGCGCGATCCTCGCCGCGTTCGACGAGGACCTTGAGGGCATCCTCGCGATGAGCCGCGGCTTCCAGCTCTGGCTGGGCGGCATCAATCCCACGAACGCCGACCGGCTCCGCGCCATGGCGGCGATCGAGGTCCTCGGTGCGGCGATGTCCGTCGACCTCCCGCCCGGCGAGGAGGTCGACGCCGAGATTCACGCCACCCTCCTCGACGCGGCGCTCGCCGTACTGGCTCGTCGCGACGTCTAACCGTCGAGGTGGGCCTTGACGGCGTCCAGGTTCGAGTCTCGGTGACCGGCGGGTGGCGGCTACTTCTTGGTGCCGTACGTGACCGACTGGAATCCGCCCTGCCGGCCAACGATCACTTCGGAGAGAGGGCCGTACCTCCGAACCGCTTCGGTCGGTGTCATTCGTGCGGTCACCGCCGCCTGACCGCCTTCGGTCCGCTCGTGGCCAATCGCCGGTTCGCCAACCCGCGCCCAGGCGACAGGCTCGCCAGACCAGCCGTCGAACAGACTACGTTGGTCCGCCGTACCGAACGCGGTTTGTGATCGTTGAGGCTTACCTGCGGAACTTGTCGAGCAGGGCCAGGAACGGCGCGATCAGCGAGCCGACGATTGCAACGACTGCCACGACGCGGCGGGCGATTGAGGGGTTCCATGCCCGGTAGTTGGTCGTGTCGCGTGGTGCTGCCCATCCCGGGCCAAGTGGGCTCAGGTCTCCGATCACTGCAACGCGAATCACGCGAGTGATGGTCTCGCTCGACCCGATCGTCCGCGTGCCGTTCGCGAGGTCGATCAGCTCCGCGAACAGTGGGCGCGCGGACAGCATGATCTGCTTCTGGTCGAGCCCTGGCAGGGTCTTTGCCCTGCGCCACAACGTGTTGTGCAGGGGTTTAAGGGCGCTCAGGAGCGCGTACCGCTCTGGCGTGCGTGCCTGGGACCATAGTTCGGCCGGTGCTCGCGTGGGTTCCAATGTCGTGTACGGGCCTTGCGGCGGAAGTTCCGCTGGTGGTTGGGATGCCGGATCGCACGCACGCCCAAGTCTCCGCAGAAGTACGTCGGTGCTGCGCATCCGTACCTCGACAATCACAATGATTGCCATCAGGACAAGGGCGGGGAGAAGACAGGCCGCACCTGCCAGTCCCAGGATCGTTATGCCACCCCGCCATGCTCCGGCGAAGCCACTCGCTATGGGGACTGTAGGCAGCGACACCGCGATGATGCTGGTGATGTTCGACCGGACACGCTCCCGCGCGAGGTCGCGGATCTGTTGATCATCGACGCCGTGCCGGGTGAGCCATGCCAGGTCCTTGGCAGCCAACCTATCAACAGCGCCAGGTACGTAGATGGCCAGAGTGACGGTGATACCGCAGAGAACCATCAAGGTTGAGTCGCCAAGCCACGCATCTTTCTCGTACATAGCCAGGGTTAGTAAGAGATAGACCAGCACACCGAATGCTCCGAGGCCGGTAAGCAGCGCTGTCGCTGGGATGCGGAAGCTGCCGGCTTGGCGCACAGCTCCGCGCCATCGCGTCAGAGGCATCCAGAAGAACATGGCGCTCAACGTCAGCACCATGGGAATCCATAGGGTCTGTAGCAAGACGACGCGGACATATTCGTACAGCTGAGTCATGTAGGACGGCTCCTAGAACGTCGCAGCCTGCCGCTCGGTCACGAGAATCTCAAGGTGTCGGTTTGGCGGAGGTGGGGACTATGCGGGCGGGGATGTTGAACTCCTTGCAGAGGGCGAGGAGGCCCGTGGCGTCTATTAGTTGGAGGGGTTTGCCGTTGGCGAAGGTGTAGCTGGAGGGGCCGTAGCCGCTGGTGGTGATGAGGATGCCGGTGGTGGCACCTTCGTGTTGCATGGTGCCGTAGAGGTCGCGTACCGCCGCCGGTTGAACGGTCTTGCGGTAGAGCTTCACTTGGATGACGTACTTGCCGCCGCGGATCGGGGTGGGGTCGTAGGCGACGCAGTCGACGCCACCGTCGCCGTCGGCTTTGAAGAGCAGTGTGTCGAAGCCCATGCGATTGAAGAGGTTCTGGATGAAGTGTTCGAACTCTTTCGGGGTCAGCTCGAGGAGGTTCGGGCGCTTGTCGATGCCGCTGATGATGTCGACGGCATCGATGACACGTGGGTCGGCTTTGTCGAAGGTCATGACCGGCTGGACTGCCTGGAGTTCGTCCGGGTGCGGGGAGACTTCGGCGGCGAAGTACTTGCGGATGCAGGCGACCGGGTCCAACTTCTCGAGGACAAGCCCTTCGAATTGGTCGCGGGTTGCTCGCAGGGTGATCAGGCAGGGCTTGATCGTCTGACCGGTCGACGGGTCGATCGCCTTGACGATTCCGTTGAAGACGACCGTAGTGACCAGCTCACGCTCAGCCGCGCTGAAGACCACCTGGAGGGCTCGGAGCGCCATCTGAGCTACGAGTTGCTGATAGAGCTTCCGTACGTCCGCGATAGGGCGGGGTGTGCTTTCGATGGCGTCCCGGGTCTTGATGTACTTGAACGTCTTCTTATCCGGGATGATTTCGACTCCGGGGATGCGCCATTCGAGAGCCAGCAAGTTCGACTCGGGCACGTAACCAGCCAGGCGGCGGGTAGGAAACCCCCTGGGATCTGGCGTCCGTTCGATCAGCATCTTGAAATAGCGGCTAACAGCAAGCCTGTCGCCGGCTCGCACTCGTTGGGCAAACAGCTTGATTTCGTCGTTGTGCTTGGCGGTCTCCGCGTCCTCAGCGCCCTGTTCGCGCGCCTGCTGGCTTCTCAGGTTCGCGACACGTCCGAGTCGGGCGGCTTCAGCGGCTTTGTGCGCTTCGACATCTCGGGCGAAGGCGCGCTCGGCTTCGGCCTGCCGCCTCGCGTAGCGACCTTCGCCGCCGAAGAGTCGAGAGAGGGCGCCGGGCGGGAAGGGGGCGTAGTTCCCCCAGCCAGGTTCCGGCGCGGGGCGTGCATCGTCCCCGAGATCGAGGCGTACGACGGTCCGCCTGCGCAGCAGAGAGTTGAAATCGATCCGCGGTGGCGGTCCCTTGAGCGACCTCGCGAGAAGTCCGGAGAGCTCGCCTACCCGATGCTCGGCTTGTGCTGTCAGCCTATCGGCCTCGTCGAGCCGCGACTGAACGTACGCCTCGCGTTGCTCCTTCTCCAGAGCCTTCCGCTGCCGTTCGAACTCCCGGGCCGCCTGTGCCTGGGTGCGCTCGTTAGCCCGGCGTTGAGCCTCCGCTGCTCGGCGCCAGTCTGTGTTCTTTCCCCGGCTCGCCATCTGGCTACCTCCTAGCTGGTCGCTTCCGGGATCAGACCGTACGGCGGAGAGTCCGCCCGCCGGGTGAAGCGGATGACGATGTCCTCGTCAACACTCTCGGGAGGAGAGTTGTCGACCACGATGAGCTGTGCGCCGGCGCCGTCTGTGGCCAGCCAGTTCTTCGCATGGGCGTAGAAGTTCTCGACCAGTTGCGCGTCGGCGAAGTCACGGTCGTCGCCCTTGGAGTTGTGGCCCAGGTTTTTCTGCGGGCTGTCGATGATCAGCAGGCCGGGAGCGTCCGCATCCCGCTCGTGCGCAATCTCCCAGAGCGCGAGATTCCATGCCAAGGCGATCAGGACCATGCCGCCACTGCTGGCGGCCGTGTAAGGAAGATGCCGGACATGGGGAACCAGGTCGTCCCCGATGAACGGATCCTGCAGCTTTGGGTAGCCGATCTCGGTGAGGATCTGACCGAAGCGTGCTGACAGGTCGTGGATCAGTTCGGCTCGATCCGGGCGCTCGCGATGTTCCTTCCGCTGTGCATTGATCCGTCTGGCCTCATTGGCCAGTTCCTCGGCCTGGGCGTCCGCTTCGGTCACCCGCTGCCAGGCCGCCAGCCCGGTCTGTGCAGACTGCTGGACCAGCGTGGCCTGAATGAGACGTTCGTTCAAGCCGTCCCGAATCGCAAGCCAAGGGGCCGGCGCTGTGACGATCGCGTCGACTGCACGAGCCGCGGCGTCAGCTGCCTCGTTGGCCACGACGCTCTCTTCGAGCAAGACGTTCTGGTGCAGGGTGAGGCGTTGCACGTAGTCGTTGAGGCTCTTCAACCGGGTTTTAACGGCTCGGAGTTCGGCTTCCAGGACAGCAACGGAAGCTTGGCTTGGATCATGCGAGTCATGGTCATCAACCGGGTTGTGACAAAGCGAGCAGTGACCGTCCACGATGACAGGTGAGGTGGTGAGTGTGTTGAAGCAGGCCGGACAGGTCGTGACCTGCAACGGATCGAAGAGCCGCTCGGCCTCGAGCAGGAAGTTGAGCTTGCGCTGATCGTCGGCATACTGACCGCGGAGAGCGTCCAGGCGCGTGATCAGGCTGCGGCGATCGCTGACGCGGATTTGGGCGTCCTTGGCGTTTCGTTGGGCCCGATCGAGTTGCTGACGCAGGTTCACGGAGGCAGCCTGCGTACTTCGTTGCTCCACGTCTAATGCTGCGAGCTCGGTACCGAGCGAGGCGATGGTTGATGCGGCCTCGCTCAGGTCCAGCTCCAGTTGCATCGGTCCGCGGGGATGTTCCGAGTCAGCGAACTGCCGCAGCGCGCGTGCTTTTCCCTCGGCGATCCGGGCGTTCTCGCGTGCAGTGCGGTACCGAGCGGCCAGGAAGGCCTGCTCGTTGTCGTGGATGCCGAACATGGCGTCGATCGACTGACGGAACTTCTGGCGCACCATGTGGTTCGCCTGCTCGAAAACCAGACTGCGGTTATCGAGCCGTTCGTTGGGCACGAAGATGACCCGAAACAGGTCGCGGATGCTCAGCAGGTCGCTGTCTGTTTCGTCCTTCGATGCTGACTCTGGAAGCAAGACACCTTGCAGATTGCAGGCAGCTAGGAGGAACTGAGAGAGCCCGTCAGAGTCGCCCACCGGTTCTACACTCAGGCGCAGCTCGTCCGCCGATCTCAGCTCATCAAGCCTCGATGTCCAGACCGAAGCGAATTTGGATGCGCTACCGGTCGCGGCACGCTCGATCACAGTCGGCGAGCCGTCGAGCTCGGTCTCCAGCAGAGCTGACCGGACCGCCTGGAGGACTTCCTCGTGTTGAGGATGCGTGCTGCCTCCGAGGCAGTAGCGGATGTAGTCGAGGATGGTGGTCTTGCCGGTCTGGCTCGGTCCGGCGATCACCGAGAGCGAGCGGATCGTCGAGCGTTCGCGAAAGCTCACGCCGTAGGTCCGGTCCGAGCCGGTGGACCCCGCGAGGCGTAGCTGGCCGATGCGAATTCCGGTCATCGGTTGCCTCCGTCGGGTGGAGCTGCAGGAAGTTCGGACAGCGGGGGTACGACGGCGTCGGTGACTTCATCGAGGAGGTCGAGCAGCAGGGACGAGTGGCCGAGCCAGGTCTCGACGTTCGATTCCAGGCTCTTCGCGGACATCGGGTAGAGACGGCGCAGTACGATCTCGGACGACTTGCGGTAGGCATCCGCGTATGCCGTGCGGAGCGCCTCGGTAACCTGTGCACCTTGGGGTGTGATGACGTACCCGTTGCTGTCGATCGCAGCGAGTCTCAGGGCGACGAGTTGAGCGACATCGTGCTGGAGCCGCCGTCGGCGGGACGCGAACCGCTGGCCAGAGCTCGCATAGGCGAGCTGGGCGCGGCTGAATCCGGCGATCTCCAGCGTCACGGCATCAACAGGATCAGTCTTCTTACTGCCATCGAGGACGATGAACGGATTGTCGGCGAAGAAGTCGTAATACCCCAGTCGGTCGAGCGATTGAATCTTCCGACCCTCCTGCTGTGCCACAGCCAGGAGCAACAGCATCCGTGCGAGCCTGAACCGAGTATTGTCCTCGGGCCTGAAGGTGGCTGCCTCCTGCGTCGCGGTCAAGGTGTCGCCACCGGCTCAGCCTGACCTGCTATGGCAGGCGCGTTGCCATCGGGAACCTGTACGACGTCGCCTTCGACGGCCCCCGGCTGCACGTGTGATGCGGCGACGTCGCGCCAGTGGGCGACCCAGCCGGCCTTCTTCTGCTCGACCAGGCGGTGGGCGGTGCCCTTCTTGTGGGCTCGCGCGAGGTGCAACCCGTGAGGATTGGGGCAGGCCGCCGCAGCATCGGTGACGAGACTCAGCAGACGAGGCAGTCGTCCGTCGTCCTGCGCCGTCACTAACTGCTCGTTGAAGTTGCGTTCCCAGATGTCGTGCACCTCGAGATGCAGCTCCGTCATCGAGGTCATCGCATCCTCGTGGCCTTTCGCTTCGAAGTCCCTGATCAGTGCGTCGGTCGCGAAGAAGTGGGCGCACGCCGAGTCGGTCTCAACGCTGCCCGCCTCGCGTAACTGGCGCACGAACAAGGCTCCTTCGAACTGCGTCAAGTCGTCGGTCACCGCGATCGGCTCGGCGGATTGGATGCCCAAGGCAACTGGTATCGATTCCACAGTATGCGGGAAGTACTCACGGCGGACGTCCATGGCGTCCCGGGTGAGCAGCTGATTGCGCAGTTCGGTGCCGTCCCACAGTTGGATCGCGATTCCGGTGGCTGCCGACTGTCGCTTTGCCCAGCCTTGGAGCCACTTCAGCTGGTCCGGTGCCAGCTTGCACGGCACCGCTAGCGTCCAGGCTGTGATCTTGTACTTCTCTGCGGTCGCGTGCTTTACAGCGCTTTCGAACGAGGTCCTGATCTGCGACTGTGGCGTCTTGTCCTGCCAGTCGCGGATGTACTTGGACTGCCAGACCAGGACAGAGCCACCGGCCAGCTGCCCCCAGAACGTGTCGATTCCCCAGTCCCGGTTCCCGGGGCCTTCGACCGTTGTCGCATCAGGGTGTTTCACCTTGACGAGGTCGGTGACCAGCATCTCGAAGCGATCGCGCGCGGCCCCGGACGACCCGGCGTCGCTGTCGAACCTGGCGAACAGTTGCGGCACATCAGGCAGGGCGGGATTTGCCATCAGAGCTCATCCGATCCCACGCCGACGCACCCGCCCCCCACCCCGGCCCCTGGAGCGCGCCTCCTGTCACCCGTCACCGGCGTCATGTCGGCGACAATATCTGCCCCGCTCACGCTCCGCTACATTTCGCGTGTCGAGGGCGGGGCAGGCTGTTGTCCCCGGCAACAGGCCCGCTCTTGCACGAGGTGTGCGTGAATTGCGGTGGACACCGTTATTGGCGATGGCTTGGCAGCGGGTTGCCGTTGGGCTGCCGGACAGACGGATCCGGGCCCCGGCGATCGTCAGCCGCTGGTAGGCCTCGGTCGCGATTGCCGAGCCGAATCGGAAAGACTTGAGACAGCGCCAGTTGCCGGCCGCCGAAACCAGTCATCACATCCCGAGCGCCGCGCCAACCGTAGATGGCCTGCGCGGAGTCGCCGACCATGACGAGCTGTGCGTGCCTGCCCTGATCGAGAAAGACCCGCTCGACTGCCGGGTCCTGTGCCTCGTCCAGCAATAGAAACTCGCCGGGAATCTGCGGGCGGGTCAGTGCCCACATCTTCAGGTAGTGATCGTGCTTGAACGGCACCTTTCCAGCGACTGTGCCAGCCTCACCGTGGACATCCGCGACCGGTCCATCCGCTCCTTGAACCGGTGCCGACCGCCTTGAAAGCCAGGCTGTGCGCGGTCGAGCTCCGGATGTTGCTGCCGAACCTCCGCTCAGCCTCGACCGCGATCGACTTGTTGAACGCCAAGTACCGGCCTTGCCGTCGCGTCGCCGTACCGAGCATCGTCAATGTCGTGGTCTTCCCGGTCCCGGCGCCGGCTTGCAGCACCAGGTCGTCACCTCTGCGGAAGGCAGCCACGGCATCTTCCTGCTCCGGTGTCGGACGGTGTGACGGCATCGACTTCCTCCCTACGACAAGTGTGCGGTGCCACGACAGGCCAACCACCAGGTCGTCATCCAGAACGACGATCAACAGCGGATCGGCGCGGTCACAGCCGCAGCACTCTGCGGGAATGCCAGGGCGCCATCCGTTAATCAGTGTGTGCGGTGGATGGAAAACTCTGTGCTGTTGAGCAGCTTGTCTAGGGATTGGCGGCTGCCAGGAACGAAGGACAGCCGATCGAGTGCGTCACGGGCCAGGGTCATGTATCGCTGGGAGATCGACTCCGCCTGGGATCGTCCTCCGGCCTTGTCGATAAGTTGTGTGACCAGAGAAATTTCGTCTTCGCTGAAGGGCTCCGGGCGTGCGTACATCCGGCGAAGGTTCTCGCCCCCAGGGTTGTCGGCCGTGAGGGCGGCGACAACCGGACCGGACTTCTTCCGGCGTCGCACGTCGGTGGAGACGGGCTTGCCGACGGCGTCGGGCGTGCCCCAGATGCCCAGGATGTCGTCGATGAGCTGGAATGCGACTCCCACATGGTGACCGAACACGTTCATCTCCTGGACCGTTTCCTCGCGCGCTCGCGCGCAGATGGCGCCGAGGCCGGCCGCGCAGCCGAAGAGCGAACCTGTCTTGGCCGCCGCCATGGTGATGTAGTCGTCGACTGTGACGTCGGAGCGTTGCTCATAGTCCAAGTCGAGCATCTGGCCGCGCAACATGTACTGGAAGCTTTCGGCGAGATGGCGGGCCGCGCGGGCGGCCACTGGGCTGTCGAGCAGCACCTGAAACCCCAAGGTGAGGACGGCGTCACCGGCCAGGATGGCCTCGGGCGTGCCGAATGCCGCCCATACCGCAGGCCGATGCCTTCGAATACTGTCAGCGTCGATGATGTCGTCGTGGATCAGCGACTGGTTGTGGACCAGGTCGACGGCCAGCGCTCCGGGAAGCGCGTCCTCCACGGATCCGCCAAGCGCCTCCGCGACGGCGATGGTCATAATGGGACGAAGTTTTTTTCCCGCCGGGGACGTCGAGGGTTCACCGGTGCTGGTCTGCCAGCCGAAATGATATGCGGCGATGTTGCCAAGCGGATCCTCGAGCCCGTTGACGGCAGCGTGCAGAGCCTGTTCGGCGAACTCGTTGGTCCAGCCAGGGAGGCGGTTTTCATGGAAGTTCATGGCCATCGACTCCCGCTGCGTACCGAGAAGTCGGTCCGGCACCTTTCTTGGAATCTCCGACAAGTAGGCAGGACTCCAGATAGTTTGCGGCTTTGCCAAATTCGACCGGCGCCACCTCCCGATAGCGAGCAGTTTCCAGCAGCCACTCAACATTGCCGCCGAGATGATTGTGGATCATGACACAGGAATCCTGCACCGTCTTGGCCAGATCGGGGCCCGCGAGGTCGGCAAACCGCTTTTCCTCGAGTAGGAGTTCTTCGATTCCGTTCTTGATGTTCAGATCGACGACATTCACTGCTTCTTGATAAGAGCAGCCACGGCCATGTCGCGTCGCGATGACGACGTTGCTCTGATCATGCGAGGTGATGTCCTTTTCCAGGGACAGAATGTCGTTGCACCACCAGATGATGTTTTCGGCGATGCGCATCAAGTTCTCAGCGGGACCGGGCTCGGCTTCGGTGCCGAACAATCGGGCCGGAATCTCGATACCTGCACAGGCCAGCCAAACCTCGATGGCGGTGCGGTTGATGCTGCCGCTGGCTCTCTCGGCTGCCAACTCGTTCTCGGTGGGGACCCGCCCCGACGCCTGTCGCGTCATCTCCGTGTTGATGGAATCGAGAACGATCCGCGTACCTCCACGGAACCGGCGGCGCCATTCCAGGCTCATGTCCGCGGCGGTGCGTTGCCACAGGTCGGCGAACGACTTGCCCAATGTGGTCCTGGTCTGGACCGATGCACAGTCCTCGGTCAGCGCCGACATGAGCTCGTCGAAGACCGTACGCGCGAGTTGGAGGTCGTAGCGCAGTTCGCCCTCGTCGCAGTGATCGTCGAACACCACGATCCAGGCCAGCCAGTCCGTCACCAGATCCACAGTGGTCTGGCCCGCGTGGGGATGGATACGCGCACCGAGCCGCTCAAGCCTCGCAGCCAGGAGATGACGCACTGCGATGTCATTGCGTGCGAGCCCCATGCGGTACGCCCAGCCCAGACAATGTTTGCCTGCGGCGACCGCACCCGGATGGAGCAAGCTTGCGAACGGCAAATTGAGCTCGGGCACTATCAGGCTCTCATTGCCAACGATGAGGCGACCTTGCGTCATCGAACGACCTCCGGCGAGAAGTTGGTGTTGAGCGACCGAATAGTTCCCTTTTCCGACACTGAGTTCTGGAAAGGAAACTTCATGACCTGCGACCGCGCGGAGGGTGGACAGATACTCATGCAGAACCTCGCTCGTCCGCCGCAGGTTCCGTCGAATCGGGTTCGCAACCTCGCCGCTCGGCTTTCCCGCGCTCACAAGTCCAGGAAGTGATCGCCCGGACCTCCCAACGATTCGGCGCCGGACCATACTCAGCAGAAGACCACTCAAGTAGCGGAGCCTCCTTGAGACCTTCCGCAGCTTTCGAGGCATTGAGCATGCCCAGACGCTACCCATGGCATCACTCAGAGCAGAAGGCTGCTTTTGCCCATGGAGACCATTGATCCTGTCGATACCACCGCGGCTGTTCTGGCGTTCAGGTAGCCGATTCTCCGACGCTGTACACATTGCCGCCGAGGGATCCGGATCAGCACTCGGTCGTCCACGCTGACGGTCTCATCGAGATTGTGTTCCCCGCGGGTTCGCGCCAAGGGCATCGAGGATCGCCGACGGTACGGGCGGACTCTCTTCCAGTGCGCGATCCGCTTCGCGGGGCCAGTGCCACCTTGAGCCCCTACCAGCCATCTGCCACCCGCCGAAACCGTCGAACCGCGCTCAAGGCCGCAGCACCAACCCACCTTGAGCACCCTCAACCATCCCCCCGGCCGCACAAACGACTGAACAGTGCTCAACGTCGCACCAGCCCACACCGAGCCCCAACAGACCAGCCCGGGTCCACCCCCGAAACCTCACGCCACCGCGACCCACGCTCAGCCCAACCACGCCGGGCCCTCACCAAAGCCCTGAGACCACCCGACCGTCACCCACCTCACGAGACTCAACAGCCGACCACGCAATGCAGGCTTCAGACCGGGTAGTGCTGCGATGGCCTGGTCCAGCAGGGCGACGTGGTCGGTGGCGGTGTTGCTGCCGGCGTTGCCTGGCCGCAGCAGCCCGGCCAGTGCTTCTCCGCCGGCGATGTCTGGGCGGTCCAGGTAGCACAGCAGGGCGTGGAACCCGAAGCCTTCCTGTTGGGTGCTGCGTTTTCCTTGTCCGAGTGCACGGTCAGCAGGGTCACGTCGAAGTGGAGCCACAGTTGTCTGGTCTGGTCAGGTCCGGGCCTGCGCCGACCGTCCAGGCTCGTTCTCGTACTAGGGCGCCACGCGGTCGGGTCGGCAGCGACCGGCCCGAACCAGGTGCGGCTGGTCCCGCAGCGTCCGCAGATGCCGTAACGCGTTCCCACCATCGTCGATCAACGCCTCGGTCCACCCGTCGACCAGCCCGGTCGCGGCCGCCAACTCCCCGCAACAACGCGGTCCCGGCATGCGACACGATCCCTCTACCGTCCGCCGACACCCTGAACCGACGCGCCGCCTTGCTAACCTCACCTGAGAGTGCCTTCCTGCTCGGGACGATCTGGACTTCGACAAGCCCAATTTTCCCTTACGGACAAGGCACTCTCGCCCTTTCACCTCACGCGTCCCGCCAATTTCCGTGAAACGTGGAGGCTAGCCGGGCGGCCGATTCTTGCCGAGCGTCTCGTGTGCGGCGACGAACTCGTCGCTGCACAGTGCGGCGAGGCAACTGACTTCGCCGGCCAGCATGAATGCGGTGATGATTTCGGCGAGTTTGGCTGCTTTGCCGTCGCCGTAGCAGCCAACCATCTCGAGCGTAGCCTCATAGGCGGACAGACCAGTTCCGCCGCCGATCGTGCCGACGATGATCGTTGGCGCTGTGAGGGTGACCTCGAGCTCGCCTTCAGAGATGAACCGCGAGCTCAGGATCAACTGGGAGCATTCGCCGAGGTAGGCCATGTCCTGTCCGAATGCCTGGAACAGTGCGGCCATCCCGTTGACTCCGTGCACGTTGAGCGACGTCGCGCCGTTCAGTGCCAGCATGTCCTTCGCATCCCTGATGTAGTCGTCGAGTTCGTGTAGCGTCGTCCGTCCGAGTCGTTGCATCACCTCTGCCGTGAGGACGGTTCGCGCGATGACCTTCTTGCCCTTGGTGCGGGCAGGGATGTTCTTCTTGTCCTCGCAAAGCGGGAAGTGGGCATGATGGACCAGGTCGTTGCTTTGTGACACATAGCGTGCCACGGCGGCTATTGCTTTGCTGACCATGTTGCTGCCCATAGCGTCGCCGGTTGAGCAGGCAATCGAGATGGTGACCGTGGAGCCGAGACAGTCCACGGCCAGGTCCGTCACGGCGATGTGGTTTCCGGTAGCGCGGACGATTTCGGTGATGGTGCTGCGATGTGCGGTGATCCAGCGTCGTAGTTCGCCGGACTCTCGAAGGGAGCCGGTCTGGAACTGCGCGGAACGCAGGAAGTAGTCGTCGTAGGTCAGGGTTTCGCATCCTCCTGACTCGTTGATCATTTTTGCGCCACGTGAGTAGGACGCGGCCAGGGCACCTTCGAGGGTCGCCATGGGAGCGATAAAGGTCCCGGCTGCTGCAGATCCGGAGATGCGCAGTGGACCGCACAGGGCGAGTGGTACCGGTACAGCGCCGACGAAGTTCTCGATGTTTCCAGCGACGTCGTCTTCGCTGAGCGTTGTATCGAGGTGGTTCACGAGGTGCTGCTTATTCCCTAGAAGGGTCCGGATGGTGTCGATCCTGGCCGAGTGGCTGTATCTGTCGATACGCAGCTCGCCGGGCGGAACACCGTGGGACGTGGATGCCGGTGCCGAGATCTCTATCACTGGTGGCTTTCCAATGGGGGGAGTCGTGTGGCTGTGTGGACCGAGCTGCGAGCTGCATTCTGGCCGACGGAAACCTCGTCCTCGTCCAGCCGATGAATTTCGCTTGGGGGGTAACTGCCTAGGACCGTCACTGCGTACATTTGTGCCCGCAGGCTGTCGATGATCCTGGCGCCGAGTCCGGAGGTATTGGACGACTCGAAGTCTATGTACAGCGAATAGCGCCAGGCGCTTCCCGGGATGGGGTGGCTGTCGAGCCGCGATACGTTCACCCCTGGCACGTCGAAAACGCTTAGCGAGTGTTGCAGTGAACCGGAATTTGGCCCAGTGCTCACGATGACGGAGGTTTTGCCAGCCATCGACGCGGCCACCGGTGAATTGTCGATCAGGAAGAATCTCGTGCGGTTGTTGGGGGCGTCGTTGATTGGCCCGGCGACGATGGTTCCGCCGTATCTCTTCGCCGCATGTTCGCCGCCTACGGCTGCCCAGCGAATGTCTGACCGGGCCACTACATCGCGCACACTCATCGCTGTGTCATCGCCCTCGACCAGGCGGGCGTGGGGGAGATGGGCGCCTAGCCAGGTCTCGCATTGCTCCAGGGCCGGCGTTTGAGAGATTACGTCGGTGATGGATTCGAGGCTGAGGCTCCCTGCGGTGATCAGGTACTGGTCAACGTTCAGGCAAGTTTCTGCCTGTACCTGGACTGTCGCGGTCTGTAGCAGTCGGTGGACGGCGTTGATCGAGCCGTAGACGCTGTTCTCGACGGCCACGACTGCACTATGCGCGCGTCCGCTGCCTACGGCGTCGAAGACCTGCCTGAAGGTCGTGCATGGCATGATCGTGAACGGTTCTGTCAGTAGTTCGCACGCCGCCTGGTGATGGAACGAGCCTTCGATCCCCTGAATGGCGACCAGTTTCCGCGGCGCCGCCGGCCAAGTGTCAGCGTGATCTACGTGGGTGGAATTTCGCCTCACGATCCCGGTACCTTTCTCTTTGCGCAGCAGTAGCGAATGGCCGTGCTGCCGCCGGAAACGACTTGAAGTTCCAGCGGGGGATTCGTTTTATGTAATTGCCGATTTTGGGGATGACCCGCAGATCGACTATCTAAACCGCGCAGCCTGTGGGCCGTGTGGATCGCGCTCCGCTCGGCTTTCCCGCGCTCACAAGTCCAGGAAGTGATCGCTCGGACCGCCGGCACTTTCCCGTCAGATGAACAATCAGGCAGAGATTCCCTTGGGACCTTCCGCGGATTTCGAAGCAATGAGGATGTGCAGACAGTACCCGTAGCGTCACGTAGAGCAGAAGGCTGTCTTTGCCCATGGCAATCATTGCTCCAGTCGATACCACCGCGGCTGTGCGATGGCAGGTGACCACTCGAGCGAGCAACGGTGCCGTTCGTCGAGGACGTGCGTGAGTCAGTCGGACGGTGGGCGGCAGGAAGCCGGCGAGGGTCGTCGTGGTTCGCGGCGGCGGTGATCAGCAGCAGCCGGGATCCGGCCGTGACGCGGGTTCTGTAGAAGGCTGCGCCGACCCCATCAGGATTCAGTCCCATGTTTGGTGGTCGAGTAGCCGAGGCGTTCAGATCGACGGAGACGCTCGCCTGTAGTACGCCGTACCGGGCCGGCACGGCGCCGGCGGTCGGAACCAGGACCGACCACAGCCGTCGCCCGCCACCGAGCAGGCACCGCAGTCACTCAAATCGTTCGTCAACGACTGGCCGGTCTTCCGGTATCGAAGGAAGAAAACCCTGTGGAGATCCGCAGGGTTCGGGATCTTGATCCGTAGATCTCTGTCAGACCGCACCAATTCGCCGGACCATCGCCTAGCGTGAATTTGGGGGATCGGTCGGCTGGTCGCCTAGTGAATTGGGGTCATCGATGCCCTGTGGAGGTCGAGTTTCTAGGTGTCAGTGAAACGTTTCAGTGCGATGTGACGGTCGCTATGAATCACCAGGTTGCCTGCAGTGTCCCACCAGCCTTGCTGGGTTTAATTCGTCAACCGCCTCATGAAGGATTCATCAATGAAAACAATGAAACGCCGTCTGGCTGCAATCGCCGCAGGCGCGGTGACTGTCGGGGTTATCGGAACGGTGCCGGCTTACGCGATCAACGAGGTCAATATCGTCCGCTGCACGTTCGAAAGCGGGTATTTCGGCGTCAGGTTCCAGGAGCCGGCGGCGACGCTGGCCGCCCGGCGTTGCTTCGCCAACGCTGGCGAGATGAATATCAATCAGAAATACGTCAACGGTTTCTCCAGTGGTAACAACGCCGGCTGGTTCATCTACGCCCCAGGTGACGGCTCGGAGTATCGCCACTGCTTCCCGAAGAACCAAGTGATCTACAAGTACTACGGCCACATCTACGAGCTGCGCATCAACCCACCCGGCACCCCCTGTCCGTAGTTGAGGGGTGTGTGGTGGTATCGACTTGAGAGATGGTCTCCATAGGCAAAGCGACCTTCCGCCAAGAGAGTGCTCTCAATGGGTTGACATCGTCCACATCGGAACGCGGCCCCGAAACCGGTGGCTCCCAGCGTCAGCGGTCTCTAGGCCGCGTTCCCCCCTTGTGTGGGGCAGCAACCCTGGATGTTGGCCGCCCGCAGCTTTCCGGGGTATGTGGCCTACGCGTATGCGTGGGAGATGATCGGCGCGTTCAATGAGTTGGGGTTCGCGGCGCTGGACCCAAAATGGAGCGGGGTCGACCGAAGCGGTTCGGCCGTCTGCAGGGTCGCCAAGACCCGCCGTCCAAGCTCGGCCGGGCGTTCACGACTTTGAGCCTGTCGAAGCTGGCCGAGTACCTAGCCGAGCACAAGCACATCAAGATCAGCGCAGAGTCGGTCCGTCGGATCCTCAGCCCCGGCGCGGTTGGGGCCACCTACAACCGAATCCGCGGAGTGCGGCAGATGTTCGGCGCGCTGGACCTGGCCACCCGGCTAGATGTTCTACCGGTTCCGTGATCGCAAACGCTGGACCGAGTTCCTGGGCTTCCTCAAACAGCTCCGGGCGCGGTGCCCGACCGGGCAACTGCACGTCCTCCGGCGCACTTGTCGGCAAGGTCGGCTCCGTCTTCGTGGCAGCCGGTACGCAGTACGGCGGTCAAGAGTCCACCGCCCTGACCTTCCACTCACGTTGCTTCATCGCGGCATGCTGGTCGTCGGTCTGCTCCACTACAAGTACCGGGAGGGCTTCGAGAACATCAAGGCTGGAAGCCCGTAGGGCGCGTCGACCGTCACCGCCGGCACCCGGCGGCCCAGCGACTTCGAACTCGCAACAGCCCGCTGCCAGGGCCGACATGTCACCAAGACTGCTGCCGTATTCAGTGGCGAGCAACCACGTCACCTCGTCGGCCAGACCCGGTGAAGCAACCTCGCCACATTTCTGTTCAGTCGTCGGCCGCGACGGGGTGAAGTCGGCGCAAGTAGATTAGCTTCTGCCACGAGCTGCGTTATTGCCGCCACGTTACGGTGATGTTCGCCATCGAGCGGCGGCCCTGCAGGCGAGGCCCTCGTTCCGAGGTTCGAGAGGGCTGATCTCCCGTGTGGCCACGGGTCTGCCGCGCTGACCTGCTGTCCGCAGGTATCGACGGCAGACATGTCGGTCATAGGCAAATGGCCACTTCCCGGTATCAACCGGCGCTGATAGCGTTCGAGGAAATTGATCCGGGGGTCCTCGGTCACGGTGAGGCTACGTCAGAGCTTGCCGCCGATCTCGGAGATCCTGTCGCGCAGCCACTTCTGCGCCGGAACGCACGAGTTGCGTGGATGCCAGAACATAGCCACGGACAGCTTTGGCATGTCAGCGGTCGTCGGGACCTCGCGCAGACCAAGCGAAGGTCCCATATGTTCGAACAAGCGGCGTGGGACGACGGTGATCAGATTGGTTCGGGCAACCGTTTGCAACGCCAGTCCGAGCGAGTCCACCGTGATGGCACCGTTTTGGCGGAAGCCCTGCTCGCTGGGTCGGACGTCGGGGATTGCAAGGTCGGGCACCTTGACCAGTACTGCCGGATGAGCTGCGATCTCCTCGGCCGACAGCGGTTCGTGGTCCGGAGCCCTTGCTTCGTCGGCCACGGTGACGAACTCGTCGGTAAAAGCCAGCAGATGTGGGTAGTTCAGCAACTCCTCCGTCGCCAACTGCAAGGGCCAGAACACGAGGTCGCACCGCCGCAACCGTAAGGACTCGATCCGGTCCGGCCGCAACGACTCGATGGCGAGTCGAACACCCGGCGCAGTCTGCGGCAGGTCGAACATGAGCGGATGCAGCAGCAGGGTGGTGGCGTAGTCACTGGCGATCACCGTGAAGGTCCGCTTGACGCTGCCGGGGTCGAAGGTCGATCCGGCCGTCAGTGCCTCTGTGGCGGCTAACAGGGCGGTCTCCACTGGCTGCTGCAACGACTCTGCGAAGGGCGTGAGTACTAGTCCGCGGCCTTCCCGCACCAGTAGCGGGTCGTCGAAGTAGCGTCGGAGTTTCGCCAGAGAAACGCTCATCGTGGGCTGTCCCACCGCTAGCCGCTCCGCGGCTTTGGTCACGCTCCGTTCCAGCAGCAGTGCGTCCAGCGGCAGCAGCAGATTGAGGTCGATCCTGGCCCACTCTTCGGTTGCCATCACTTCTCCCAAACCTTCTGTTCTCCGGGCGGTCAGTCCCCGGATCGGTTCCTGGGATTGGCCGCAATCATCCCATAGCACATTGAGGATTTCCCAGCAGTTGCATGAAGCCCCGGTCGGTGTCGGCTCCCGGCGCTGGAGGCGTTGCTGGGTAGCTATCTCCACGAAGGCATCGACGTCCGCTCCGCCCAGGCTCCAGACCTGCACGAGGTCTAGACCCGAGGCAAGGAAAGAGGTCTTGGCCCGAGGCAAGATAAAGGCATGCTCACATGCCAACCGGATGGCACCTTGATCGAGACCAGCCGGGTAACGGTCAAGAACGACAACGGAAACCACACCTGGTACTCCGGCAAACACAAGAAGCGCGGCAGCTGCATTCAGGTCAGGCGAATCCTGCGGCCCTCATGGGGAAGTCGATCTCCGATATGAACTCGGGCTCAGGTATGGGTCTGGTCAATGGGCAGGATGGCCGATTCGTAGCTTCCGGTGCTCGAACGGTTACGGATAGGTTTCGCAGCGTTGGCCACCCGGCGAAACGAATCCAAGCAGTCCGCGCCCCCGTCTGTTGCGAGGTTGTCATGTTTGATCTGTTGGACAGCGACTGCGACTGTTGCCACCTCGGTCCGGCTTCTCGAGGTGCTGGCGATGCCTGACGCCGTCGCATCGCCGCACAGCAGTTCCGCCATGGTTCCGCGGCGAGCCGCGAACTACACCGCGACTCGGCCTCCACACGACGCCACGCGGTCGCGACATACCGATGTCCCGGAGCCGGATGACCACGGCGGGGCGATCGTGCGGGCGATCGCGGTGCTTGGTGCGGATGCTCTGATGTGGGCGGTCGCGGATCTGGCTGGGTTGCCGGTTCCGGAGTTGCTCGTGGGGCTGGATCTCTTGGTCGCTGACGGGATGGTCGTCATCGGTGCTCCCTTGACCCTGACTCGTCGTGGTGCGGCCTGTAGTGCATTGACGGAGATGCCACCTGGCCGGCGGATTCAGGCGCACCTTGAGGCGGCGCGCCTCTTGAGGGAGGCTGGCGCCGGTGCCCGGGCGGTTGCGGCCCAGCTCATGCAAGCCGGCCCGGTCGGGCTTCCCTGGGCGGCCGGGACGCTGCGTGCCGCTGCCGCTGAGGCGAGTGATGGGTCTGAGGCCGAGGCATACCTGCGTCAGGCGTTAGCTGAGCGTATCGACGGCTATCAGCGAGCCGCCGTCATGATCGATCTGGCGGTACTTCGTGGGGGTGCCGAGGCCCGCGATTCCATCGAGATGTTGGTCGAGGAACTTCGGCGGACGTCGCATCCAGCGGGCGTACTGATCCTCGCTGATGAAGTGCGACGCAAGATGATCGCCCAGGGACGGCATCTGGAAGTTCCGCGGCTGCTCGAACTCGCAACCAGCCGTGTGGCAGGTGGGAATCATCCGGCAGAGGCGAGACTTCGGCTGCAGTGCGCGGCGTTCCGTGCCAGGTCGCTGACCGGTGTCAAGGCTTTGGAGGCGACCGTGGAATGGCTCGGGAAGCGGGCCGGAGGAGAACCGGAGCTAGCGCTGCCGCTGCGGGCCGCACGAGCTTCGCGCGCGACGCTACTCGGTCGCGATGCGGAGCAGGCATTGCACGATGCCCGAGCAGTCCTGGCCGGCGCTGGTCCCGAGATGCAGTTCGAAGACTGCTGGCACGCGCTCTTCGCCATGTCGACGGCTGCGGCTCCGGCGGAGCTGGACGCCGCGGTACTCGTACTCCGGAGCAGGCTGGCTGCTGATGCCGATGCATGGGACTTGGCCGAACTCGACAGGTTCCGGGTGCAGGCGTTGCGTCGCAAGGGTGACCTGCCGGCAGCGCTCTCACTCCTGAAGCGCCTGCTCTCGCGCACCGAAATCCTGCGGAATCAGCCCTTGGTGGCCTGTCTGGTGTCGGCCTTGGCCGAGACAACGGTTGCCGCCGGAGGCGGCAGCAATGCCGCGGATCTCCTGGCGGTCCACAAGTTGCTCGACGGGAGGGCCGACATGGACGTCCTGCCGTTCCTCCTTCAGGCCCGCGGCCAGGTCCAGCTTTCATCGGGCCAGTTCGACTTCGCAGTGCAGTCCTTCCTGGAATGCGGGAGCATGCTCACCGGCTCGCTGGTCGACAACCCGGAGCTGATTCGATGGCGACCAGGCGCTGTCCGGGCGCTGTTGCGGCTGGATCGTGGGACGGAGGCGGTTCAGCTCGCCGAGGAGAATCTCGACCGTGCGAAGACGTACGGCGCACGGGGGGCGATGGGCTTCGCACGGCTTGTCCTGGCTGTGACGCAGCCGGAGCAGGCGCGACGGGAGTTGCTGACCCAGGCCGTCGAAGACCTGAGCGGCGCCGGTCAGTTGCTGGATGAGGCGCTGGCGCGCTACGAGCTCGCGAAAACGCTCCGGTCGGATGGTGACGATCAGCCGGCCGATCAACAGTTCCTGCGGGTGGTGTCGCTGGCCGATCAGTGTGGAGCCCGTCCGCTGGCGGAGCGAGCGCGATCAGTGGCACGACCCTCGGCGCTCCCGAGCTGGCGCCGAGGGCTGACCCCGCAGGAGTGGAAAGTCGCACGGCTCGCGGCCGGCGGCTTGTCCAACGCGGAGATCGCGAAGGAAATGTTCCTGGTCCGCCGGACGGTCGAATTCCACCTGTCCGGGGTCTATCGAAAACTCGAGGTCTCCGGACGAGGCGAACTCACGGACCTACTCCGCGACGTCCGATGACCACGCCGGGAGCGGCCTCCAACAGCCGATAGTCGCTCTGGCTCCACCAGGACTTCGTACCCACGGTTTCACTTTCTGCTCACCGTCAAGCTCAGGGGTGTCGAGGCAGATGACGTGGGTCCCACGACAGGAGCCCCGCCGACGGTTGATCGAGGGCCAGGTGGGCTGCTCCGATGGCTCCCGCGTCATCACCGAGAGCGCCGAGAGCGATCAGCGGCGGTTCGGGGGTGATCGGGAGCAGCGTCTCGCGCAATGGCTCGAGCCACTGCGCGAGGGATGAAGCGACGCCTCCGCCCAGGACGATGATGTCGGGGTCGTACGCAGTGGTAAGGGTGGCCAGCAGTTGACTGAGCGCTTCGAAGGCATCGGACCGGGCAGATCGTAGTACTGGTTCAGTGAAGATGGCGCGCGGATCATCGAAGCCTGCCGCTTGTGCGGCCCGTGTCATGGCGCTGCCCGAGCAAGCGTCTTCGAAAGTACCGTGCCGGTACGGCAGAGCTCCGAACTCGCCGACGGCTCCTGACCGGCCAGTCAGCAGTTGCCTCTGCAGAAGGGCCGCCGTACCGACGCCGGTTCCGACCGTCAC
Organism: Kribbella antibiotica; assembly: GCF_004349055.1. GTDB lineage: Bacteria > Actinomycetota > Actinomycetes > Propionibacteriales > Kribbellaceae > Kribbella > Kribbella antibiotica. The sequence goes on from NZ_SMKX01000044.1 coordinate 21,261, forward strand.
CATGACCGCGTCAGTCGAGTCCTGAACGACGCCGGCTTTCGCCTCACCGTACAGAGCGGCATTTGCGTCGTTGACGAAACATGAACCCGGCAAGGCGTCCGAGAATGCGGTGCCCTCGAGTCGCGGTGCGTTGGGTGCCGTGCGGATCACTCCCGTCCGCGGATGCACCGCGCCGGGTACTCCGATCACCGTTCGGATCGGTCTCGTCCCGGCCAGCTTCGCGATGCGTTCGGCGAGTTGGCGGGCAATCTGCACACCAGTACCCCGCGGGGTGGTGTCTCGCTCGCGCGCCACCACCCGACCGGCTGGGTCGACGATGGCGATCCGGGTGTTGGTACCGCCCAGATCAACTCCGCACACGATGTCCATCAGCGTCTCCTCTCAGTACTCGGCGCCGGAGACCGAGGCGTTTGTTTGATGATGGAGCCGATTGCACCAGCGGTGCCTCGGCCTTCACCCGGGTCACTCGTCCGAGCCTGACACCGAAGATCGACGGCGGTGACCATCGGCCCTACCTTGGGGTTCGGCCGGGGATGGGAGCGACTTCGCGGACACTGAACCACTTGTAGTACTGAGGTATCGAGGTGGTGATCCCGTCGGTGCGCAGGTAGACGGAGTAGTTGGGCCACGTGAACGGCTTGCTCGCATCGCCGTATGGGTCGTCGTCAGGAGAGGTCACGTGGGTGCACGGTGTCCCGGAGGACAGGTTGCCGTCGTCGGTGTAGGAGTTCACGAGCACCCAGTTGCCGCCGTGCCTCGGCGGTGACGGGTTGGTGGTGTTCCCGATCGACATCTCCTTGTAGAGTTCGAGGCGTACCTGGGTGTCGTTGTGCCAGTCGCGGTCGTTGCCGGCGTCGATGTTGCGGGCGACGAACTTGTACCCGATCCACCGGTTCAGCGGCAACCGCCCGTCGACGCTTCCTTCCGCTGCGGTCCAGTACTTCGGCTTGGTCGCGGTTCGAAAGTTGGTGTTGGGGGTGTGGTACAGCTCCTTCTCGAAGTCGACCCGGCCGTCGAACAGCATCCGGGCGCCGTACCCGCCCGAGGCGCATTGCCAGTTGTCCGGCCAGTGGTTGGTCTTGGCAACGGCTTCGAGGCCGGCCCAGCCGACTCCGGAGTCTCCGGTGCTGTAGGCGTAGAAGGTGATCTCGACGTTGTTCCACTTGTCCTTGGCGCTGATGCCTGGGGGGACCTCGCGCGAGTCGTTCTTGCGGACGTAGACGCGCGGGTACTCGCCGGTGATCTTCAGCTGGCCGGCGCGGTCCCCGGCCGAGCCGTAGATGTCTGCGGAGAACTGACCTCCGGACATCACGAGTTCGGGATCGGCCGCGAGGTTGTTGGTTCCGCTGTAGGTGCGTGCCGGCCCGTTCTTCCAGTTGTTGTTCCACCGTTTGCCGACCGATGGGTTGAGCATTCGCAACCCGAATGCGTCGAGGCCACGGCGGCCGCCGAGGGCCGGGCCGGTGGTTTCGCTGGTCGTCGACGCCGCCACGGTCTGGTCGGAGATGATGATTGGAACGCTGACCGCGGTCGCGAGTAGCGCGACTCCCGCGAGGCGACTGGTTCTCCAGAGTTTCACAGTGCTGTCCTTTCGTGGGTGTGGTGGGTCAGTCCTTGACGGCTCCGGCGAGCCCTTCGATGAAGTAGCGCTGGAAGAAGATGAAGACCAGGACGATCGGGATCACCGACAGCGTCACCGCGGCGGCGAAGCCGGACAGGTCGACGCTGTACTGCTGGGTGAAGGCGCGTAGCCCGACCGAGACCGTCCTCAGTTCGGGGTTTCCGAGAGTGAAGATGAGCGGGACGAAGTACTCCTGCCAGCTGGAGGTGAAGCCCAGGATCGCGGTGGTGGCGATGATGGGCTTGGCGAGCGGGAAGATCAGCCGGAAGGTACGCAGGAAGCCGGCGCCGTCGATGGCGGCGGCGTCGAAGAGTTCTTGGGGGATGGCTGCGAAGTAGCCGCGGAACAGCAGGGTGCTGAAGCCGACGCCGCTGGTCAGTACCAGCACGATTCCCCAGATACTGTTGAGCAGGCCGATGGTCTGGATGAGGTCGAAGATCGGCAGGATGCTGGTGGCGGTCGGCATGAACAGGAATGCCAGGATCAGCAGGCTCATGGTTCGGCTGCCGGGGAAGGTGTAGCGCGCGAGGGTGTAGCCGGCCAGTGCGGCCGATACCACGGTGATTGCGGTGCTGGCTGTGCTGTAGAAGATCGAGTTGATCAGGTAGCGGCTGAAGTTCGCGGTGGTCCAGGCGCGTTCATAGTTCTCGGCGGTCCAGTGGTGTGGCCACAGGGAGAACCCTGAGGTGTACATCTCGTTGGATGTCTTGAACGAGGAGAACACCGGCCATAGGAACGGATAGAGATAGAAGAAGGACACGGCCAGCATCACCGCGACCAGGGCGACGGAGGCGGGCGTCCATTTGCTGCTCCGCAGGGTGCGTTTGGCCATGGCTAGACTCCGTACTCTTTGCGCTTGAGCTGGGCGCGGCCGACGAGCTTGCCGACCAGGGCGTAGATCAGCAGCACCGTGACCCCGAAGATGAAGGCCGCGGCGCTGGACGTGCCGAACTGTGGTCGGGCCTGCGCGAACGCCATCTCGTAGACGTAGTAGTTGATGACGTAGGTGTCCGTGCCGGGTCCGCCGGAGGTGAGGATCTGGATCCAGTCGAAGATGCCGAGCGACCAGATCAGTCCGAGTGCGGTGATGATGACAGCCATCGGCCGTACCAGCGGCAAGATGACGTGCCACATCCGCTGCCGGCTGTTCGCACCGTCGACCTCAGCGGCATCGAGTAGGTTCTGGGGTACCAGTTGCAGGGCGGCCATCCAGAAGATGACGTACTGACCCATGATCTGCCAGGTCGAGATGACCGCGATCGTGGCGAAGGCGATCGGCCCGGACCGCAGGAAGTCCACCGGCTCGTCGACCAGGTGCAACGTCGACAGCAGGTTGTTGATCGCGCCGTCCGAGGGGCTGAGCAGGTAGTAGAAGACCATCGCGACGATCGAGGCCGGCATCAGCCACGGCAGGAAGAACACGGTCCGGAAGAAGGTGGGCCACTTCAGCCAGGAGCGGGTCAGCAGCAGGGCGAGCAGGAAGGACAGCGGCAGCTTGATCAGGGTCTGCCCGATCGTGAACAGCCAGGTGTTCAAGTACGCCTTGCCGAACAGCGGATCACCGAGCACCTTGCGATAGTTGTCGAGTCCGACGTTCGGTGAGTCGCCCAGCGTTCCGATGCCGTCGAAGTCGTGCAGGCTGAACTGGACGGTTCGGACCAGCGGCCAGACTGTGAAGGCCAGGAACAGCAGCGCGAACGGAAGGATCATCAGGTAGATGTATCCGAGGTCCGAGGTGCGCAGCGGGGTGCCCGCCGCCGTCTTCCCGAAGCGGCGCCTGCGTCCGTGGATGCGATTCGCCATGGTTGCTCCAACCTCTCCCTGCCGCGATGACGTCGAGATGAGGGGGCGACGGTCCGGCCTGTCATCCAGGCCGGACCGGTCACCATCGAACTGTGGTGTCACTTCGTGTACTTGAACGGGGTCACGCCGTCCCACGCGGGTTCGGCGAAGCAGTCGGTGGAGACCTTCAGTCCGGCCGAGGCTTCCTTGCCGAGTTCGGCCTCGAAGACCTTGTTCTGCTTGTCCTCCACGGATCTGGCCATCGAGGGCCAGTCACCGCCGCTCAGCAGAAACTTGTTGATCGTGCTGTGCACCAGGTTCTCCTGGATCTGGTCGACCTTGGTCAGGGCCTGCGACTTGGCCAGGTCCGGGCATTTGAGGGCCGGTACCGGGGCCAGGACATGCAGCTTCGGGTCGAGCGGCAGCAGGTCACGGGTGGCGTTGTCCTTCGGTAGCCACTGAGCGGCTTTGTCCGGGGCCACCCAGGGAAGCAGATCGAACCCCTTCTCGGTGAAGTGCTGGGCGTACCACCCGTTGGGTCGGGTCATCCACTCCAGGAACTGAGTCGCCTCCTTCGGGTGTTTGCTCTGCGAGCTGATGAAGAGCTCGGGCAGCGGCGGTCCCTGCGGGATCCGTCCGGCGTAGCCGTCCGGGGCGGCCGTCGTCTTGGCCGGCGGTAACGCGACACCGAAGTTCTTGAACTTGAATGTCTCGGGGAAGACCGTCGACATCCAGCCGCCGTCGAAGTAGAACGCCGCCTTGCCGCCGGCGACCGCCTGCCGGGCGGCGATCTTGTCGTACTGGCCGGGCAGGACGTGCTTCTGCTCGTACAACGACCGCAGGTACTGGATCGCCGCGACGAACTGCGGGTCGGACGTCTCGGTGAACTTGCCGCTCTGCGTCGAGACCTTGCTGGGGGTGTACCCCTTCACGTTGACCGCGACGAAGGTCGACAGCAGGCGCTCGATCTCGTCAGGGCTCTGCGTCGACTGGGCGATACAGCTCGCGCCGGCCTTCTCCTTGATGGCCTGACAGGCGGCTGTGAACTGGTCCCAGGTGGCCGGCAGATTGCCGGTCAGGCCTGCCTTGGCCAGGACGTCCTTGTTGAAGTACATGTACCCGTACCCGATCGTGCCCGTGGAGGGCGGGCGTGGGACCGTGTAGATCTTGCCGTCCTTGCCGTAGATCGGCTCCATCAGGTCCGACGTCCCGCGGAACCGGGACTTGAAGTCGGCCGGCAGGACGGAGGCGTCGAGCGGCGCGGCCCAGTTGTTGCCGAGGACATCGGTCAGCTCGAAGTAGTCGCCGGCCGTCGGCCAGGTGTAGGAGAACAGGTCCGGAGAGTTCTTGCTCCGGAAGCTGAGCGGCAGCGCCTGCTTGTAGTCGTCCTCGGCCAGCGCCTCGGGCACCACCGTGATGTTCGGGAACTCCTTCTTGAACTCCGCCGCGGCCTCCTTGTAGAAGCCAACCCGTTCCTGGCTGTAGCCCTGCCATTTAAGGGTGACCTGGCCGTCCGCGGACGACTCGCCGCCGCTGCTGCTGCAGGCCACAAGTGTGACCATCGCCAGAGCGGCGCCCACCGCCGGCCAGCTGAGCTTGTTGGGTTTCATCGGTACTCCGTTTCGTTGTGAGAACTGGGATTCGGCCCCAGCCATTCTTCTAGGTGGGATGCGACGAAATCGTCGTCTTGCAAAGCGGGATAGGCAGCTGTGACGCGGTCGATCTCCGCGAGTTGGCCGGCCGATAGCTGTTCGTCGGGGTCGAGCATCGTGAGGTTGGCCAGCAGGCCTTGGCGGCGAAGGATCTCGTGCAGGCCTGGCACCGATCCGGCGAATCGGTTCGCCGCGTCGAACAGGGCCGCGTTGGCATCGGTCAGTTGTGCCGCGGTGAGCAGCAGTTCCGCACTGACCGGACCTCGCTTCGCGAGCTCGACGAGAGCGACGGTGGGCCTGGTCCAGACGGCGGCCTGCCCGATCAGCGCGCCGACGATCCGTTTGGTCCGGCCGGCGAACTCGAACGGAGTCATCAGGTCGAGCAGGATGTTGTCGTCGTTTCCGGTGTACAACGCGATCTCGTCGGCGCGGCTCGACTCGCAGACGGCGCGTACGACGTCCTGGGTGAAATACCGGCTGAAGGGCGCGATCTTGATTGCGGACAGCGAGGGCAGCTCGGCCAGCCTGGCCCAGAAATCCGGGCCAAGGTAGGCGCCGCCGACATCGGGCTGCAGGTAGAAGCCGAAGACCGGCATCACCTCGCCGACTTCGGCGACGCGTTCGTGCAGAGCGGTGGCGTCGAGTCCGCGCGGAATCACCATCGCGAGGTCGTACCCGAGCCCCCTGGCCAGGTCAGCCTCCTGGGCGCTCTCGACGCCGGCGACGAGAACCGTCGTGCGGTCGTGTCGTTTGACCTCCTCAGCGGCCAGGGTCAGCACGGGCTCGAGAAGACCGGCGTCACGGATCCCGAACTGGGTGGTGTGTACGCCGACGGCCAAACCGCCCGCTCCGGCCGCCAGGTAGTAGCGGCTCAGTGCGCGCTGACGGCTTTCGTCGAGCTTTCCGTCCTCGGTCAGCGCCAGTGGGTGCGCGGGGATCAGGACGCCCTCATGCAGCGCAGCTGCGGTCTGCGGTCGCATCAGAATCTTCCGTCTCGCTGCTGGAAGTGGCTGTCCTTGCCGTGTACGGCGCCTTTGGCCAGGACCCACTCGGCGGTGTGCTCGATCAAGGTGCGCACCGGAAGGCTCGGATAACCGAACAGGTCGTGGCCGCGGGTTCCGTTGCTGAGCAGGGCGGTCGGGCGTTCTTCGCCGGTGAAGATCGGCTTGCGGCCGAGGAGGGCGCCGAACTGCTCGGCGACCCATCGCACCGACACCGTCTCGGGGCCGGCGGCGTTGATGACCAGTGCAGGCGCCGCGCAATGCTCCAGCAGTCGCAGCGTCATGGAGTTGACGTCGCCCTGCCAGATCACGTTGACGTTGCCCATGGCAAGGTCGATGGACAGACCGGCTCGGACGGCCTTGGCGATCTCGAGAAGGACGCCATATCGCATCTCGACGGCATAGTTCAATCGGACGATCGCGGTCGGAGTGCCGTTGGTTCGGGAGAAGTGCTCGAAGATGCGCTCACGGCCAAGACAGGACATCGCATACTCGCCGATCGGACCCGGGGGAGTGGACTCGTCTGCTCCCCCGCTGGTGACCGCGACGAGGGGATAGACGTTGCCGGTGGAGAAGGCAACCGTTCGTGCAGTGGGGTACCGCTCGCAGACGCGGCCGGGCAGGTAGGTGTTGAGGGCCCAGGTTGTGCTCTCCGCGCCGCTGGTCCCGAACTTGCGACCGGCGAGGTAGATGACGTCGGCGGCATCAGGCAGATCGTCGAGCGGGTCGAGCAGATCCGCCTTGAACGTCTCGACGCCGGCGGCGTGTAGCCGATCGGCCAGGGCCGGTTCGAGGGAGCGCGCGACGCCGATCACCTTGTCGGTGCGCCCCGCCGCATCCATCGCGCGCCGGGCCATGATGGCGAGTTCGGGGCCGAGCTTGCCGCCGACACCCAGCAGGATCAGATCGCCCGAGCCCTCGGCGATGCTCTTGACGACCGCGTCGTCAGGCGCGGAGAGGATCTCGTGAAGTTCATTCAGTGTGCGCATCAGTGGCTTCCGATCAGCGTGGTGAAGGAATCGAGGGCCTCTTCCAGTGGGGGCACGCCGGGGTACCAGGCGCGCTCCCACTCCAGCGAGAGCCAGCCGCGGTAGCCGATGGCGTCCAGTTGCGAGAGGACTTCGAGCAGTGGGACGGTTCCGTGGCCGGCCAGGACCGGGGTGAGCTGGTCGGGCGCCGCGACGTCTTTCAGTTGAACGTGGCGGAGCCACGGGGCAAGGAGCCGCGCGGTCTCGGCGATCTCTTCACCGGCCCGCCACGGGTTGACGACGTCCCACAGCGCGCCGATCCGAGGTGAATCGACCGCAGCGCAGATCCCCGCGACGGCCTTCCCGGAAAGAAAGGAGTCGTGGGTCTCCAGCAAGACCGTGACGGGGCTGTCTGTGATGCGCTCGGCAATTGCGGCCAGAGTTTCGACTGCTCTGTCGTAGACTCCGCCGCCGAACACCCGCACGTAGGGGCTTGCGAGCCGTTCGGCGATCTCGACGTGGCGCAGTACTTCGGCGGTGGGGTCACCGTCGGGACGAGCGACCTGGACGTAGGAGGCGACACAGAGGGCCTGGATGTCGCCGAGTTGCTCGCGGACTGCGCGGAGCCTGCCGGGCGTCGCGTCCGGGGAGACGGGTTCTCGGTCTGCGCAGCGCAGTTCGACGGCCCCGCAGCCGAAGCGTCGGGCGAGGTCGGCGACGTGCTCGATCGGGTCTCCCGGGCAGCCAAGAGTGCTGAACGCCAGGCGCCTCATGCCGCAGCCTCCTCGTCGACGGCCGCGATCGACACAGGTCTGCCAAGAGCGGCCGATTCGTACGTCGCCTGCACGGCGGCCACGACTGACAGCCCGTAGTCGCCGTCGACGGTCGGAGCCTCGTTACCCGCGAAGTCGATCAGCTGGTCACGGAAGGCAGACACGAAATCCTGGCGGTCGGTCGGCTCCCGCAGCTGGACGGACCGGCCGGCTTGAAACATCCAAAGACCAGTGTGGTCGGACAGGCGCAGTGCGCCTTCTTCGCACACGACCTCGGTCTCGTTCTGTGGAGGCAGCCCGGTACTGGTGACCGAGATCCCCACCTGCAGGCCACCTGCCAGGCTGAGCAGACCGACCGCCTCGGTCTCCACCTTGAGGCCAGGCCTGCGCCATACACGGGCATCCACGCCGATGACACGCTCGCCGGCCAGGACTTGTGCCCTATCGATGCAGTGCCCGCCGATGTTCATCATGATGCCGCCGCCTGCCATCTCCGGGTCGAAGAACCAGGAGGGACGTACGGCAGGGTCGTAGTCGACGGCGCGGCGTTCGGTGATCAGAAGCGGCCGGCCGAGCTGGCCCGACCGCAGCACGTCAGTGGCCTGGCGGACCGCGGGGACGAATCGTTGCAGGTTGCCGACGGCCAACCGCACTCCGGCCTTGGCGCAGACGTCGATCATCAGCCGGCAGTCGGAGACCGTGGTGGCCATGGGCTTTTCCATCAGGATGTGCAGACCCGCTGCCGCGGCGTCCACCGCCATCGGCGTGTGCAAGGCGTGGGGTGACGTGATGACGACGCCGTCCAGGCCACCCGCGGCGAACATCGACCGGTGGTCGTCAAAGACCTGCGCATGTGCTTGAGCGGCCAGCGTCTCCGCGGCATCCCGGCGCACATCACAGACCGCGGTGATGTCGACGACCGGGAGGCCTGCGGCCGCCTCGACGTACAGGGTCGCGACGCTTCCCGCGCCGACCAGGCCGAGTCTCACTTAGATGCTTCCTTTCACAGGAACGCGCATTGGTGCGGTCGAGGATCGAAGAACCAGGCGTGGCCGCAACTGAACCTGGGGAACAGGGATGGCGGGTCCGCTTTCCAACCGGCGCAGGAGCAGTTCGGCCGCCAGCGCGCCGACCTCGGACTTGGGGGGCGCCACGGTGGTCAACGGCACCTCGCCGATCTCGGCGACTTCGTCGTCGTAGGCAACGATCGACAGATCGCGGGGAACCGACAGGCCGACTCGGCGCAGGTGCGGTAGCAGACCCGCGGCGTCACGGTCACCGAGGCAGAACACAGCGGTGATCTCGTGTTCACGGCACAGTTGCGCATAGGCCGCGAGCTCCTCCTGCGTCATCCACTCGCCATGCAGCACCACTGCTTCGGGGACCTCCTCGAGGCCGAGTTCGTCCGACGCGCGGTGGAAGGCCTCCGCCACCGGAGCTCCGGTGGGGCTGTTGACGCGGCCCAGGTGGCCGATCCGCCGATGTCCGAGTTCGGCGAGATGGCGAACGGCCGCATACGCGCCGCCCAGGTGGTTGCTGCAGACATAGGCCGTGGCGTCGTCGGGGGCGGGATTCGCGGGACGCCGTTCTACCAGGACGTAGGGGACCGGCAGCTCGTGCAGCCGGTCGACGTGTGCCTGTGGGTCCTCCACCATGTGGAGATTGGGAACGAGGAGCAGACCGTCCACGCCCGCCTGCAGCAGATGCCGCGTCTGCTGCTCCTCCAGTGCCAGGTCGTAGTCCGAACTGGAGAGCATCATGCGGACGCCCGCCGCGCTCAGCACCCGCTCGATTCCCTCGATCACTTTCGGGTAGAAGTACGAGGTCGACGGCACGAGCACGCCGACCAGCCGGCGGGCGCCGGGGGCTGGGGGCGGTACGGCGAGGACGAAGGTGCCAGATCCCTGCCGTCGCTGCAGCAGACCCTCCTGGCCGAGCACGTTGATCGCGCGCCGGACCGTGTTGATGCCGACCTGATGCTCGCGTGACAGTTCGTGCTCGGTCGGCAGCCGCACGCCGACCGGCCACCGACCCTCGGCGAGGCCTTGTCGGAGGAGTTGCGCGAGGGCGACTGACTTCGTCCCTCTAGGGAATGAATGCAGTCCATCAGGTGCCGTCATAGTGGGAGTTTGCTGAGCAGTAGGGGCTATGTCAATCCCTAAATGGCGACAATCTGTGATTCATGGGGAATGAATTTCTTCCATTTGTGTCTCTCTTCAGGTGGTCATTCCATTGATTGCGTCCCTTCGTTCGGGCTACGTTCTGCTTCGTCATGGAGGGGAGAACGACGCCTATGGGTGCGGAACACATCGCTCTGCGAGCGCGCTGGGCAGACATCCTGATCGGCCGCGAGATCGATCCTGGAGATCCGATCTTTTGCGGAGCGCTGCGTCGAATGAGCGACGAGGCCGTGGCTCTGACCGAGGTCCTGCGGGCTGGGCTGGAACATCACAATTCGATGCTCATGCGTCAGTCTTTCCAGCTCTTGCGGACCCTGGCTGTTGCTTGCCGGACGCCCGGTGCCGCGCAGTACGGCGATGCCGGCCTGGCCACCGAAATCGTCGCCGGCCTGGATCTGCTGTGCGAGCGTGCCTACCGTCCAGGCGTCGAGCCGGCCGGAAACTGGTGGGACTGGGAGATCGGCACGCCACACGCACTGACGGATACCTGCGTGCTCCTGTACGACATTCTCATCCCGGATCAGCTGGCCGGCTACCTGGCGGCCGTCGAACATTTCGTGCCTGACCCGCGGTGGCAACAGGCAGGTGTCAATCCGTCGACCGGCGCTAATCGCAGCGACCTGTGCCGGGCGCAGATCCTGTGCGGCCTTCTCGCCGGAGACGACCAGAAGATCTCCGAAGGGGTCGCCGCTCTGCCGCCGTCCTACGCTTGGTCGGACTCCGGCGACGGGTTGCACAAGGACGGATCCTTCATCCAGCACTACAACATTCCCTACACCGGCCTGTACGGCGTCATCCTGCTGGACGGGTTGGCGAACCTGTTCGCTCTGCTGGCGGGATCGCGATGGGAGATCTCCGATCGAAGCATCTTGCACGAAGCGGCACTCGAGGTGTTCGCGCCGGTGGTGTGGAACGGGCTGGTGTTCGACGCTGTCCGTGGTCGAGGGGTGGTTCGCAGCTACCGATCGGACCACAAGGACGGTCGGCTCGTCATCGCTGCCCTGCTCCGTCTCGCGGAGGACGTGCAGCCCGAGGTTGCCTCGCGCTACCGATCGCTGGCCAAGGGATGGATCGAGCGCAGTGGTCACGAGCCGTTCATCGATCACGCATTCGTTCCCCAGTTGGCGCTGGCCAAGGCCGTGCTGTCCGACCGTACTGTCCTGCCGGCCCCGGAGCCGGTGGAGCACCGGCAGTTCCCGGACATGGATCGGGTTGTGCATCGCCGTCCAGGCTGGGCGTTCGTCATCAGCATGGCGTCGTCGCGAGTCGGCCGTTACGAGGGAGGCCCGATCGAGAACGAGAACCTGCGTGGCTGGCACACCGCCGCCGGTATGACGTACCTGTACGTGGACGGGGACCGAGGTCAGTTCTCGGACGGATTCTGGCCGACCGTCGACCCATACAGACTTCCCGGTACCACGGTCGACACTCTCCGACTGGCCGCCGGGGACGGCTACCGCGAGACCACGTCAGCGAACTGGGTCGGCGGGACGACGCTCGGCCAGTTCGGCGCGGTAGGCATGCAGCTCGAAGGGCTGGGCTCTGGAGAGGTGGCCTCCAGCCTGCGGGCGACCAAGTCCTGGTTCTGCTTGGACGATGTAGTCGTGGCGCTCGGCGCCGGGATCGCTGCTACTGACGGCCGAACCATCGAGACGACAGTCGAGAACCGCCACCTGAAGGATGTCGAACTCGTCATCGACGGGCGGGACTACCCGATCGCCGGCGCGCCGGCCGTGGTTGATGGAACGCGATGGGCGCATCTCGGCGGTGTCGGCGGCTACCGGTTCTTGGTGCCTGCTGACCTTCAGATCGTGGTCGAAGACCGGACCGGCTCTCATCGCGACATCGGTCCTACTGACCCTCTCGGTACGTCGCTCACCAGGCGTTACTGCACTCTCTGGCTCGATCACGGACTCAATCCCACTGCCGGCGCCTATGCCTACATGGTGCTTCCGGGAGCCGGGCAGGACGAGACTGTCGCCCGCCCGGCGCCACAAGTCCTTGCCAATACCCCAGCCGTCCAGGCGATTCGCGATGGACAGACCGGGGTGACGGCAGCGAACTTCTTCGAGGCAGGGAGCGCCGGCGGGATCACGGTCAGCGGGCCGGCCTCCGTCGTCGTTCGGGAGCAGGATGGTCACCTCGAAGTGTCGGTCACCGACCCCACCCGTGGAGCGGGGCCGGTGACCGCCGTTCTCACATGGCCGAGTAGTGCGCCGCGAGCCGGCTAGCCGGGACCTCGTAGCCATAGACGGCGACCTTGCCGATCGCCCCCTGGAAGTACGACGCGAAGTCGCGGGTGCCGATCCGGAACGGCGCCGTGCCGTTGCCGGGAATGATGGAGTAGCCCTGCAGGCTGTCCGTGTCGCGCAACACCCCGTTCTTGTAGACCTTCGTGTATCCGGTGGGGTAGGTCGAGCTGGTGTCGACCGTGTTGATGACGAGGGTGTAGTGGATCCATTGGCCGGCGGTGACCGTGTCCTGGAAGTAGCTTCCGGCGCCGAGCCCGCCGGCGAGGTTGAAGGAGTATCCAGAGATCCGGTTGGGGCGGCTCTCAGCGTTCGCCTGCGAGTACATCCGGGCCGTGTACTCGTGCTGGTTGGCGACCCCCTTGCCCATCCAGTGGACGTACCCGGAAGCTTCTTGATGGGTGAACTGCAGGACGTCCGGCCGCAGCCATGCCTCGACGGTCAGCCGCCCGGTCGTCGGTATGCTCAGATAGTTGCTGTCAGCAATCTGCGCGTACTGGGACGAGCCGTTGAACTTGGTGGCCGGATCCCCGTTGGGCATCGATGTCGCCGTCGGCGAACCGAAGTACTTTCCGGTCCGGCCACGGCCGCTGCTGTCCTTGACCGTGCGGCCTGAGTCGCCCATCCGCCAGTAGGCGGCAGGTGAATCCGCAAGGACAGCGGTGTCGTACGTCGACAGGCCCCTGCAGGACTCGCCGAGTTCGGCCGCCATGGCCGAACCCGGGGCGATGACAGCGGTGAGAAGGGTCAGACTTGCGATGATCAAAGTGGACAGTTTTTGCTGAGTCTTCATTGGTCTCACACCTCACGCCGGGGGAAGCGGGGCGACTTCCCGGACGCTGAACCACTTGTAGTACTGCGGGATCGCCGTGGAGAGGCCGTCGGTGCGCAGATAGATCGAGTAGTTCGGCCAGGTGAACGGCTTGCTGGCGGCACCGTACGGATCGTCGTCAGGCGACGAGGTGTGGGTGCAAGCGGTGCCGGAGGACAGGTTGCCGGTGTCGGTGTAGGAGTTCGCCAGAACCCAGTTGCCGCCGCCCGAGGGTGCGGCCGGGTTGATCGTGTTGCCGATCGACATTTCCTTGTAGAGCTCGAGGCGTACCTGGGTGTCGTTTTGCCAGTCGCCGTCGTTGCCGGCGTCGATGTTGCGGGCGACGAACTTGTACCCGATCCACCGGTTCAGCGGCAACTTCCCGCCGACGCTGCCTTCGGCCGCGGTCCAGTAGTTCGACTTCGACGCGGCCTGGAAGTTGGTGTTGGGGGTGTGGTAAATCTCTTTCTCGAAGTCGACCCGGCCGTCGAACAGCATCCGGGCGCCGTACCCGCCCGAGGTGCACTGCCAGTTGTCCGGCCAGTGGTTGGTCTTGGCAACGGCTTCGAGGCCGGCCCAGCCGACTCCGGAGTCCCCGGTGTTGTAGGCGTAGAAGGTGATCTCGACGTTGTTCCACTTGTCCGCCGCGCTGATGCCGGGTGGGAGGGAGAACGACTCGTTCTTGCGGACGTAGATGCGTGGGTACGCGCCGGTGATCTTCATCTGGCCCGCGCGGGTACCGCTGGAGCCGGAGACCTCCGCGGCCTGGTCGCCGTTCGCAAACGCCAATTCGGGATCGGCTGTCTGGTTTCCCGCGTTCGTGTAATTGCGGGTGGAGCCGTTGTTCCAGTTGCTGTACCACTGCTTGCCGACCGACGGGTTCAGCATCGTCAGGCCGAACGTGTCGATGGTGCTGGGACCACCGGTGCCGATGTCGGCGGCCGTCACGCCGTCGTAGCGGACGTCGCCGTTAAAGGACACCAGGCCCGACTTGCCGGCGGTCAGCGCACTGTCAGATGCCGACAACTGCTGGACACCGTTGACCGACAGCGTCAGCGCGCTGCCGTTGGCCGAGCCTTTGATGGTGTACCAGGTGCCGGTGTTGACGGTGTACGCGACGCTCGCCAACGTCGTGAGTGCGCCGCCGACCTTCTTCCGGATCTTCAGCTGACCGTCTTCGTAGATGAACAGGTAGTAGTTGTTCGCGTCGACGTACCGGGCCATCACTCCTGCCGTGCGGCCGGTCGCAGCCGACCAGCTGGCGGCCTTGAATGCCGCCTCCACGTTGACATTGGTCGAGGCCGAATCGCCGAACACCGATCTGGCTGTGCTCGACGTCGTCTGGTAGACCTGCGTGCCGTCACTGACGATCGAGTAGGCGCCGGTCGCGACCGTGAACCCGTCCGCTACGCCGTCCTCGAACGTCTCGTTCACCGCTGTCGCCGCACTGGCGAAGTCCACTACCGACACCAACGACAGCGTGACCACCGCCGCCAGCGGCAAGCTCATCCTGCGAAATTTCATGGAACTCATTCCTTTCGGATAGAGGCGAAATTCATTCCCATTTAAATAACCTTCCTGAAAAGGAGAATAGTGAGCAGAATTGCCATGTCAAGATTCCGAACGGAATCAATAGAAATTGTTTCTGGGTGAAATTCATGCCCCTTGACTGGGTGGCGGCGGTTCCGTGACCATGGGGTGTGCGCCCCTTCGACGACCTGAGGTGACCATCCAGGTTCCGGCTGGCACCGGCGGGTTCCAGGCGTTGCCGGTGATGGCGTCGCGTAGTGCGGTGAGCAAGTTGAACCGAGAACGGCCGCGGATCATCCAGCCGCGTATCGGTCGAACACTCCAACCGCGCCGTACCGTCTCCTCAGCTGATCCCAGTGACTCGCCGGCCGGACGCTGGGTTTTTGCTTATCTGACAAGTCTTACCATTCGGCGAGTGTCCTGGACCCTTGGTGTTGAGGTGCTAAGCGTGCAGCGCCCGTCGTCGCAGGTGCGCTCGAGACGACCTCTGGAGATGGTCTGGATCAAGCCGATCGTCCAGCTGGCCGGGCAGCCCCTGAGGGCGAGCAGGCCCATCGGAGCCGGTAGCAAGGAAGGGAATCCGACGAACGGGATCAGGGCGATCGATCCGGCCAGGGCCCCGAACCCGACGGCACCCCGGATGAGATGACGAGGCAACGAAGTACTGGCGAAGTCAGTCATGCGGCTCCTGGAGGTACGCGTGGACCGCGGTTCGCGCGCGATGCAGACGCGACTTCATGGCGGCCGTACTGAGGCCAGCGTGTCCGCCACCTCATGGCCCGATCGGCCTTGGACATCTCACAACACCAGGACCCGACGCTGGCCGACCGGCAGAGCCGCGATGGCCGCAGCGACCCGCTCGACCTCCAGGCGGTGCAGTGCGTCCTCCTCGGCCGATCGAGCCGGCGGGTCGACGCTCGCCTCCGGCCGCCGCAGCGGCAGCCGCGACCGGCGGATGCACTCGTTGCGGACAATCCGAAACCCTGTTGAGCGTCACGGATTCACTATCGCGTTGAAGTAGGAAGCAGATCCGCCCAGGGGTGATTTGCGACTGGTGGTCGTGTCGGTGCTGGAGTGCCAGTCGCGGATCTGGATCCTTCTATCGACTCTGGGGCGTCGCCGTTGCCCTGCGAGGCGCTGGCAGGCGCTGGGGGGCAACGCCGCCCGCGAGCAGTTGGGCAGCAGTTCAACACCATGACCCGCTCCGCAAGGCCTATGTCGCCTGCTGTCGGTGCTCGAACATCCAGGTCTCAGGACGCCTACTGGCTACCTCCAGTGTCGGGTGGGCCGATCGCCGGGTTGCTCTCAGCCACGTCTCAATAGTTGTGCAAGAATCTGGGAGTCTTTAAGAAGTTGAGAGTTGAACAATCCTTGGACCTGGTCATATACTGTGGAAACTTATTGAACTTTGCGAAACTATTCGATGGGCGGTCGACGCGATACCCGGGGGCGCCGTTCTCAATCCCAGAAGGAGATGTCCGTGGCAGTGAGGTCGTCGGCGCTCGCGCCCCCAGAAGTAACCACCGTGCTCATCCAGTCGGACCTGATCGACGAGTTCTTGGATAGTGCTTTGCCCCACTACCAATCGCTCAAGGTGACCCGAGAGCCGAACTCGTGTTTCGCCGTGCTCCTCGGCGACGTCCTGGACGGGGCGGCCAGGGTTCGCTCCCTGCGCACCGGCGGCAACGTTCGAGCATCCGATCCCAGCGCCCGCGTCGAGTACGCCGACCGGATCATCCCTGCTTTCGGTGCGGCGTACGAGCATCCGGGGAGAGGCTTCTGGATGGATCCCCAGGACCTGCTGCGGATCTCTCGCGAGGCCGACTCTCTCGGCCTGGAGATCCTGGGGTCCATCCATTACCACCCCGACTGGCACCGCATCAGTTCGTCGGCGGCAGCCGTCCCGCTGTCGGAGCACCCGACCCCCATGGACGACCACAGCTTTCACAACGCCGGCTGGCCGATCAACCTGATCTGCTACATCGAAAGCATCTGCGAGTCGGTCTACTACACGGTCCGGTGTTGGGCGCCCGCGCCCGTGGAAGGTGAGGCTTCCCCACCGATCCCGCTGAGGATCGACCTCTCCACGCGGTCGTCGGCTCGAGGCGGCGTATGACGGGCGAGGCGGCGCGGACCACCGATACCGATCGGACCAGGGCGGTCTGGGCGACGATGGCGCGCGGTTGGAAAGCAGGGTCGGCCGAGCTGTTCGCGTCGATCTTCGCGGAGGACGTCGATTTCATCTCGGTTCGCGGCACGGCGGAGAAAGGGCGCGAGCGGGTGCGCGCCAGACATGCCCTGTTGTTCGAGGGCCAGTATCGGGACACGGTCCTGGAAATTCGGCCGGACCTGGTCAGACACCTTCGCGGTGGTGCCGTCATCGTTCACGCGACGACCCGCGTCATCCGGCCCGACGGTTCCTCGATGTCCTTGACGCACGCGCAAGCAGTGCTGGTCGAAGATGCCGGTGCGTGGCACATCGCAGCCTTTCACAACATGATCCCCGCGGTCCCTTGACCCATCATTGATCGGAGCTCACCATGAACCGCCCTCGGCTACGCCATCTCGCCTTTGTCGCTCGTGACGCCGCGAAGCTGGCCTCCTTCTACGTGGAGCACTTCGGGATGGAGCAGTTCCACCAGGAAGCAGACGGAAGCCGCTTCCTGACCGACGGCTACCTCAACCTGGCGATCATTCAGCAGGCGTTGGACGGAGAGGTGCCCACCGGCTTCAATCACTTCGGCTTCCACGTCGAGGACGCAGACTTGGTCCGTGGCGAGTTGACCGAGGCGGGGCATCCGGCCCCCGCGTCACGCATGACCAACCGCCCGTTCGCCGAATACCGGGGCATCGATCCCGAAGGGAACTGGTTTGACATCTCAGCGGGTGGATTCGTCCCGCCGCACCTCGAACAGCGCTGAGGCGGCGAGCCGCGAACGTGGCGATTCAGGCGTGGTGGCCCACCTTCGAGAGGGACCGATACGAGGTGTTGTCTCTATCCCACCCGGAGTGTCCCAGGGTCAGCTGATCGGCAAGCGGTCGTAGGCCTCCAGGCGCCTAGGGCCTGGATCGTCACGATGTCTCCGTATTCGAGGGTCGGTGCGAAGTGCAGCGTCGTCACCCTGTACGACGGATCTGCGGCGTCGGCGCAGTAGTGCGCCGGCTTCGGCAACCACTCTCGCACCTTGGCGACGTCCCGTGCCTCGGTGTGCTCGAGGTACTCCATCGACTCATGCGTGGCGTGCGCGTCGTCGGAGAAGCCCTTGGCCAACGCCTCGGCACACCAGGCGGCGGCCTGATCGCGCCACAGATGCTCGATACCCATCCGGTCCAGCCGTCCGACCAGCCCGGCGGTCGGATTGAGGCCGGGCACATACCTCCCACTCGGAACATGTGCCCGGCTCGCGGGTAGCCCTCAATCGCCGGCGAGGCGAGCGAGACAGCGCCCTCCGGCGTCGCGACCGACTGCATCCAGTCGCAGACTCGGCGTACCAGTTCGTCGCCGCGGGCCTCGGCGGCGAGCAGGATGTCGAAGGCGGTCTCCACATCGAGCGCCATACGGTCCGGACACCGCTCCTTGAACCGAGCCAGGTACTTGTAGAACGTCTCCGGGCTCAGCCCCGCTCACGACACGACGCAGCGACATTGACCTTCTCACCACGCGTCTTGGCGGACACCGCCGCCGCAACAGCGGGATGACCCGCAACTCCGTCTCTGCTTTGTAAACCACGATCAGAGAGGCCTTCCGCCAGCCCAGACCGTCACCCATGTCCCGAGCCCCCCCAACCGTTACCGATCTGATGAGACTTGACCTTGGCGCTATCGTGCTGGGTTCTGACCGGAAAATAGGTACAGGTTCGCCGCATGGGACAGGTGCGGGTGGTGTTGCAGGCTTCGAATCGTCGATGCCGGGTGTCGGTGATCGGGGTGCTGGTGGTCGCGGCAGGCGCAGCGCGCCCGCCAGATGGTGGCGGTTGCGGGGTTTCGGGGAGCAGAACGGACCTGTTCCGGTGCATTCCGCTCCCCAATCCGCCGGTTGCGGCGGCGGCCGGCCACAGCCGACCGTCCCAGCAGTTGCCTCGGCCGACGCGAACCTGTTCCCGCGCGAACGAACCCTCATAACGTCCGAAAATCCGGAGGCGGGCTCTCCGATCGTTCGGACGTTACGCGGGACAGGGGTGGGGCACATTTTCACGCCTTCAAGACGTCACCACCAGTGCCACCACGTCTTCGGACGCAACGGTCTGTCAGGCGGTGTGGAGTCGCAGGCCGTAGGCGTTGAGGATCTCGTTCACCGGCTGGAACAGGGACGGACCGCCGGAGCCACAGCTGCCGTACATGCCGGAGGTGACGCCCTGGGCCTGGTCACCGGAGAGGAAAGAACCGCCGGAGTCGCCGCAGTCCGCGTGCGCGCTCGTCTGGGTGAGGCCGTGGACGACGTTGCCGCTGCCGTAGTTCACCGACACGTTCCTGTTCTGGACGGTGCCGCAGCGCCAGCCGGTGGTCGAGCCCGAGCGGCAGACCCCCGCACCGACCGGGGCCTCCCGCGAACCGCGGACGAGCTTGTCGCCCGTGCCGTGGCCGTTCACCACTGGCACGGTCCACCAACCGTGCTGGACCTCGACCCACGCGTAGTCGTTGGTCGGGAAGGAGGAACCCCGGATGGTACCCATCGCCGAGCGGTCCCAGCCGAACACCGCGGACCCGGCGCGGCCACAATGGCCGGCTGTGACGAAGCGATAGTTGTGGGCTGAGAAGCCAATGGAACAACGGGCGTTGCCGATGTAGTACGGGTCTCCGCCGACCGTGCCGGCGGCTGCGGTCATCGGCGCCGGAGTACTGACCTCGCGAACGGTGACCGGTCCAGCCTTGGACACCTTCGCCACGAAGGCATCGACGGCCTTACTTCTTTTACCTGCTTGAACATCGACCACTACGCCACCACTGTGGGGATCGGCCGACCAAGCGCTCACAGCTGCCGGAACGGACTTACCTGCCAGCTTGTCGACAGCAGCCACCTGCTTGTCCAGAGCGACCGCGGTCACCTTCGCGGACACCACCTCCGCACCAGCAGCCCGTACGGCGCTAGCGCGGCTCTGGTCGGTCAACGCTACCACCAGCTTCTGCTTCGTTTGGTCGTACCAAACACCGCCGAAGGCTGCTCCGGCAGCACGCTGCGCGGCAGGGACCGCCTTGATGGCTGCACCTTCCACCTGCAGGCGCTGTTCGACCTGCGACTTGGTCAGACCGAGGTCGCGTTGCATCGCCTCGACCTGTCCGGTCGCCGCCAGTGGCGGAGCGGGCTCGGGCGACGGGGCCGCCGAGGCCTGGGTGATCCCGGTGCCCAAGGGGGTCAGGATGAGTGCTGCGGACACTAACAGCGCGCTCTTCGTCGTACGCATGGATTTTACTCCTCTACCTCACGGGAGTCCCCGCCGAGCTCGGCGACGCCGCGGATCGGCCCTGGGAAGGGCAGGAACCGAATAGCGTGGCCATCGACAGAACGGCGGTGGACGGGGACGGTGAGAGCGCTCTCGAAGGAAAGAGTGCTGGCCCATGCGCACGCCGTCAAGCGAGATGGAGGCCGACGCTGCCAGTTGCGCAACTCGGTAATCGCTATCCCCGCCTCGTTGTACCCAGCGCAACGTCCGGAAGCGGTCATAGCCCCAGGGGCGCGAGAACCGCCGGCACCCGGAGATGCCGTACCCGGACGACCCGGCTGGCTGCCCGGTACCGCGTCCGCCGGCTGCTGCAAGGGGCGCCACCGTCGGCCGCCGCGCGGCTACGGATGCTGGGAGAAGGGCTGTCGGCAACTAAATCCGCAGGCTGTGCAACCGTTGACGGTGTCCCCGCGTCTTCAGTGCGCGGCTCGCTGGATTCGCTGCGTACGGCGACCGGCTGAGCCCCTCGTGAGGACAATCGAACCGAAGGGACCATCGTGGTATCCACACCACGATCGAGACGTCTCGGCGTAGCCGCCGTGGCCTCGATCGCAGCCCTGGCAGTCGGCCTGACAGGCCCGCCCCAGGCGTCGGCAATTCAGTCCGCGGCACCCGCCCTTGCCGTCGTGCAGGAGCCGCTCAAGGCATCGCAGGCGAGCCAGCGAGTCACCCTGATCACCGGTGACAGGGTCACCGTCACGGAGGCCGGCGTTACCGTCGAGCCCGGCCCGGGCCGTCGCGGAATCGCCTTCAGCACCTACAAGATCAAGGACCACCAGTACGTCGTACCGGCCGACGTCCGTGCGCAGTTGACGAGCGACCGGCTGGACCGTCGCCTGTTCGACGTGACCGGCTTGATCAAGGCGAAGTACGACGACAAGTCGACCAAGTCGTTGCCAGTGATCGTCACCTACACGGGCAAGGCGCAGAAGCGCGCGGCGATGCCGAGCGCGAAGGTCACCCGCCAGTTGCCGGGGATGAACGGCGCGGCGCTGAAGGTCGACAAGGCCAAGGCGGGCTCCTTCTTGTCCGGTCTCGGGATCGCGCGGTCGGCCGACGGCATCAAGAAGATCTGGCTGGACGGCAAGCGCCAGCTCTCGCTGGACAAGTCGGTCCCGCAGATCGGTGCACCGACCGCCTGGCAGGCCGGCTTCACCGGCAAGGGTGTGACGGTCGCCGTCATCGACAGCGGCATCGACGCGAAGCACCCGGACCTGGTGGGAAAGGTGGTCGGTGCGAAGAACTTCCTCGACGATCCGACCGAGGAAATCGCCGATCACGGGACGCATGTCGCTTCCACGATCGCCGGTACGGGAGCGGCCTCCGAAGGCAAGTACAAGGGCGTCGCGCCGGACGCGAAGCTGTACGACGGCACGGTCTGCGACGTCTCCGGCGGTTGCCCGGACTCGGGCATCCTGGCCGCGATGGAGTGGGCTGCGACCGAGATGAAGGCCAAGGTCATCAACATGAGCCTCGGCGGCCCGGACTTCCCGGACGTCGACCCGCTCGAGGAAGCGGTCAACCGGCTGACGGCCACCACCGGCGCATTGTTCGTGATCTCTGCAGGCAACTCAGGTCCCGGCGCCGGCACCGTCGGTTCTCCCGGCAGCGCCGACGCTGCTCTGACGGTCGGCGCCGTGGATCACGAGGACAAGCTCGCCGGCTTCTCCAGTCGTGGTCCGCGGGTCGGCGACGGTGCGGTCAAGCCCGATGTCACTGCTCCTGGGGTGGGCATCATGGCCGCCAAGGCCGGCGGCACGGCCGGTGACTACTACCAGACGATGTCCGGTACGTCGATGTCTTCGCCGCACACCGCAGGCGCGGCCGCCCTGCTGGTTCAGCAGCACCCGAACTGGAAGGCCGCCGAGCTCAAGGGCACGCTGATTGCGTCCGCGAAGCCGATCTCCGATCAGACCGTGTTCGAGCAGGGCGCCGGCCGGATCGACCTGGCCAGGGGCATCAAGCAGTCCGTGTTCGCGGAGCAGGGCAACCTCTCGTTCGGCCGGACGGTCTATCCGCACCACGACGACGAGCCGGTCACCAAGACCGTGACGTACCGCAACCTGGGTGACCAGGCTGTCACCCTGAGCCTGGCCGCGACCCTGAACGCTCCGGACGGCAAGCCGGCGCCGGCCGGTTCGTTGCAGCTCAGCGCGACCACGGTCACCGTGCCGGCCGGCGGTACGGCGTCGGTACAGGCGATCTCGAGCACCAGGCACGACGGGCCTGACGGTATCTACTCAGGCCGGCTGACCGCGACCGCCGGGGACGTCTCGGTCACCTCGGCGATCGGCGTCGACAAAGAGGCGGAGAGCTACGACCTGACTCTCGAGGCGATCGGTCTGGACGGCAAACCGGCCGATCTCCAAACCTATCTGTTCGGTTTGGACGATCTCTCGGGGTACCTGGTCGGCGGCACCAAGAAGACGCTCCGGCTGGTCAAGGGCGACTATATGGCCGACAACCTGTACTTCGCGCCCAGCGCGGCCGATCCGGACCGGGGCGGCTATTACCAATTGGCGCAGCCCAATCTGAGGCTCGACAAGGACACCACGGTGGTGTTCGACGCCCGGAGCGCCAAACCGATCAAGATCACCGTACCCACGCCCGGCGCGGCTCCCCTCGCGGTCGGGGTCGGAGTGGACCGGGCCGCGGCCGGAGGCCGCCGTCTCCAGTGGGCCATCATCGTGGACTCGCCGGGCGGCAGCAGCCTTCATACCGCGCAGGTCGGCCCGGATCTTCCGCCGGAGGCGATGATCGGCAGTATCTCGTCGCAGTGGGCGCAGCCGGGAGCCGACGGCAAGTTCGTCAACTCGCCGTACGTCTACGGACTGATGAACAAGTTCCCGGGCAAGTTTCCGACCGGTTTCCAGCGCGACGTGAAGGCCAAGGACCTGGCCGTGGTGCAGCGGACGATCAATGTGATGAGTGACCGGGCCGTCGATCACTTCGTGTTCGGTCAGACCGGCCACGCCACCGCCTTGGCGGTGCCGATGCGCTACGACCAGCCGACCGCGGTGAAGTTTCTGGCGGACGTGGCACCGATCGAGTGGGCCTCCCAGGTGTATGAGGTCATCGGCGACCCGGGCAGGAGCGTCAGCCAGCTCACCTCGCCGTTCCGGGCCTACCGAGCCGGCCGGACGTACCACGAGCGGCACGGCGCCGCGGCGTTCACGGTGTCGCCGGAACTCGTCGCCCGCCGGCAGGACAGGATGGGGTTCTACCTGTTCAACCTGATGGATGCCGATGGCAACAAGGGTTACAGCCGGACCGACACCGCCTCGACCAAGCTGCTGAGTGGCGGCAAGGTGCTGGCCGAGTCCGGCCAGTTCGGTGCGGTCGAGACCGCCGGGCTGCCCGCAGCCAAGACGAAGTACACGCTGCAGGCCACCCAGACCCGGCAGTCGTACTCGGCGTTCAGTACCAGGACCGATCTGAGCTGGACCTTCACCTCGGAGGCCACCGACAAGCTGACGCAACTGCCGATGGTCGGGCTGCGCTACCGGCCGAAGGTCGACCGGAAGAACGTCGCCGAGCGTACGGCGGTGACGGTGCTGCCGATCGGTCTGGAGGTGCAGCAGGGCGGAACCTTGCCGGGCATCAAGAAGCTGGAGCTGCAGGTCTCCGGTGACGGCGGCGCGACCTGGAAGAAGGCAGTGGTCACGTCGCGCGGGAAGGCGGCGTACCAGGCCGTTTTCGTCACCCCGAAGGGCGCGAAGACCGTGTCGCTGAAGGCCCATCTGGTCGACGCCGCGGACAACGTCACCGATCTCACCACGATCGACGCCTACCCGCTGCGCTGACGGGCGCCCAATAACGGTCGGGTTCTGCAACCTGTTTGACCGGAGGGATCTCGCTTGGGAACAGCTGGGTGATCCTCAGGCGTTGTCAAGGGTGGGCCCGTAATATCACGCTACGACCCACAGCGGGTCGACAGCGGGTCATCATGAGGTTGACATGCAGAGCAGTAACCCGGTCCTGAACCGGTCGAGTGGATAGGCCTGGCCAAGGCCAGGCCTATCCCGGGCCGCTCCGTACGGTCAGCCGGGTCCGTTGACAATTAGGTGAGCAGTCTCAGCGCGCCCATCTGTCAGGGAGCACGGCAAGGTGCCAAGGGCGCCGACCGAAGCCTCGGACGACTAACGAGCCACGCGGCCGCCACTGCAACCGAACGGGTCGCCCAGGCGTCATAGGTGGTACTGACGCCCAGGCGTCATAGGTGGTACCGAGAGGAAGCGATGCGAGACACCGTTGATTTTGATGAATTCTACGCCGCTTCCTCCCGTCGCGTCCTGGGCCAGGTCTACGCCATGACCGGCGACATGGCCGCGGCTGAAGATGCGGTGGCCGACGCCTTCGCTCTGGCCTGGCAGCGGTGGGCCACGGTCCGGCTGAACGATTCGCCGCAGGCATGGGTGCGAACGGTCGCGACCCGTAAGGCGGTGAGTAGTTGGCGCAAGGCCCGTAACCGCCTGCTCGCGCATCGGCGTACCCATGAACCCGCTGACTTCGCCCCGCCCGGCCCGGACCACGTGGTGCTGATCGCGGCGCTGCGGCAAGTTCCGGAGAAGCAGCGCCAGGCGTTGGTGCTGATGTACTTCGCGGATCTCAGCGTGGCCGACATCGCTCTGGAGATGCGGACGGCCGAGGGCACGGTCAAGTCCTGGCTGTCTCGGGGACGACAGGCGTTGCTGGCCAATCTGGGCCCGACGTC
This sequence comes from Kribbella antibiotica, assembly GCF_004349055.1. Lineage (GTDB taxonomy): Bacteria > Actinomycetota > Actinomycetes > Propionibacteriales > Kribbellaceae > Kribbella > Kribbella antibiotica. The sequence continues at coordinate 45,983 of NZ_SMKX01000044.1, forward strand.
CCTGGTGGAAGGAGAAGTGAGATGACGGACGATCTGGATGACCGGCTTCGGGATGTGGTGTCCGCAGCCGGGACGCAGGGACGGCTGCCGAGCGCGGCTGAACTGCGGCGCCGGGGTGATCGCCGCCGCCGCGTCCAGCGGGTCACGGTCGGCGCCTTGGCCCTGATCGTGATGGGCGGCAGCTACGCCCTCGTTGCCGGCCGGGGCGAACTCGGTGGGAACCCGGCACCGGCCGGACAGGCCACAGCCCCGAGCGCACCGAGCTCTACCTCGACGTCGAAGAGCGACCTGGTTCGGCAGGAGAAGGAAGCCGCCCAGACCTCAGGCTCGGCGAAGGAGCAGGAGCTGACATCGGCCGGCCGGCCGCGCCCCGGGCCGATCCAGCTCTCCGGGCCGACGGCGCTGGGCGAACGACGATTCGTGTGGGTCGCCCCGGACGGGTCAGCAACGGTGGATGCCCGCGGCGAACCGAAAGCCGACGGGACCCGGTTCACCCTGCGCTCGATCGGTGCGGACACATTCATGGTCGAATGGAAGACCAGCGGTCGATGCCTGAACGCGCGGCCGAACGCGCCTTTGGCGCTGGCCGATTGCGACGCCGGAGCCCCGTTTCAGCGCTTCGTCTTCAGCTACCGGGGCAGTCACCTCTACACGATCGGCACGCCGTCCGGGCAGCTCGCGATCGATCCGACGTCGTTGAACATCACGGTGACGAACGAAACCCCGACGATCTTCGCGGTCACGGCGAAATAACCGCCGTTGACCGCAACCGGGGTCCGACCCCAGGCGTCATGGAAGAGCGAGCACCAGCGCAGGACGCGCTGTTCATCACTCACCTGAGACAAAGGATTCCCATGCCCCGCATGACCATGATGAAGACGGGTACCATCTTTGGCGGCCTCGCCCTGGCCATCGCCGTCCCACTGCTGGCCCACTCCTTGACCGCGCAGGCCACCACGTCGCCATCGTCGTCGACGTCGACGTCGACTAACGAGATCACGCAGAAGGCCAAGGAGCGGGCCGCTGCCTCGACGTTGACTGACGAGATCACGCAGAAGGCCAAGGAGCGGGCCGCTGCCTCGACGTTGACTCACGAGATCACACAGAAGGCCAAGGAGCAGGCCGCCGCAGAGTTTACCCGGGCCAAATAGACCGGAGCGGTTAGGGAGAAAGCCGCCCCCACCACCTGACCCTCTGTTCGAGGTGGTTTCTGACCCGGCTGCCGGCTGCAGTACCCGCCTCGATCGAACGGGTGATCTCAGGTAGGCCACGGCCCGCCCGGGGGGAACGGGGGACGGTCGGGACCAGGTGAGGGTGGTCCCGGCCGTCCCCGCGCTGGAGACCGCCGACGGGTCTGGTTTGTCGGGTGTCGTACGGCTGTCCGATCTCGGGCCACGACCGCTCGTGCTCTCCGCTGACTGCGCTGCTGCGGGCCTTTCGGCAAGGCACATGGATCCATTGGACGACGCGGGACGCTCCAACAGGGAGATCGAGGAGACGACCCTGGTCTACCTCGAGTGCAACCAGCAGGTCCACGTCACCGCTCGGCAACTGGCTGTGCACGACAACACCGTGCGCTATCGCGTGAACCGCTTCCACGAACTCACCGGGCTGGACATCCGCAAGCCCGAGGACCTGATCACCGCCTGGTGGCTACTCAACCGCCGGCGCGCAACGGTGCCCGCGTCCGGCTCCGCGCCCCTGCCGGATAAAGCGAGCGACCACTGAACGGGTCGAGCAGGGCGCGAAGTGCCAAGGGAGCGGGTCTAGACAGCAGCGGCCAGTTTGCGCTCCGAGATCGACGCAAAGCAGTCAGGATCCGCCGGTAGGCGGGCATGAACCAGTTGTGTGGGTTGCCGTGACCGCGTTCGGCGTCGCCGCTGGTCGGGCTCTCCACAAGGTGACTCAGACTGAGGGCTATGTCTTGGCGTGGGCCTGGTCGTAGCTCTGCTGGGCGTCGAGGATGCTGGGCATGCTGCCGGTGAGGTAGCCGATCAGGTCGAGCAGCTTGGCGGCGAGCACTTCGCCGGTCGGGGTCAGGCTGTACTCCACCTTCAGCGGGAAGGTCGACTGGACCTGCCGGTTCACCAGGCCGTCGCGCTCGAGCGCCTGCAGCGACTGGGCCAGCATCTTCTGGCTGACGCCCTCGACCCGTCGGCGGAGCTCGTTGAACCTCATCGGGCCGTCGGCGAGCGCGCCCATCGCCAGCGACCCCCAGCGCCCGGTCACGTCCTCGAGCACCGGCCGGGATGGGCAGGCGGCGCCGAAGACGTCGTAATCGACGTCACTGTCCACGCCTCCAGCCTACTCTGTCCCAGGAGCCAGTTACTTGAAGGTTGCAGTTGCTGCTGGTAAACAGTTGCTAACGGAAACTACAGCAGGCTCGACCGAAGGATGCGACACCGATGATCGATCGACGTTCTCTGATCAGGAACAGCAGCGCGGCAGGCTTCGGCGCGCTGGCGCTGGCCGCGGTGAGCAGCGGCAGCGAGCTGGCCTACGGCGCCACCGACACCGCGCAGACCGGCGGCCACCACGGCGGCGACGGCTTCCCGGCCAACCTCAGCCGGACCGAGCGCAAGCACCTGAAGATCTTCGACGAGTTGGACTTCGAGGTCTTCACCGGCCAGAAGTGGGACCGGCTGCACGAGAGCCACGCCCGCAACATCCGGGTGAACTGGCCCGACGGGCACTTCACCGATGGGATCGACAAGCACATCGCCGATCTGGCCGCGCTGTTCGTCTGGGCGCCGGACACCCGGATCACCGAGCACCAGTTCAGGCTGGCGAACGACCAGTTGACGGCTGTCACCGGTGCCATGAAGGGCACCTTCAGCAAGCCGATGCCTGACGGCAAGGGCGGCTACATCAAGCCGACCGGCAAGTCCTACTCGCTCCCGATGGCGACGGTGGGCATCTGGAACAAGCGCAACACGATGGAGGAGGAGTACCTGTTCTGGGACAACCAGTCCTTCTACGCCCAGATCGGCCTCGGCTAGAGTCCGGAGTAGACACAGCTAGGTGCTGCGTTGCGCCGGCGCAACGCAACCTAGCTGGTCGGCAGTCCCGCAGGGGGCCAGTACTTCGGTCTGCAGTCCTGGATGCGCGGAAACCTCGACTGGTCGCTCGGCGCCGATCGGTATCAAGTCGCAGACGGAGTTCGACTGACGACGGATCCGTCGCTGGTCTCCCCTGAACAGAGCAGGATGAGGAGCGATTCGATGTCGATCATTCAGAGGACAAGCAGCCCATCGGCTCATCAGGTCCTGGCGTGGAGCCGCGAACTGGTGGAGCCGGCCATGCGGGCGGCGGTCGGACAGTTGCCGCCGGCAACTCAGCGCATCACGAACTACCACTTTGGCCGGCAGGACGAGGACGGAACGCCGAGCGGCTGAGTTGGAGTTGCTCGCACGGCTGACGACCCACCGCGATCGCTGACGAACGCGACTACCCGGCGGACCGTCAAGACCCGCCCGTTGTAAGGAAAGCGTCTATTCATCCCTGTTGTGAGGAGTTTGTTGTGAGTGTTTCGCCGCGTGTGTTGGTTGTTGGTGGTGGGCCGGCTGGTTCGACGGTTGCTGCGTTGTTGGCGCGGGCTGGGGTCGGGGTGACGTTGTTGGAGCGGGAGCGGTTTCCGCGGTATCACATTGGGGAGTCGTTGTTGGCGTCGTGTTTGTCGACGTTGCGGGTGTCGGGGGCGTATGACCGGGTCGCGGCGCATGGTTTCCAGATCAAGCGGGGTGGGGTCTTCTTGTGGCAGAAGGACACGTGGTTGTTGAACTGGGCGGCGTTGGTGGACGCGGAGGCGTGGTCTTGGCAGGTCGATCGGGCCACTTTCGATGATTTGTTGCTGCGTAACGCGTCGGATCAGGGGGCTGAGGTGATCGAGGAGGCGACGGTCAAGAAGGTGCTGTTCGACGACGCCGATCGGCCGGTCGCGGTCGAGTGGACGATGGCTGGTGAGGACACTGTCCGAACGACCGAGTTCGATTTCCTGGTCGATGCGTCGGGGCGTGCGGGTGTGTTGGCGCAGAAGCATTTCCGGATGCGCCGGCAGCACGAGGGTTTCCGCAACATCGCTATCTGGTCGTACTGGACGGGCGCTCGTCTGCATCCGGACAGTCCGGAAGGCGCGATCAATGTGGTGTCGACACCCGAGGGTGGCTGGTTCTGGCATATTCCGCTGGCGGATGGACGGTTCAGTGTCGGCTATGTGATCTCCACGCGTAAGGCTGCCGAGCAGGTACGCGTGCACGGGTCCCAGGCCGCGTATTACCACGACACGATCCGTAACACCCCGGAGTTGGTGAAACTGCTCGAGGGGGCGACGCAGGTCGCCGATATCCGCGCCGATCAGGACTATTCGTATGTCAGTGACCGGCTTTGTGGTCCGGGCTATGTGATCGTGGGTGACGCGGCCCTGTTCCTTGACCCGTTGTTGTCGACCGGGGTTCATTTGGCGACTTATGGTGCGTTGACGGCGGCGGCGTCGATCGCGACCGCGTTGCGGGGTGAGATGAGCGAGCCGGATGCGTTGTCGTTCTTTGATTACACGTATCGGCGGGCCTATGAGCGGTTCTTGGTGTTGGTGTCGAGGATGTATCAGGAGTATGTCGGGTCCGACGAGTATTTCTCGCATGCCAGTGCCCTGACTGAGGCACATGCTGATGACACGGCGCAGGAGTCGTTCACGAGGATCATGGCTGGCCTGACTGATGTGGATGAGTCGTCGGGGGCGCAGCAGCGGACGGGGAGCGACACGATCGCCACGAAGGCCGATGGCCTCCACGATTACGCGTCCGGGGCGAATATCAGTTATATGGGGCATCTGGACATGTCGCCGGTGTGGAACGTGTGGCGTGATCCGCTGGGCGCGGACACGGCGATGGGTGATCTGCGAGTGACTACCGAGCCGGTGCTCGGCCTGACCAGGCGACCTCGCACCGACGCGGAGAAAGACGCGATCGCCCGTCCGGTCAACCCGCCGGTCGGTGCACCGCCGGTCACGCACTAACCGGTTGCTGGCGGGGATATTTCGGTGGAAACCATTGCGTGGCTGTCGTGACACGCTTCCGGTCGGTCCGCGAGGCGCCAGCCGGCTCTGCGGCGGGCGTTTCGGGTTTCCGGATGCGCCGGGACGAGATCATGGCCTTTGGTGATCCGTTGACCAGGATGTTGCTGGCTTCGGACGGTTTCACGATGCCCGCGCTCGAGGCGGTCATCGGCAGGGACCTCCACGTTCAGGTCCTTCATCAAGTAGATCACCTGGCGGATTGCCTGCCGGTCACCGTGACAGCGTCCTTGCGGGTGTCCGCTGTCGGCCGTGTCATCGTCCGCCGGTCTTGCCTGGTCGACGCGGCCGCCACGGTCGACGCGGCCGTTTCCGTCAACCATGTTGTCAGCCTCAGTGGGCCTGCGGCCACCTATGGGCTGGCTGATTCCCAGGTCCCGATCGGTCAGAACCTGATGTCGCAGGGCCTGTCCCAGCGGCGTCACCTGCTCCGGGCCGGCTTGATGAGGTGGCCAGACGGCCGCCTGGCTGCAACCAGGGCCTACCTGCTCCTGCTCGGAGACCGGCCCCTGTGCTACATCCGCGAATCGTTCAATCCCGCCATCATCCCGCCCGACCACACACCCATAACCGACCGCGACCTGCACTGGGCCGACGAACCCCAGACCGACAGACCAGCCCCACCACCTGACTAACCCGCGATACCGGCCGCACAGGGAGAAACAGCCATGCCAACGCTCCTGCAGATCACCACCCACCTATCCCTACAACTCGCGGTCGTTCTACTGACCTATCGACTGCTTTGGCAGCTGTTTCGGCGGCTTCGGCAGGTGCAGGTGGTGGCCATCCTGGTCGCGGGATTCCTATTGGGCCCGTCAGCGCTCGGCTTGGCGTGGCCCGCTGCGCAGCAGTGGCTGTTCCCGATCAAGCTCATCGTGGGCGGCCAGACGATCATGCACCCGAACCTGATCGCCATCTATGTGATCGGGCAGCTCGGCCTGATCCTCTACATGTTCCTGGTCGGGTCGTCCTTCAGCCTGGATGTCCTCCGTTCGCATCGGCGGCAGGCGACCGCCACCTCTACGGCCGGGGTCGCGGTGCCGATGCTGCTCGGCGCGGTGGTCGGCTGGTGGATGGTCGGACAGGGCCGGTACTTCACAGACCGGATAGCGAATTGGCAAGGGGCACTTTTCGTGGCGGCCGCGATCGCAGTTACCGCGTTCCCGATCCTGGCATGGATCATCTACGACTCCGGGCTGACAGGCACCCGCCTGGGCACCATGTCGCTGGCGTGCGCGGCAGTGGACGACGCGTGTGCCTGGATCCTGCTCGCGGTTGTCGTGGCCACCGCGCAAGACAGTCCGGGCGGCGCCTACCTCGCGGCCGGTGGTGGCGTGGCCTACCTGCTGTTCATGGCCCTGATCGGGCGGCGGCTGCTAGCCCGACTCAACACCTGGAAGCCGCGAGCCGACGACACAGAGCGCACCGGCGGACTTCCGGTAGGCCCGTTCGTGGTTGTGCTGGTGGTGGTTCTCCTCGCCGCGAGTTTCACCGATTTCATCGGCATCCACTCGGTACTTGGCGCGTTCGTGGCAGGGCTGTGCATGCCGCGCGGCGAGCTGATCGAACAGATCCGGCAACGGCTGGAACCGGTGGTCGGATACCTGCTGCTACCGGCCTACTTCGTCTACACCGGACTCAACACCCAACTGGACCTGATCTTCGAGCCGAAGATCCTCGCGGTGACCGCGCTCGTGCTGGCCGTGTCGTTCGCCGGCAAGTTCGGTGCCATCGGCCTGGTCGCCCGCTCGCAGGGGATGGGCTGGCGCGAAGCAGGCGCGATGGGTGCATTGGCCAACGCGCGCGGCCTGATGGAGCTGGTGCTCCTGAACATCGGCTTGTCTGCCGGCCTCATCACCGCCGAGTTGTACACGATCCTCGCGCTCATGACCGTCGTCACCACCATCGCCGCGACCCCACTACAGCGAATGTTCGAGCGCAACGCCTGGAAGAACGGAATCGTCTTCGGCCCCACCGGCGAGGAACCCCAGAAGGCGAACCTAGCGTTGAAACAGCGGTTGAGGTCTGAATCTCAACGTGTGAGCGGGCCGTGAGGGACTGCGCGGTGGCCGCGAGGGTTACGGGCATGTCTGAGTGCTCAGCAGCAGGGTGTTCGGTGCGGCGGGGGAGTGGCGATGGCGCGGTCTGATCTGCGTAATGTGGATCTGAACGCTCATGGCCCGTTGCATGCGTTGCTGACTGAGCGCAGTGTCACGTTGGCTGCGGAACGGTTGTCGGTGAGTCAGGCGACGGTGAGGGTGTCGTTGCGCAAGTTGCGTCGTCTGCTCGATGACCCGTTGCTGGTGAGGCGGGGCCGGCAGATGACGCTTACTCCTCTTGCTGAGGTGTTGTTGCCGCAGGTTGAGGAGGTTCTGGTGCTTGTGCGGCGTCTGCTGTCTAGCGCGGCAGTGTTTGATCCAGCCACCAGCCGGCGCAGCTTTATTATCGCTGCCGGTGACTACCCTCTGCTGGTACTGATCCGGCCGCTGCTGCACCAGTGGGACACCGTCGCGCCCAGTATCCGGATCAATGTGGTGCCGATGAGCGTGGGGCAGCAGGGGCTGCTGTACTCGGCCCGCTGCGACCTGTTGTTGTGGCCGCCCGCCGTGGCGCTGGCCGAGATGGTGGCCTTCCCCAGCGCCGTGCTACTCAGCGATGAGTTCGTCGGGGTGGTCTCTGCCGACCATCCTGAGGTCGGTGAGTATCTGACCGAGGAGCAGCTCGCAACGCTGCCCAGCATCCGGGTGGACGGCCCGACCCCGCTGCCCCTGAACGACAGACTGTGCAATGTCGTCACCACGACGGAGACTTTCACCGGTGCCGCGCATATGGTGCCGGGCACCCGCCTTTTCGTTCTGGTGCCGCGCGGCGTGTTCGACAGCTTCGGCGCGGGAATCGGCCTGCGCGCGGTGCCGCTTGAGGGACCGGCTGTTCCGGCGATCGAGTCCATGTACTGGCACCCGCTCCTCACCGAAGACCCCTCCCACCGATGGCTGCGCACGAGCCTGCTACGTCTGGCCGCCGACCAGGACCAAACCAAGGACTCCAACCACCAGCGGGACGATCCCAGGCTCCATACACCTGTCGGATCGAATCAACTTGAGCGATGGTCTCCATAAACAAGGCGAGCGTCTGCCAGGGCGTTCGCAGTAGTCTGACATTGTCTAAATCGCGCAGAATTGGCCCACAATGGACATCTCGAACGCACGGCCGAATCGTGTGGCAGGCGACCACTGGACCCTGATGGAGGAACATGAAGATGCAATCGCGCAAACCATCACGGAGCGCTCCGACCAGTCTGTTGATTCTGTCTCCATTTCCGACCCCAGGGCCATGGTGAGGTGCCACGAATCTTCCGGACAGTGGCCCCCACTAAGATTGGGTCGTCTGGAAAGGGAAGATGTTGCCGCGTCCGAAGAAGAATTTCACTCCTGAGTATCGGGAGGAAGCTGTGAAGTCGAATTACGCTACAATACTAAACGTCGCCACTCGGGGCTCGGCTACAAGACTCCAAAGCAAGCCCACGACGAATACCTGGAATTACAGTCTGCAGCGTGAATTAACCGTGAATAGGCTGTCCGGAAAACGTGCGGCACCTCAACCGCCGGCTCCTCGGAGTCTTTAGCTTTTCGCACCCATCTACCCAACGTCATCTCGTGAACACCGATATTGCGGGCGACCTCAGCAACCGACCGGCCACCCTCGACCACGAAATTAACCGCTTCCCGCTTGTACCCCTCGGTGAAACTACGGCGTGTCGAACCCATCTACAAACTCCCGACGAATCGGGCAGCTACTCACCTGCCACTGGCTCTTGGCCAGGTCGCCGGGCACATCCGCGGGATACCCGGGTGGACCCTGAGCGACCACGCCGACCGGCTCGACAAACGCCACCACGACCATCGGCTGGACACCGCCGTCGAACTCGCCCTCGACCTGTCCTACCAGCACCTACCCGCCGCTGAGCAGCAACTGTTGCGGCTGCTGGCACTGGACCCCGGCCACGACATCGACGCTTACGCGGCCGCCGCCCTGACCGCGACCGGGCTGGCCGCGGCACGTCGGCAACTGCGCCAGCTCAGTCTCGACAACCTGCTGCAAACCCTGTCGGCGGACCGCTACACCTTCCACGACCTGGTCCGCGTTTACGCCACCGGCCGCGCCGACGACGACGAGCCCGCCTCAGCCCAACGCACCGCCCTGACCCGCCTGTTCGACCATTACCTGGCCACCGCCACCGC
>NZ_SMKX01000045.1 GCF_004349055.1 Kribbella antibiotica
GGGAAGCAGTATGGGGGGACACGGGGATTGTGGGGCAGTAGTGAGGCACCACAGACGCAACGCCGGGGTGAACACAGCAGGTAGGTGTTCACCCCGGCGCCGTCATCGAAAACCCAGTCAGGTAAGGACTTTGGCGGCTCAGTGGCCGGCCTGCTGAGATTTCCTCGGCAGTAGCCAGACGAGCAGCAGCGCCAGCAGATAGAGCGCGGCGCAGATCGCCATCACCAGTTGGGCCGCGGCGAAGTACGAGTGCGTGGAGGGCTGACCGACCCGGCTGAAGAACACCGTGCCGAGAGCGGCAACACCGATCGCACCGGCGAACTGCTGTGCGGCGTTCAGGACACCAGCACCGGAACCAACCTCGGCAGGCGTGGCGTCGCCGAGGATGAAATCGAACAGCGGGATGAACAACAACCCCGCACCGACACCGGTCAGGAACAGCGCCGGAGTCAGCTTCCAGATGGTGATGCCGGCACCGAAGTGCGCAGTGGTCCACCAGAGACCGAGCAGCCCGATGACGGCAAGGCCGAGACCGAGTTGAAGATTCGCGCGGCCGAGCTTCTCGGCAAGGACTGCGCCGGACACCAGCGTGGCAATCGCCGTACCGGCAGCCCAGGGAATCAAGGCGAACCCGGTCTGTAGCGGCGTCCAGCCCAGGCCGGACTGCAGCAGGAGATTCACGATCAGGATGAATGCGCTCAGCGAGGCGTAGAAGCCGCCGGTGATCAACAGGCCGACGACGAAGCTGCGCTTGCCGAACAGTGACGGCGTGATGACCGGGTGCCGGCTTCGCCGCTCGGAACCGACGAACAGACCGAGCGCAACGACAGCACCGGCGAGCATCGCGTACGTCCAGGCAGGCCAGCCGAGATCGCGGCCTTGAATGAGCGGCACGATCAGCAAGGCGGAGGCGGCCGTGAGCAGGCCCACACCGACCAGGTCGAGGCGGGTGCTGCGGTCCTCGCCGCTGTGGCGCGGCAGCACGCGCCAGCCGATCGCGAGCGACAGAACGCCGAACGGGATGTTGATCAGGAAGATCGAACGCCACTGGCTGCCGAACAGGTCGAGGTGCAGCAACCACCCGGCCAGGATCGGGCCGGCGACCGTGGCCAGCCCCATGATCGGGCCCATCGGCATCAGTGCCTTGCGCAGATGCTCGCGCGGGAACACGATCTTGATCAGCGCGATGCCCTGCGGGATCATCACCGATCCGAACAAGCCCTGGAAGACGCGGGCAACGATCAGAAACGCGGGGCTGGGCGCCAGCCCGCAGGCCAGGGACGCGAGCGTGAATCCGACCATCCCGATCAGGAACAGCCGGCGGCGGCCGATCAGGTCACCGAGCCGGCCGGACGTGATCAGTCCGAGCGCGAACGCGGCGGTGTAGGCGGACAGCATCCACTGCAGCGTCATCGGGCCGCCGCCGAGGTCGGCGCGGATCGAGGGACCGGCGAGATTGGCGACGCTGGTGTCGATGAGGTCCATGAGCTCGGCGATGACCACGACCACAAGGACGAGCCACGCCTGGCGAAGGGGGAGCGGAGCCACGGTCATCCGCTCTGACGAACTTAGTTCGATAGTCACGAACAATGTTCTACGCTTCGAACTAAGTTCGTGTCAAGCTATAGTCATGACCATGCCTGCCGACCCCAGACAGCGCCGTGCCGCTCGCCACGCCCAGCCCGCCGCGGCCGCCGTACCGGCCAAACCGCGCAAGGAGCCCATCACCGCGGACCGGATCACCGACGCTGCGCTGCAGGTCATCGAAGCCGAGGGGTACGACGCGCTGACGATCCGCCGGGTCTCCGCCGTGCTCGGGACCGGCCCGTCGTCGCTGTACGCGCACATCGTGAACAAGGACGATCTCGACGACCTGCTGATCGCCCGCCTGTACGCCGCGATCGTGCTGCCGGAGCCTGAACCGGACTCCTGGCGTCGGCAGATCCTCGACGTGTACGGCCAGCTTCGCGACGAATATCTGAAGTACCCCGGGCTGTCCCGTGCCGCGCTGGCGACAGTCCCCACGCATCTCGAAGCGCTCCGGGTCAGTGAAGGCATCCTGGCGATCCTGCTCGCCGGTGGGATCAAACCGCAGACGGCCGCCTGGGCGCGCGACGCGCTCACGCTCTACGTCAATGCCTATGCACTGGAGCGCTCACTCGTGGTGCAGCGCCAGCAGCAGGAAGGCGCCGACTGGGTGCTCAGCCCTGAGGAGATCATCGCCCGGTTCGATGCGCTCCCGGACGATCGGTTCCCCAACACGCGGCGCTACGCGGTCGAGTTGACGTCAGGCAGCGGTCACGACCGCTTCGACTTCGCCATCAATCAGTTGATCGGCAATGTCAGTGCACGCGACCAGCGCTGACAAGCTGACGGACTGAGTCGTCGATGCCGGCCGGCAGTTCGTTCACTCCGAACCAGGCGAGATCGTGCGACTCCTCGCTGACCACATACGCCGTACCGGCGTCGGCCGTCACCTGGAACTGCACGTCGAGGTGATAGGCCCCGGCGCATCCGCCCGCGAGAATCTGGTGCCGCGAAAGCCTCAGCGGCACCGGGTTGATCGAGAGTCCCGTCAGACCGGACTCTTCGGTCGCTTCTCGCAGTGCAGCCCCCGCCAGCGTGGTGTCGCCACGCTCGCAGTGCCCGCCGAGCTGCAGCCACAGCCCGATCGTCCGGTGCAGTGTCAGTAGCACCTGCTCACCGGACTGGTTCACCACGAGCGCACTGGCCGTCACATGCTCGGGACGGCACTCTCGCCACATCCCATCCGCATTGGCCGCCAGGTGCCGCAGATAGTGCTGACGCAGCTCCTCCTGCTCGCCATCCGGCGCAGCCCACCCTGTCAAAACCCCAACCGCATCCTCGAGAAGCACGCGGCCAGCATCCCAACCCGGTTGTTCCCCTCCGCACCCGGGAGTGGAACAACCGGTACGTCGGGCCTACTTGGAGTCGGGCTTGTCCTCATCGGTCGGCGGGTTGTCGGCCGGCGGGTTGTCGAGCGGCGGGTTGTCGAGCGGCGGGTTGTCGAGGAAGGCGCTGATGTCGATGTCGGAGAGCTCACCGGTGTGCTGGGCGAAGCCGATCGGGTCGTCCAGGTCGGAAGTGCTGGGGAGGAGGTCAGGATGCGACCAGAGGTTGTCGCGACCGTCGACGCCTCGGGCATCGCGGACGGCAGCCCAGAGGTTCGCGGCGTCGCGAAGGCGGCGGGGACGCAGTTGCAGACCGACCAGCGTGGCGAACGTCTGCTCAGCGGGACCACCGGCGGCCCGACGACGGCGAACCGTCTCGGCGAGCTGGATGGCTGCGGGCATCCGGTCCTTGGTGGCCTGCCGGACGACGTCGTCCACCCAACCTTCGACGAGGGCGAGTGCCGTCTCCAGTCGCGCGAGTGCTGCTTTCTGCTGCTCGGAGTCCTCGGGCTCGAACAGCCCACCGGCCAGCGCCTCCTGCATGGCCTCCGGGTTCTGTGGGTCGATGTCGGCCATCGCGCGCTCGATCTTGCCGCGGTCGACCTCGATCCCGGACGCGTAGTCGGCCACCGCAGCGAACAGGTGCTGCCGCAACCACGGCACTCCCGCGAACAGCCGCTGGTGCGCAACCTCACGCAGCGCGAGGTAGAGCCGGACGTCCTCGTCCGCCAACTCGAGGCCTTCGGCGAACTTCACGATGTTGTCGGGCAGCAGTACTGCCTGGCCGGTCGGTCCCAGCGGCAGCCCGATGTCGGACGAGCTGACGACCTCGCCCGCGAGCTCGCCGAGCGCCTGGCCCACCTGGGCGCCGAAGATCGAACCACCGAGCTGACGCAACATCCCGGCCATCGGTCCGGCGAGCTGCTGGGCCTCGGCGGGCAGTGCGCCGCCCATTGCACCGGCGACGTGCTCGGCGACCGGGTCGACGACTGTTTGCCAGACCGGCAGTGTGTTCTCGACCCACTCGGCGCGGCTCCAGGCCGCGGATGTAGTGGATGCGTCGGGGAGCGTGGTCGCCTCGTTCAGCCAGTGCTCGGCCAGCCGGACCGCGTCGGCGACCCGGTCGGTGTCGGTCGAGGTGATCGACCGGTCGCCGGCGGCCGAGACCGTCTTGCGGGCAATGTCCTTGGCCAGGTCCCAGTTCACCGGCCTGCCGTCGGTCGAACCGCTCAGCAGCTGCTGGACCTGCGCGAAGATCGCGTTCAGGTCCGGCGTGCCACCCGCGCCGGCCGCACCGGAGAACTGCTGGAACATGGCCTCGAACGGAGTTCCCTTGAACGGGTTGTCCGGTTCGTCGCTCATCGGAGTGGCCTTCCTGTGCGGGTACGGCGTACAACTCCAACGTACTGGTTCCACCGGCCGGTTCCGCCTCCGGCGAACGGGGGTGTGGTGAACCAGGGGACGGATCAGGGGAGAATGGGGGACATGAGCGACCCGATCAGGCTGCTGGACATCCGCGCGGAAGCGCTGTCCAGCGACGAGGTACTCGCCGCTGTGTCCGACCCCACAGCAGGTGGCACTGCGCTGTTCATCGGAACCGTGCGCAACCACGACCAGTCCAAGCCCGTCGACCGGCTCAGCTACGAGGCTCACCCGGACGCGTTGAAGCAGCTGCGACTGGTGGCCGAGCGGATCTGCGCGGACCCGGCGGTGACCGCGCTGGCTGCTGTGCACCGGATCGGCGATCTGAAGATCGGGGACGCCGCCGTCGTGGTGGCCGTCGCCGCCGCGCACCGGGACGTCGCGTTCGCCGCCTGCCGGCAACTGATCGACGACCTGAAGTCCGAGGTTCCGATTTGGAAACACCAGCACTTCACCGACGGTGCCAGCGAGTGGGTCGGCGCGCACTGACCCGTACCCTGGGCGCATGAAGGTGGCCGGATGAAGGTTTTGGCGTGGCTGGCGTTCCCGCTGGCCGCCACCGTCCTGGCCATGGGCTGGGCCGCGTGGCGCGGTCGCAGCCGTGGTCCGCGCCGCTCCGGCGGAGCCTTCGCCGCGGTCGAGGACTTCCGCCGTTTCAGCGACGCCCTGGCCGCTCCCGGCCCGGAGGCCACGCCGCGCCGCCGTGGTTTCAAGGACCGGCTGGCGCGCTCACGCAACACTTCGGTCACGACGGGGACGACCCGCCCGGGCGGGTCGTTGGACTCGGCAGCGGGGCACGTCGGCAAGAAGCTCGGTTCGGCCGAGACACCTGATTCCACCAAGACCGCAGGGCAGGGTTCGTGACACGTCGTACCGCAACGTTGGTCACCTCGATCGTCGTGCTCGTCATCTCGCTCGGGCTGCTCACCGCCTTCCCGGTGCCGTTCGTGTCGTTCAGCCCGGGTCCGGTCAAGGACACGCTGGGGACGGCGAAGAACAAGCCGGTCATCGAGATCACCGGCTACGAGACCTTCCCGACCAGTGGTCAGCTCGACCTGACCACGGTCTCGGTCACCTCGCCGGACCGCGAGCTCACGCTGCCGCAGGCGATGCGGAACTGGCTCGACCCGCACCACGACCTGTTCCCGCGCGACATCATCTACCCGCCGGACCAGAGCGCCGACGAGGTCGAGGAGCAGAACACCGCGGAGATGACCGGCTCGCAGGACAGCGCGGTCGCAGCGGCTCTGCAAGCGGCGAAGGTGCCCTTCCACACCAAGGTCGCGACGGTCGCCAAGGGATCGCCGGCCGACGGCAAGCTGAAGCCCGGTGACGTTGTCCTGCAGGTCGACGGCCTGCCGATGACCCAGATCCCGCAGGTCGGTGACGCGGTCCGTAAGCACAAGGTCGGCGAGACCGTCACTTTCCTGATCCGCCGGGACAAGAAAGAGCAGACCGTCCAGCTGAAGACCGCGGCCACTCCAGGTGAAGAGGCCCGGCCGATGGTCGGCATCAGCATCGGTGTGGACTCGCAGGTCAAGGTGACGGTCAACCTCGGCCAGGACATCGGCGGCCCGAGCGCGGGGACGGCCTTCGCCCTGGCCATCTACGACAAGCTGACCCCGGGCGCGCTGCTCGACGGCAAGCACGTCGCCGGCACCGGCACGATCGACGCTCTCGGTCAGGTCGGCGCGATCGGCGGGATCCAGCAGAAGATCGCCGGCGCCAAGGATGACGGCGCCACCGTGTTCCTGGTGCCGGCCCCGAACTGTGCGGCCGCGCTGCATGCCGATGTGAAGGGCATCCAGTTGGTCAAGATCAGCACCCTGGACGACGCGATCGCCGCTTTGAAGGCGGTCAGCAGCGGGACAGGCACTGCTCCCGGATGCGCATCGTGAACCATCAAGAAGAAGTCGTGAGTCATCAAGAAGAATCTGCCGGCCGAAGGAGAGATCTGGCGGTATGGAATCCGTAGACATCCTGCCTCCTGACGCGCTCAGTCGAGCGGTGATCGAGATCGAGAAGCATGTAAGCAGCGCGGGCTGGGACCAGCCCGCGCAGTTGTTCGCGCTGGTCCCCACCGACGAGCTGCTGCGGGCCGAGCCCCAGCTGGCCGCCGAGCTCGGGGCCGACGACCTGTCCCAGCCGCTCACCCCGGTGGCCCAGGGCGAGCTGCCCGGTTCCGTCGAGGACGAGGACCTGGCCGATGCACTGGCCCGGATCGAGTGGCCCGAGGGCGTCAGCGGTTGCGCGCTGGCCATCGAGCGGATTGTCCTGCCGGCCGCGGCCGAGGCCGGTCTGTCCAGCACCGACGCCGACGCCGAGCTCGCCCGGATGGCCGGTAGCGATCCGCGCCGCCACGAGGTCCGGATGGTTGCGGCTGTCCTGCGCGAGGGCAACCGCTTCGGCGCCGTCCGGCTGCGCTCCCACGACGAGGACAGCGCCGTACTGACCGGCACCGACTTGGTCCCCACTCTGTGCGAAGTACTGTCATTGACATTCGAACCCTCGACCGGCGACTGGCCGGGCGCGGGTCCTGGGGTCGACGGCAGCAGTGACGACGAGGAGAACCGACCATGAGCGACGGCGTCTACGACATGCCGGACGAGCCGCGCCGGGCGCGACCACCGGGGCGACGCCCCCGGGCGTTGCTCCCGACGATCGCCACCCTGATCGTGCTGCTGATCCTGTTCAGCGTCTTCACCGACGTCTGGACCCAGCGCCTGTGGTACCGCTCGATCGACCTCGGTTCGGTGTTCAGCACCGTCCTGGGCACCCGGGTGCTGCTGTTCGTGGCGGTCGGCCTGGTGATGTCCGCCGCGGTCGTGGCCAACGTCATCGTCGCGTTCCGGACCCGGCCGCGGGTGGCCCTCGCGCCGTCCCCGAGCCCCGGCTTCGAGCGCTACGGCGACCTGCTCCAGCAGCGCGGCAAGATCGCGATCGGTGTGATCGCTGCGCTGATGCTGGTCTTCGGCGGCTCGGCCGCGTCGGGTGAGTGGAAGGTCTTCCTGGCCTGGCGCAACCGGACTCCGTTCGGTGTCACCGACCAGCACTTCAACAAGGACATCGCGTTCTTCGTCTTCGACTACCCGTGGCTGCGCGTCCTGCTCGGCTTCGGCTACTCGATCGTGCTGCTCTCGCTGGTCGCCGCGATCATCACCCACTACCTGTACGGCGGCTTCCGTCCGTCGGCGAAGGGGCAGAAGGCCTCGGGCGCGGCACAGGTGCAGTTCTCGATCCTGCTGGGCCTGCTCGTCCTGCTGAAGGCCTTCAGCTACTGGCTCGACCGCTACGGCCTGACCACCGGGAAGAGCCGGTTGTTCACCGGTATCTCCTACACCGGTGACAACGCAGTCCTGCCCAGCAAGGAGATTCTCGCGGTCATCGCGGTGCTCTGCGCAGGGCTGTTCTTCGCGAACGTCGTGCGCAAGACCTGGCTGCTCCCGGGGGTCGGCACCGTCGTGCTGATCCTGTCGGCGATTCTGCTCGGCGCACTCTGGCCGGCCGCGCTGCAGCAGTTGCGCGTCCGCCCGAGCGAGCCGGTCAAGGAAGCGCCGTACATCGACAAGAACATCGCGGCGACCCGGCAGGCCTACGGTCTCGAGGGCACCGAGGTCGTCAACTACCAGGCGAAAACCACGGCGACCCCGTCGGAGCTCACCCAGGACGCCGAGGTGCTGCCGGGGATCCGGCTGATCGACCCGAGCGTCGTCGGACCGACCTTCGAGCAGTTGCAGCAGGTCCGGGGCTTCTACTCGTTCCCCGAGGACCTGGACGTCGACCGCTACAAGATCGGCAACAAGACCGCTGACACCGTGATCGCGGTGCGCGAGGTGCAGATCGACAAGCTCCCGGCGGGTCAGCGCAACTGGAACAACGACCACACCGTCTACACCCACGGCTACGGCGTCGTGGCGGCCAACGGCAACCAGCGCGCCGACGACGGTACGCCGGTCTTCTCGGAGAAGGACCTGCCGCCGGTCGGTCAGCTCGGTGACTACGAGCCGCGGATCTACTTCGGTGAGAAGTCGCCGACGTACTCGATCGTCGGCGGCCCGAAGGGTGGCCAGGCAGTCGAGCTGGACACCCCGGAGGGCAAGGTCGGCGGCGACCCGACGCTGAACACCTACGACGGCAAGGGCGGCATCGGGATCGGCAGCTTCGGCAACCGGTTGCTCTACGCCACCAAGTTCCGCGACGCGAACCTGCTGCTGTCCAGCCGGGTGAACCCCGACTCGAAGATCCTCTACGACCGCACGCCGCGCGAGCGGGTCGAGAAGGCCGCACCGTGGCTGACGCCGGACGGTGACCCGTACCCGGCGATCGTGGACGGCCAGGTCGTCTGGATCGTCGACGGCTACACCACCTCGGCGAACTACCCGTACGCGCAGAAGGTGGCCCTGGACGACAGCACCCGGGACACCACCACCGGCCGGGGCACGATCGCGCAGCAGCCGAGCGAGGAGATCAACTACATCCGCAACTCGGTCAAGGCGGTCGTGAACGCCTACGACGGCTCGGTCGAGCTGTACGCGTGGGACGAGAGCGACCCGGTGCTGAAGACCTGGATGAAGGCCTTCCCGAACACCGTCAAGCCGCGCTCGGACATCTCGCCGGCGCTGATGTCGCACCTGCGCTACCCCGAGGACATGTTCAAGGTCCAGCGGGATCTGCTGGCCAAGTACCACGTGACGGACTCGACCACCTGGTACCAGAACAGCGACCTGTGGCGTGTTCCGGCCGACCCGACGGCAGTCCCGTCGAGCACTGACACGACTCCTCAAAACCAGCCTCCCTTCTACCTTTCGCTGCGGATGCCCGATCAGCCGGAACCCAAGTTCTCGCTGACCTCGGTGTACGTACCGAACGCGGAGCGGGAGAACCTCACCGCGTTCATGGCGGTCGATGCCGAGGCGACCTCGAAGGACTACGGAAAGTTCCGCATCCTCCGATTGCCCGGCAACGTGCAGATCCCCGGTCCTGGACAGGTCTTCAACAAGTTCCAGACCGATGAGGGGATCCGGACGGCGCTGCTGCCGCTGAACCAGCCGAACAGTGGTGCGCGAGCACAGTTCGGAAACCTGCTCACGCTGCCGCTCGGTGGCGGTCTGCTCTACGTGCAGCCCGTCTACTCGGTGCGGACCAGCGGACCGGGTAGCTATCCGGTACTGCGCTACGTGCTGGTCTCCTTCGGTGACCGGGTCGCCTTCGGATCGACGCTGCAAGAGGCGTTGACAAAGGTCTTCAACACCAAGGTCGACACCGGCGAGGATCCGGGCGGCGACACGCCACCAGGGAACCAGCCGCCGGCCAACCAGACGATCAAGCAGGCGCTCGCGGAAGCCCAAGCGGCCTACACCGCCGCACAGGCTGCTCTGAAGGCTGGTGACCTGGCTGCCTACGCCCGCGAGATCGACAAGATGAAGGCTGCCGTCGACCGGGCTGCCGCGGCCGGCTCGGCTCCGACGACCACTCCGAGCCCGACACCGTCGGGGACGCCATCGAGCACGCCGACGAGCACTCCGCCGAGCTCACCCACCGGCTGACCTCTGCGCACGAGATAGTCCGCGAGGGGCGGTGACCACGGCAACGGCCGGGTCACCGCCCTTCTCGTTGCCTACGGCATCGGTCAGGCCTCCGGGTGGAAGCCGATCGCCGTACTGATCAGGTCGTCCTCGGTGAACCGGTCACGGTCGAGCGAGACCTCAGCGGCCAGCCCGGGGGAGACGAAGTAGAACACCTCGTCGGCCGCGGCCAGGCCGTCGTACGGGCCGATCTTGACCGGGCGCAGCTCCCAGGTTGCGGCATCCTTCTCCTCGTACTCGACCAGGAAGGTCTTCAGCGCCTCGAGATCGGTGAGCTTCTCGCCGCGCAGGGTCTTCGCCGTCAGGTCGACCTTGAAGGCGCCGTCGGGATCGGGGCCGGTCTCCCAGACCCGGCTGTGGAAGATCACGTCCTCCCACTCGTACTCGAAGTCGCTCGGTTTCCCGATGCCGCCGGGGAGATGCTCGATCACGAAGCCGTCCACGGTGCGTGCCCTTTGCTCGATCGACGGGGAGACCGCGGCATGCGGCGCCGAGGATCCGACGGCCGCCGCGGTGGCGGCCGTCCAGACACCCAGGGAGGCGAGGACCACCGCACTGCCCGCCACCATACGGCTCAGATGTGGCACGGCTCGGGAAGGACGGGACGATTGCAACATGGCTGCCTCCTGGACTGTCTCCTCGGCGCCGCACTCCTTCGCGTGGCGCCTCTGCCCAAGAAGATGCAGGGATCGCAGGCCTGTCCTGAGGGCCGATTTCAGATCTGTGGACAACTCGACGGATTCAGTGCCCGATGAGGCGATGCAGACGGTGGAAGGTCTGCTGGAATCCGAGCGCCGGCCAGGCGCGCGACGACAGCAGGTTCGTCACTCGCCAATCGGTGACGACGGCGTCGTAGCCGACCTCGGCCGACCAGTTCAGCACTGCTTCGCCAAGCGCCCGCCCGGCACCCAGACCACGAGCTTCGGGAAACACAGCGGCGAACGTGAGGAAACCGGAGTTGTCCGGCTGGGACAGCCCGCTGTGGGTGCTCCCCTTCTCGATCGAGGTGCCGACCGCCGAACCGATCACCTTGCCGTTGCTCTCGGCCACAAACGTCACGTAGTCGGAGTCGTCGAAGTCCTCTTCCCACTCGTCCAGGACTTCCGGCAAGGTCGGCACAGTTCCTGCTGAGAACACCGGCGACAACCCCTGATGCTGCGGCAGCGCAAGCTCCAGCTGAGCAAGTACAGGGATGTCATCTCGCACGGCATGCCGGATGGTCAGGCCCGTAGGCGCCGGGATCGGCGATTCGGGAACCGGCCGAATCGCATGCGCCTGCTGCGAGCCGAAGGCAAGCCGGAACCAGGCATCGAGAAGCGCCGGATCATCCGGTACGAGCGTGTAGTGCGCGATCCGGCCATCGTCGACCCACCTGGTCGCGGCCGCGCCGTACAGGTCTCTGATGTGCTCTGCCGTTCGCACTGCGTGTCCGGCCGCCTCCACCCAGATGTTCGGTCCCCACACCGGCGACTTCTTCGGTGCCCCGAGCAAGTAGCCGGTCACCTCGGCACCCTCGCGCAAGACGGTGCCCGAAGCATCGTCGGACTCCCAGACAGCAGTGACCTCGACCAGCGCGCGCCGTGGGTCCTCGTAACCGGCAGCCAGCAACGGATGCCGCGTGCGGTGCTGCCGATGCCGCTCCGCCAGAAGTGCCGCCGCAGCAGGTAGGTCCGTTGCTTCGAACGGCCGAATGTCGAGTCGAGCCATACCCGGACGGTACGCCGCGGCGCCGTCCGTGCGACATGGAATTTCGGCCGCACCAATAACTGATTTGGTTGCACACCAGCGATCCCCTAGACTTACGAACGTAAGGAAGCGGCGCGGGGTGGAGCAGCTCGGTAGCTCGCTGGGCTCATAACCCAGAGGTCGCAGGTTCAAATCCTGCCCCCGCTACTTTCACGAAGGCCTGGACCATTTGGTCCGGGCCTTCGTCATGTCCGGCAGGGCGGGCTGGCCACGGTCTGAAGCCGAATGGTGTACGCCTCCACCTTCTTAATAGGCGGGGATCACCGCGCCGATCCGCAACTCCAGTTCGGCCTCGAAGGCCACCATCGCCTTGTCCACCAGCTTCCGGCCCTTGGTCGTCAGTTCGACGATCGAGGAACGCCGGTCGTCCGGATTCGCGCGCCGGTTGCACAAGCCCGCCACCTCAAGGCGGTCGACCACCTTGCTCGTGCCGCCCACGGTGATCGGGAACTCCTCGGCGATGTCCTGGATCCGCCGCCCGGGTTGTAGTCATGGCAGTCCATGGGTGGAGGCGGGCATGGTCGAAGTCGGAAGAGCGCCGAGCGCCGCACCCCCCATCGAACCGAGAATGAAGCTGGCATAATTTTCCCATTGAATGCAAAGAATCTGCATCCGATTGCAGATTATTTGCTACAGGCTTAGATGGGTGTCAGGGTGGCTCCGGGTAGGCGGATTCACCGGCGCGGCCAAGCGCGGAGGTCCGTTACCACGTGGTAACGGCGGCGGCTCCGCGGCGTCGAATCCAATCCAGAGGAGACAGGGATGAAGAAGAAGCTGAGAACGGCCGCAATCACCGGGCTTGTCGCGACAGGCATCGTCGGCCTGACGGCCACGCCCGCTTTCGCCATCAACGGGGTCAACTTCGCTGAATGTCAGTGGAACCACGGGCAGTACCTCGCCTTCCATGATGTGCCGGCCGGCCCCCAGGTCTGGGTGTGCTACGCGAACGCGGGTCAGATGTGGATCGACCAAGGTCCCGTCGGTGGATTCAATGCGGGAAACAATTCCGGCTGGTTCGAGTACGAGCCGGGTGACGGATGGCTGTACCGGCACACCTTCAACAAGTGGGACAAGATCGATAAAAAGTACGGCCAGGTGACGACCATCCACATCAACTAACTGGTTCCATGAGGCGGCTGTTGTGCTGCGGCACAACGAGCGTCTCCGGGTGTGGACGGGGCCTGATTTGGACGCTCGTCGGCCATCGCCTAGACTCCTACTTGTAAGGAAGCGGCGCGGGGTGGAGCAGCTCGGTAGCTCGCTGGGCTCATAACCCAGAGGTCGCAGGTTCAAATCCTGCCCCCGCTACTTTCACGAAGGCCCGGACCATCTGGTCCGGGCCTTCGTCATGTCACCTCGCAGTGGGCCAGGACACATCACCGCCCGATTTAGGCAAGGCTAAGCTAATGGCCATGCGCAATCCGGAGGTAGTTGTCGTCGGCGGCGGGAACGCCGGGTACTGCGCGGCTCACGCGGCGGCCGAGCGTGGGCGACGCGTGCTGCTGCTGGAGAAGGCGCCGCGGGCGCAGGCCGGCGGGAACAGTTACTACACACTGGGTTCGACCCGGATGGTGCACGACGGGCTCGGTGACCTGCTCGAGGTCCTCGAGCCCGATAAGCGCCACGCCCGCACTGAGGTCCCGCCGTACTCGGCCAAGGAGTTCCTGGCCGATCTGGAGCGGGTCACCGGAGGGCGGGGCGACAAGGAACTTGCCGAGGCCGTCGTCGACGGCTCGCGTGACGCCGTCCGCTGGCTGCACGCATTGGGTCTGCGGTTCGAGTTGATGTACGAGCGGCAAGCGCACGACCGTCCCGACGGGACCTTCGAGTTCTGGGGTGGATCGCACGTGCGCAACGTCGATGGCGGACCCGGGCTGATGTCGGTCCACGAGCAGATTGCCGCCCGGCTCGGAGTCGAGGTGCGCTACGACTGCTCGGTCACCGGGTTGATGACTGATGGGGGTGCGGTCGTTGGCGTTCGGATCGGTGATGAAGAGCTGCCGGCGGAGTCGGTGGTGATCGCCAGCGGCGGTTTCCAGGCGAATGCGGAATGGCGTCAGCGCTACCTGGGAGACGGCTGGCAGCACGCGAAGGTGCGTGGCACGCCGTACAACACCGGTGACCTGATCCACGCCGCGCTGGAGATCGGTGCAGATCGTGGCGGCGACTGGTCGACCTGCCACAGTGTTCCGTGGGACGCATCCTTTCCCGAGAACGAGAGCAATCGTGGTTTGACGAACCGGCTCAGCCGGTACGGCTATCCGCTCGGCATCGTCGTCAATCGCCGGGGGCAACGGTTCCTCGACGAGGGCGCGGACTTCCGCAACTACACGTACGCGAAGTACGGCAAGGTGATCCTCGAACAGCCGGGCTCGGTGGCGTACCAGGTCTTCGATGCGACATCGCGCTCGATGCTGGCGGCGTACGAGTACGAGATGCCCGGGATTGTTCCGGTGGTCGCCGACAGTGTCGAAGAGCTTGCCGCGGCCATGGACGTCGATGTCGACGGGTTCGTGCAGACGGTTCATGAGTTCAACTCGTCGATCGACACCGGTCGCCCGCTCGATCCGACGATCAAGGACGGCCGCAGCGCAGCGGTGGAGCCCGTCAAGAGCAACTGGGCCTCGGCGGTCGAGGCGCCGCCGTACTACGCGTATCCGGTGACCTGTGGAATCAGTTTTACCTTCGGTGGTCTTCGTGGTGACGTCGACGGCCGGGTGCTCGATCGGTCGGGTGAATCCATCCCCGGACTCTTCGCGTGCGGTGAAACGCTCGGCGGGCTCTTCAGTGGGAACTACCCGACAGGGGCCGGCCTGACTGCGGGAATGGTGATCGGGCGCCGCGCAGGCTCGCTCGCCTGAGCCGGAGTGAGGCGTACGCGACTAAAGGTAGGCTTGCCTAAGTTGTGATGCTATTGTCATCGCTCGTTGGGGGATGGCCAGTCACTGCGCCGTTCGTTCGCGACCTGTGGCGCAAGGGGCCGATTACCGGATGACGATGGATGAGTTGAGCGGTGCGGTCGACGTTCTCGGGATCGGTTTCGGGCCGTCGAACCTGAGCCTGGCGATCGCGATCGAGGAATTCAACGATCGTCGGGGTGCCGATCGGCCGCTGACGGCGAGGTTCGTCGATGTCCGGCCGCAGTTCGGGTGGCACGACGGGATGTTGCTGCCAGGCACGACCATGCAGATCAGTTTCCTGAAGGATCTGGTCTCGCTGCGGACCCCGACCAGTCCGTTCACGTTCCTGAACTATCTGCAGGAGCAGGGGCGGCTGTCCGACTTCATCAATCTCAAGACGTTCTTCCCGACCAGGCGGGAGTTCCACGGATACCTGAGCTGGGCCGCCGGCCGGATCGGCCTTCCGGTCTCCTACGGTACGAGGGCGACCCGTATCGACTGGAGCGGCGACCGGTTCGAGGTCACGCTCGAGTCCGTGGCCGACAGTTCGGAGACGACAAGGGTCGCGGCCCGGCATGTCGTGATCGGCGCCGGTATCCGGCCGGTGCTGCCGGAGGGGATCGTGCCGGGCGCCCGGGTGTTTCACAACCATCAACTGCTGACCAAGCTGGCCGAGTTGCCCTCGCGGCCGCACGGCCGGTTCCTGGTCGTCGGCTCCGGGCAAAGCGCGGCGGAGGTCGCGGCGTACCTGCACGATTCGTATCCCGATGCGGAAGTGCATGCGTCCTTCCGCCGGTTCGGCTACTCCCCGTCCGATGACACGCCCTACGCCAACCGCATCTTCGATCCGGCCGCGGTTGACGAGTTCTACACAGCACCGCCGGAGCTCAAGCAGCAACTGCTGGACTATCACTGGCAGACCAACTACTCCGCCGTCGATGCCGACCTGATCAGGGATCTCTACCAGCGTGAGTACGACGAAAGTACGCGTGGTGTGCGCCGGCTGATCGTGCACAAGGTCACTGGGATCGAGCAACTGAGTGAGGGCTCCGACGGGGTCACCGCGACGATCCGTGACCTGGGAGACCGGGGCAGCACCACCCTCGAGGTCGATGCTGCCGTCTTCGCCACCGGTTTCCGCCCGGCAGACACTCGCGGCATGCTTGGGCCGAGCATCGACGGGTCGTCCTCGTTCGAGGGGGATCTCCCGATCGTCGAGCGTGACTACCGGCTGCGGCTGCCCAGCATGGCCGAGCGGATCTTCCTCAACGGCGGGGTCCAGCACAGTCATGGGTTGACCTCGTCCCTGCTGTCCAACGTCGCGGTCCGCGCCGCCGACATCCTGCGGGCGATCACCGACGAGCAGCCCGCATCCCACCCCGATCACCACGCCCTGCAGCAGCGATAGGAACGACGAGGAGCAGCACTGATGGCCCAGAACCCGTTCGACGACGACAACGGTTCCTTCTACGCGCTGATCAACGGCGAGGAGCAGCATTCGTTGTGGCCGACGTTCAAGCCGGTCCCGGCCGGCTGGAGCATCGCGTACGGCGACCCCAGCGGCAAACCGCGCCAGGAAGTACTCGACTGGATCGACGAGCACTGGACCGACATCCGCCCGAAGTCGTTACGCGATCACATTTCCCAGTACACACCAACCAACTCATAGAGGAGCCGAACATGCGTCGCGAAGTCCTGGGCGGAAAAATCCACCGCGCCACTGTCACCCAGGCCGACCTGCACTACGTCGGTTCGCTGACCCTCGATGTGGACCTCGCACAGGCCGCAGGCCTGATCGAGGGCGAGAAGGTGCAGGTCGTCGACATCACCAACGGGGCTCGTCTCGAGACCTACATCATCAACGGTCCGGCCGGAAGCGGCGAGATCTGCATCAACGGCGCGGCGGCCCATCTGGTTCACCCCGGCGATCTGGTGATCATCATGTCGTTCCTGCAGGCCGAGGACTCCGAACTGGTCGGCTACCAGCCCAAGGTCGTCCACGTCGACGCCAAGAACCAAATCATTGCCTTAGGCAACGACCTTGCCGAGCCGGTCCCCGGAGCGGATGATCAGGTCTCTGCTCGCTTGGCGTGAGCTTCGATCACCCACCGTCGCCCCGCTCGCAGATCTTGGCCCGTGAGATTCAGGACACTGGAGCGGGGCGGTGAAGTTAGGTTAGGCTATCCATATGACTCGAATTGCTGTGGTGGGCGCCCGTGGGCGGATGGGTGTGGCGTCGATCCGCGCCATTGAGGCCAGCTCCGATCTGACCGTCGCGGCCGAGATCGACATCGACGACGACATTCAGGACGCCGTCGACAACAACGCTGATGTCGTGCTCGTGTTCTCGCCGCCGGACGTTGCCCACGAGCAGGTCCAGTGGTGCATCAAGCAGGGGATTCACGTCGTGGTGGGGACGTCCGGCTTCGACGACCGGTCCGTGGACCAGATCCGCGACGCGCTGGTCGACCACAGTGAGGTCAGCGTTTTCGTCGTACCGAACTTCTCGGTCAGCGCGGTGCTGATGGCCAAGTTCGCCACCCAGGCAGCCCCGTACTACGAGTCTGTCGAGATCATCGAGATGCATCACCCCGGCAAGGTGGACGCACCGTCGGGAACGGCGCAGCACACCGCCGAACTGATCGGTCGCGCTCGCGCCGAAGCGGGTTGTGCCCCGTCACCCGATGCCACCTACCTCGACCCCCATGGTGTGCGCGGCGGGCGGATCGAGGGAGTCAGCGTCCACGCGGTCCGGGTCCGTGGGTTCATGTCGTCGCAAGAGGTTCTGTTCGGAGTCGACGGCGAAATTCTGAGGCTGCGCTACGACTCCATCACCCGCGAGTCGCTCATGCCTGGTGTGCTCACCTCGCTCCGCGCCGTCTCGGATCTCACCGGAGTGACAGTCGGCCTCGACGCCGTACTGAAGCTCGGCTGACCCGTAGCAACGACAGGCATCAAGGGAAACCCATGAGCATCGAACCGCTGGCCCTTGACGGGGTCGTTCCGTTTCCGCCGGAGACGGCAGCCGAGTACCTCGCCGAGGGGCACTGGCGCGATCAGACGCTTCCAGAGCTGCTGTTCGCCACCGCGGAGCGCTTTCCCGACAAGCTCGCTGTCATCGACCGCAAGGCCGAGCTGAGCTATGCGCAACTGACGGACGAGGTACTGCGCCTCGCGGCCGGCCTGCAGGACCTCGGGCTGAACCGTGGCGACCGGGTGGTCGTGCATCTGCCCAACATCTATGAATACATTGCCTTCGTCTTTGCCTTGTGGGAGATCGGGGCGGTCCCCATCGTCGCTCCCGTCGCGCACCGTCGTGCCGAGATCGAGCACTTCATCGAGATCGGCGAGGCGCGGGCCTACATCACGGTCGCCTCGGACAGCGGCACCGATCTCGCTGCGATGGCGGCCGATCTGAAGGCCCGATGGCCCCAGCTGGAGCACACCGTAGTACTCGAACGTGATGGCGGCGGCGCTGAGTACGAGGCGTTGCAGTCGAAAGGATCGCTCGAGCACGCGCGCCGGTGCAGCCCGCAGGACGTCGCGCTGTTGCAGATGTCAGGCGGTACGACGGGCGTTCCGAAGCTGATGCCGCATACGCACCAGACGTACGGCTACGCCCTGCGGCGAAGCGTTGGGGAACGCGGTATCACCGAGCGCACCGTGCATTTGCTGGTGATCCCGATCTGCCACAGCATGTCGACGCGTTCGCCCGGATTCCTCGGGGCGTTCAGCGTGGGCGCCACCATTGTGATCGCACCGAACGGCAGCCCCGATACGGCGTTCCCGCTGATCGAGAAGCACGGGGTGACTCGCGTTTCGCTGGTCCCGCCGATCCTGCTGGCCTGGCTGAACTCATCGCTGCGTAAGTCCTACGACCTGTCCAGCCTGAAGACGCTCATGTGCGGCGGCGCGAAATTGGTCGAAGCCGTGGCGAGCCGGGTCGAGCCGGAGTTCGGCGTACAGCTGTCGCAGAGCTTCGGGATGGGGGAGGGCCTCGTCGTCAGCAATCCTGCCGACGTCGATCGCGCCACCAGTGTGCGCTACCAGGGCATCCCGGCCTCAGCAGCCGACGAGATCCAGGTCATCGACGACGAGGGTAACGACGTACCGCCCGGCGCACCTGGTCACTTGCTGACGCGTGGACCGTCGGTGATTCGCGGCTACTACCGTAACCCCGAGCAGAATGCGCTGGCGTTCACCGCCGATGGTTTCTACCGCACCGGTGACATCGTCGAGCGCGACGAGCGCGGATTCATCCGAGTCGTGGGCCGGTCGAAGGACCAGATCAACCGCGGCGGCGAGAAGATCGCGCCCGAGGAGCTGGAGAACGCGCTGCTCACGCACGCCGGCGTCCATAACGTCTCTGTCGTCGGCATCGATGACGACGTCCTCGGCGAGCGGGTCAAGGCGTTCCTGATTCCCCGGTCGCCGGAGAGCGCGGCCGAGCTCACCTTGGGCAAGTTGCGCCAGTTCCTGCGCGACAAAGGCCTTGCCACGTTCAAGCTTCCCGATGTCGTGGAGGTCGTCGACGAGTTCCCGTACACCGCGGTCGGCAAGGTCAGCAAGCGCCTGCAGCGCGAACTGAACTACTAGGCGAATGGCGACCAAGACCACACGTGTCGTCATCGTGGGCGCAGGCCCGGTCGGAATGGTCTGCGCGCTGGCTCTGAATCGGCTGGGCGTTCCGGTGACCGTGCTCGAGTCCGAGCCGGCGCCGGTGCAGGACCAGCGCGCAGCAACTATCCATCCGAGCACGCTGGAGATGCTCGACGAGCTGGGCGTCACCGAGAAGATCCGGCCGCACAGCCTGCCGTCGGCCACCTACCGGTTCCACGACCGGCCGACCGGAGAGGTCGTGGCGGAGTTCGATCTCGGCCGGCTCAAGGACGAGATCCGGTTCCCGTACGTCCTGCAGTACGAGCAGTACAAGCTGACCGCTGTCATTGCCGCGGAATACGCGAACGAGTCCGACTTCGACGTACGGTTCTCCCACACGCTGACCGGTCTGACCGAGACCGCGAGTGGAATCGAGGTGGAGTACACCTCACCGGCCGGCACCGAACGTCTGTCGGCGGCCTATGTCATCGGCTGTGACGGCGGCCGATCGACGGTGCGCAAGTTCGCCGGTATCGAGTTCGAAGGCTTCACCTATCAGGAGCGGTTCATCAAGATCGCGACCAGCTTCGACCTCCAGACCATCAAGCCGGAGTTGACGTTCCGCAACTACTTCTCCGACCCCGATGAGTGGGCCAACGTCTTCAAGGTGCGCGGAGAATCCCCTGCGGGGCTCTGGCGGGTGATTCTGCCGATCGGCGCCGACGAGGACGACGCCACCGCGTTGTCGCCGGCGCGCGTCGAGGCGCGGCTGCAGAAATTCCTCCCGAAGAGCGGCCCGTACCACATCGAGTACATCAACGTGTACGGCGTCAATCAGCGCGTGGCCGCGACCTTCCGGCAGGGGCGCATCCTGCTCGCCGGCGACAGCGCGCACGTCAACAACCCGATCGGCGGCATGGGGATGAACGGCGGCATCCATGACGCCATCAACCTGACGGACAAGCTCGCGAAGGTGATCGCCGGTGCGAGCAGCGACGACCTGCTCGACCTTTACAGCCGCCAGCGTCGCCATGCCGCAGTGAACTATGTCCAGGCCCAGACGATCGCCAACAAGCGGCTGCTGGAAGAACGCGACCCCGACGTACGGCGGAAGAACTTCGACGCGTTGCGCCGTACCGCCGAGCAGCTCGAGACAGCGCGCGCCTACATGCGCCGCGCCGCCCTGTTCGACAGCCTGCAGGACGCCGCCGCCATCACCTGAGGAAACTCCGGTGCGGTACGACGTTCCGTACCGCACCGGACGGTGGGATCCACTCAGCTGTTCAGCAACTTCGTCAGCAGCGGCCCCCATTTCGGGACCCCGGAACCGGGCTCGAGGATGGACTGGTGGTCTTCGTCCTCGGCGACGAAGAACGTGAAGTTCGTCAGGTGACTGACCCATCCCAGCGAGTCCTCACGACCCACCTCGGCCACTCGGGGCTCATGAGTCGCGGACGACGCGATCACGAGCGCCTCGACGTCGAGAATGCCCTGCGTCGGCGCCGATGTCATGACGTCGCATCGACGGCCGGCCGTCTCGACAGCCTTGAGCTGCTTCGCGTCGGCGAGCAACTCGCCGAACGCTTCCTCGCCGAAGGCTTTCCGCATCTCGTCGCGCATCGACTCGGCGGATCCCGGCCGGGCGAGGCGCTCGGTCGTGTTCTCCGCACCGGCCGGTATCGCATCCACGATCACCAGGGACCCGACGCGCTCGCCCCGGGCCAGCAGCCGGCGCGCCACAGCGAACATGACATGGGCGCCGTAGGACCAACCCAGCAGTTCGTACGGTCCGGCCGGCTGCAGACCCTGGATGACATCGGCATAGGTCGAGGCGAGATCGTCGAGGTCGTCGAACTCGATCTCCAGGCCGGCCATCGCCGGATCGTCGATCCCGACCAGCCCGACGCCGTCCGGGAGGTACGGCGACAGTTCCGCGTACATGAACGAGGCGCCGAACTTCGGGTGCGCGCAGAACACCGTCCGGCCGTTCAGGGAGGGGACGAGACGGGTGGCGATGGCGGTGATGCCGACCGCTGGATCCGTATCCGGCTGCAGCTTCTGGTCGACGACCGAACTCAGTTCGCCGATCGTCGAGGCGGTGATGACGTCCCGCATGGCGATGTTCACCGGGAACGTGCGATTCATCTGCGAGGCGAGCCGCATGGCCGCGAGCGAATGCCCGCCGAGCCGGAAGAAGTCGTTCCCGGCCCCGAGCTCCAGTCCCTCGTCGAGGTCGAGCACGGCCCGGAAGATCGCGGCCACCGCCAGCTCCGTCTCCGACTCGAGCGCCCGGCCCGTGCTGACTCCCGACGCGGCGACCTCAGCCGGAGGCAACGCGCGGCGGTCCAGCTTCCCGGTCGGGGTAAGGGGGAACGTGTCCACCACGATCATCGCCGCCGGAACCATGTAGTCAGGCAGGTACTTGGCCAGATGGTGACGCAACTGCTCAGTGAGGTCGACGTCCGCGGTCGTGCTGTAGTAAGCAGCCAGCTGCAGCCCCGTGGTGTGCTCGAAGGCGACGACTTCGGCGCGTGTGATCCCGGGGAACCCTTGGACCACGTCCCGGATCTCGTCCGGTTCGATGCGGTAACCGCGAATCTTGATCTGCTCGTCGGCGCGACCGAGGAAGTCGATCATCCCGTCGTCCTTCCACCGGGCGAGATCGCCGGTGCGGTACATCCGTTCCGCCGGTTCCCACGGGCAGGCGACGAATCGTTCGGCGGTCATCGCGGACTGACCCCAGTAGCCGCGTGCGGTTCCTTCGCCGGCCAGGTAGAGCTCGCCGGCGACACCGGGCAGGGCCGGCTGCAGGTTCTCGTCCAGGATGTAGGCCCGGGTGTTGAAGATCGGCGTACCGACACTCGACGTGGTGCTGTCGGCCAGGTCGGCACCGAGCGCGTTGATCGTGTACTCGGTCGGTCCGTAGAGGTTGTACGACTCGACGCCGGGGGCGTCGCGCAGTTGCTGCCATAGCCGGTCGGGGACGGCCTCGCCACCCAGGGAGACGAACACGACGCCGGGTGCGTCGGAAGCCACGGACCGGCCGGCCGGCCGGTCCCGATCGAGCAGCCCTTCTTCGACGAGCAGCTGCCCGTACGACGGGGTCACGTCGAACCCGTCCATACACGTCTCGTCGTAGTGAGCCAGCAGCCGCTGATGGTCGCGGCGCATCTCCTCGTCGATGACGTGGACCTCGTGCCCGTTCAGCAGCCAGAACAGCTGCTCCCAGGAGGCGTCGAAGGAGAACGACGTCGTATGCGCGATCTTCATCCGGCGTCCGCGCTGGTGGTCCACCACGCGATCGAAGATCTTCTCGACGTGGTTGACGTACATGTTGGTCAGTCCGCGGTAGCCGACGGCGACTCCCTTGGGGCGGCCGGTGGTTCCCGAGGTGAAGATGATGTACGCGAGATGGTCGAGCGAGACCTCACCGCCTCGTTCGGCGGCCGTGATCGGATCCGGAGCGGTCTGTGCGAGGCGCTCCAGTGTCGGTGCCGAATCCAGGTTGATCACCTGGCCGGCGGCGCCGGTGATTCGATCCACGTCGCGGTCGGTCACCAGTGTGACGGTCGGTTCGGCGACCTCGACCATGTAGTTGATCCGCTCGTCCGGCAGCTCGCAGTCCACCGGGACGTAGGCGGCACCCACCGCGAACACCGCGAACATCGCGATGACCGTGCGCTCGTCGCGTGGCAGCAGCAGCGCGACCCGATGCTCCGGGCGCACGCCGTCGGCCAGGAGCAGCCGGGCGTAGCGGTTCACCTCGGCGGAGAACTCATCGAAGGTGAACCGGCGCTCGCCGGCGACCAGCGCCGTCTCCGATCCCGACAGCCGTACCTGCCGGTTCAGCAGCTCGGCGACCGTGACCGGTTCGATCTCGCGGGCGAGATCAGCGGGGATGCCCGTGTGTGGGTCGGTCTCGTCCGGCAACAGCGCGGACAACATGCCAACGGGCTCGTCCAGCTTGCGAGTCAGAGCAACGAGCACCTGTGCGTAGCGCTTGAGCAGTAGCTCCGCGGCCGACGGCTCGAAGACGTCGCGGCGGTAGGACAAGCGCACGTGCACGGTCGCCGCTCCGTCGCGCTCCTCCGGGTCGACCGCGAAGGTCACTGGGTAGTGGGTCGCGTCGTCAACCTTGGCGCCGACGACCTCCAACCCGCCCGTGTCCTTCCCGCCGGTCTTGGCCAACGGCATGTTCTGCACCACGAACAGCGTGTCGAACAGAACCGGAACGCCGGCATTGGTCTGGATCTGGGTCAGCGCGGCTTGCGGATGGTCGATGACGCGCAACAGCTCGGACTGGACCTGGGCGAGCAGCTCCCGATTCGTGGCGAACGGCGGCAGATTCACTCGCATCGGGACCGTGTTGAACAGCAGCCCGATGATGCGGTCGGCATCGGCCAACGCCGGCGGCCGGCCGGAGACGGTGTTGCCGAAGACAACGTCATTGCTGCCGGTGAGCCGGCTGAGCGTGATCCCCCAAGCGGTCTGCAGCAAGGTGCCCGCCGTGACCTTGGCGTCTCGTGCGGCCTGGAACACCGTCGCAGCCTCGGCCGGGCTGAGATCGAGTTGCAGCTCGCCCATCTCACCCTGGGCGTCACCGCGGTCGACGAAGTCCGGGCACAGCAGCGTCGGGCCGGTCAGCTCCGTCAGGTAGTCGTCCCAGGCGCGATAGGCGGCACCGGGGTCCTGGTCGTCGACCCAGTCCAGGTAGGAGCGGAAGGACGCCGGAGGCACCCGGTCGACGTACCCGGCATCGCCGTAGCTGGTGAGGATCTCGGCCAGCAGCGAGTTGATGGACCAGCCGTCCAGCAGGATGTGCTCGAAACTCATGACCAACGTCCACGCTTCGGGGCCGTGTTCGAGCAGTGTGAAGCGGATCAGAGGCGGGGTCTCGAAGTCGAAGGGTTCACCTCGCTCGGCCGCCAGGAACTGCTCCGTATCGCCACTCCACTCGTCGCCGCGGACGACCCGCACCGGAACTTCGACGCCGGATGGGATCACCTGTACGTCGCCAGGCGGGACGAACGCTGCCCGCAGGTTGGGGTACCTGTCCATCGCGCTGGTGATGGCAGCCGTCATCCGCTCGGGATCGAGATCTCCCTTGAGCTGCCGAAGGATCTGCGAGACGTAGGTGTTGTGGTCGTCGGACTCCTGGGACCGCAGCAGGTGATAGAACAATCCGCGCTGCAGCGGAGCAAGCGGAAGGATCTGGGCGTCGCGCCCGTACCGGGCCCGGATGGATTCTTCTTCGCCGGGCGTCAGCGTGACCCGGTCAGCGCGCCGCAGCGTGAACGCGGCTCGACGCTCGCGGCCGGCGGCGGGAACTCCAACGATCTGTTGCGTGATGGCGGTGGCCAACGCCTCCGGATCGACATCGACAGTGCGCGCCGACTCCACCCAGACCCGTACGGCGGAACCCGCAACGAGGACATGGATGTCGAGCCCATCCTCTGGTGCGGCGGTGCTCAACTCTGCTTCGCTACGGAACACGCCCACGCGGATCCGGGGCGCCGGGACATCATCGAAGAAGCGGCTGAACCGCGGGTGTCCGACGAGCGCGGCGTACTCGGCGGCTCGCTCCGGGCTCAGCCCGACGACATCACCATCGTCAAGCAGGACAGGGAATCTGGGACCGTCGGACTCGTGGAGCTCCACGAGCAGATCGCCTTCGGTGACCTCGGCCAAAGACTTGGCCACGGCCGCCAGTACTACGGACCGCAGCGAAGCCCCGTCCGCGGTGGAAGCAGCTCGCGTGGCCGTGCCACTCGAAGCTGCCGAGTCGCCGCGCTGCCGCAGTACGGTGTCGGTCGCGTCAGCGAGCTCGTCGACCCAGTCCTCCCAGAACGGATCGTCCACGATGGCGGTCAATTCGTCGTCGCTGTATTCAGTCGCGGTCCGAGCCGGGGCGACGACCATCGGGATGCTCGCCTGATAGGCGGTGACCAGCTCGGTGAGTTTCTCTCGGACCGCGTCCAGCAGCTCAGGATTGCTGGTCTCGGCGACCAGCGCACCGGTGCCGTCGTCGCGGACCGCCAAGCGCAGGGCGAGGCCTGCTCCCGACAACGCGTGACTGACGTGGTCGATCGCCACCCGCCAGAGCGGCGCCGTACTGATGCCGAAATCCGCAAGCGGGAGCTGGAAGCGGCGGACGGGACCGGCGTTGTCGACGATCTCGTCGCAGGCCCGCACGATCTGGGCGAGCTGCTTGACCGTCACCTCCGGGTGCCGGGAACCGAGCACCAGGAACTGTGCTGTCTTCCGCAGCAACCGTGAGGTGGTCTCCGCGCCGAACAACTCGCGAGTCGCGTTCAGCTTCATTCCGAAGGCGCCGCTGTCGAGCCGTTCGATACTCGACACGAGATCGAACAGCGCGGGCTGCGCCGGCGAGTCGTCGGTGGCGGTCGAGGCGTAGTTGGTCAGCGGTGGCGTCCTACCGGAATCTCCACGGCGATCCAAGTAGGCGGCCATCACCTGGAACAGCGGGCTGATCCCGACCCGCCGCGGTGGATTCACCGCCTCGACGACGTGCTCGAACGGAACGAGCTTGTGGTCGGCGGCTTCGAGCATGCGATCGCGACACCGGAGCAGCGTCTGTGCGAACCCGGCTTCGGCATCGATATCGGCGCGCACTACGACGGTGTTCACGAAGTAGCCGATCAGGTCCTGCAGTTCGGGCAGGTCGCGCAGACTGGCCGGAGTACCGATCGGGACGGTATCGCCGGCCCCCTCGTCCCAGAGCGCCAAGGAGAAGGCCGCGATCAACGCTTGCAGCGGGGTTGCCTTGTGCTCGATTAGGAACTCGTCGACCGTGGCGGTCTCGTCGCTGGTGAGAGACGTGGTGACGGGCCGGATGGTTCGGTCTTCGGTGCTGTCTCGTGTCTGGTCGAGCGGCAGGACGGTTTCGGTCGGGAGCTCGGACAGCATGTCCTGCCAGTACCGCAGGTCCGATTGGTAGCGGGAGGCCGGGTCCTTCCGATTGCCCAGTACGTCGCGCTGCCAGACCGCGAAGTCCGCGTACTGTGTCGGCAAGGGCGCGATCGTAGTGGGCGTGCCGGTTGTCGCTTCGAGATAGAACTGGTTCAGCTCGTTGACGAGAGGTCGGAAGGAATCCGCGTCGGTCACGATGTGATGCCCGTAGGCGATGAGCACATCCCCGTCGGTATGGCGCAGCAGGTGGAACTTCAGCCCGAACCCGGTGGTGAAGTCGAGTGGCAGCGCAGCCACCTCGGCG
Organism: Kribbella antibiotica; assembly: GCF_004349055.1. Taxonomy (GTDB): domain Bacteria; phylum Actinomycetota; class Actinomycetes; order Propionibacteriales; family Kribbellaceae; genus Kribbella; species Kribbella antibiotica. Next base: position 26,399 of record NZ_SMKX01000045.1, read on the forward strand.
ATCTTGTCGCGGAGCGACCCGGCGCCGACGTGTTCGACCTCCAGTACCTTGGCGTCGGGTGCTGGGGAGATGACCTGGTGCAGCGACGCGGCATCCTCGTCGGGCACGAGGATCGTGCGCAGGATCTCGTGCCGGGTGATCACCCGGCGTACCGCCGCCATCAGTGCGTCCAGATCGAGCTTCTCGGCTGCCTGCAACACGACGTCGGTCCGGTAGATCGAACGTCCCGCGATCTGCTCGGTGAACCAGAGTGCTTGCTGGCCGTAGGAGACGGGTAGGACGGTGGGGCGTGGCAGGTCGCCGATGCGTGTGGACGTGTCGGTGACCTCTGTCGTGGTGTCGGCGACGCGTGCCAATTCGCTGATCCGTGGGTGGTCGAAGACGTCGCGGAGGGTGAGCGCGGTGCTGAGTTGGGCGTTGGCTCGGGCGACGACTCGGGCGGCGAGTAGTGAGTGTCCGCCGAGGCGGAAGAAGTCGCTGTCGGTGTCGAGGTTGGTGTCGAGGTGTAGCTCGTCGCGGAAGATGCCGGCGAGCGCGATCTCAGTGTTGGTTTGTGGCGCGCGTCCGTTGGTTGGGCCGGCGGTGAGGTCTGGTTGTGGCAGGGCGCGGCGGTCCAGTTTCCCGTTCGGTGTAACGGGGAATCGGTCCAGACGCGTGAAGGTTGTGGGCACCATGTGGTCCGGCAGGGACTGTGCGAGATGCTCACGAAGTACCGCGTCCTCGACGTCCGTGATGACGTACGCGGCGAGGTACTTGCCGCCGGCCGGGTGATCCCAAGCGGCAATCGCCGCACCCGACACCTTTGAATGCTCTTCGAGAGCCGCGCGGATTTCGGCGGGTTCGATCCGGTGTCCGCGGATCTTGATCTGGTCGTCGCTGCGGCCGAGGTACTCCAGCTGTCCTTGGTCGTTCCACCGCACGACATCGCCGGTGCGGTACAGCCGCGCACCATCAATGTCAGCTACGAACCGGCTGGCGGTCAGGCCCGCGCGAGCGACGTACCCATCGGCGAGTTGGACTCCACCGAGATAGAGCTCACCTGCGACACCGACCGGCACCGGGCGCAGCCAGGTGTCGAGGACGTGCGCTGTCGTGTTCGCTACCGGTGCGCCGATGGTGGTGTCTTCTGCGGTGGTGGCGTCGCCGGTGACTTCGGTGGAGCCGTAGAAGTTCTGCAGTGCTGCTTGTGGTGCGGCGGTTCGCATCGCGTTCGCGGTGCTCTGGGGGAGTGGTTCGCCCGAAGAGATCCAGTGCCTGAGCGTGGTCAATGCTGCATCGTGGCGGACGAGGACGTCGGCGAGGCTGGGTACGGTCAGCAGGTGGGTGACTCGGTGCCGGGTGATCGTGTCGAGCAGTCCGGCTGGGTCTTGCGCGGTCTCCGCGGGCACAACCACGGTTCGGCTACCGGCGATCAGCGGCCCGAACAGCTCGGTCACTGCATCGACAAAACCCACACCGCTCTTGGAGAGCGCTACGTCGTCCGGCCCGTAGCCCAGTACTCGTTGGCCCCAGGCGAGGCGGTTCACCAGCGCACGGTGGGAGAGGGTGACGCCCTTCGGGTGACCTGTCGTTCCCGAGGTGAAGATCACCACGGCGGCGTCGAGGTCGTTCAACGGCCGAGCCAGGACCGGAGGAGTCTTCGCACCATCGAGTTGCGGCACTTCGGTGATCACCACGGCGGGTGCGGCGACGTCGAGGATGTGTTTGATGCGTTCCGCAGGGTATGTCGGATCGATGGGTACGTAGGCCGCTCCGGCCCGCAGTACTCCAGCTAGTGCTACTACGAGGTCGACCGAGCGTGTCATCGTGACGGCGACTCGATCCCCGGCCTGCACGCCTTGCTTGATGAGGTGGTGCGCGAAGGCGTTGATGCGTGTGTCGAGCTGGGTGTAGGTGAGTTCAGTGCTGTCGGTAACGATCGCGATGGCGTCGGGGCTGGCGGCTGTTTGCTGGCGGATCAGCTCGTCAAGGGTTTTGCTGGGGAGGTCGATTGTCTGACCGTATGACGATGCGGTGAGTTCTGGTGCGAGTGTCAGGTTCCCGATGTGTGCTTCTGGGTCAGTGGCGATTGCTGTCAGTGCCGCCTTGAGGACGGCGATGAATCGCTCGGCGCTGGTGTTGTCGAAAAGGTCGGTCGCGTAGGCAAGTCTTCCGCTCAGCTCGGTGGGCGAGTCGAAGATGTCCAGGTCGAGGTCGGTCTTGACGGCGCCGACCGCTGCGGGGGTCAGAGTGGTAGTGACGTGTCCGAGCTGCAGGCCGGTGCGGCTGTTGTCGATGACGCGGTGGGTCAGCATGGTCTGGAAGAGTGGGTTGCGGCCGACGGAGCGCTCTGTGCCCAGCGCGCGGGTGATTTCTTCGAAGGGCGCGGCTTGGTGCTCGAATCCACCGAGTACGGTTCGTTTGGTGTTCTGCAGTACGTCGGTGATCGAGTCGCCGGCGTTGAACCGATGGCGGATCGGCAGGGTGTTCACGAAGTACCCGACCAGGTCTTCGAGGCCGTCTTCGGTGCGTCCGCCGACCGGTGAGCCGATCACCACATCCGTACCGGCACCCAGCGTCGAGACGGTCAACGCCGTCGCGGCCTGGAGCGTCATGAACATGCTCACACCCTGCTCGGCCGCGACCTTTCGCAGGCCGGGCACTACCTGTGGGTCGACGGTGAACCGTAGGTCCGCACCGCGGTGGGTAGGCGTCGCCGGCCGGGTCCGATCCGGCGTGATCGTGGACTCCTCAGGCGCGTCGGCCAGGACGTCACGCCAGTGGGCAAGATGTTCGGAGAGCAGTGACGACGGGTCAGAGGCCGCACCTAGTACTTCGCGTTGCCAGATCGCGTAGTCGGCGTACTGCGCTTGCAATGGTGCCCAGACTGGATCGTGCCCTGCGGCCCGTGCCTGGTAGGCAGTCGAGAGGTCGCCGAGCAGTGATGGTAACGACCATTCGTCGACGGCGTGGTGGTGGACGGTGACAACGAATGTCCAGCCGTCGTTGCCGGTGTGGAGCAGCGCTACCCGGATCGGGAGCTCGACCCCCAGTTCGAACCGGGTCTGCGTTGTCGCGCGCACCCGTGCGTCTACGTCTGACACATCCTCGACGGGCAGCGTGAGCCGGTCGGCCGCCTCCGGCGCTGGGACGACGACCTGGCTCAGTGTGCCGTCGTTGTCCATCAAGAGCGTGCGCAATGACTCGTGACGAGCGACCACGTCCCGGACTGCGGTGAGTAGCACAGCGGGATCCGGCTTGCCGCTCAAGCGCAGTACCACCGGTACGACGTACCGGCCGCCCGGTCCGCCCAGCTGATCGAGCAGCCAGAGTGCTTGCTGGCCGTAGGAGACCGGCAGGACGGCGGGCTGTGGCAGGTCGCCGATGCGGATGCCGGCGGTGGTCGTGGTGGCGAGCTGGGCGAGCTCGCTGATGCGGGGATGGTCGAAGATGTCGCGGAGGGTGAGCGCGGTGCCGAGTTGGGCGTTGGCGCGGGCGACGACTCGGGTGGCGAGGAGTGAGTGTCCGCCGAGGCGGAAGAAGTCGGTGTCGATGCCGAGGTCGCCGCTCAGCTGCAGAACGTCGCGGAAGATGCCGGCGAGGGCGATCTCCGTGTCGGTTTCCGGCGCGCGCCCGTCCGCCGCGCCTGCCGCCAGGTCTGGTTGCGGCAGCGCGTTGCGGTCCAGTTTCCCGTTGGCAGTAACGGGGAATCGGTCCAGGTGGGTGTAGGTCGTGGGGACCATGTAGTCCGGGAGCGATCGTGCGAGGTACTCGCGCAGCTCGTCGGTCGGCACCTCGTCGCCGGTGAGGTAGGCGGCGAGGTATTTACCCCCGGCCGGGTGGTCCAGCCCGACGACTGCCGCACCCGACACGGCTGGGTGTTGTTCGAGGACTGCGCGGATTTCGGCGGGTTCGATGCGGAAGCCGCGGATCTTCACCTGGTCGTCGCCGCGGCCGAGGTACTCCAGCTGTCCTTGGGCGTTCCAGCGCACGAGGTCGCCGGTGCGGTAGAGCCGTGTTCCGTTGTCGTCGGCAACGAATCGGTTGGCGGTGAGGGCTGGGTTGGTGATGTAGCCGTCGGCGAGCTGGACGCCGCCGAGGTAGAGCTCGCCTGTTGCTCCGGCTGGTACTGGGCGCAGCCAGGTGTCGAGGACGTGTGCGGTGGTGTTGGCGACCGGAGTGCCGATCTCAAGCTGTCCGGCCGTGGCATCGCCGGTGACTTCGGTGGAGCCGTAGAAGTTGTGCAGTTCTGCTTGTGGCGCAGCGATTTGCATGGCGTCGACGCTGGCTCGGGTGAGGGTTTCGCCGGAGGAGATCCAGTGCCGGAGTGTGGTTAGTGTTGTGTCGTCCTGGCGGACGAGGACGTCGGCGAGGCTGGGCACGGTCAGCAGATGGGTGACTCGGTGCCGGGCGATCGTGTCGAGAAGTCCGGCCGGGTCTTGGGCGGTTTCGGTCGGGACGACGACGATTCGGGTGCCGGCGATCAGTGGCCCGAACAGTTCGGTGACGGCGTCGACGAAACCGAGACCGCTCTTGGAGAGTGCGACGTCTTCTGGCCCGTAGCCCAGTACTTGCTGGCCCCAGGTGAGCCGGCTGACGAGGGCGCGGTGGGAGAGGCTGACGCCCTTGGGGTTACCGGTTGTTCCTGAGGTGAAGATGACGACCGCAGTGTCGAGGTCGTTCAGCGGCCGGGCCAGAACCGGTGCGGTCTTCTCGCCGTCGTGCCGCACTTCGGTGATCACGGCGGCGGGCGCGGCGACGTCGAGGATGTGTTGGATGCGGTCCGCGGGGTATGCCGGATCGATCGGCACATAAGCCGCTCCCGCGCGCAGTACGCCGGCCAGCGCTACTACCAGGTCCACCGAACGCGGCATCGTGATCGCGACGCGGTCTCCGACCCGCACACCCCGCTCGACGAGGTCGTTGGCGAACGCGTTGACCCGTTCGTCGAACTGGCGGTAGGTAAGTTCGGTGCTATGAGCAACAATCGCGACCGAGTCCGGGCTCGCGGCAACCTGTCGGCGCACCAGCTCGTCAACAGTCGCTCTCGGCACCTCGACTGTTTCGCCTCGTGTCGGCGATGAGGTGCCGGGGGTGATCAGTTCGTACAGGGTCGGCGCGCCGTCGAGGGCGGCGTTGAGGAAGCGGCCGAACTGGTCGGCATGCACAGCGGGATCGCTGGTGTCCGAGCCCGTTGACAGCTCCAGGCGGATCCCGGCGCCGGGGGTGCGGTAGATGGCGAGGTCGAGGGATCCGACCGGTCCGGTGCTGATCGTCTCGCTGGCACCCAAGCTCCGCGTTGCGTCGAAGAGCCGGATGTTGATCGTCGGCAGGGTGAGATACGACGCATGGCCGCCCGGCCAGGACCGGGCGATCTGGTGGTCTTCGACAGCTGTGTGGCGCCGCGAGGTCTTCAACTGGTCCGCGACGACCCGGAGGACGTCGTCGACGTTGTCGTACGGGCTGATGGTGGCGACGACGGGGATCGCTCGTGAGATCGCGCTCGGTGTTCTCAGTGCTTCGCGATCGTCGCGCAGCATCAGCGGAACCCGGACCGCGACGTAGTCGCGGCTCTCTACGAGCGCGGTGTAGACGCCCCACAAGGTGATCAGGGAGTCGGTCCAAGAGACTCGCGCGGTGCGGGCGAGCTGCTGAACCTTGGGGTAGGCGTCGTCCGGGATCGGGACGACGACCGGGCGGCTCGAGGCGACGAAGGCCTCGGACAGGTCCTCCGCCGGGCCGGCGGTTTCGACTCCGAGGACGTCGTTCCAGTACGCGCGGCCTGCCTCCGTGCTGGATTCGTGGGTGAGGTTCTGCAGACTGCCGAACCAGCGGTCCGGCGTCGGGTCGCCGGAGTAGATCTCCGCGACGCGGCGGATGAACAGGGAGATGCTGTAGCCGTCGACGAGCAGGATGTTGGTGATCAGGATCCAGGCCCAGGTTCCGTCTTCGCGGCGGACCAGGGCCGAGCTCGTGGTCGGCTCGGCGGTGGGGGTGGTGAGCCGGGTGCCGGCCAGCGCTCGGATCCGAGCGTCGTCATGGGCCGTGTCCACGATCTCGGTCGAGAGCGTCGTGGTCGCGTCGACGTACTGGAACGGGACGCCGTCCTCGTCGCCGAAGCGGACTCGAAGTGCGTCGGTCTCGGCGAATGCGGCACTGACCGAGGAGGCGAACGTGGCGGCGTCGATCGGGCCGTTCAGCCAGATCAGCTGGCCCGCGCAGAAGACCGAAGACTCGGGGGCGAGCTTCCGTGCCGCCCAATTGCCCCGCTGGCTCGTACTCAACTCCACACGATCAAAAGCCGTCAACGGAAGCACACCCACTTCTCTCGGGACGAGGTGACGATCACTGCCACATCAAGGAAGGTTAGGCTAACCTTGCGCCGTGCCGCCATCCATCCCACCTCCCGACCGGGAAGACCTGTCCCAGTTGGGCCGGGGACCGTTGACCCGTTGGATACCTCTGACCCTGCAGGCGCCCGCCGATCCACCCGAGGTCCAGTCGTTCGCGGCCGATCCGGAAACCACCTCCGGCCGATTTCTGCTGCGCGTGATCCTCTCTGTACGGCGGGTGACCGTGCCCGCCGCGTTGGCCGCGACCCTGTGGCAGGTGGGCGAGGCGGCGGTCCCGGTGGTGATGGGACTCGCGATCGACCGGGCGCTGGCAACCGGGGACGCGGGGCAGCTGGTGCTGTGGATCGGCGTACTGATGGGCCTGTACGTCGTGCTCACGGCGGCGGCGAAGTTCGCCATCCAACTGACCGCGTATGCCATTCAGCTGCTGCAGCACCGCCTCCGGAGCACGCTCTCGACCGGCGTACTGCATCCGGTTGCCGGCGGCGCCCACGCGCCGGACGGCAGCGTTGTCTCGCTGATGACCAACGACGTCGGTCGGATGGCCAACGGGGTTCAGCTCGTGATCATGCCGATCGCGAGGGTGGTGACCATCGGCTTCATCGCCGTCTCACTGCTGACGACGCACTGGATCCTCGGGCTGGCGGTGCTGGTGGGGGCGCCGGTGGCGGTATGGCTGATGGGTGTGCTCAGCGAGCGGCTGTCCCGCGACACCCGCGAGTACCAGGGACTGCTGGCCACGACAGTTGGACTGGCTACGGATGTCGTGGCCGGATATCGGGTGGTCAAGGGGATTCGCGCTGAGACCGAGGCGACCCGCAGGTATCAGCAGGCCAGTCAGGAGACGCTCGTCGGCGCCAAGCGCAACGCGGGTCTGCTGGGGCGGTTCCTGATGGGCTCCGGTGTGGTCACCGGCGTGTTCGTCGCAGCGGTGATGGGCCTGGCGGGCTGGTTCGCCGTGGACGGTCAGCTGAGCATCGGCGAGCTGATCGCTGCCGTCGGGCTCGCGCAGGCGTTGCTGCCGCAGATCCAGTCGATCGCGAACGACTCCATCCCCAACCTCGCCGGGTCGCGTGCGTCGTCCGCACGCATCCTCGACGCGTTGCAGGCCGAAGCTGCCGTGGCATCCGAGTCCGACGACGCCGTACCGCCGCCGGTTACGCAACTGCCAGTGCTGGAGATCTCCACACCCACAACGACGATCCGGATCGAGCCCGGTGAACTTGTGGGAGTCCGCACCGATGACGTGACTGCGGCTCGCGTCGCGGAGGCGCTACTGGATCCGCGCGAAGCCGGCAGCGAGGTCGCGGTGCGGCTGGATGGCATCGCGGCGGGTGAGTTGAGTGCGCAGGAGTACCGCGCCCGGGTCACCTTCACGCCGCACCGGGTGACGCTGTTCAGCGGGACGATCCGCGACAACCTCACTGCCACGGCGGCCGCACCCGAGCTGGTGACAGCGGCGGTGCGAGCCGCGGCCTGCGACGACTTCGCCGCCGACCTCGACCTTCCGGTCGGCGCGGACGGCAACCGGTTCTCCGGCGGTCAGCTCCAACGACTTGCGCTCGCCCGCGCCTTGGCGAGCGACGCACCGATCCTCGTACTGCACGACCCGACCACGGCGGTCGACTCGGTCACCGAGCACACGATCGCGGAGCGGCTGCGCGCCGTCCGCGCGGGTCGCTCGACCCTGCTGATCACCTCGTCCCCGGCGTTGCTGAACAGCTGTGACCGCGTCGTCGATCTGCTCGAGGACGCACCGGTGCGCGTTGGGAGATCGTCGTGAGCCAAGCATCAGCCGCGCTGCCGGTCGCGAGCGGCAGGGAGACGGCCAGAGAGGTATGGCGGCTCAGCCGCGGGCATCGGCTCCGGCTCGCCGCTGTCGGAGTGCTGGGGATCGTCAGTACCGCCGTGAACGTGATCCCGCCGCTGATCATCGGGTTCCTCGTCGACCGGGTACGGGCAGGTACCGCCGACCTCGGCACCGTCGCGATGGTCACGGTCGCGATGGTCCTCTCGGCAGTTCTCGGCGCGGCCGGCACCGCGGTGACGATCGTGCTGGCTACCCGCGTCTACCACACCATTCTTGCCGGGTTGCGCGAACAACTCGTGAGCCGTGCGATGACGCTCCCGCAGCACCTGGTCGAACGCGCCGGGACGGGTGATCTGATCTCCCGGACCAGCGATGACGTCACCGCCGTCGCCGATGCCGCCCCCGCAGTGATCCCTGCGCTCACTGTCACGGCATTCACCATTGTCGTGTCGCTGGGTGGGCTCGCGGCGCTGGAATGGCCGTACGCCGTCGCGTTCGCCGTCGTACTGCCTGTGTATGTACTCGTCATGCGCTGGTACCTCCGCATCGGCCCGCGGGTCTACGCGGCCGAACGTGCGGCGATGAGCGCCCGGGCCCAGCAGATCCTCGAATCCCAGCGTGGCTACGCCACCGTGCTTGGGCTCGGGCTCACCGAGCAGCGGCACCGCAGTGTGCTGGCCGCGTCCTGGGGGGTCGCGGTGTGGACGCTGCGCGCCCGCGCCGTGGGGGTCATGCTGAGCATCCGCCTGAACTTCGGCGAATGTCTCAGCCTGGCCACCGTCCTCGTCGTCGGCTTCGTGCTGATCGATGCGGATATGTCCACGGTCGGCGCCGCCACCGCCGCGATGCTGCTCGTCCTGCGCCTGCTCGGTCCGGTCAACGAACTGGTGTTCGTCGTCAACGACCTCCAGTCGGCCCTGGCATCGCTCAGCCGGATGATTGGTGTCGCCACGATTCCGAAGGAAGTAGGCGAGCCGTCGGCAACCGCGACCGCGGGCGTCGCGGTGCGGCTCAACAACATCGCCTTCCGGTACGGCGACGGCCCCCGCCTGTTCGACAACCTCACCCTCGACATCCCGACCGGTCAGCGCACTGCTGTGGTCGGTGCGTCCGGGGCCGGCAAGACGACGCTGGCTGCCGTCATCGCCGGCATCCATCTCCCCGAGAACGGGACAGTGGCCCAGCCCGGCCGGACGACGTTGATCACCCAAGAGACCCACGTGTTCGTGGGCACCCTGCGGGACAACCTCACGCTCGGCGCCCCGACGGCCACCGACGACGACATCCACACCGCGCTGGATGCGACGGGAGCGGCCGGTCTGCTCGACCTGCTGCCGGACGGTCTGAACACGATGGTCGGCACCGGCGGACATCCGCTGACCGATGCGCAGGCCCAACAGCTCGCCCTCACCCGGCTCCTGCTCGCTGACCCGGAACTGGCGATCCTCGACGAGGCAACCGCCGAGGCCGGCTCCACCCACGCTGGGTTGCTGGACCGGGCCGCTGACGCGGTGTTGCACGGGCGCACCGGGTTGGTGATCGCGCATCGCCTCTCCCAAGCCGCGACCTGTGACCGGATCGTCGTCATGGAACTGGGCCGGATCATCGAGAGCGGCACCCACGACGAGCTGGTCGCAGCCGGTGGCGTGTACGGCGTGCTGTGGAGCGCTTGGGAGGCCGGACGGAGCATGAACAACAAGGTAGGAAGGACTGGCTCATGACGGGAAGCCCAGACCGGGGCGGAGGGGCGGGGAAGGTATCCAGCGTTGTCGGTACGCCGGACAACACGGCAGTACGGACCGCGTTGTGGCGCGCCCTGCACACGCAGGTGGACGAGCCACCGTACGTTCTCGAGGACGCGCTGGGCGCCCGGCTGGCGCAGGACGGCGACGGCTGGCGGGAGCGCCCGGATGTGGCCCCTGCCGTCTCACGAGGACAGCGGGCCACGGTTGTCGGGCGGGCGCGGCTGACCGAGGACCTGCTGGCGCAGGCCGCGAGCCGCGGCGTCGACCAGTACGTGATCCTCGGCGCCGGTCTGGACACCTACGCGCAGCGGCACCCCGACGCGGGCTCGGCCATGACGGTCTTCGAGATCGACCAGCCGGAGACGCAGGGCTGGAAGCGGAGCCGGCTGATCGAACTCGGCTACGGCATCCCGGAGTGGTTGCGCCTGGTCCCGGTCGACTTCGAAGCGAACGACGACTGGTGGGAGCGACTGCAGGCGGCGGGTTTCGACGCCTCGCGTCCCGCGGTGGTGTCCTGGCTGGGCGTCACGATGTACCTGACCGAAGAGGCCACGGCGGCGACCCTCAAGCAGGTAGCGAGTCTGCCGGTGGGCTCTTCGCTGATCCTCACGTTCTTCCGGCATCTCGAGGATCTCCTGCCCGAGGACGTGCAGATCCGTCGAGCCTCCAGAGAGGGTGCTCGACGGGCCGGTACGCCGTTCATCGGCTTCTACACGCCTGACCAGATCACCGAACTGGTGCGGCAGGCAGGATTCGCCGATGCCGAGTACGTCTCGGCAGCAGGCCTGGCCGATCGCTACTTCGCGGACCGCACCGACGGCCTGCGGCCGTACAGCGGCGAGGAAGTCCTGATCGCAGGCGTTTGACAGTCATCGACAAGCAAGGAAACAAGGAGTTCTGATGAGTCTTACCACCGAGCAGTTGATCGCCGACGTCGCCGACGTCCTGTACATCGCGCCGACGGAGATCGACTACGAACTGAGCCTCCGCGACCAGGGGATGGACTCGGTCCGGCTGATGGATCTGGTGGAGCGCTGGCGCACCGCGGGCGTGGACCGGATCGACTTCATCACCCTGGCCGAGGACTCGCGCCTCGGGCACTGGATCGAGGTCATCGAGAAGCTGCAAGCCGGTGAAGAAGTACCCTCATGACCAAGAGCGCAGTCTGATCCTGCGGGATGTGTGTAGTGCGGTCACGAGGACCGCACTACCTGTCAGGGGGCCAGCACTCGCAACGTGTTGCCCCATCCGACGAGCGACTTCTCGACCACTGTCAGGCCGGCACTGGCAATGACAGCCTCGAGCTCGTCCGTGGTGCGATAGCCGGATCCGTGGAGCGTCAACCGCAGGATGTCGAGCTCTGCGTCGTGCTCGTCCAGCTCAGTGGGATCGAACGTTGCCTCCACCAACAACAGCCGGCCGTCGGGGCCGAGGCTCGCAGCGGCCCGCTGAAGAATCAGCCTCGCCTCCGCGTCCGGGTACTGCCCGAGCGTTTCGACCAGCAGTACGGCGTCCGCGGGTTCGGTCTGCTCGAACACCGAGTGCTCGACGATGCGGATCCGGTCCCGTTGTGACTCGTCCGCGATGCTGGCCGGAACATCCCTGCGGAACCAATCCGCCGCGGTGGGGAGCGCCACGATCGTGACGCTTGCTTCCGGATGCGTCGCAGTGAGGTAGTCGGCGTGGACCGCGGCGCCGGCGGCGTGGACAACGACCTTGCCGACGCCCGCGAGGACGGGGGATTTCGCGAGCGGCTCGGCGAGGAGATGCACGAACCCGGACTTGCTCTCCAGCCGCTTGTGCTCGAACGGCGGCTCGCCACGGAGGGCGTCCCAGTCCTGGCCGGTCACCGACTCCAGCACCGGACGATCGTGGCGGACCGCCTCCTCGATGCCGTGGAAGGCCTGCGACATCCGGAAGTCGACCCCGTCGGCGACCAGGTGGTCGAGGACGGCCTCGCTGGTCAGGAATTCACCGGTCTCGGTGAGCTTGTACTCGTCGCCGTCGCGGTCCACGAGTTCGATCGCTTGCAGGTATCGCAGGAACTTCGCCAGTGAGCGTTCTTTCGCGCCGGTGTGCTGCGCGAGCGCGGGGACGGTGCGGACGCCGCGGCTGATGCAGTCGCCGATCCCGAGGTTCGCGGCCGCCCGAATCGCCAGTGGTGGCAGCAACTCGGACATCTCGTGGAACTTCGCGAAGGCCTTCTCGTTGCGCTCCGGGTCCGGCACGGCGGGGTCCTCTTCCAGCGCCACCACCTCGGCGCGCCGCCAGTAACCGGTGAAGTCGATGTCGGCCTTGTCGACACCGCGCTCCTCGATGAGGTAGCGCCGCAGATCACGGACGACGGACTGCTCCCCGGCGAGCCAGACGAACATCGAGCCGTCGTGCCGGCCGGCCGCGCGGACCGCCTGCAGCAGCAAGGGCTCGGCGCCCGCCGGCGCTCCGTTCCGCACCACCCAGGTCACCTCGACGCCGTCGCGCGCGGGGAAGTCGATCCGGTGCGATTCCTCGGCCACCTCGATGTAGACCTCGGCCTGCAGTTCGTCGGGCAGCTCCGTGAGCAACCGGTCGATGGCCGGGATGGCCGTGTCGTCACCGATCACGAGGTACCGGTCGTACCCTGCCGCCAAGGCGTTCGAGACCGATGGTCCACCGACGTGGAGGCGATCGCCCGGGTTCGCCCGGTACGCCCACGTCGTCGCGACGCCCACGCCGTGTTTCACGAAGTCGATGTCGAGCTCGCGCGTCTGCGCGTCGTAGCGGCGGACCGTGAAGATCCGCCAGAGCGACGGCGGGTCGGACGGCCAGCGGTACTTGCCGTCCTTGTACGTCGGGAGCACCGGCTCGGTGTCGCCGGGGTACGGGAAGACCAAGCGGATGTTGTCGTCGAAACCATGGCTGGCGAACGCGGGGAACGCCGTACCGTCAGGTCCGGTGAACGGGCCCAGCTGATCACCGGTCAGGGTGATTCGGCGCAGGCCGGGAGTGACGTCGACGATGCGCGCCACCTCCAGCTCCCGCAGGACAATGGCGTGTACGACGGTCGGACGGGCGCGGCGTGGCATGTCAAAACCCTAACCTGAAGGAAGCTCGGCTCAGAGCTTCGCGGAGTTCGGTGACAACGGAGTCCGCGAAACCGAGGAAAGTGATGGTCGTCGAGTCCGGAGCAAGGTGATAGCGGATCACCGCGCGATACAGCTGCTCGGTGCCCTCCGTGCCTGGTGACCCACCGTCGTAGACCCGCGTCAGGAGTACTGCGGGGGAGGGGGTACGTCGCAACGCCCTCCGTCCGGTCTTGTTGTGGTACCGGAGCAACGCCAGCTCGGCGGTCCTGGTTGGCTCGGGCTCGTCGAGAGCGATGGTGGCAGCCGCCGTGAACGGACCGATCGGGTTGCCATCGGGAGTCAGCGGGACCTCTTCGTCGATGACGACGATGCCTGTTGAGCGGAGTGCGTCGCGGATGGCTTTGCTCGCGACGTCCTCGGCGAGGGGGCTGTCCCAGCGGAAGCCGGAGACGTTGCCGGAGGCAAAGGTGTCCTCTTCGATCGGCTGAGCCCGGGCGAGCAGACTCTTCCAGCGATCAAGGCTGTCTGTAGTCATCGCGTCACCGGCTGCTTCAACGGCTTCGAGTGCCGGGACGAGCGCTACTCCGCCGGACGCGGACTGCCGAAGTGCCTCCGCCAGCCGGTGCAGCGATGCCCGGTCGACCGTTCCCGCGTGGACGGCGAGCACTGCGGCCGTCTGTGTGTAGGCGAGCGCAGCCGGGCGGCCGGCCGAGATGTCGACGAGCTCAACGGCGGCCGACCTAAGGTTGCTCTCGGCATCCAACTCCACGGTCTGGGGCTCGGCTGCCTCCGGCGGCAGCAGATAGGTGAACCAGAGCCGTCGGCTGGTCGCATCAACCGAGAGACGAAGCGCATCCGTGGTGGCGACGAGTGAGCGGAACTCCGAGACAATTAATTCGGTCGTCCGCACGTTGATGAGCTCGGTGAAGACATACTCGTCAAGTGCGGCGTCCGCCTCGCGTAAGCGCTCCAGGGCAGCAGGAGTTGGGATCAGAACCGGCCCGGCCGCAGGCACCGGCGGCTCAACCAGCGCAGAGAGGGCGCCGATCGTGCGCTGCACGAAGACATCCGGCAAGCTGAACGTCAGACCGTGCTCACGCGCGGACGCAACGAGTCGTGCCGCGGAGATGCTGTCGCCACCCACGCGGAAGAAATCGCTGTCGACGCCGAGGTCGATGTCGAGGTGCAGTACGTCGCGGAAGATGCCGGCGAGGGCGATCTCGGTCTCGGTCTCGGGTGCCCGGCCATCGGCCGCACCTGCCCCCAGGTCCGGTTGCGGCAGTGCGCGGCGGTCCAGTTTTCCGTTGGCAGTAACGGGGAATCGGTCCAGGCGCACGAACGTTGCGGGCACCATGTAGTCCGGCAGCGACTGGGCGAGATGCTCGCGCAGCGCGGCGTCCTCGGCATCCGTGATGACGTAGGCCGCGAGGTACTTGCCGCCGGCCGGATTGTCCAGCGCGACGACGGCCGTCCCCGAGACCGCGGGATGCTGCTCGAGGACCGCGCTGATCTCGCCGAGCTCGATCCGGTTTCCGCGGATCTTCACCTGGTCGTCGCCGCGGCCGAGGTACTCCAGCTGTCCCTGGGTGTTCCACTGCACCACGTCGCCGGTGCGATACAACCGCGCGCCGTCGTCGGCAGCGACGAATCGGCTGGCGGTCAGCCCCGCGCGAGCGACGTACCCGTCCGCGAGCTGGACTCCACCCAGGTAGAGCTCGCCCGCCACACCGACCGGCACCGGACGTAACCAGGCATCAAGAACCCGCGTCATCGTGTTCGCCACCGGGCCGCCGATCGGCACGCTGACCGCATCGACCCCAACCACCGGGTGAGCGGTCACATCGACGGCTGCCTCAGTCGGCCCGTAGAGGTTGTGCACCTCCGCGTTCTCGAACAGCGCAACGGCATCGGCCGCGGGTGACACCGGCAATGCCTCGCCGGAGCAGAACACGCGCCGTACCGAAGCCACTGAGGACTTGTCCGGGCTCGAGGCGAGGAAGGCCTGCAGCATTGACGGCACGAAGTGGGTGACGGTCACGGCGTGCCGGTCGATGGCTTCGAGCAGGTACTGCGGATCCTTGTGCCCGCCGTCTTTAGCTACGACAACTACGGCGCCGGTGATCAGCGGCAGGAAGAACTCCCACACCGACACGTCGAACGTGAACGGGGTCTTCAGCAGCACGCGATCCGCCGTACCGACCTGGTAGTCGTCGCGCATCCAGCACAGGCGGTTGACGATTGCCTGGTGGTTGATCTGCACGCCTTTGGGGCGTCCGGTGGTGCCGGAAGTGAAGATCACGTACGCCGCATCCGTCGGAAGGAGCGGACGCGAGAGCTGCGGTGGGTCGACCACGCCGGCATCGAAGTGTTGCTGCACGAATTCGTCGTCGATCACCACCCGGGGTGTGGCGTCCGCGAGGATGTGCTTGACGCGTTCGGCCGGATAGTCAGGGTCGATCGGTACGTACGCCGCCCCGGCGCGGAGTACCCCGGTCAATGCGACCACCAGATCGGTGGAGCGCGGCAGGGCGACCGCGACCCGATCCCCAACCTGCACGCCCTTCTCAACAAGGCGGTGGGCGAGAGCGTTGACCCGGGCATCGAACTGGCTGTATGTGAGTTCGGTGCCGTCGTCAGCGATGACCGCGACGGCATCCGGGCTCGCCGCGGCTTGTCGGCGTACCAGCTCGTCAAGAGTCGCTTCGGGAACCTCAACCGGCTCACCACGCGACCAGGCGTCCAGTTGCCGCATCTCCGGTGCGGGCAACAGGCCCAGGTCGCCGATCCGCGCGTTCGGATCGGCAGCGATAGCCGCCAGTGCCGACTTGAGGACGGTGACGAACCGCTCCGCGGTGGTGTCGTCGAACAGGTCGGTCGCGTAAGCGAGTCTCCCGCTCAGCTCGGTGTGCGAATCGAAGATGTCGAGGTCGAGATCGGTCTTGACCGCGCCCACCGAGACGGGAGTTGATGTCGTCTCGACACCATCGAGGCGCAGGCTGTTCGCACGGCGGCTGCCGACGACGCGGTGGGTGAGCATGGTTTGGAACAGGGGGTTCCGGCCAACGGAGCGCTCGGTGCCCAGCGCACGAATGATTTCCTCGAAGGGCGCGGCCTGATGCTCGAACCCGCCGAGTACCGATCGTCTGGTGTACTGCAGAACCTCGGCGATCGAGTCCCCGGCGTGGAATCGATGGCGGATCGGCAACGTGTTCACGAAGTATCCGACCAGCTCTTCCAGACCGTCCTCGGTGCGGCCGCCGACCGGTGAGCCGATCAGCACGTCCGTCCCGGCGCCCAACGCCGAGACGGTCAACGCGGTCGCGGCCTGCAGAGTCATGAACATGCTCACGCCGTGCGCATCCGCAACCTGACGCAGGCCGGTCACCACCTGTGGGTGGATGCTGAAGCGCAGATCCGCACCGCGGTGGGTCGGCGCGGCCGGTCGAGGCCGGTCCAGCGTGATCGTGGACTCCTCGGGCGCATCCGCGAGGACGTCACGCCAATAGGCGAGATGTTCGAAAAGTGGTGAACGCGTATCCGAGGCTGTGCCCAGGACGTCGCGCTGCCAGATCGCGTAGTCCGCGTACTGCGCCGGTAGCGGAGTCCATCCCGGCTCCTGCCCCGCGGCCCGCGCCTGATAGGCAGTCGACAGATCGCCCAGCAGCGACGGGAACGACCATTCGTCCACCGCGTGGTGATGGACGGCGACAACGAATACCCAGTCGTTGTCGCCCGCGTGGAGCAGCGCGACCCGGATCGGGAGATCGATCGCCAGATCGAACCCGGCCCGCACCACCGCGTCCACCCGCGTATCCACGCTCGTGACGTCGTACTCGACGAGCATTGAGAGCCGGTCGGCCGCCTCTTTCGCCGGTACGACGACCTGGCTCAGCGTGCCGTTGTTCTCCACCAAGAGTGTGCGCAGTGCCTCGTGCCGAGACACCACGTCCCGGACCGCCGTGGCCAGGACGTCAGGATCCAGATCGCCCCGCAAACGCAGGACCACCGGCACCACGTACCGCCCACCCGGCGTACCGAGCTGATCGATCAGCCAGAGTGCTTGTTGCCCGTAGGAGACAGGGAGGACGGCTGGGCGGGGTAGTTCCCCGATTCGTGTCGAGGGTGTCCCGGTGTTGGCGTCGGCGATGCGGGCGAGTTCGCTGATGCGTGGATGGTCGAAGACGTCGCGCAAGGTCAGTGCGGTGCCGAGGAGTGCGTTAGTGCGGGCGACGACGCGGGCGGCGAGGAGGGAGTGTCCGCCGAGGCGGAAGAAGTCGGTGTCGATGCCGAGCTCGGTATCGAGGTGGAGTACGTCGCGGAAGATGTCGGCGAGGGTGATCTCGGTGTGGGTTTGCGGAGCCCGGCTGTCGGTGCTGCCCGCGGTGAGGTCTGGTTGTGGGAGGGCGCGGCGGTCCAGTTTCCCGTTAGGGGTAACGGGGAATCGGTCCAGGTGGGTGTAGGTGGTGGGGACCATGTAGTCCGGGAGCGATCGTTCGAGGTGCTCGCGCAATTCATCGGTCGGCACCTCGTCCCCGGTCGTGTAGGCGGCGAGGTATTTCCCGCCGGCGGGGTGGTCCAGTGCGATGATCGCCGCACCCGACACGGCTGGGTGTTGTTCGAGGACGGAGCGGATCTCGGCGGGTTCGATGCGGTTTCCGCGGATCTTGACTTGGTCGTCGCTGCGGCCGAGATATTCGAGCTGTCCTTGGGCGTTCCAGCGCACGAGGTCGCCGGTGCGGTAGAGCCTGGTGCCGTCTTCACCGGCTACGAAGCGTTGAGCGGTGAGGGCCGGGTTGCCGATGTAGCCGTCGGCGAGTTGGACGCCGCCGAGGTAGAGCTCGCCTGTTGCTCCGGCAGGAACCGGGTGCAGCCAGGTGTCGAGGACGTGTGCGGTGGTGTTGGCGACCGGGGCGCCGATCTCAAGGGGTCCGGTGGTGGCGTCGCCGGTGACTTCGGTGGAGCCGTAGAAGTTGTGCAGTTCTGCTTGTGGTGCGGCGGTTCGCGAACTGTTCGCGGTGGCCTGGACCAGTGGTTCGCCGGAGGAGATCCAGTGCCGGACGGTGGCCAACGCGGTGGGTGCGTCGTGGTGCCGGACGAGGACGTCGGCGAGGCTGGGCACGGTCAGCAGATGGGTGACTCGGTGCCGGGCGATCGTGTCGAGCAGAGCGGCTGGGTCTTGGGCGGTTTCGGTCGGTACGACGACGATTCGGGTGCCGGCGATCAGTGGCCCGAACAACTCGGTCACGGCGTCGACGAAACCGACACCGCTCTTTGACATCGCCACGTCGTCCGGCCTGTAGCCCAGTAGGCGTTGGCCCCACGCGAGGCGGTTCACGAGTGCGCGGTGGGCGACGGCGACGCCCTTTGGATTGCCCGTCGTCCCCGAGGTGAAGATGACGACCGCAGCGTCGAGATCGTTCAGCGGCCGGGCCAGAACGGGAGCGGTTTTCGCGCCCTTGGCCAGGCGTTCCTGCGCTTCGGCGATGTACTCGTCGGTGATCACCACGGCGGGTGCGGCGGCGTGGAGGATGTGTTCGATGCGTTCCGCGGGGTATTCCGGATCGATCGGCACATAGGCCGCTCCGGCGCGCAGTACGCCGGCCAGTGCTACGACAAGGTCGACCGAGCGGGTCATCGCGACGGCGACCCGGTCTCCGACCTGTACGCCGTCCTCGACCAGGTGGTGGGCGAAAGCGTTGACCCGTTCGTCGAACTGGCGGTACGTAAGTTCGGTGCCATGAGCAACAATCGCGACCGAGTCCGGGCTTGCTGCCACCTGTCGGCGTACCAGCTCGTCAACAGTCGCGCCGGAAACCTCGAGCGCTTCGCCCTGTGCCCAGGACGGATCCGGGCCGTCGGTGTCGGGTGTGAGCCTGGTGCTTGCTTGGTGCAGGGTCTGGGTGGGGGAGCCGTCGAGGACCGTGGTGAGGAAGCGGCCGAGTCGGTCGGCGTGCGCGATTGGGTCGCCGGCGGTGGATCCGCTGGACAGGTCCAGCCGGATTCCGGTGTCGCGGGTGCGGTGGATGACGAGGTCGAGTGAACCGACCGGGCCACTGCTGACTCGCTCGGTGATCACACCGGTGTCGCCCAGGCGCGGTGCCGACTCGAAGAGTTTGATGTTGATCGTCGGCAGCGCGAGATAGGACGCCTGGCCGCCGGGCCAGGTGCGGGCTATCTGGTGGTCTTCGGCAGTGGTGTGCCGCCGGGCAGTCTTCAACTGCTCTGCGACGGTTTCGAGGACGTTCTGGATTGTGTGGTGTGGGCTGATGCTGGTGGCGATCGGGATCGCTCTGGAGATTGCGCTGGGTGTTTTCAGCGCTTCGCGATCGTCGCGCAGCATCAGCGGGACCCGGACCGCGACGTAGTCACGACCGTCGGCAAGAGCGGTGTAGACGCCCCACAAGGCGATCAGGGCATCGGTCCAGGAAACCCGCGCGGCGCGGGCGAATTGCTGGACTCTCGGATAGAGGTCGTCAGGGATCGGGACGGCAACCGGCAGGCTGGAGGAGGCGAAGAGCCCGGCGACGTCTTCGACGTTCTCGTGGCCGGCGTTCTCGATCGCGAGGACGCCGTTCCAGTACGCGACGTCTGCCGCCGCCTCGGCAGTGTCAGGCCGCTCGGTCTCCAGGACGTTCTTCAAGTCGCCGAACCAGCGGTCCGGGACCGGCTCGCCGGCTTGGGTCGCGGTGTAGACGTCGGCGACGCGGCGGATGAAGAGGAAGATGCTGTAGCCGTCGACGAGCAGGATGCTGGTGACCAGGATCCAGGCCCAGGTCCCGTCGGCGCGGCGGACCAGTGTCGAGGTTGTCGCGGGCTCTCCGGCGGCGGCCGTCCCGGCGAGTTGTTCGCGGGCCAGGGCCCGGACCTGGGCGTCGTCCTGGCCGGTGTCGATGATCTCGGTCGGGAGCGTCGTGGTGGTGTCGACGTACTGGAACGGGACGCCGTCGTCGTCGCCGAAACGGGCCCGGAGCGTATCGGTCTCGGCGAAGACCGCGCTGACCGAGGACGCGAGCAGGATCGGGTCGATCGGGCCGTCCAGCCAGATCAGCCGGCCCGCGCAGAACACCGAGGACTCAGGAGCGAGGCTTCGCGCTACCCAGTTGCCTCGCTGGCTCGCGGTCAGCTGCAAACGATCATGAGCCGTCAACGGAAGCACGCTCACCCTTCTTGAAGTGCGCCGGGCGTTCGCGGCCCAGCGGTACGACGGACGGCGTACCGGCGACTGGGTCGGGGACGACGAGGCAGCGCAGTCCGAAGACCTCGTGGACGAGGTCGGCGGTCACGATCTCCGCCGGTGCGCCTTCGGCGACGATGTGGCCGTCCTTCATGGCGATCAGGTGAGTGCCGTAGCGGGCGGCCTGGTTCAAGTCGTGCAGTACGGCGACCAGGGTGTGGCCGACGTGATGCAGGTCGGTGAACAGTTCCATCAGCTCGATCTGATGGGTGATGTCGAGGAAGGTGGTCGGCTCGTCGAGCAGCATGATGTCGGTGTGCTGGGCGAGCGCCATGGCTACCCACACCCGCTGGCGCTGACCACCCGACAACTCGTCCACCAGACGGCCGGACAGGTCGGTGACTGCCGTTTGTTTCATCGCCCGTACGACGGCCTTCTCGTCGGCCTCGGTCCACTGCCGGGCGAACCCTTGATGCGGGTACCGGCCCCGGGCCACCAGGTCGGCCACGGTGATGCCGTCGGGGGCGATGGAGGACTGCGGCAGCAGACCGACCCGCCGGGCCACCTCCTTGGTCTTGAAGGAGTTGATGTCGGCACCGTCCAGAACGACCTGCCCGGCCGACGGTTTCAGCAGCCGGGACAGACCGCGGAGCAGGGTGGACTTGCCGCACGCGTTCGGACCCACGATCACTGTGAACGACTCGTTGGGGATCGCCACCGACAGCTCTCGGGAGATGACGCGTTTGTCGTAGCCGATCGTCGCCGACTCCACGTGCAGTCGTGAGCCACCGGAGGATGTCGTCAGACCGTTGGCGGTGTGGGTGGTCACAGGCGTCTCCTGGCTTCGGTGATCAGCAGCCAGCCGAGGTAGCCGCCGCCGAGGATGACGGTGACGATGCCGACCGGCAACGGTGTTGGTGCGACGTGCTGGGCGAGGTAGTCCGCCGCCAGACAGAGCAGCGCGCCCACCAAGGCGGCGGGAGCCAGGGTGATCCCGGCAGTGCGGGTGAGCCGACGTCCGATCTGCGGCGCGACCAGCGAGATGAACGCGATCGGGCCCGACGCAGCGGTGACCGTTGCCGTCAACGCCACCCCCAGCAGGATCAGCCCGAGACGAACCGCTGAGACCCGCACTCCCTGGGCTGCGGCCGCATCGTCGCCCAGCTCCAACTGCCGCATCGGCCGGCTCGACATCGCTGCCAGCAGCAGCAGTACGGCGATGCATGCGCCACCGACGGCGACCTGCGGCCAGGAGACGCCGTTGAGTGACCCGGCACCCCAGGTCGCAGCGGCCATTGCCTGATCAAGATCGGCTTTGAGGATCAGCCAGGTGTTGAACGAGCCGAGCATCGACGAGATGCCGATGCCCACGATGATCAAGCGGAACCCTTGCACACCTCGCCGGTAAGCGATCAGATACACGGCGAGGGCCGTAGCGACTCCGCCGATCAGTGCTCCGCCGACCAACTGCCAGTAGGTGCCGTTGATGAGCAGGATCACGATCAGTGCGCCGGTGTACGAGCCCTGCGAGAAGCCGATGATGCCGGGGTCGGCGAGCGGGTTGCGCAGTGTCGACTGGAAGACAGCGCCGCTCACCCCCAGCGCAGCACCGAACACCAGCGCCGCCACGACGCGGGGGAGCCGCCACTCGACCACGATGTCGCGGACGAGCCCGGTTGTCTGACCAGTCAGCGCGGAGACGACCTCTCCTGGACTGAGCTGGAACGAGCCGGTCATCAGCGCGAGCACCGCCGTACCGGCGACTGCCAGGGCGAGAACCGAGCAGACGATGACCGAGCGCCACTCAAGCCGTACGGCGACTCTCTGGCGCCGCAGCACCAGCACCCGCCGCCCGAAGTCCACGCGTGCGCTCATAGCCCGCTCGCTTTCTTCTGCCGCACCAGCGCGATGAGCACGGGGGCACCGACGAAGGCAGTGACGATGCCGACGGGAATCTCGCCGGGCCGCATCACGACCCGCCCGAGAATGTCGGAGGCCAGCAGCAGGCTGGGAGCCAGCACCACGCTGTAGGCGAAGATCCAGCGCTGGTGCGGGCCGACGATCCAGCGCGCGACATGCGGGACCATCAGCCCGACGAAGCCGATCGGCCCGGCGATCGCCGTACCGCCGCCGGCGAGCAGGGTCAGCGCGATGATCGCGAGGATCCGGGTGCGGATCAGCTGGACGCCTTGGGCGACGGCCAGCTCGTCACCGAGGGCCATGGCGTTGAGTGGGCCGGATACGGCGAAGGCAAGGATGAGCGCGACCGCGAAGAACGGCAGCAGCGGCCACACCAGGTCGAGCGGGCGGCTCACGATCGAACCGGCGTTCCAGGATCGCATCGCGTCGAAGGCGTCCGGGTTGGTCAGCTCGAGGGCCGAACCGGCACCACCGAGCACCGCGCCGACGCAGACCCCGGCGAGAACCATCATCACCGGCGACTGGCCGCGCCGGGTCGAACCGAGGGCGAGCACCATCAGGGTGACGATCAGCGCGCCGGCAAAGGCGAACCACATGTAGCTCTGGATGTCGCGGATTCCGAGCAGCCCAACGGCGACTGTGACCGCGAAGGAGGCGCCTGCGTTCACTCCGAGGATGCCCGGATCGGCCAGCGGGTTCCGGGTCAGGGCCTGGATCAACGCACCGCCGACGCCAAGCGCCATACCGACAACCAACCCGACGATGGTGCGCGGCAGGCGGAAGTCCCGGATCGCGAACTGATCGATGTCGTTCGACGGATGGAACAAGGCATTCCACACCACAGTGGGTGAAATGGCCGTTGACCCGATCATGATGCTTGCCACCAGCAACGCCAGGAGCACGACGAGCGCGACGACCAGGCCGATCAGTCGACGCCGCGATCCGGACACCGTGACGGTGCCCGGATCGCTGGGTCGACGCAGGGTAAGAGCTGTCACTTCTTGGCGGGGAGGGTTGCCAGCGCCTTGCCGAGTGAGCCCAGGTACCGCAGAACGGCGCCGTACGAGTTGTTGCCGGGGCAGAAGACACCGAGCGCGTGACCCGACGTCACTAGCGGCAGTGCCTTCCAGGTGTTGGTGTCGACCACCGGCGCGAAGACCGTGGTCGGCTGGCCCTTGTCGTCGGCGGGGTAGGTGATCACGTCGTACTGGGACGACAGCTTGGTGAGCTGCTCGAACGGCAGGGACGTGTAGGCCAGCGGGTCCTTGCCTGCAGGCGCCTGGGGGTAGTTGAAGCCGATGTCGTCCTGGGCGATCTCGACGCAGCCGATGTCCCCGACGACGTACGTCCCGGGATCGGAGTTGGAGTAGCGATCGAGGTTGACGAACTTGGTGGTCTTGATGAGCTCCGCGTAGGTCTGCTTCATCTTGGCGACCTGGCTCTCGTACTCCGCCTTCTGCCGGGTGAGCGAGTCCTTCACGTTGCCGGCGTCCGCGATCCCTTCGGCGATCGCCTTCCACTCGGTGTCGAGGCCCCAGAAGACGGTCGGGGCGATCGTCGTGAGTTGCTTCTCCATCTTCTTGAACTCGGCATCGGGGATCTGGACCAGGATGAGGTCCGGCTTGAGGGCGGCGACCTTCTCGAGGTCCACCTCGCCGCCGACGTCCGTGGCCTTCTTGTACGTTTCCTGCTGGTCGGCCGGCAACAAGCTGAGTTCGGAGGGGGCCACCCCGGTGACGCCCACCGGCGCGCCACCCATGTCGATGAACGGCAGGTCCGTGTTGCCGATCGTGACGACCCGCTGCGGGGCGGCCGGGACCACGATGTCGCCGTTGCCGGCCTTGACGGTGTGCGTCGTGGCGGCGTTGCCGCCGGGCTTGGCGCCGGGCTTGTCCTCGGCGCCGCCGCAGGCGGTGAGGGCGAGCGTGAGGCTCAGGACCGCGGCGGTCACGGCCGCGCCGCGCCGTCCCAGGGGTGTCGTGCTCATGGGTGTTTTTCTTCCTTTTCTGCTGCAGGGGAAACGAGGTTCGGCACCGCTCAGAGTGACGCCGCGCATACCCCGTGTCAGGTCCTTCCCCGTGGGGACCCATCGGAAGATATTAGGTAACCCTTACCTTAAAAGCCAGCCATGCCCGGCCTGTTTTGGGTCACTTTGCAGCAAGGTGCAGACCGAGGAGGAAATGCAGGCCGTTCGGGGTGCCGATGCCGGTCGTGGTGTCGTAGCCCTTGGCGGTGACCAAGGTGCCCGGGCCCTGGTAGTCGAAGTACTCGAGACTCGGGGTGTAGTCGGCCGTGGCCGGGGTGTAGGCGACACGGTTCTGCTGGGGTGTCTTGGGCCCGAGCGGCAGGACGTCGCGGATCGCCGGAGTGCCGTGCAAGCGGTAGAGGACTGGGTTGATAAACCCGTACGACGTCCGCCGGCCCTGCTGGGCGCCCGCGATGAGGCCTGCGATCACTGGGGTCGCCAGACTGGTGCCTGCGGTCGACTGGGTGACGTAGTGGCCGTCATCGTCGCTATGGCCGACCAGCATGCCGGTGTTGGGGTCGGCGATCGCAGAGATGTCAGGAGAGGCCCGGTTGACGTGTGTCTTGCCGTGGACCCGCACGTGCGACATCGACGCCGGTACGACGCCCTTCTGATAGGCGGGTTGCGCGAAGGTGAGGCTGGTGCCGCCGCCTGCTGCGGAGCCGCCGCCCAGGTCGTTCCACTTGCCGTCATCGAGCGAGACGGTGTTGTTCGACCAGCCGGTTTCGAACACTCGCTCGTTGTGCGCGCCCAGGCCGAGTGTCGTGCCACCGACGGCAGTCGCGAACGGCTGCTCTCCAACCGCATCCAGGGTGGGGGCGTCGCCAGAGGCGAAGTACAGGCCGACACCTTCGGCGGCAGCCCGGAGTGTCAGTGCATGCAGGGTCTTTCCTGTTTCGCCGTCGCCGGGGATTCCCCACGAGTTGGAGACGATCGTGGCGCTCGGCCGGTGGCCGTCTCCCAGCAGCACGCCGTGAACCGCGTTCAGTAGCCCCTCGTCCTCGTTGCAGCCGTTGCCGACGACCACCAGTTGCTTCGCGTCCGGTGCCATCGCGTAGACCGCCTGTGAGTCCATCTCGGTCTCGTCGTCGTACCGGGTGGCGCTGCGGGTGCTCGCGGTGGGACACGGGCGACCGACCGTCTGCTCCCGGTACTGGCCGCGCTTGAGCGGCGGCAGGTTGTTCCGTTTCGCCCACTCCTGCATGGTTTTCTGCATCGAGGTCCCGAACTGAAGCTCGGTCAGCGCGACGGTCTGACCCCGACCGCTGAAGGCGCGCGAGGCGCCGTACGCAGCACGTAGTTGCTTGGCGCTGTAGCCGCAGATCGGCAGCGCCGCCGTGGTCAGTCCCTTGTACGCCGGCTTGAAGCTCTGCATGTGCTCTGCCCAGTACTGCGAACACTGCGGTGTCTTTTTTCCTGAAGCCGCCGCAGCCAGCGCGCGCCTGCCGGTGCTTAGCCCGGTCACCGCTAGCACCTCAGCACCGAGCTCCGATGGCACGTTCGACACAGGTCCAGTTGCCGACACATAGTCCCGCCCACCACTGACCTGTACGTCGCTCAGCCCAGCAGCCGTTAACCGATCAGCCACCGCCTTAGCCGCGGCAGGAGTCGGCCCGAACCGAGCCGTGTACTCGTTCGGACTCAAGTACTGATGGAACTGCGCACTACCCGGCGTAGACACAGCCATGGCAAACCGCTCAGCACCAGCCAGATCTGGCTTGAGCCACACCTGAACGCTCCGCGTCTCCACCGCCCGCACCACGCCCTGTCCAGGCACCCCCGCCGCCGCAACCGCCACAGCCGCGCAACTCACCAGTGTGACAACAGTCCTGAGCACAATTCCTCCACGCTCCGCGATCGATCATCTACCGATCTATCACCCTAGGCTGCCGCCCCGGCCTTCAGGTTCTCTGCAGATAAAGGTCCCGAAGCAGACAGATCTCAGCGCCGTGGTGGATGACCTCCGCGTTCACGTACAGCATCAGCTTCGCCAGTGACGCCTCCGCGAAGGCAGGAGGCTCCCCCTGCGGCTGGCTCAGCCCACCCGTGCCCAGACCGCGCACGCCGGCAACAAACACCGCGTACTCGTCGTCCAGTTGCCGCAGGGCCTCCCGAGCCGTGCCCGCAAACGAGTACGTCGCTTCACTGGCCGCAGGCTGCCCGAATCGCTTAGCACTGGTCGAAGCGAGCCCGACGGACAGGTGTGCCAGCCGCCACGCGATCGTGGTCACGGGCGCCGGATCTGGCGGCGGCTGCTGGTAGTCCATCGTGAAGTCGCCGGCACCGAGAGAGAGCGGCGCAGCGCTCTGACCACGGCGGCTGAGCGTCCAGCAGCCAGGCACTGGCTGCCAGAAGTACTCGTCGTCGGTGAGCCCGTCCAGCCGCGGGCGGAGCAGCTCCTGCCAGTGCGTCTCCAGTTGGTCGGCAACCTCGGCACCCCAGTCAATGTCCACGCCCAGACGGTAGCTCTAGACCGTGAAGCGGGCTTGGAGGCCTAGGTGGTCGGTGAGGTAGGCGGGGCCGCTGGGTAGGGGGTACTGGTGGGTGAAGGT
>NZ_SMKX01000046.1 GCF_004349055.1 Kribbella antibiotica
GCGCGGGGATGAGGGGAAATGGTGTGCCCGGGACGGGATTCGAACCCGTACGCCTTTCGGCTGCGAGGTTTAAGCTCGCTGCGTCTGCCGTTCCGCCACCCGGGCGCGGGTCGAGGGTACGTTATTTGTAGACCTTGCGGGGGTGTACGGCGTGCGCTCCGGCGACTCGGTCGAGGAAGAGTTTGCCGGCGCAGTGGTCGATCTCGTGCTGGAGGGCGCGGGCTTCGAAGGCGTCGGTGGTGATGGTGACCTCGGCGCCGGTGCCTGGGAGCAGACCGGTGACGGTCAGGCGGGTGGCGCGTTTGACGTCGCCGGTGAAGTCGGGGACGGACATGCAGCCTTCGCGGGCTTTTTCCTGGCGCGAGGATTCGACGACGACGGCGTTGCAGAGGACGAAGACGCCGTGGCAGGTGCGGGTTTTGGGGTGGCCGGTGACGTCCAGGGCGAACATTTGGGCGGAGATGCCGACCTGGGGGGCGGCCAGGCCGACGCAGCCGGGGGAGACGCGCATGGTGGCGACGAGGTCGGCGGCCAGCGCGACCATGACCGGGTCCAGGGGGTCGACGAAAGCACCCACAGCGGAGAGGACCGGGTGCGGGGCGCGGACGACGTCGAGGACCTCGCCGGCGTAGCCGAGTTGGGCGGGGCTCCAGGTGGCCAGGGTCTGGTTGAGGTGGGCGACGCTCACAGGTCGTCGCTCTCCGCCGGGCTCAGGGTGACGCCGACACCGAGCTCTTCGGCGGTGATCTCGAGAGTGCGGTCGAGGGTTTCGAGGTCGGCGGTGAGTGGGAGCTCGACCTCGGCGGTCAGGACGTAGAGGTCGCCGCTCAGGCGGGTGGCCAGGTCGGTGATCGTGCCACCGGAGGCGGCAACGAGGCGGGTGACGGCGGCGACGATGCCGGGGCGGTCGGCACCGTGGACGCTCAGCAGGTACGACGGCCCGATCGCGGCGTGCTCGTTCTCCGGGCCCATGGCGCGGACCGTGATGACCAGGTCACCGCGGAGCGGCTCCAGCGCGGTGTTGACCTCGGACAGGGAGCCGGAGCAGACGATCATCATCGCGAAATGGCCGCGCAGGAGCGTCATCGTGGAGTCTTCGAGGTTGACTCCGGTGCCGGCCAGGGCCTCGGTGACGTCCGCGATGATGCCCGGGCGATCCGGGCCGATGACGGTGACTGCGAGCTGGGTCATGCCGGGAACTTACCGTCAACCAAAGGACGAGATCACACCGACTTCGGTATCCGGACAGCCCAGAACTGCCTCGAGGGCGAATCGGCGCCGCTACATTCAACCCATGGACACGCCCGTACGACGCAACCTGCGCGACTGGTGTGTCGACGCTGTCGTGTTCCTGTTCGCGCTCGCCTTCGGCCTGGCCGTCTTCTCGGACACTCTGGCGACGATGGACGCGGACTGGAAGGTCGTGCTGGACCTGGTCTCGGGCCTGGCTCTGTGCCTGACGCTCTGGTGGCGGCGCCGCTGGCCGGTGCAGCTGGCCCTCGCGGCCGCGGTGATCTCGATCTTCTCCGAGACCGCCAGCGGCTCGACGCTCGTACTGGTCCTGTCTGTCGCGGTCTACCGCCCGCTGCGGACCACCCTGATCGTGTTCGCCGCCAACTCGATCTCCCTCGCCGCTTACCTCCAGGTCAAACAGCAGGAGGAACCGGCCGCGCTGGCCATCGCCGCCGTCTCGCTCTACACCGCCGTCGCCGGCTGGGGCCTCTACATCCGCTCCCGTCGCCAACTCCTCCAGACGCTGCGAGACCGCGCTGACCGTGCCGAGACAGTGGCCCGCCTGCAGGCCGAGCAGGGCCAACTCCGGGCCCGAGAAGAGATTGCCCGCGAGATGCACGACGTACTGGGTCATCGCCTCTCCCTGCTCAGCGTGCACGCCGGAGCCCTCGCCTACCGCGGAGAGGATGCGACGCCTAAAGAGGTAGCCGAGGCGTCCGAGGTGATTCGAGCCAGCGCCCATCAGGCACTCCAGGACCTCCGCGAGGTGATCGGCGTGCTGCGCGCCCCGGTCGGCGAGCTGCCCCAACCCACGTTCGCGGACCTGCCCGCCCTGGTCGAGGCATCCCAGGCAGCCGGCGTTCACGTCGAGCTCCAGCAGGACATCAACGGCACCCTCCCCGACCACATCGGCCGTACGGCGTACCGGATCGTCCAGGAAGGCTTGACCAACGCGATGAAACACGCGCCGGGGGAGCGTGTCGCCATCAGCGTGGTCGGTGCCCCAGGCAACGGACTCGAGCTTGAGGTCAGCAACCCGGCCCCCGATGTTCGCCGTGGCGAGGGGCAAGGACTCAAAGGCCTGAAGGAGCGCGCAGCCCTGGTGGACGGCCGGCTCGAACACGGCCGCACCCCCGACGGCGACTTCCGCCTTTCCGCCTGGCTACCGTGGCCGTCATGATCCGGGTACTCATCGTCGACGACGATCCGCTGTTGCGCGCCGGCCTCAAGCTCATGCTGGGCGGTGCGCCGGATATCCGCGTGGTCGGCGAGGCCGGTGACGGCACCGGAATCACCGGCCTGATCGAGCGGCTCGTCCCAGACGTCGTACTGATGGATATCCGGATGCCGAACACCGACGGCCTGACCGCCACCGAGACGGTACGACGCAAGCCGGGCGCCCCCGAGATCATCATCCTGACCACGTTCGACGCCGACGAACATGTCCTGCGCGCCCTTCGAGCCGGAGCCGCCGGATTCGTCCTGAAGGACACCCCACCGGCCGAGATCGTCGAGTCCGTACGGCGGGTGGCGGGCGGCCAGCCGGTGTTGTCGCCGACCGTCACCAAGCGCTTGATCACTCGAGTCGCGGCGTCCGGGCAGGACCAGCGCAAGGCCAAGGCCGTGCACCGCCTGGCCGACCTCAACGAGCGCGAACGCGAGATCGCGGTCGCCGTCGGCGAAGGAAAGTCCAACGCGGAGATCAGCGCGACCCTCTACCTGAGCGTCCCGACAGTCAAGACCCACGTCTCCCGGATTCTCACCAAACTCGATCTGAACAACCGTGTCCAGATCGCTCTGCTCGTCCACGACGCCGACCTGCTGCACGAGTAGATCTTGCGCAAGACACCTCCCGGCCACCTGTAGCTTCTATCGTTGGAACGTCCGTCCGCCCAACGGGAGGCTCTCCCATGCGCTTGCTCGCAGCCGGTCTCACTCTTGCCCTGCTGGTCCCAGCAGTACCCGCCCAGGCGTCGTACGGGCAGCCGTCCTACGATCCGGCGGCGTCCGTCGATCCGCTGATCGGCTCGCTCCGCGACGGTACGACTTGGCCGGGTGCGGTCCGGCCGTTCGGGATGATCTCGTGGAGTCCGACGAGCACGCGCGGCGACCAGACCAGCACGGGCGCGGCCAACGGATACCAGTACGACGTCACGCGCGTCCGCGGTTT
The DNA here is from genome assembly GCF_004349055.1 of Kribbella antibiotica. Taxonomy (GTDB): domain Bacteria; phylum Actinomycetota; class Actinomycetes; order Propionibacteriales; family Kribbellaceae; genus Kribbella; species Kribbella antibiotica. Next base: position 3,404 of record NZ_SMKX01000046.1, read on the forward strand.
CAGCCTCACTCACCTGAGCGGCGCGGGCTGTAACCCCGGTGCCGCTGGTGACATCCCGATCCTCCCGTACGTCGGCACGGTCGACTCGTCCCCGACCGCAGACACGAAGGACGCGAAGTACGCGTCGAACTTCAGCCACGCGAACGAGAAGGCCGTCCCGGGCCGCTACACCGTGACCCTGGACTCCGGCGTGAAGACCGACCTGGCCGTGACCACGCGAGCCGGTGTCGGCGAGTTCACCTTCCCGGCTGACCAGTCCGCGAACCTCCTCTTCCGTACGTCGAACTCCCTGAACGGCAGCGAGGATGCGGAGATCACCATCGACCCGAGTGGCCGGAAGGTGACCGGATCCGTGCTGACCGGCGCGTTCTGCGGCCGCCGGGCCAACGGTGGCGTGAACAACCGCAAGACCTACTACCGCCTCTACTTCACCGCGTCCTTCGACCAGCCGGTTGTTGCCAACGGCACCTGGAAGAACGGCGACCTGGCCGCGGGGAGCACACACACGACCGGCGGCGAGGGCTACGCAACCGGCGCCGACCGGGCCGGCCGTGGCTCGGGCGGCTATGTGACGTTCGCGCCCGGCGCCAAGGTGCGGATGCAGTTGGGCATCTCGTACGTGAGCCTGGCCGGCGCCGAGCAAAACCTACGCACCGAGGTACGGCGATCTGCGACGGTCGACCGAATTGCGGCGGAAGGGTACGCGGCCTGGCGGCGTGAGCTGCAGGCGATCGACGTCACCGGCGGGACCGACGCGCAGCGCACGACGTTCTACACCGCGCTCTACCACGTGCTGTTGCAGCCGAACATCTTCAACGACGTAGATGGCCGCTACCTCGGGTCCGACCTGAAGATCCACCGGCTCGCGCGCGGCCAGAAGGCGCAGTACGGAACGTTCTCCGGCTGGGATCAGTACCGCGCGCACATTCAGCTGCTCGCGTTGCTGAAGCCCGATGTAGCCGGTGACTTCGCGCAGTCGATGTATCAGTTTGCCCAGCAGAACAAGGGCGTTTGGGATCGCTGGCTGCACAACAACGGCCCGACGCACGTGATGACGGGCGATCCGGCGGCACCGACGCTGGCCACGTTCACCGCGATGGGAGTGCGCAACTTCGACGTACGGGGTGCGTTTGAGTCGCTGGCTCGCCAGGCGCGGGTGCAGAACGCGGACGCCGAGAACGACGGTGGTTGCCTAGGGCAATGTACTGGTCAGCGACCAGCTCTCGACAACTACCTGGCCAAGCACTATGCCCCGCAAGATGCTTGTCACTGCTGGGGAGGCGCTGCGGAAACCCTTGAGAACTCTCTGGCCGACTACTCGCTGGCGCAGTGGGGTCAGCGGCTCGGTGCCGACGTCAACGATCTGAAGGATCGCGGTAGTTGGTGGAAGAACACCTTCGACCCGGCCGTTGGTTACCAGCGGGCCAAGCGCTCGGACGGAACTTGGGAGCCCGGCTTCGCTCCGTCCACGCAGACAGGATTCGCGCAGGGTTCCAGCGCGACGTACACGTGGATGGTCCCGCAGGACGTCACCGGCCTGGCGCAAGCCATGGACGGCAAGGCGGTTGAGCGGCTGGACGGGTTCTTCCACGACGAGCAGGGCAATTGGGCGGTCAAGGGCGGCAGCGCAGTCCGCTATGACCCGACCAACGAGCCCGGCCTGCACGCACCCTGGCTCTACAACGGCCTCGGCGTCCCGTGGAAAACTCAGGCGACGACGCGGGAAATCGTGGACACGGTCTACGGCACCGGCCCCGCCGGTCTGCCCGGCAACGACGACCTGGGCACGCTCTCGGCCTGGTACATCTTCGCCGCGATCGGCCTCTTCCCGCAGACCCCGGGCCGCGCCGAACTCCTCGTCGGCAGCCCGCTCTTCCCGAAAGTCGAGCTCCGCCGCAGCAACGGCGTACGGATCACTGTGAACGCGCCGGCCACCACAGACGCCAACCAGTACGTGCAGTCGGCGCAGCTGAATGGGCGGCCGCGAGCGGAGTCCTGGTTGCCGGAGAGCTTCACCACCCGCGGCGGCCGGCTCGACGTACAGCTAGGAACGGCACCCACTACCTGGGGCACGGCTCCAGTCGATCACTGATGACACGGAGCCGGAATATCCTGCGCGCGTGACCAGCGACGACAAGACTCTGACCGTCGGCGAGCAGGACGCCGAGCTCGAGCAGCGCCTGAGCGACGAACTCGACACCTTCAACTTCGTGGCAACCGGTGTAAGCGACCGCGGCTCATTCTCGGTCAAGGTGACCGACGAGGCCGGTGAGCTGGTCGGCGGGCTGGCCGCTTGGACGTGGGGCGGCCTGTGCGGGATCGACATGGTCTGGATCCGTGAGGACAGCCGGAAGGACGGCTGGGGCAGCAAGGTGCTGCTGGCAGCCGAGGCAGAAGCGCAGCGGCGTGGTTGTGACCGGATCGCCGTGTCCTCGTTCACCTTCCAAGCACCGGGTTTCTACCAGCGGCACGGATACGTCGAGACCGGCCGGACCCTAGGGATCCCGGCCGGTCACGAGGACGTTCACATGTTCAAGTCCCTGGTTTAGGACTGCGTTGCGCGGCGGAACTCCTCGCGGGGTGCCTGGAGGGTGCCCAGCGAGGTGACCTCGCGGCGGAAGAACAGCGCCAGCGTCCAGTCGAGGATGACGCGGGCCTTCCGGTTGAAGGTGGGGACGCGGCTGACGTGGTACGTGCGGTGCAGGAACCAGGCCGGCCAGCCCTTGATCTTGATGCCGAACAACTGGGCGACACCCTTGTGCAGGCCGAGGCTCGCCACCGAGCCGACGTACTTGTGCTCGTAGTCCTGCGGGGCCTTGCCGTCCACGGTGCGAAGGATGTTCGCGGCGATCTGGCGGGCCTGGCGGACGGCGTGCTGCGCGTTAGGTGCGCAGTACGCGCCGTTGTCCGACGTGAGGTCCGGTACGGCGGCGTTGTCGCCGGCGGACCAGGCGTCGGTGACACCCTCGATCCGCAGGTTGGCCAGGCACTTGACGCGGCCCTTCTCGTCCAGCGGGAAGTCGGTCGCGGCCAGCGCCGGGTTCGCCTTCACACCGGCGGTCCAGACGATCGTGTCGGCGTCGAACTCCTCGCCGTCACTCAGGACCACGCGGCCCTTCTCGCAGGACTCCAGCCGGGTCTCCAGCTTGATGTCCATGTTGCGCTTGCGGAGCTGGTCGACCGTGTACTTGCCCAGGTCGGGACCGACCTCGGGCAGAATCCGGTTGGTCGCCTCGACGAGCACCCAGCGCATGTCCTCGGGCTTGATGTTGTCGTAGTACCGGGTGGCGTAGCGGGCCATGTCCTCGAGCTCCGCGAACGCCTCGACCCCGGCGTATCCACCACCGACGAAGACGAAGGTCAGCGCCGACTTGCGCAGGGCGGGGTCAGGCTGCGAGCTCGCGACGTCCAGGCGATCCAGCACCTTGTTGCGCAGCGCGATCGCTTCTTCGACGTTCTTGAATCCGAGCGCCTCCTCGGCCAGCCCCGGGATCGGCAGCGTGCGCGCGATCGAACCGAGTGCGACCACGATCTGGTCGTAGGCCAACTCGTACTCCGGGCCCTCCTCGGGCATCACCTTCGCGACCTTGTCCGCGTGGTCGATCCCGACCACCCGACCGGTCACGATCCGGCAGCCCTTGAGGGTCTTGCGCAGCGGCACCACCACGTGCCGCGGCTCCACTGATCCAGCGGCCGCCTCCGGCAGGAACGGCTGGTAGGTCATCACCGATCGCGGGTCCACCACCGTGACCCGGATCTTGCCTTTCCGGGCCGCGCGACGCAGTCCGTACGCGGTGTACATCCCGACGTAACCGCCTCCGACGACGAGGATGTGCGGCACCTGGGCTGTCATGCGATTCACTCTCCCTGAGTGTGGTTCACGACTTCATGTCTACTTCAGGTTATCCGTTCGTGAAAACTTTCACAAACCCTCCTGGGAGTGATCTCACCCACCGGAATCCCTCGCGGGAGTGATCACCCACGGCCCTATCGTGACCCTGTTCCCCGCGTTCTCCGAGCTATCCGCCGGTCCGTCATCCAACCGCAAGACACGTGCTACTCAGTCGGCCCTTCAAGTGCCAGCCGATAGCCGCTGGGGGTCCGAAGGATCAGCCGCCGATACTTCCAGTCCGGCGCCGGCTCGTTGATCTCCAGTTCGAACTCCACCCCCGCCACCCGGCACCGTTCCGCCGCCGCGTCAACGTCGGACACGGCGATCTGCCAGGTGAGCACACTCGGCGGATCGTTCTCGCCGCTGGCCTGCTGGATTCCGAAGTGGATCGTCTCGGTGCCGAACGCGATGAAGTCCGGATACTCGTCGCCCGCATAGATCACCGGCAGGCCGAGTCTCTCGTAGAACGCGCGCTCTGCAGCCAGATCGGAGACATTCAGCACCGGCGCCAATCGAGTGAACAACGGTTCGTCTGCCATGAAAAGCAGTATGCGTCCCGAAGGACTGGTAGTGGTGCCGTCGCAGCCGGGATCGGCGGAGGTGCTGAGCGTGGCCGGGGACGGATCGGCCGACTACTACCAGTCCTTCGGTACGGCGTTGCCCGATCGGGCCGACCTCGTTGTCACCCACTGCCACCTGTGGAATTCTTACGGTGATGGCCGGAACGCCCACGTCCGGCCCGCGGTGCTGCACATAGCTGGGGGGCTATCTGGTGGCTGACATCGAAGCGTTGATCAAGAAGTACTTCGTCCAGCCCGAGGACGTGGTTCTGCCGTCCGAGCCACTGCCCGCCACGTTCAGCGGCAACAAGATCACCCCGCTGATCGACGGCACCACCTACTTCGCCGATGTGAAGAAGGAGATCGACCGTCTCGGTCGTGGGACTCCGGAAGAGAACAAGAATCAGTTCATCTACCTCACCGGCTGGTGGTTGCATCTGGTGGGTGGCAACGTCGACCCTGCACCGGGCGGGTCGGGGACGACGGTCGATCTGGTGGAGCTGAAGAAGCCGTTCTCACTCGACGGCCCCGGGGCCCCTGGCCTGCTGACAGACCTGCTGAAGGCCAAGGCGAAGGCTGGAGTCGATGTCCGGGTTCTGGGCTGGGCCTCGTTCGCGATCATGGCCAGCAACTTCGTCCAGTCCAAGGCAGTGAAGGGCGGGTTGGCTTCGGTTCGCAGCACCAACATCGGCACCTTGGCCTCCATCAAGGAGTTGCGCGCCGAAGCCACCCTTGCCGAGAAGGTCTGGGTCAACATCCTGACCCACTCCGCCGGTGCGGCACACACCAAGCTCGTGGTCGTTGGGAGCGGCAGCAGTGCCGTCGGGTACACCGGTGGGATCGACTTCTCGGGCGACCGCCACGGCGGTCAGCCGCATCCTGCCGAAGACTGGCACGACGTGCAGACCAGAGTCGAGGGCCCGGCTGTGCAGGCGCTGCACGACTACTTCCGCGAGATGTGGAACGAGATCAGAGTTCGAAAAGTGCGACCCTTCCGCCTCGCGACCGCCGATGTCCCCAGCCACACGCTTGGGACCCCTGAGTTGGCTGCGCGTACCTTGTCGACCGCACCAGTGGGCAAACATCGTGTGCAGTCACTGCGCACCCTGCCCCAGTTCAACTACACGAGCTTCAACCAATTGCCCGAGAACCAGAAGATCTCGTTCGCTCCGGATGGTCGCTTCGAGATTCGCACCGCTTGGCTCAAGGCGATCAAGGCCGCCGAGCAGTACATCTACATCGAGGATCAGGCGTACTGGTCGATGGAGCTGTTGGAGGCAGTGCGAGAGGCTGTCCAGCACAAACCCGATCTCAGGGTGCTCCTGGTCACCGGACTCGCCGATCCGACCGATCCGGCGCTACCGCCGTACGCGTCGTTCGCGCTGACCCAGGGGTTGCTGAAGGGATTGACCTCCGGGCAGCGCACACAGGTTGCGAGGTTTTCGCGCGACGTTGTGGTGCACAGCAAGAGCACGATCGTCGACGACCACTGGGCAATCATCGGGTCGGCCAACGTCACCCGGCGCAGTCTCTACACCGATATCGAACACGCGGTCGCCTTCCTGGACGACGAAGATGCGCTGGTGCAGCAGTACCGGATCGGGCTGTGGGGTGACGCTTTCCGTCTCGCCGCGGCCGATCAGCAGAAGATTGCCGATATCAACAAGGCGCTCAATGTCTGGAACAGCGCCTGGGGTACGCCGGGCAGCGGTGTCCTCCTGCCACCGAGTGTCACCCGCGTGGATTTTCCCACACCGATAATCCTCGCCGAGGAGGAGCAGGAGAAGTACGACCGTTACTCCGACGTCGACTCGCGCCAGCCTTGGGGAGGTTGCCGGCCATGAGAATCTTCGTGACCCTGAAGGACTATCTGGGCGAGAAGTGGCCGGCGTTCCTGCCCAAGCCACCCGATCCTGCCGTCCTCTCCCACATCTGGATCGAGCCGCCGGAAGCTGTTGCCACGCTCGACAAGGCCAGCCTCGTCAGCCGGTTGCTGCTGGAGGAGGACCTCGTCCTACCGCTGCCTGGGCTCGCTGCGGTGAGCCTCGTCGTCCAGCGGGGGAGTGATGCCGAGGGGATCGGACTCGGGATCGACATCTTCCCGAAGACGGTCCTCAAGGTGACCGATGTGCCCGTTGCGCTTCGGTTCGGGCCGGAGTTGTTGCGCCCGATGCGGAAGGTGAACGGGGGCTACGAGCCTGACCCCAGTCGCCCGTACGTCGAGATCGGCGTACCGAAGCTCGATGTGAGCGCGAGCAAGGACGGCATCAGTTTCGATGCTCCGTTCTCCGCGCAGCTGCCGTACCCGGTGCAGATCGGCGCGACCGGCGCGATCGTTGACGGCGCCGCGGTGACCTTCCATCGGGAGGGTGGGAAGGCTTGCCTTGTCCTGCAGTGGAAGGGCGGGCTGAACGCGCTGCTCGGGAAGCTTGTTCCGAACCTGGGCGACCGTAGTCCGGCTGGGGACCAGCAGATCACCTTGCGGATGATCATCGGTGACGGGCTGGAAGAGGTCCGGGTCGACTGGCAGGCGGCCGCTCCGGGCGCGTCGTTCTCGCTGCCAGGGCTGAGCGTCAACGTGCCGGCCTCCGGCCGATTCTCGCTGTTGCTGATGGGGACGCGCGCCGCGTTCGTCGTCACGTTGACCGGCAACGATCCGCTGACCGCAGGCAGCACCTTCGCCTGGGGGCGCGACGGTGATCGTGAGCTGCACAACGACGAACCGCCGCAGCCGCCGGACAAGCCGTTGTTCAGTGTCAGCCTGAAGCCGCCCGGCGGATCGCGCAGCCTGGTGCTGCTCGATGTCGAGCTTGGCTCCCCGAAGCTTCCGGGCTTCTTTCAAGAGCTCGGTACTCCGATTCCGCCGCTCGACCTCGAGGACTGTACGCCGACCGTCTACGACCCGGCCGATCTCACGCCGGGCTGGACTGCGCAGCTGAGTGTCAACCTCGACAGCGGCGATTTCACGCTGCCGTTTCTCAAGCAGGGCAATGCCGACAACGGGCAGTTCCTGCAGCTCTACACGGACACGCCGCTCACCGGGCTGCCGATCACGCTGCCGCAGGGTGAGGTCAGCTTCGACATCGGGATGCGGTTGAAGGTTCTGAGTCTGAGCTTCGATCTGCTCTGCCGGCTCACCTTCGATCTGAGCACGTTCGCGCTCAAGGTCGATCACGAGCAGGGGATCCAGTTGCGGTCGAAGGAGGCCGAGCGGGAGTTCCCCGAGCTGTTCGGGATGCGGTGGCGGTTCAAGGGGAAGGACCTGGGCGACAAGACCTTCCACTACTTCACGATCGCCACGAAGAACTATCACTACCAGATCCAGCAGCCGGACGGCGCCGTACTGGAGCTTGATTTCACGCGGGCCAGCGAGGAGCCGATCACCTTCAGCGTGAAGGACTTCGCGCTGACACCGAAGGGCGTCAACCTCGCCGCAACGGTGACCGATCGGCCGGCCCGGCTGAACGGGTTGCGGACGCGTTTCCGCTTCACTGACAGCGGTTTCACGATTCGTGAGAACCGCATCGCCGACTTCACGCTCGCCGGTTCCGGTCCGCTGCCGCCGGACCTTGTCGGCGATGCCACGGCCGATATCGCCCTCCAGTTCGCCCAGCGCGACGGCGGCAACCTGACGCTTGTTCAAGGCGCTGCGAATCTGCGCGGCGTGAAACTCCTTGACTGCAAGGGAACTCGCTTCCAGTTCTCCGTCGACGCCCTGGGGCTGCGCTTCGTCGATGACGGCGCGTTCCACCTGTACTTCACCGTCACTGGTTCCGCCCAGTTCACCCCGGCGCCCGGTGACGACTCCAACGGCCCGTTGGCCTTGCTGGGCAAGGTACGGATCGACCTCGTCCAGTGCCCACTCACCGGCGATGCGAGCGTGATCGCCAAGCATGTGAAATTCCTGATCGAGCTCCCGAAGCCGGTCACCTTCAACTTCCTCGGCTGTTTCGAGATGGAGCTGCGTGCGATCGGTTTCGTCCCGCAGTGCGAGTTCTTCGACGGTGACGGCGCCATGCAGGTGACCGGCCAGTTGCGGTTCGCCCAAGGCCCAGGCGACACCCCGGACTCACGGCCCGACTATCACCAGCTGTTCATCGGTCTCCCCGCTCCGGGCGAGTTCGTGCCGCGCCTGCACTTCACACGCCTGGCCGTGAATCTGGCGCTCGGCGCCGCGTTCAAGCTCAGCGGTGTGGTCGATTTCGTCGACGAGCCCGACCAGACCGGCTTGGTCGGCGAAGGCGTCGTACAGATTCAGGGCCTGCCCACGATCGCGGCCAGCTTCGGCTTCCTGCGGGTACGGCGGGGGCCGGGGCAGCCGTGGTTGCGGGCGTGGTTCCTCTACCTGGAGATCCGCAAGGTCAGCTTCATGATCCCGGTCGTGCAGATCTATCTGCGGGAGGTCGGGCTGGGCTTCGGCTACCGGTACACGATCGCGGCGATCAAGGCGGCCGATGCCGAGAACGACGTCAAGAAGCTGCTCAAAACCCTCGAAGGGCTCTCCCGGACCCAGGGCGATCTGTCCAAACGCGACCGCTGGGCGGTGGATCTGGAGGAGGCCGGCCAGGACCCGCGCTGGACGATCGTGCTGCGCGCGATGATCTCGCAGACGTCGGCCTCGGCCTCGCCGCTGCGCTACGAAGAGTTCGCGGAGATGGATCTCGCCTGTATTTTCCTGGTCGACGCGATCATCGCGTTCCGCAGCGACCTGACCTTCTTCATGGCGGTGCGCGGCTGGTTCAACACGAACTACAACGACTACGTCACCAACAAGGACGGCGCGCGCGAGAACCCGATCCTGAGTGGGTTCGTGCTGCTGTCCCCGCGGCAGAAGCGGTTTCTGGCGCACGTCTCCAAGCCCGAGGGCGGCAAGCCTGGCGTCCATCCGCCACTGCCGGACTTCGTCCGCGACGCGATCGGCAACAGCCGCTTCTCGGCGACCCTGCTGATCGAACCGGGGCTGTTCCACTACGAGCTCGGCTGGCCGAACATGCTGCGCTGGCACACGACGCTCGGCCCGCTGTCGGTCGAGGTCGAGGGCGGCTTCATCTTCCGCGTCTCGACCACCGAACTGGTGCTCGGCACGAGCTTCCTGGCCCGCGGCAAGCTCGAACTGAGCGCCGGCGTGGATCTCGGCCTGATCGGGATGCGGGTCAGCGCGCTGGCGCGGGTGGCGTTCGGGGCGCGCTACATCGGCGTGATCGACCTCCGCAACCCGCTCGACGACTCGGCCGTCTACGGCGCGATCGGGCTGGAGGTGCAGATCAGTTTCTCGATCGAGTTCTGGATCAAGATCCCGCTGGTCTTCACCACCATCAAACTGTCGTTCAGCTTCAGCCTGGAGATCACGTTCAGCGCCGGACTCGAAATCGGGGCCAAGGGCCTGAGCATCCCGGGTGTCCGCGGCGTCGGGGTCATCGGTGTTTCCTGCTGCGGGCACAGCCTGCAGGCCACAGTCAGGGTGGCCTTCAAGGAGGACAACGTCCAGGCCGCTCTCGATCGGACCAAGGAGTTCCTGTCGCTGGGGCTCGAGGCGACCGAGGTGGAGCCGGTCCCCGGTACTGCGGGTGTACGGCGGGACGCCGTGCGGGCGTTTGATCAGGATCTGGCCGTGGTCATGGAGCCCGTGGTCGACTCGTTCCACGTGCCCGGCTACACGGTCTTCGTACTGCGTGAGTCGCCGAGCTGGGATGTCGAGGGGCAGGTCTACTTCGTGCTGCTGCCTCAGGCCGAGCGGCTGCTGCGTGACGCCGGAGGAAACGTCGTAGTAGTCGATGGCTTCCCGGTGGCCGCGCCGGAGGTGGGCTTCCTGCCGCCTCCGCCGGCACCGAACACTGTGGTCACGAAGGACTTCGCTCTGCGCGTGCCGATCCCGGCCGCCGGTGAGGGCTATGCGCTGCGGCACTTCGAGCCACTGCCCAACGCAGGGTTCATCGACGTGACTGCTGCGCTCACGTCCGGCCAGCCAATCAGCTGGTCGGTCAAGTGGGACGCAGTCCTCTATCAGGGAGCTGCCGAGAGCCGCCTGGTGAACCCGGTGACCGGGCAGCCGGATCCAGCGGTGCCGATGGACGGACTCAGCCTGGCGCAGCACGTCGGCAACGCCTTCAAGCAGGTCTACACCGGGGCGGGCCCAACTGCGGTTGGGCATCCGGTCGGCGACCCCGACGGCCTTGGCACCGAGCGGACTGCGGTCGTTGACCCGCGGGTGCAGAACCCATCGGACAGCTCGTTCGAAGCGGCTGTACGAGGCGCATACGAGCAGTTCAACGGCTCACCGTTTCTCAAGCGTGACCCGGACGAACTCTACGAGCAGCTGCTCGAGAAGGCCTTCGACCCGAAGACGTCGGTCTACTCCGCCGATGGCCTGGCCGGCGACAACAGCGACCCCAGTACGGTCAGTACTGCGCAGGGCAACCAGCAGGCGCACCAGCTGCGCGGGGTGATCATTCACGACATCATTTCCGACCTGCGGGCGTTCCACGCGCAGAGCAGTCAGCAGGAGCGCGACAAGCTGGCAGCGAGTTCCCTGGCCTTCCAGATGGGGCTGGTGTTCGCGGTGCGGCCCACCAACAACCGCCTCCCGGCCTGGCTGGACGGAGTGGCGACCACGCGCGCAGCGCAGCCGTCGATCAGCCAGCGGGAGCGGCCCGAGGCGACTGCGCCTGGTGCGACGAGTGAGGACGTCCGTACGTTCAATGTCGCGAAGTCCCAGTTCAGCCTGTACCCGCCCGAGTTCGAGCAGGTGCGTCAGTACAACGACGCCGGCACGATCGCCCTGACCTGGGACCTCACCTGGCAGCGCGCGGCCGGGACCGGCGTGACGCGCGTCCAGAACGACCCGGACCACCACCTCGCGCACTACCTGGTACGGCGGCGGTCGATGGACGGCGATGAGGCCGAGCACACCACCACAGTGAAGCCCGTCAAGGTGCTGCACCGGGATGAGCCGGACACGCTCTCGATGCTGCAGCCGCGCTTCCAGGTGGTGGATCACTTCGCCGACACCGCGGCGGACCTCGCTGCACTGCCGCGTGAGGGGCGCAGCTACGTCTACACGATCACTCCGGTCGACTACGCCGGTACGGCGGGACGACCGCTGACCCTGATCGCAACGCGGTACCCGAACACGCCACCCGCCGTACCTGTCGATGGGGATCTCACCGTCAGCTACAGCATCGCTCCGTCCGATCTGGAGCCCGCAGGGAGCGCAGCGACGCCGCAGGTGCTGCCGCCGCGACAGGTGTCGGTGGAGTGGACCGAACCGGCTCGTGAGAACGGGCCGTCGGTTCCGATCCGCACGTACCGGCTGATCTTCCGCCGCGAGAGCACTGTGCCGATCGGTTCCTACGGACTGGACAGTACGACGCAGCGCGGGCGCACTGCCGGTCTGCCGACGTCCAACGCCCGTCCGCTGCCGACCGATATCAAGATCGACCTTGAGCATGTCTTCGGGCCTCCTGGTGCACGCGTGGCAGTGATCCCGGTCGACGTACTGCGTGCCAAAGGCGTGCTACCCGAGGGGCCGTGGCGGCCCGAGGCGTGGCGAGTGTTCTTCCAGACGATCTCCGACCGCGACGTGCCGTCGGCACTGGCGCCGGTGCAGCTCCTGCTCGCTGCTGAGGCGGTAGCGACGCCACCGACGTCAGCAGCGCCAAGCGACCATGTCGAGGTGTCGGGCAATCCGCGCGAGGAACGCCGGCCGGCCGAGCTGGAGTGGCTCCCGCGCCCGACCAGCTTCGCCGTGGTGCAGCCCGAGGACGAGCGGGCCGAGCCAGGCCCGGCGCACACGCCGATGCCACTCCCGACCAGTACGGCGCCCTTCGTCTTCACTGGCGATCTCGGGGCGATCGTCGGGTTCCAGCCGCATCCGCTGGGGATCCGGGCGATCCGGTTCCGGTGGAACCAGGGTCCGAGCGGCTCGGCGGCGTATCCACTGGATCTGAACGCCGGCTTCCGCCTGTACGAGCTGAACATCGACGCGGCCACCACTGACACGTTCGCCAGTGGTGCCCGGCTGGCCGAGGAGCTGCGGCTCCTGCAAGAGGTCCAGATGCTCCCGGCCGACGACCTGCCGCTGATGCCAGGGGACACCCTGAACACCAGCCAGTGGGAGGCCTGGTATCCCGGTGCGATCCAGCGCCGCCGCCAGCCGGACGCCTCTGCTCACGGCATCCAAGAGGAGCGTGGGCCTTGGTACTCCTGGCAGGACTCGCACCTGGAGTGGCCGGAGTGGGCGGGCGTCACGCAGCCCGATGGGCGCCGTAAGACAGCCACACATCCGCTTCTTGAACGTCTCGTGGAGCGCTTGCGGGCCATGCGGCCTGGCAGCGTCATCGACGGGCAGGGCTTGTTGTCGAACGGCTATGCGGCCGCACTGCAGGTCAGCCCGCCGACGCTGCCCAACGACCTGGCTGACTTCATGGCCAGTTGCCCGCCGGGCGCAGACCGGTATGGCTGGGGTGTCCTGCAACGTCTCGGGCTGGCGGTGACGTTCAGCCTGCATGACCCGGTCACAGGGACCCTGTACGGGCCGAAGCTGGTCGAGCTGCTTCAGGAACTCCTTACGCAGCTGGGGAACAGCGCTGACCCCGATGCGGCAGCCTTTGCGGCCTTCCGGCGTCACTTCCACGTTGAGCTGCTCTTCCAGCCGGGCCGCAGCGTCCAGCTCAGTGAGCGGCCGGCTGCGACCGACGACCTGCTGGCCATGGTGCAGATCAGTCTGCGACCGACCGTTCAGCAGCGACTGCGCTACCGCGCTGTCACGATCAAGGGGCACTCGAACACCGAGGTGGACGTGCGCTTCACGCTCACCAAGCCCTGCGGTGTGGTCAACCGGCCGGACAGCGGTGCCGGCCAGCGGGAGCTCGATCCGCAGGAGAACATCGCCCAGATCGTGAGGCTTCCGCTCAACGGTGAGGCTGCAGTGTTCCTGCGCGGTGCCGAGCTCCCTGCGACGATCGAGGTGCGTCCTTCGATCAGGCTGACTGCGGCTCCGATCGGGCCACTCGACCAGGCGGTCCTAACGTACGACAGCACCCTCAAGACGCTCAGTGCGAGCACCATGCTCAGTGCTGACCAGCTCAAGCAGCTCAAGCCATCGCTGGCAGCAGCGGACCGGCAGGCTGCCGAGAGTCTGGCGGGCACAGTGCAGATCGACGACTTCGGTCCGACCGACGAGCGCACCAACCACTTCACCGTCTCGACCGGTGCGCTGGCCAAGGCCTTCGCTGACGGCACCACGCCCGAGAGCACGCACTGGCTGCGGCTGAAGTACTACCTGGAGACACTGAACAGCACTGACCTCAAGGAGACCAGAGCGGTCACAGTGCCTACCGGTGAGACCGAGATCGCGCAGGTGCTGCCCGACGTGCTGGCGTGGACGGCTCGCTTCTTCGACGCCAGCGGTGCGATCAATGCGGGGCCGGGCGTGCTCGGTAAGACAGGCGCCGGGCCGTGGGCAGCTACGGCGTACCCACGCGCAGGGTCGCCCGCAGTAGCCACACCAGACGACAGCGGGCGTCTCACTTATACCCAGCTCGTTGAAGACCGCTGGGCACACACACTGCGCTACTACTTGCAGCCTTACGGCCGCTATGACCTGCTCTGGCAGAGTCTGCGCCGTTCGCCCACGCTGTTCCCAGGCCGGGCGGCCACTGAGATCGACACGCCAGTCGTGACGGTGGATCCGGCTGCGGGTGGGCTCGACGTGGTCATCGACCGTACGCAGGCCGTCGACGCGCCACTGATCCTCAGCTCGCGCAGACTCGACGAGGCGGCCACTCCGGCGCGGCCGGCGGCCCCGGGCGCACTCTGGGAAGTGATCGTCGCCCAGCATCACGAGCAGGCACTGGCCGAGCGCAACCAGACCCTGGTCCGTCAGCTCACCTTCCGGCAGATCGCCTTCAGCCTGCTGCGTCGCTTCGGCTATGCGAGCTGGTACTACTGGCTGCTCGACTTCGCCAAGGACCACCAGCTCCAGCTGCCGGTGCGACTGATCGAGGGCGAGTACCCAGGCATCCCGCAGCAGCTTCCGGGAGAGCCGGACCATCTGGCTCTGGACAGCACCGACGAGCTGGACGAGCTCCGCGGTCTCGACCTGCCCGAGCGGGTCGGGAACTTCTCGCAGGGCGTGGTTGCTTTGCAGTGGCGGGCGCTGCCGTTCTACTACGACCACCGCCTGCTGCTGATCGCCCAGACCGACAACACGGTCTCGCCGATCAACAGCGTCACCCAGCGCGACCTGACGTACCGGTCACCGTTGCCTAAAGCAACCGTGACCGGATCGGACATCGTGTGGCGCCGGCTGCCACCGTTCCCGGATGGACAGCCGGGTGAGTTCCGGCGTGACACCCGCGTGCGCAGCATCACCATCCCGCTGCGCCGGTTCTGGGACAGCCTGCCGGACGACGCACAGCAGCGGTGGCCAGGTGAGGCGCCTGACGCAACCACCGGTACGGCGCCTGCCCGCAAGCTGAGCGCGCTGCCCGACCCCGAGGTCGTGTACCAGATCGTCGAACTGTTCAGCGGCAACATCGAAGTACAGGCTGAATGCTTCTACGACGTGGAGGCGCAGAAGTTCACGCATCGCCAGCTGGGGAAGCGATTCCTGGTCGCACAGACCACGCTCCTGCCGCCGACCGGCGTACTGGGTGACTTCCCGCTGGCGGTAGACCTGGTGCAGGTGACCGAGGAGCAGCTGAGCACTGGCTACTCCACGGCGAACCTGCCACCGGATACCCGCAACCGCGTTGCGATCGAAGAGCACGGGCGGCTGCTGTTCGCCGGTGTGATGACGAAGGCCGACCGGGACGCTCTGGTCCGGCTGATGAGCGCCGCGGACGCAGCGAAGATCCAGGCGCTGTTCGAGACTTGGTACGTCACCGAGCCGGTCAGTGCGGCCGCTACGAACCTGCCCAGCGGGTTCGACGGGCTGATCGACTTCGTGCCCACTCAGACCATGACGCTGGTGTGGGAAGGGCCGTCGGACGCTGCAGCGACTCAGCTGCAGCAGCTTCCCGGCGACAGCGCTTTCACGGGAGCCATCGCGCAGATCGTCACTCAGGCGACCGGTGCGGCTCCGGATGCTGTGACCCGAGTGGAGATCCCGGTCGGGCCGGAGCAGATCCCAGACGAGCTTGCGAACAAGGCGCAGCTCGCCCGTAACGCAGCCGGTACGGCGTACGTCTCGCTCGGCTGGACCGGGGCGATGACTACTGTGGACACCGAGGCGCTACGGCGCTGGGCGAAGTTCCGGGAGTTCAGCGAGGCGGTCGAGGAGCTGATCGTCGCTGTGCAGGACGGGGACCACGCACAGGACGCGGTCATCACAGTGCCCTTCACCGTGCCGGTGCGGCCGCTGCAAACCGCGCTGACCGGAGTGGTGGCGGACAAGCTGCTGCTCGGCACATTGCTGCTGCGCTACCACGGCATGATGCGCGCCACCGATCCGGAGGCGCTGATCACGCGCTACCCAGGCCGGCCCGACCAGCGCGCTCTCCGGCGGCTGCACCGAGCCAGCCAGGGCAGCGGCATGCGTGGACGGGACTTGGTGATCCGCGCCCGCCGCGGCAGCGCCGTACCGAGTGAGCCGCGTCCGATCGACCCCGCGAACATCTAGGCCCTCTAGCAGACCAGGAGCAGGAGATGGCGAAACTCCCCGAGCTGCCCAAGGTGCGTATCGCGGGCCCGTTCTGGACGGCTGAGGCCGAGGTGATCAAGCTGGCCGACCCGGTCGCCAACCTCGCCTTCCGCACGCTGTACGTCGACACGACGCCGCGCCAGGTAGCCGGCGACAACAACGTGCTGGCGCCGGGATCGCTGCTGGCGCTGGTCTGGGTCACCAGCGTCACGATCAATCCGACCGACGGCAGCACACCGCAGTACGTCTGGAAGCGCACCACCGGGACGAAGCCGGACGGCAAGCTGGCCCCAGCGGCGATCCGGGCCGCGATCACCGCCGGTACCGCGAGCCTGTTGCTGCTGCAGGCTCCTGCTGACGGCTGGCCGACGAGCATCGCCGGCAAGCTGCCGACCTTCACCTGCCTAGGCGGTGAGATCGTCCTTGACCCGTTGACCGCGCAGAGCAACGCGACTCAGAAGCTCTACTCCGGCCTGGGACTCGGTACGGCGCCGATCACCGGGCGGACCGGTGCGGCCAAACTGCTCGGGGCCCTGTCTGTGCATGCCTCCGGAGTCTCGGCGTACGGGCAGATCCGGCTGCTGTGGGACACCGCTCCGGTCAAGGCTGTGTTCCAGCTCGCCCGGGTGTTCCCAGCGTCCGTGCGCAGCTTCCGGATGACTGTCGAGGTGGAGCGGCTGACCGACGGCGAGCGGACGGCCCTGGTCGATTCATGGCGACGGCTGAACCGCTTCCTCAATCCGAAGCACCCACTGAACGGTCTGCTCGTTCCGCCGGCCACTCCTGAGTGGGCCACGTTGGAGCTCGCCAACCCGCTGGCTGTTCCCCGCCTGTACTGGGAGATCGCGCCCTGGTCGGAGCAGCCGGGCACACGACCGATCAGCTTTGCGGGCGACGAGTTCAGTGTGCTGCTGAGCGATCGGCAGCCCTACGACCCAGCTGCCCAGCCGGACACGCTCGGACGGATCACTCCGGCCGTCGTGCGGCTGGCAGTCGACGGGACCAAGCTGCGGATGGATGTCACCGCCGGTGCTGCCCAGCCCGGCTCCACCCTGAGCTACCAGGCCACTCGTGCTGGCACCAGTTGGAACGAGCAGGCCACGCTGGCTGCCACCACACTGGCCTTCGACCCGAACGAGGCCGCACGACGACTCCGAGCCACCCTGCACGAGCCTGAGCCGTCGTGGAGTCAGCCTGCCCCTGGTGAGTCGCAGCCGCTCGACCCGGCGGTGCTGTGGGGGTTCACACCGCTGGATGACGGCTGGGCGCAGCTCCCGCTGCCCAACCTGTCCGAGCAGGTCTATCTGGATGCTGGTGTGGCTCGGCCGGAGCCTGCTGAGGTTCCGGACAACCTATTGCGCGGTGCGGTCAGCTTCGGCAACGACGACCCGGAGGTGCTCGGGCATGTTCCTGGTGAGCAGCCGTGGAGTCTGACGCTCGCTGCCGCCCGGCGCCTCACTGCAAGCTGGGTGCTTGGTCCGAACGGAACGGAGTACCAGCTGCAGTCGGTAGACCTGAAGCTGGACGCACCCGAGGTGGCGCTCAACGGCCTGT
This sequence comes from Kribbella antibiotica, assembly GCF_004349055.1. Lineage (GTDB taxonomy): Bacteria > Actinomycetota > Actinomycetes > Propionibacteriales > Kribbellaceae > Kribbella > Kribbella antibiotica. Next base: position 21,051 of record NZ_SMKX01000046.1, read on the forward strand.
TCTGGCTGAGCACCGAGGCGCCGTCCGCCAAGGACGCCTTACCCGATTTCGACGACTGGGTTGGCGGTCTGACGACGGTGCCGCTGCGCACGGTCACGGGACGCGAGCTGTTCGCGCCACTGGTCCGACTCGCCTTCGACGCGATCAGCTTCGGCTACCGGAGCACACCCGCTCCCTCGGCGGCCCTTGCCGCCTGGGCCTTCCAGTACGGCGTTGACTCCGCGCTCCTGAAGTCTCTCGTCACAAGCGGGGTGCTGCGGCCGGACACAGTCGGTGCAGCGTTACCGCTCGTGTGGCGGCGGCATCCGACCCTGCCGATGGTGCAGGCGCTTGCGCTGACTCAGAGCGTCAGCCCACCCAACGTGCCGATTGCCAGTCGGCAGCTCGTCCCATTCGAGCTGCCAGTGACACGGCAGGACGGTGTGGATCTGCCGAACGGCTGGCGGTTCACTGCAGACGGCGCTGCGGGCTGGCCCCGGTACGCCGGTGGCTTCGCCCCTGCTCGTGAGTGGGTGGGGGTGGGGGAGGATGAGCTGTTCGACCTGCCCCTGGCAGCGTTGTCCGTGCCGGGTCTCGTGCTCGACCCACGGCCGGAGTCCGTTTCGCCGCAGAACGACGCCGGGCTCGGTCTGCCGATTCAGTACCGCTACGACCTGCCCTACACCGATGAGGTGCAGGCGCTCGCACAGCTGCCCAGGATCCCCAAGGACCCGCGAGAGAGCTCGCCACTGCCTGACACCGCGGCGCCCGAACCGCCGCGGCCACTCACTCGAGCGGACTACGCAGCCCACTGGCAGCAGCTCGCTGAGCGCGCCAACCTGGCCGCTGCCGACAGTGTGGCTGCGTTCGGGCAGCAGTCCGGAAAGACCGTGCTGCAGCACCTGGCGTCTAACCGCACGTGGCCCGTCAAGGCCACCCTCGACCTGGACGAGTACCCCGGTGAGGTGCTTTTGGACAATGCCGCCCCGGCGGCCAGTGCGCCGCTGTCGCTTACGCGTGAGGCGGCGCTGACTGGGATCGACGGCAAGTTCACCGACGGCGCGGACGGGTTGCGGCGGTTGCCGCCGGGGGCACCGGCGGATCCGGCGCAGTACCAGTTGACGGCCGGCAGTATGGCCGCCCGCAGTGGCGCCGACGGCTACGCCGACCAGCGTGGACTGGTGCGCGGAGCGAGCCAGACCGCGCCGAACCTGATGCGGACGCCACTGAGCCATCCGACGGCAGGCGACGTACAGCTGACCACCACACGGCTGCCGCTCACGCTCGGCCACGCCGCGGAGACCTGGCAGCTGTGGTTCCGGGACTTGCCGGCTCAGGGAGCTGCGTTCACCAAGGCCGCTGCGCGTTCGCCGAAGGCAGTCGAGCTCGATCTGGACAGCAATGACCCTGAGGCACGCAGTACGGAATACGAGCACCGCACTGGGTACGAGTGGCGCCTGCGGCCGTTCGCAGACGACCCTGACGCGCCACTACCTGCTCTCGATCTCTTTGGGCTGCAGTTCTTTCCACTGGTGCTCGATCGGGTGACGTTCGCCGGTGACGGCGTCTCCGCGGTCGAGGTAATCGGACGGCTGCAGCTGCCAGTAGCAGGCTCGGACGACGAGCAGACCGAGCTGAGCAACGCGGTCCGGCTGACCTTCGCTGGAGCCGGTACGGCGCTGAGCCTGAGCGCCGTCAGTCTGGTCGGGGCGCCCCTGGAGTGGCCGCTGGCGACCACTGCGGGCGAAGCCGGTGATGCGCCGCGACTGCGGATCGGCGGCATCGCTCTGGCCTCCGGTGGGGCCGGTCTGACTGTTCAACAGGTGCGGCTGTCGTTCCACCTCTTCCAGGTCGAGTGGGCGGTCGACCTGCCGTCGATCAGCTTCCCCAACCCGACCACCCCGCCGTTCACGTTGCCTGGGGCAACTGGTTCGGATCCGATCACGCCCCAGCAGGTGGCACTCAATCTCGACCTGCCCGGCGGGCAGCACACGCTGAACCTGGCGGTCGCCGTACGGGTCGGGCGGCCGTCGACCGGGCTGCAGACGCTCTACCGCTTCGCGGAGGGGAGCGGGGCTGTCGTCCGTGACACCTCTGGAATCGGTGCGCCGCTGAACCTGACTGGTGGCACGGCGCAGGGCATGACCTGGACTCCCGATGGCCTGACGCTGACCGGTGGGAAATTCGTCCGGTCCGGCAGTGCGGCGACGAAGCTGACTGCTGCGGTCAAGGCAAGTAACGAGCTCAGCATCGAAGCGTGGGTGAAGCCGGTTGCCGGGCTGATCGGCGGGGGCGACCTCACCATCCTCACCATGGCGCCGGACCTCCAGCACCGCAACCTGACGCTGCAGCAGCACAAGCTGGTGGTCCTCGACTCGTCGACGATGGGTGCGTGGGTGCGCTCCGACGGCACGGATGCGGCGGGTGAGCCGGACCTGGTCACTGCGGCCGGACCGGTCGGCACCGACCTGATGCATCTTGCTCTGACGCGCTCCGCCGACGGCCGAATGCGGATCTATCAGAACGGGCAGCTCAAGGCGGAGCAGACCGTGGCCGGCAGCCTGGCCGCGTGGAGCGATCAGTTCGAGCTTGCCCTCGGCAACGAGCTCACCGGCGGCCATGCCTGGACCGGCACCTATCGGATGCTCGCCGTCTACAACCGTGCCCTCAGCGCTGAAGAGGTTGCTGCGCGCTTCGGGGCGGGCCCGACCAGTGCACCTTCGGCAGCTCGCGGAGAGGCCTTCACGAGCACGATCAACGTGAACCTGATGGCGCACGGTGCGGATCGCTTCGGCCTCGGTACGGCGAAGCTGTTCGGGGATCTCGACCTCGCCGTCGCACTGCCCGACGGTTCGCCTGCCGCGCTGGCTGACGACACGACCCTGCAGTTCAGCTGGAACGGCTACTCGGCGCCTCAGCCTGGGGGACTGCAGTTCCTGCCGGGTATGCGGCTGGCGGACGCGCAGACGCCCGGTCTGAGCGAGCGGGCGGCACCTGGTTTCGCCACGGTGACCTTCCTGGCCAGTGTGCAGCCGAATGGTGTGCCGAAGCTCAAGCTCACCAGTGCGTTCGTGGAGGCGTTGCTCGTCGCGCACTGGGGTCACTCGCTGCAAGACCCACGGGCTAACCGAGCTGCCGACAACGCAGAGCTGTACGGCTCGTCGTCCGGTGACCTGGTGGTCGGTTACACCTCGCGGCTGCAGGGCTCAGAGTGGCAAGAGACCTTTCTGCTCAACGGAATGCTGACCGCGACCAACCTGGTCTCGTGGCCACAGCAGCTCAACTACGACGCGGCCAATGCGCGCATCACGCTGCCGGCGGCGCGGTTGGCGGGACCACCGCCGCTGACGCATCTTCGCCATACGATCCGGGTGCTGTTGAACCAGCACGAGTTGCCCGCGACCAGTCTGACCGGTGCGGACGGCCCGCTGCTGTTCACCTTCGCCCAGGGACGCAGCTGGCAGCCACTTGCGGTGGTTGAGCACCAGTTGGTCGAGGTGACTCCGACCGCCACCGGTGGGACGCTCGGCCGCGAGACGCGCTGGACTGCTGTGCAGGAGGTGCGGCTGCTGGCGCCTCAGCGTGCTGCCCAGCTCTTGCGAGCTATGGCTGGTCTTGAGACCACCGACCCAGTGGAGGGCGTCAGTGCGCTCGGCGCCGTGACCGGGGGCTACCTGGCTACCGGGCTGTCGACACTGCTCGCCGGCACTGCCGCTAGCCCTGCCGGGGCGCTCGATGCGCTACCTGCAGACACTCTGGTGCTCGAGGCGAGCGCCAACCACCTGATCAAGCAGGTGCCGGCCGGCGAGAGTGTGGCGACCACGCTGCAGTACCTCCCGACCGGAAGCCAGGGAGCGTTGCTCAGCAGCCCGGCCGACTATGCACCCAGTGATCCAACCGATCCGCGCTGGCTGTTGCTGAACATGCCTTTTGTCGGCCGGTTGCAAGACACTGCCCGTGACTTGGCGCAGTCGTCGAGCCCGTTGCAGACAGACCCGGTGCTGCTGATCTCGCGGTTGCGTACCTCGGCCCCGACGACTGCGCTGCCAGCGCTGGTACTCGCTTTGTCAGGCTGGGCCGACAACGCTGCGCGGACCGTCACCGTTGCGAGTCTGGACACGGCCGTTGGCCATAGCTTTGCCAGGCTCGACCCGCTGGCTCTGGAGGAGAGCTGGTTCCGCGCACAGAACCCGCCGACCGAACCGCAGGAGACCTTGCTGCAAAGCATTCTGGCGGCGCTGCCCGAGACACCGGCCCGGCTCAGCCGCTCGGTCGCACTGCGGCGAGCGTTCGATCCACGCCGACCGTTCTACCCGCCTCGGCCCGACAACCAGCCTGCACTGGCAGACCCCTCGCCGTACGCCGGTCTGTTGTGGCGGGAGGACAGTCTGCTGCTGACGCAGTCCGTGAGCACGGTGGCGCCGGCTGGTGGTCCGCCGTACGGGTGGATGCTGGCGGCAGCGCTGATCGCGAGCAGCGGGCTGGTTGGCCAGCCTGCAGCGGAGGGGCCCCGTCGGTATCCCGCGGCGACGTTGATCCCGGCGCCACTGACGGTCGATGGCGTGGACAACCCGCGCCCACTGCATCTGGTCGTGAGCCCCTACCTGGGGCTGCAATGGCGGCCGGCCCCTGTCATTCCGGCCGGTGGCCCGTCGCCGCTGGAACCGCGGCTGCTGCTGGCAGAGCTGCTCTGCCTCGCACCCGGTACGGCGGGCCTGCAGCCGGTGGCGAGCCGCATGTGGAGCACCGACGAGCCAGCTGACGAGTTGCGTGCGCTGGCTCAGAGCTGGGCGGTGCAGTCGCAGCGGTTGCTGGCGCCGGAGTCGTCGATCGCCGTACTGCGGTATCGGACGATCAGTGACAACACTCGCGCCGACAACCTGGGGGAGGCGGCGCTGACAACTGGCTACGCCTTTGCTCTGGTGCGGGTGGCGCCTGCTTCGCCGCTGGCGAAGCGGCTATTCCGCATCCGCCCCGGGCTCGGTGACCTGCGGTATCGCGAAGGGCAGTGCAATATCGCCGCGATCCCGGTGGGCGCTCATGATTTCGAGCTCGCGCCGCCTCAGACGATCGGAGTGCAGCCGATACACCTGGCTGAGCACCCGGGGTGGCCATGGGGGCTCAGCGCGCTGCGCATGAGTGTGCGGTACACCGAAGGGCAGCAGGGCGTCAGCGGAGCGGCCACGCCTGGCGAGACTGGACAGACGTTGTGGTGGCAGACGGTGCAGCGCGCGGTGCAGTTCCGCTCCGCACTGCACACGGACCGGCCGGCGGCTGGACTGCCACGGCGGTTCCGGGCACCTGCGGTGAGCAGTCTGCTGCCAGTGCCTCCCAACCCGCCACTGCCTGCCCTGACGGGGGAGTTGTTCGATCAGCCGGCGCTTCCGGAGCACCCGCAGGGCAACATTCCGGCGGGGCTGGCGCGGTGGCAGCCGGTTTTGCCGGGTGGACTGCGCTATCTGGTGAGCGGTGCGCGGGCCGGGGTGTTCCTGACGCTCCGGAACCACCTGCTGCGACAGAGCGGCGTCGTACTGGATGGTGAGCACCCGCGGCCGCAGGGGCTGGGGCTGCTGTCCGGTGGGCTCCCAGTGCAGCATCGGGCTCCACGGCCGGTGCCGTTGCCGGCCAACAGCGACGAGCGGCAAGAGATCGCGCTGCGGACCTGGGCGAGTCACTTTGATGCTGAGCGGCCGGCGCTGGTGACGGCGTCTCCTGCTGATGAGGCGTTCCGGGCCGAGTTCAGCGAGCCGACGTATCGACAGACTGCCCAGCGCTTGCGGCTGCAGCTGGCAGCGGTCGAGCGAGACGCGCTGGACGTGGAGTGGGACGGTGTCCTCACGTTCGTCTACCGGGTCGACGGAAGCTTCACACTGCTTGCCGGGCAGCCTGTGCCGGCTGGGATCCGCGACTGGGCTCTGACGCTGGAGTTGGCGGTTGCTGGGCGGGTGGTGGCGCTTGCTGACGTCACCGCGCCAACAGTGGTGCTGACACCGCAACTGCGGGAGCAGCTCGCTGCTGTCGGCGTACCGCTTCCGGGGCCAGACGTCGACATCGTCGAGACGGACAAGTTCTTCATCCGGCAGTTCGGCCTGCCGGGTGCCCCGGCAACCCGCAGCGCCCGAGCACGGGACCTGGTCGCTGGACTACCGCCTGGTGCTACTGCGCTGGCACGGATCAAGGCGCAATTTGTGCCTACGGGAGCGTCGGCGTACCACGACGGCTACAGCCACGCGCTGCGGTTCCCGCTCCGCGTGGCCAACCCGGGAGCGTCGTACCTGCCGCTCTCTCCTCGGCATGTGCACTTCGAGGACCCGGAGTACAACCGGCGGCTCGCCTCGCCGTCTGCGCATGCCAGCGTCTCGGTGCAGTTCCCGAAGCAGGCAGGGACCAGCCCGCAGCGGGCCATCACGCTCTCTGCAGAACGTCGAGAGTGCAACCGCGACAGCACGCTGGCACTGCGCTTCGACTGGGACGAGGCTCCGCCCGGGAACCCGCCGGTCAAGCTGACCCTGCAGAGGATCGACCTCGACCAGACTCCGCGCGACCTCCCCGGCGGGCCTGGACTCCTCACCGCAGGCAAGCTCTACGAGCTCGCACTGCTGGCAATGGGGCAGTTCAACCCAGGCGAGCGCTTGCGACTCCTGCTGCACGTCGACGAGGGACCGGTGAAACCAGTGCTGGTGCAGCTGGACATTGCCATCGTCGAAGCACCTGTCATCCCCGCAACCGAGGCGGCGTACGCCCTGCTTCGCAAACAGACGACCGGCGCGCACACGGCAGTGGAGTGCGTCCGCTTCGCCTGGGCGCCCGAGGCCGACCGCGTGGAACTAGTGAACCCCGCCGACCTCCGCACTGAGGTAGTCCGCCGCCGCGCCGTCTTCCACTTCACCGACTCCACCCGCCCCGGCCGAGCCGAGGCGTACACAGTCCAGAAACTCACCCAGTCCGGCTCAACCCACATCCCACCGGAGATTTAAGGCAGCCGGTAGACCGAGACGTGCGACGGGGAGTCGGCGGTGAACTCGCCGCCGCTCCAGTCCGCGTGCCGGGACTCCAGCGTGAAGCCGGCCAGCTGGGCCATCAGGTCGAGTTCGGCCGGCCAGATGTAGCGGTGGGGTGAGCGCTCGAGCCGCGCCTCGGTGCCGCCCTCGGTGAACGTGAAGTGGTACGACGTGACGTGCTGATGCAGTACGTCGTACGTGTCGAGAAGGATGTAGCCGGGGTCGGCGATTCCTACCGTGGCGGGCGTGCCCGGTGGGAGACGGCGGAGCTCGGGGACCCAGAGCTCGATGACGAAGCGGCCGCCGGGGGAGAGATGCCGGGCGGCGTTGCGGAAACAGGCGACCTGGTCCTCCTGCGTGAGCAGGTTGGAGATCGTGTTGTAGACCAGGTAGACGAGCGAGAACTCACCAGGCACCCGTACGGCGGCCATATCGCCGATCGTGACAGGGATGGTGGACTCGTCGGTCTTCGTGCGGAGGACCTCGACCATCGGTGGGGAGAGCTCGATACCGCTGACCGGGACTCCGCGTTCGGCCAGCGGTACGGCGACTCGGCCGGTCCCGATGGCGAATTCCAGTGCCCGTCCGGTGCCGGCGAGTTCCGCGAGCCGGGCGGTGGTCGCGTCGAGTAGCGCTGTGGAGAACATGCGGTCGCCCGGATCGTCATAACGCCCGGCGACGTCGCTGGTCCAGATGTCGTGCCGCCAGCGGAGTTTGTCCTCGCGGTCGTCTTCGGCGTACTTGCGGAAGCCGAGGCGCTCGTAGAGCCGGCGGGCGTTCGGGTTGGTGCGTTCGACGCCGAGGTCGAGAGCGACACCGCGAGCAGCGGCTTCCTCCTGCAGGGCGCGGATGATCGCCGTACCGATGCCTTGGTTCTGAATCGATGGGGCCAGTTGGATGCCGCAGAGCTCGATGGAGGCTGCGGTACGGGCGACGCGAAGGCGGCCGGCGGGTCGGCCGTTGACCTCGATGACGCTGGTGGTCGACGGGCCGGCGAGGTCTTCGATCATGCGGCGGGTCCAGGCGGCGTACTGGTCGCGGTCGAAGTCGGCGTCCGGGTGGCTGGCGGTTGCGGCTACGTCCACCAGAAAGGTGACATCGGCTTCGGTGGCCGGTCGGATCGCGTACATGACAGCACGATAGGGCGCGGTGTCTGGCTGAGCTACCGGATTACGGCTGATAGACGTTCGTGAGAGGGGTTGAACTGGGGTGGGGGCGCGAGGGTTACTGGTGTTGTGAATCGCAATCGGGTGCTTGGGGTCGCGCTGGTGGTTCCGCCGGCGGTTTGTGGGTTGCTGGCGTTGTCGCGGGACAGCTTTGACAATGCGAACGCCGCTCTCGTGCTGGCGGTGGTGATCGTCGGGGTGGCCGCGTTCGGGTACCGGTCGGGTGGTGTGGTTGCTGCCGTCTCGAGTGCGGTGTGGTTCGACTTCTTCCTGACGGTTCCGTACGACCGATTCACGATCGACAACCGCGATGACGTCGAGACCACGATCCTGCTGGTGGTGATCGGGGTCGCGGTCAGCGAGATCGCGATCTGGGGCCGAAGGCAACAAGCTCGCGCTTCCCGGCATCGTGGGTATCTCGAGGGAGTGATCACGACGTCCCAGGCGGTCTCCGAGGGCGGATCCACGCAGGACCTGATCGATCACGTCTGCGCGGAAATCACCGTCGTACTGGGGATCGACAAGGTGCGTTTCGTTGCTGGAAGCAACCGGACGTCGGCTCCACAGCTCAACGCCGACGGCACTGTCACCCGCGGCGGTCATGTGCTCAAGGTCGAACGCGACGGCCTGCCCACCAACGCCGAGATCGAGCTCCCGATCCAGCACGCCGGCCGGGTCCGCGGCCGATTCCTGCTCACCGCCGCCACCCACATCGCCCGCCCCGACCTCGAACAACGTCAGGTGGCGATAGCTCTTGCCGACCAAGTCGCCACCGCCCTCATCACTCAGCCTCACTGACTCGGCCTGCGGGAGCACGACGTCCTGGGCGGCCGCCGGCCAGCGCCGTACCTGCCCATACAGGTACGGCGCCAAGCCGCGCCCTGGCGGTCCAGACCGGTCTGCGGCATGATCCCCCGGTGGATCTCGAACAATGCCACCGAACGCCTCCGTCGCCTGCGCTGACCTGCAACAACCGGAAACGCCCTGTACGGCGCCCGTCCGCGTCCGCGAGTATTCGCAGATGAACGAGCAGGAGCTGGCGGTGCGGGTGGGGGAGTTGGCGGCCGCGACAGGGTGCCCAGTGGCGTCGGGGCGGTGGGAGCCCGGTGGGGGTCAGCCGCTGCGGCTTGAGCGCAAGAGCGGGGCAGCGGTGCTGGTTTTGCGGCCGGTGGTTGCCGAGTGGTGCTCGGCTCTGCAGGAGTTCATGATCGCCCAGCTGCTGGTGGCGACCAGCCTCGGCGTGCGGCGGCACTTCAAGGTGTTCAAGTTCGGTGGCTGGATCGCCGGGGCGGTTCTCGGTGCGGCCGGTGCCTACTACTTCGGGGCGATCGGCATAGTTGTGGCGGTCCTGGCGTTGGGTCTGGTGATGACGGCGATCTTGTGGGCCTACCACCGGTCGCTGACACGCCGGGTCGATGAGCGGCTGCTGCCGATCCTTGGACCGGTGGTGATGCGCTCGGGACTGGAACATCTGGCCTGCAAGCTGAGCATCGGACAGCGGATTCTGTGGGTGCTGAACGGTGCTCCGCCCCGGGGTGGGCAACGGATGCGCTGGGTCGGCACCAGAACTACATCGGTGGCCGATTGAATTTGTTGCAGGGTTGGGGTTTCGGTTGGGGAACAGGAGCCGGATTCTCAGATGTTGTTAAGGGTGGGACCGTAGTATTTCGATACGACTCCAGATGTGGGTCTCCAGGAGGAATCTCATGCAGAGCAGTAACCCGGTCCTGAACCGGTCGAGTGCGTTCGCGCCTGGCCATGGCCAGGCTTATCCGGGGGCCGCTCCGTACGGTCAGCAGCCCGGTCAGTACGGCGGTCCGGGTGTGCCGCCCCAGCAGTACCAGGGCGCACCGGCCGGTAGCCGCCCGATGACGCTGGACGACGTCATCGTCAAGACGGCGATCACGCTGGGTGTGGTAGCCGTGGTCGGCGCCATCGCGTGGAACAGGGTGCCGGACCACCTCGTCCTGCCGGCGTTCCTCGGCGGTGCGCTGCTGGCCTTCGCGATCGCGATGGTGCTGTCGTTCTCACGCAAGATCAACCCCGTGCTGGTGATGGTCTACGCCGCGTTCGAGGGTGTCTTCCTCGGCGTCGGCAGCAAGGTCATCGTCGCTTGGACCGGTGGTGACTCGGCGATCGTCGTGCAGGCGATCCTGGCCACGCTGGTGACGGCGGGCCTGACGCTGGGGGCGTACAAGTACTTCGCCATCAAGGTGACACCGAAGTTCCAGAAGATGGTCATCCTCGCGACGATGGGCTTCGCCGGGGTGCTGCTGGTCAACTTCGTGCTCGGACTGCTCGGGTTCAGCACGGGAATCAGCGGGATGGGCCCGATGGGCCTGCTGTTCGCGGCGCTCGGTGTCGGCCTGGCGGTCTTCAACCTGATCCTCGACTTCGACATGGTGGAGCAGGGCGTCCGCGCCGGCGCCCCGCAGAACGAGGCCTGGCGCGCGGCCTTCGGCCTGACCGTCACGCTGGTCTGGCTGTACTGGAACATGCTGCGCATCCTCGCCATCCTCCGCGGTGGCGACTAAGCACCAGCACGACAACGCAATCCGAAGGGCCGGCTCACCAGAGTCGGCCCTTCGGCCGTTCCGGAACCGGACGCAAAGTGTCCGCAACCGGGTCTACGGTGATGCCATGGTTGACGAAGCGGGTGGATGGCGGGTCATCGGGCAGCGGGCGGCGGCCTGGTTCGAGCAGCCTTCGCTGACGGCCTCAGCAGAGCTGGTACGACGGATTGCCGCGGCAGGGCCGTTGCCTGCTGTGGATGTGCGGCCTAGCGGAGTGCGGGTCCGGGTGGCTCTCGAGGACGACACCGAGGGCATTTCGGCGCTGGCTGCGGTGCCGGGCGATCCGGCGGCGTTGCAGGAGATGCGGATCGTGTTCGACGCCGTGGATGTGCCGAGCGTTCGGCAGTTTTGGCATGAGGGGTTCGGCTACGAAGGCCGGGATCCGTTCCACCGGGATCCGGAGGTCGTGGTGCTGGAGAGCGCGGAGGTGCGGCCGCTGCGGGATCGGTTCCACCTCGATGTGGTGCGGCCGGAGGGTGTGGTTGAGACGGTCCGGGCGGGTCGGCAGCCGACGGGTCCTTGGGGTGTGATGCTCCCGGACAGTGAGGGTAACGAGCTGGATCTAGTGCCGGGCGACGTGCTCGCGCCGGAGGCCTCGGACTGGCGAACGTTGTTTGCGGCAATGACTTTCTATCCGACGACCTCAGCAGCGCAGGCGGTGCAGCTGGTGACCGCAGTGGCTGAGTTGGCCGATGCGGCCGGGATCGCGTTGATGCTGGACGTTCGGGCTCAAGGTGTCCTGATCGATCACGGCAAAGATGCTTGGGAGGCAGGCGGATCCGCCTTCCTCGAACTGGCCGTGCAGGTTCAAGCTGCGGCTCGCGCGCTTGGGCTCACTGCGGAGCCGGAACTGCTTCGCTTTGTGCAACTAGGGCTCGCGGCAGTCGACGTACCGGCTGTGAAGGGGTTCTGGATCAGTGCGCTTGGTTATGCCGAGGGCTCGGACAGTTACGACCCGCGGCGGCTCAATCCTGGGTTCATCTTTCAGCAGTCGGATGCGGGTGAGACGGAGCGACGCCAGCAGCGCAACAGGATTCGGCTCGAGCTCGACATCGCGCACGACCAATTGCCGGCCCGCATCGAGCAAGCGCTGCAGGCCGGTGGGCGCATTCGCCACGAGCTACCGGATCGTTGCTCGATCGCCGATCCTGAAGGCAACGAGCTGGAGCTGGTGGCTCAGAAACCCTTGTAGGCAACAGGTTGTGCAGAACAGGAAAGGCCCGCCCCTCCACCTGTAGGGGCAGGCCTTCCGAGAATCTCTTCTCCTGTTCGGCTGTCAGCTCATTCGCCGGTGTGCTTTGACGAGGTCGTACTCATGGACGATGGCGGTTGCGTGCCCATGCGCGAGTTCGTACTCGCTGGAGAGCCATCGCACTCGGTCGTCGAAGCGCAGGAACGACGGTCCGTCGTTCATCAGCTGGAACCATTCCGTCATACCGCGTCCGGTGCATTTGGGCACCTTCTCCACCAAACGCTGGTGCGTTTCCTCGGAGTGGTTCAAGCCCATCGTCGCCTCCCGTTGATCGGGGTATCGCGTTACATCGACTGTGCACCACGAAGACGCCTACAGGCAAGGGGTTCTTCGTGAAAGTCCTATATCAGGAGACGGCGCCTCAGTACTTGGTGTAGCGCGCCCAGTCGTACGTAGCGGTCAGCTGTCCCGAGTAGTTGAACGGGCCGAGCCAGCCGTCGACACCGACACCGGGCCAGAGGTTCAGCATCATCCGCATCGGGCGCGTCGGCAGCGCGCCGCGCGATCCGTTCTCCTGGTGCACAAGTCGCCCGTCGACGAACCAGTTGATCGTGCCCTGGTTCCACCACTCGATCGCGTAGTCGTGGTAGCCGGCCGCGGCGTCGAAGCCGAGGTTGATGATCTTCTCGTGCCCGCCGGTGCCGTTGGTGAAGTAGTTGGTCTGCATCTGGGTGGTGTTCTTGCCGAGGATCTCGACATCGATCTCGTCCCAGGGCTGGCCGTCGCTCGGGCCGGTGTAGGTGAACATCGACGTCACCGTGCCAGATGCCTTGACCGCCTTCATTCGGGTCTCGAACCGGCCGTAGGAGAACAAGTCGTTGGTGCGGTACTCACCGGACGCGTACGGACGCCCCGAACATCCACCAGGACAGTTCGCGGTATCCAGATTGAGGCCCATCACGCCGCCGCTGAACCAGACGTGGTCAGCACGCCAGCCGGCGTTGAACATACTTCCGTTGGTCCAGCCGTCGGCCTTGTGCCAGCGGCCGGTGTTGAACCCGTCGAAGTTGTCGGTGAAGCTGCCGCCGATGGCGGTGGTGGCAGCCTGGGCGGGAGCCAGTACGGCGCTCAGCAGCGTGAGCGCGGCCAGCGCGAGCAAGGCGGGGCGGAACCTTTTCATGGGCGAACCTCCGGAATGGTGGGGCGGGGCTCCACCGTGGAACTGGAAGCGCTCCCAGTCAACGGTCCGCCGGTTCCGGAACTTGATTCAGGGGTTAATCAACAGGCTGGATCTCACACCGGTACGGCGTCGGTGTCCTCGGTGGTCTCGACCCGGTCGACCTCGGCCTTCGGGTGCCGGCGGCGATGCCGCAGCGCCGCCCAACGACCCCGCGGACCGCGCTCGCGCCCGGCCACCTCGGTCGCCGCGACCTCGGTCCCGGCCGTCTTGGCAGCCTGTACGGCGGCCTCCGCGATCGGAAGGATCGCTTCGCCGCGGAACGACTCGGGGGGCACGAACGACTCCGGACCGACCCCCATGGCAGCGGCCACGGAAGGCAGGAGCGCGGCCGAGGCAGCGGCGTACCCGATGGCGGAGGGGTGGAAGTTGTCCCGGCCCCACATCGTCGGGTCGGCCTTGAAGGCCGGTCCGAGCATTGAGCCGAGTGACACCGTCCGCCCGCCGGCCTCGACCACGGCGATCGTCTGCGCGGCGGCGAGCCGGAGACTCCAGGCACGGGCGAACTGCCGCAGCGGCGGCATCATCGTCGGCACGACGCCCAGGTCCGGGCAGGTTCCGACGACGACCTCACAGTTCGCCGCGCGCAGTCGCCGGACTGCCGCGGACAACAGGCGGACCGAGACCGACGGCGACATCTGCGCCTTGATGTCGTTCGCGCCGATCATGATGACCGCGACATGCGGCCCGGCCTGCAGTGCGGCGTCGACCTGCTGGGCCAGGTCGGTCGACTTGGCGCCGGTCTTGGTGACGTCGACCAGCCGGACCGGGCGCTCGGCCAGGTCGGTGAGCCCCGAGGCGAGGATCACGCCAGGGGTCTCGTCGGGTGAGTCGGTGCCGTAACCGGCCGCGCTGGAGTCGCCGAGCATGGCGAACGTGATCGGAAGTCCTGGGTATCTGCCGAACAGACCGCTCCCCGGAGTGGGGTAGTAACGCATCGGGCCGATCACGCGCTTGGCGTACTCGGCCTCTGCGGTCAGTACGCCGTACAACGTGGCACCGATGAGTCCGAGTCCCCCGCCCCCGAAGGCCGCGGCCTGGGCGAGCCTGCGGGCCGCCCTGGCTTTGCCTTTACTCATGAGTACAAGAATTACACGCTGTCACCCACAAGCAAGCGAAATAGTGGAAACGACACGACGATCGCTACTCTGAAGTTGTGCGCTACGCAGAATCTCTCCTGGACCTGGTCGGCAACACCCCGCTGGTCAGGCTGACCAAGACCACGGACGGGGCGAAACCACTCGTCCTGGCCAAGGTCGAGTACTTCAACCCCGGTGGCTCGGTGAAGGACCGGATCGCGGTCCGGATGATCGAGGCCGCGGAGGCCTCCGGCGAGCTCAAGCCGGGCGGCACGATCGTCGAGCCGACCTCCGGGAACACCGGCGTCGGCCTCGCGATGGTTGCCCAGCAGAAGGGCTACAAGTGCGTCTTCGTCTGCCCGGACAAGGTCAGTGAGGACAAGCGCAACGTCCTGAAGGCGTACGGCGCCGAGGTCGTGGTCTGCCCGACCGCCGTGGCGCCGGAGCACCCGGACTCGTACTACAACGTCTCCGACCGCCTGGTCCGCGAGATCGAGGGCGCCTGGAAGCCGAACCAGTACGCCAACGTGAACAACCCGCGCTCGCACTACGAGACGACTGGTCCCGAGCTGTGGGAGCAGACCGAGGGAAAGATCACGCACTTCGTGGCGGGCGTCGGCACCGGCGGCACCATCAGCGGCACCGGTAAGTACCTCAAGGAGGTCTCCGGCGGTCGCGTCCAGATCATCGGCGCCGACCCCGAGGGCTCGGTCTACTCCGGCGGCTCCGGCCGGCCGTACCTGGTCGAGGGTGTCGGTGAGGACTTCTGGCCGGAGACCTACGACAAGGACATCTGCGACCGGATCATCGAGGTCTCGGACGCGGACTCGTTCTCGCTCACCCGTCGGCTCGCCCGCGAAGAGGCCATGCTCGTCGGCGGCTCCGCCGGTATGGCGGCCGCCGCGGCGATCCGGCTGGCGCACGAGATCGACGACCCCGACGCCGTGATCGTCGTGCTGCTGCCCGACGGTGGCCGCGGTTATCTGACGAAGGTCTTCAACGACGACTGGCTGGCGCAGTACGGGTTCCTCGCGCACAACCGCCAGGGCACCACGCTCGGCGACGTGCTCAGCTGCAAGGACGGCAACCTGCCGCCGCTGGTGCACACCCACCCGCACGAGACGATCGCCGAAGCGGTCGCGATCCTGCGCGAGTACGGCGTCTCTCAGATGCCGGTGGTCCGCGCGGAGCCACCGGTGATGGCGGCCGAGGTGGCCGGCGCGGTGTCGGAGCGGACGCTGATGGACGCGTTGTACTCCGGCAAGGCGCGGCTGGCCGACATGGTCGAGCAGCACATGGACCCGGCGTTGCCGTCCCTGGGTGCCGGCGAGGCCGTCACGAAGGCGGTCGAGCTACTCGAGGATCGGGACGCCCTGATGGTGCTGGACGACGGCAAGCCGGTGGGCGTACTGACCCGGCAGGACCTGCTGGTCCACTTGTCCGCCGACTGACCTCCCCTGGCCGGGGAGGACTTGGATTTAACGGTCTACGACAGCAGGCACGATGGCGATCAGGGCCATCACGATGATGCCGATGACGATGGCTGCTGCTCCGGCGATCTGAAGGATTTCCATAACTCAAGGTTCCTTCAGATCGCCCTTGCGGACATCGGTCCCAAGACCGGTCTTCGCTTCATCCCTAGGTCGTATGCCCGACCCTGAGGGCTCATCCTTCCGGAGTGCGGGTTCCCCCTACTTCACGAGCACGAAGTCCGACGGATCGAGCTTCCGGGTCCGGCGCCAGTACGAGACGCTGAACTCCGGCCACACGACCGAGTTCCGCCCCGCATCGTCGTGGTACCAGCTCGTGCAGCCGGACTCCCAGACGGTTTCCCGCAGCTCGTCCTGGATATCGTCGACGAACTCGCGCTGCGCGTCGGCGCGAACCTCGAGGTACGTCGCCCGCCTGGTCCGGAGCAGATCCAGCGCCTGCATCACGTACCGGACCTGGGCCTCGATCATGAAGACCATCGAGGTGTGTCCGAGCCCGGTGTTCGGGCCGGTCAAGAAGAACAGGTTCGGGTAGCCGGCGGCGGTGATCCCCAGGTGCGCGCTGATCCCGTCGCGCTTCCAGTGCTCGGACAGGTCGACCCCGTCCTTGCCCAGGATCGGCATCCGGGTCAGGCCCGCGCCGACATCGAAACCAGTACCGACCACGATCGTGTCGCACGGCCGCTCGATCCCGTCCGCGGTGACCACGGCGTTCTCGGTGACCCGGCTGATCGACGTGGTCACCAGCTCCACGTTCGACCGGCTGAAGGTCGGATAGTAGTCGTTGGAGATCAGCAGTCGCTTGCAGCCGATCTGGTAGTTCGGGGTCAGTCGCGCACGCAAGTCGGGGTCCGTGACCTGCTTCTTGAGATGCTGTTTCGCCTGTATTTCAAGGCCCTTCATCAACTTCGGGTTCCCCGCGAAGCCGGCGCCCCGAACCTCCAGGCCCCAGTAGATCGCGTTCCGGATCGTGCGTTGCGCGGCCGGGAAGCGCTGGTGCAGACGGCGTTCGAGAGCGCCGATCGTGCGGTCCGGCTTCGACGTGATCCAGGGGGCGTTGCGCTGGTAGACGTCCAGCTGCCCGACCTGCTTGGCGATCTGCGGGACGAACTGGATCGCCGACGCCCCGGTGCCGATCACTGCGACCCGGCGACCGGCCAGGTCGTGGGAATGATCCCACTGCGCCGAGTGGAACGTCGTACCGGCGAAGGAGTCGAGGCCCGCGATCTCCGGCCACTTGGGGCGCTGCAGACTGCCAACGCCGGTCACCAGGGCCTGCGTCTCGATCGTCTCGCCGCCGTTGACCGTGACCGTCCACTCGCCGCTGGTCTCGTCGAACGCGGCCTCGGTGACCTCGGCGCCGTACCGGATCTTGTCGGCGATCCCGTACTTCTCGGCGCAGCGTTCGAGGTAGGCGAGGATCTCCTCCCAGGGCGCGAACATCCTGGACCAGTGCGGATTCTGCTCGAAGGAATACGAGTACAAGTACGACGGTACGTCGCACGCGCAGCCGGGATAGGTGTTGTCCCGCCAGGTGCCGCCGAGGCGGTCGGCCTTCTCCAGGATGACGAAGTCCTCGCACCCGGACTGCTTCAGCTTGATCCCCATGCACAACCCGGCGAACCCGGATCCGATGATCACGACCTCTGTCATACGCCCAGAGGTTACCGGCGAGTCACTCTCCTGGGAACCGCCTACTTCAGGCGGTGCAGAACTTCGCCGGCATTCGGTACGACGAGGGTGTCGGGGTCGGCCTCGTAGTCGGCGAGGTTGATCGTGGCCGGGTCGAGGTAGTTGAGGTTGGCCCGGCGGACGACGTCTTCGGGGATGCCGGTGGCGAGCGTGACCTGGACGCGGAGCTGCTCGCCGTTGATCGGGTCCCAGGTGCCGGCGCCGCGGAGGTGGGTCGAGTGCGCGAGGACGCCCCAGTGGAGGTCGCGGAACTTCTCCCACTGGCCGAGGAAGTAGTCGCGGCAGTGGTAGCCGATCTCCTCGATCTCGGGGTGCATCGCGGCGATCTGCTGCACGTGCGGGGCGTAGAGGATGACCTCGCCGCCGTCGGCGACGACCGGCTCGAGCTTGTAGAAGCCCTTGGCGGCGGTCCAGATGTCGGCGTACTTCTCGGGCATGACCGAGACAACCCGCCGTACGGGTCTGTCGAGGTAGGTCACGTGGGTTTGGGCGGAGACCTGGGCCGCCTCCTGCCAAGCCTCGACGGTGTTGCCGAAGGCAACTGCATGCAGGGCGTTCGTGCCGGACTGGGCGACCACAGCGAGCGCCAGTTTCTCGGCGGGGATGAGCGCGGCGGCCTCGTTGATGAGGGCGCGCACCGGGGTGACGCCGAGGGTGCCGATGATGCTGGCGCTGGTGATCAGGGCGCCGAGCCAGTGCGAGACGTCGATGACCTCTTGGCCGGCGACACCGGGAAAGAAGTACTTGTTGCCGCCGGAGAAACCGACGACCTCATGCGGGAAGACCGGGCCGACGACCAGCGCGACATCGTGCTCCACGACTGCCCTGTTGAGGCGGACCGGGACCTCGTCGTCCAGCAGTCCGCCGGAGATCTCACGGACGCGGTCGGCGCTGATCGTGCCGAGGTCGGCGAAGGTCTCGGGCTTCCACCACTCGTGGTTGATCACCCCGTCGTACTCGGCACCGAGGTGTTTGTGGAGCTCGTCGGGCGTCATCTCGGCATGGGTGCCGAGGGCAATCAAGATGGTGAGCTTGCTGACGCGGTCCTTCAGGCTTTGATGGACCGCTCGGATCAGTAGCGGGAGCGGGCAACTGCGGGTGGCGTCGGGGACGATCACGCAGACGCTGCGCCCCTCCAGCCCGGCGCCGGCCAAGGCGTCACCGATGAACGTCGTCACCTCGTCCTCGCTGAGGACCTGACCTGGGCCGCCGATGATGCTCACAGCCCAGACTTTACGTGCTGACCTGCTCGTCCGCCTTCGGCGTCTCAGCCTTGGCCCACTGCCGGTGGGTGATGGCGGCGTAGGTGATCGCGGCGAGCGGGGCGGCCCAGAGCCGGAAGAACGGTAGCTGTCCGGTGAGCGCGGTCGCTGCGAAGATCACGCCGAAGATGATCGCGCCGGTGGCGGCTCCCCGGCGGCGACTGGCGAGCGCGGTGGTGGGGAGTGGACCGGTCTGGCGATCGAGGACGCCGGCGAGGGCGGCCAACACGGTGACTGCGGTGATTGCGAAAAGGACGCCGCCGACCACCTCGCCGAAGATGATTGCTGCCGCGTTGAGAGCAGTGAGGATGGCGACGACCACGAGTACGTCGAGAGCGCCGTACAGGAGGTGGTTGCGGTGCCTGCGGGTAAGGTCTTTGCCCTCGGCCGAGGTGATCGGGCCGGGGTCGCCTTTGAGGGATTGGATCTGGAAGGCGATGCCGGCGGCGATCAGGGCGAGGACGAGGACGCCGGTGATCGAGAAGATGGTGGTCTGGGCGGTCGACAGATAGTCGCGGACGTCGCCGCCGCCGAAGTCGCAGGTCGCGGACGGCGGGAACCAGCTGGTGTGCACGGTCGGATCCGGGTCGACCAGTGGGCCAAGCTTCTCGAAGCACGAGTGCCCCGCGTCCCACCAGCTCGGCATCGAGGCCGAGACGATGCCGGCCCAGACCAGGCCCAGCAAGAGCCCGGCCGCCAGGGTCCACCGCTTCAATGCCGCCACATGCCCAACCTTCTCATCTGATCCAATGCGCTCATGACGTTTGAGGGTTCGTACCTGTGGGAAGTTCGGCAGCAAGTTGGATCGCGGCTCCTGCTGACGCCCGGGGCGCAGACGCTGGTGGTTGATGCGGACTCGCGGATCCTGTACCAGCGGAGCCGGGACTCCGGGTTGTGGGCGCTCCCGGCCGGAGCTTCCGAGCCGGGGGACAGCTTCCGGATGACGGCGGCGCGGGAGCTGTTCGAGGAGACCGGGTTGGTGGTTGCGCCGGAGGCCCTGGTGCCGTTCGCGTCGCTGTCGCGGGGTGATCTGCATACGGTGTCTTATCCGAACGGCGACCTACTGCAGTGCTTCTCGCTGATCTTCGAGGCCCGGTCGTGGACCGGCACCTTGCAGGCCGAGGAATCCGAGGTGCTGGAGCTCGGTTTCTTCGCTGAGCCGCCGGAGGAACTGCACCCGCCGACCCAGGTGGTGCTCGACCTGTATGCGGCCTATCGGTCGTCCGGGTTGTTTCAGAGCTGGTAGCAGCGCTTGGTGCCGTAGGCAACGAAACCGATGCGGCGCAGGGTGGGGGCACTCGTCGCTGTGCGTGCTCTGACCAGCGCGAGGTTTGCTCCGGCGGCGACTGCGGCCTCGCAGCGGGCGGCGATCAAGGCGCGATAGACACCTCGGCCGCGCGCCTTCTCCAGAACTGCGGCGCCCCACAGGCCGACCACGTCACCCAGCAAGGTGTAGCCGGCCGCACCCACGATCTCACCGTCGATCTCCGCCACGAATCGCAACGGTGACCGCTCACCCCGCGCGACCGCGGCGATCTCGTGGTCGAGCTCGTTCCGGCTCGGCGGCGCCCATCCGAACACCTCGGAGTCCACCGCCGCGGCAGCCTCGATGCCTGCCGCATCCAACGCCGGCCGCACGACCACATCATCCGGTACGTCGAGCCGCGGGCTCAGGTCGCCTGGCAAGTTGCGCGCCAGCACCTCGACCACCTCGATCTCGCGAAATCCCTTACTCTGCAGGACTTCCCCGGTATCGGCCGGTTGCGTCCGATCATCCACCCACCACTGCACCGGCTGCCCCAGCGCGCGCACCTCGGCGATCACCGCATCGAGCGGCCGCACCGTCGACGACCACTGCACCGACGGCCCGCGCCCGCCGTACACAACGGCCCGGTAGTCGTCGGTGACGACGTCCACGGCATCCGGTGGCACAAAGATCCACTCCGCTGCTGCCTTCAAGACCCGCTCACGCATGGGGAAATCCTAAGGCGCGTCGGGGTCCTGGGTGACATGCTTGGCCAATGGTCACTCAGGTTGAGATCACGGACGGACTGCGGCAGTTGGGGTTGGATCGGTCGTCCGATGTGCTGGTGCATTCGTCGCTGAAATCCTTCGGGTACGTCGAGGGCGGGGCGGAGGCGGTGTGCCAGGCGCTGGTGGATACCTGTGGGACGGTGTTGATGCCGGGCTGGACGTTTGATCTGACGGGGGTTGGGGTGCCGCCGGGGTTGGAGCGGCCGGACAACGCTTGGCCGCCGGCGGAGGACTGGGCGACATTCGACGCCGGCATGGCGGAGGCGACGGCGTACCGGGATGATCTTCCGGTCGACAAGTGGCTGGGGCAGATTCCCGACGTACTGCGGACGTCGTTTGCGCCGTTGCGGAGTTCGCATCCGCTGATGGCTTGGCTGGCTGTGGGGGAGCGGGCGGCGGAAGTGCTGGCGGGGCAGCGTCTCGACTGGCCTCTCGGGCCGATTGAGGCGCTTGGGGGTGATGTGTTGCTGCTGGGGGTCGGGCACACGTCGAATACGACGATTCACGTGGCTGAGCAGCACCTCGGGCGGTCGCTGTTCTACCGGTACGCGAAGATCGGTGAGGGGTCGTGGGCGGAGCTCCCGAACATCTCGGGCTCGAGTCAGCATTTCGATCTTCTGGAGCCATTGTTGCGTCCGGCAACTACTGAGGTGATGATCGGCGACTGCCGTGCGCGCCGGATACCGATCGCCGCCATTCTTGAGGTGACTCGGCAGTTGGTGCTCGCTGATCCGGCGGCGATGCTGTGCACGGGCGACCATGACACCCGCTGCGCCGCCGCGATTCAGCAGCGGCTAAAGCAGTTGTAGGTCACGCTCGGCGTACAGGCGGTGCTGCCATTCCTCGTTGAGGAGGATCTCCAGGCACATCTTGACGTCGTACGCATCCGCCGGCGGCCAACTCGGGCCCTCGACCGGGGTGGTTTGTGAGTTGAACTCGGCATCGGTCAGCTGGTCGACGTACTGGCGTACTCGGGTCATCCGGTCGTGCCTTATCGCGAGCACCTCGTCAAGACTCGGCTGTACGTCGAGATCCCAGGGCAGCCGTGGATGCGGCTTTGCGCCGTCGTACGGAAGGCTCAACGCGTGCCACGGCTCGGGCTCGCCCTGGACCACGCGGTAGATCCACACCTCGGTCGCATACACGAGATGCCGGAGGGTCTGAATGAACGACCACTCGCCGTCCACTCGCACGTGCAACTTCTCCTCGGGCAACTGACGCGCCCGCTCGACCGTCCCCGCCCACAACCGCTCGACGACGTCCCACGCCGTACGGACTCCGTCAGCATCCTTGGGCCGCATCTTCACCCGCTCCGGATCCCGCCGGTCCAGCTCCGCCTCGATCAACGGCCACACCTCGACGCCGTTGATCACCAGCCCCTCGACATCCCCATCGATCTGCGCGTCGTTGAACTCCACCCCGCGCATCGTCGCCCCACGGAAACCGACCCGCTCGAACCGCGCATCCCGGAAGTTGACCTCCCGCACCAAACCGCCGCGGAAGTCCTGATCCACCAAGTCCTCAGCCATAGACCCACGCTAAACCGCGTTCCGGACGTTCTACGTCCGCTTCAGGGGTTTGGTGAACATGAGGGTGAGGGAGTCGTCGTTGCGGACGGTTTCCATGGGCGGGACCTGGCGGCCGTCGTAGATGAGGCCTCGGCCGTCGGGGAGGTAGCCGCGGCGGACGTACATGCGTTGGGCGTTGCCGTAGTCGGAGTAGAGGCCGACGCCGATGCCGACGATGTCGGAGCGGGTGGCGACGAGAGATTCGGCGGCGTCCATGAGGGCGGTGCCGATGCCGCGGCGGCGGAGTTTCGGGAGGACGTTGAAGTCCTGGATCTCGGGGATGCCATTGAACGGCTCGTACGGCGACTCCCAGCGGACCGTGACGTAGCCGGCGTACGCGCCGTCGACCCAGGCGACGAGGATGTCGCGGGTGCCTTCAGTCTGCTCGGCCAGGTAGCGCTCGTACTGCTCGACCGGTTTGGGCCAGCCCAGCTCCTTGAAGGCGGCGGCGATCACCGGCGGATCTTCGGGCTGCAGCGGGCGGATCTCCATGGCGGCAGACTAGGTTCGGGCGGCGGGGAAGTCTTCTGGTTTTCGTTGGAATAGCGGACACCAACTGGCCGCTACTTCTTTTAGAGTCGGAGCATGACGACGA
This sequence comes from Kribbella antibiotica, assembly GCF_004349055.1. Taxonomy (GTDB): domain Bacteria; phylum Actinomycetota; class Actinomycetes; order Propionibacteriales; family Kribbellaceae; genus Kribbella; species Kribbella antibiotica. The sequence continues at coordinate 43,919 of NZ_SMKX01000046.1, forward strand.
ACGAGCGGGACGACATCCTCGACTTCCTGGGCAAGCACCGGTACTTCCTGCGGCACACCGCGCAAGGGCTGACCGACGAGCAGGCGAGTACCCGGAGCACGATCAGCGAACTGACTGTCGGCGGGCTGATCAAGCACGTGACCGCGGTCGAGAAGAACTGGCAGGACTTCGCCCAAGGCAAAGACACCTCGAAGGAATTCACGCCCGAGGTGATCGCCGAGTGGACCGACAACTTCCGGCTGCTCGACGGCGAGACGCTGGCCGACGTACTGGCGGCGTACGAGAAGGTAGCGGCGACCACGGACGACCTGGTCCGCACCCTCGACCTCAACGCGTCGTACGAGCTTCCTTCCGCTCCCTGGCAGCCCCCGGGCGTCTTCTGGTCCGTACGGCGGGTGTTCCTGCACATCACCGCGGAGACCGCCCAGCACGCCGGCCACGCCGACATCATCCGCGAAGCCATCGACGGTCAGAAGTCCATGGGCTGAGCGCGCAACGACGTCACCCCCGCTATTTGAGGACAGCGGGGGTGGCGTCGTACGGCCGGGATCTCAGATGAGGGTGGTCCAGATCTTGGTGCTGGTTTCGTTGCCGACGAAGGGCTTGTTGACGGCCCACAGAAGTCCCTCGCGGTTCTCGGGGACGTCGAAGTCGCACACCACCCAGCCGCCAGCTTCCCCGCGGGTGTTGAAGCACTCGCGGTACCAGTCCGACTTCGAGTCGGTGTTGTAGATCGTGCCGGCGGCGGACTCGCCGTTCGCCTTCGTGTCCTTCACCCACACCTTGTCGGCAGCGTCACCGAAGCACGCCTTCGCCCCGGCCGTCGAGACACACGTGACCCCGAGGCCCGACGGCGGTGCTCCACTCGGCGTGCCGGCGGTCGCGTTTGCCACGGCCGTGGTTCCGACGGCGATCAGCACTACCGCTGCCGGGATGCCGAGAACTGCACGTACAAGCTTGCTCACTAAGAGCTCCTCACTTCTCTCGCTGTCCCCCCCGGACCCGCGGAATTCAATCACGGTGCCCCGAACAACTTCCTGGCAGCCCGCGTCGTACCGCCATGACCGATCTCTATCTCGCCAGGCATGCCGAGGCGCTCCCCGACGAATCCGGGCTCACCGACCGCGGCCGCGATCAGGCGGCCCGCCTAGGCCAACGCCTGAAGGAGATCCCGTTCACCACGATCCACCACAGCCCGCTCCCACGAGCCGTCCAAACCGCGCGCTTACTCAACCACCAGGCACCCTTGCAGGCCTCCGAAGAAGCCGGCGATCACATCCCGTACGTCCCGCTGCGGAACGAGCTGCCCACGGACTCCGCCGACTACTACCTCGACTTCCTCCACCAGGCAACGCCTGAAGAACTTGCCCAAGGCCCTCATATTGCTGAGCGGGCCGTGGCCCGTTTCACCGGTCCGTCAACCAGCAATCACGAGCTCCTGATCACCCACAATTTCCTCATCGCCTGGCTCGTCCGCGACGCCCTCGACGCCCCACCCTGGCGCTGGCTAACCCTCAACCACTCGAACTGCGGCCTCACCGTGATCCGCTACACCCCCAACCGCCCTGCAGCTCTCCTGATGTTCAACGACGAGAGCCACCTGCCAGCAGGGATTCCCAGCTAGATCCACCGCGCAAATGCATTCGGCGGCTCATTGAACTCCTTCAGTTCAACCAGGACCGGCGGAGTAGTCACTCGGGTTCCTGGAGGATGAGGTCGTCGCCGTCGTACCAGCCGACGGTGTCTACCTGGGTCAGTACGCCGGGAGTTCGTTCGAGGAAGGTGATGAGCTGGTTGGCGGCGGCCACGGAGTCGTCGTAGCGCGACATCAGGATCTGCATGCCGACCACGGCCGTTGCGGTTGCGAGGTGCGACTCGACCTTTTGGCGTGCGGCGGGTGATCCCGCGAGGTCCTCGAGGGCCTCCAGCTCTTCGGCAAGCTCCTCGCGGACGTCGTCGCCGAGCGTCAGATCAGCAACCAATACGGCGTTTCCGCGCGCATCGTGGATCTCGAAGTCGGGCCAATCGAGCCCGCTCACCACGAACCCTTCGTCCTGCTCGCCGATGAATGTGCCGAGGGCGGCGAACTCGTGCTCGGGCCAACTGGTGATGACCGCACGCATGTAGAGACCCATTCGGCGCATGCTGCCACAGACGCCGTACCGATGAACGGGTAGTGGTGCCTGCCGAACGGCCTTTCGGCGGGTCGGTGCGCCTGGGTTGCTGCGGTCGCGCCGACCACTACCCGTTGATCGGTACACCTGGAACTGTTGCAGGCCTGTGCGGTGTGAGCCCGCTCTCATTTGCGGCGAATGGAATGGGTGGGGATTCCGCAGGAGGGCGCGGAGATTCTTGAGGCCGCTCGGGTAAGCGCTTGCCGCGGGCGTGTGGTCACTGCTCGCGTTGGGGTGAGGGCTGCCAGTAGCCTCCAGGGATTCGCCGCGCACTCCGCCCCGAGGAGCGCGACTCAGCTTTCGGAGGATTCCGTGAATACCCGATCCGGATTCAGTAGACGTCGGTTTCTTGCGCTTGGTGCGGCCGCTGCAGGAGCGGCTGCGGTCGGTACTCGGAGTGCGCTTGCTGCCGCCGCGGACATCGACTACGCAGGCCTGAAGGCTGCAATGAGTGGAAGGCTGCTGCGGCCTGGGGACTCTGGGTACGCCGAGGCTGCGCGCACCTGGAATCTCGCGTTGCCGGCGCGGCAGCCGGCGGCGATCGCGCAGGTGGCCAACCAGGCTGATGTTATTGCGTGCATTCAGAAGGCGGCCGGTCGTGGGGTGCCGTTCGCGGCGCGGTCGGGTGGGCATAGCTATGCCGGTTACTCGACGCCCGATCAGGGTGTGGTGGTCGATGTCGCCGCGCTCAAACATGTCAACGTGCGCTCCGACAACACCGTGGCGATCGGTGCGGGCGCCAAACTGATCGACGTGTACGCCGGTTTGGCCGCGAGTAACCGGGCTTTGCCGGGTGGCACGTGTTCGACGGTCGGGATCGCCGGACTGACGCTCGGCGGCGGCGTCGGCGTACTGACGCGGGCCTTCGGTCTGACCTGTGACCTGCTCAAGTCCGCGACGATCGTGACGGCGGACGGCGCCGTACACACTGTTGATGCGAACCGGGACGCCGACCTGTTCTGGGCGCTGCGTGGTGGCGGCGGTGGTCACGCCGGGATCGTCACGGAGTTCGTGTTCAGCACCGCGCCGGCGCCCAGCCCGATCAGGTTCGAGCTCGCGTTCTCGGCGAGCAAGACCGCGAGTGTCCTGTCCTCGTGGACTTCCTGGCAGTCCAACGCGCCGGACGGTCTCACGACGACATTGTCCGTCGGCGCCGGATCGTCGCCCAGTAACGAGATCACCGGCGTGTGGACCGGCTCGAGCAGCGATCTCGACAAGCACCTCAACACGCTGGTCTCCGCGGTCGGCTCGTCGCCGAGCAAGCGCACGACCACAAAGAGCACCTACCTCAACACCATGCAGCACTTCGCGGGCTGCGCCGACAAGGCCATTCAGGCCTGCTACCTCGATACCGAGCCCGGTGGCACCATCACGCGCGAGACCTTCCGCGCCGGTTCGCGCGTGCTCGCCACCACCCTCAGCAAGTCGAAGGCCGACCAGGTCGTCGACATCATGCGCAACCAACGCGACATGGTCCTTCTGTTCGACGGTGTCGGCGGCAAGGTGAAGGCGCTCAGCGCGACCGACACCGCCTACCCGCACCGCTCCGCCGTTGCCTCCGTCCAGATCTACACCTGGAACGCCAGCAACGGTTCCGGCGTCACCGCCGTACAGAACGCTCTCACGCCGGTGGCGGGATCCGGCTCCTACGTGAACTACATCCACCCCGAACAAACCAACTGGGGTACGGCGTTCTGGGGCAGCAACCGCGCGCGTCTCAAGTCCACCGTGCAGTCCTACGACCCAGCCAACGCCTTCGATTTCCCGCAGTCGGTCGTTCGCACCTGACGAGTCAATCGCGCACCGGCTGGTGCACCCCAAGTTCGGCCAGCCGGTCTCCGCGCGGACTCCGCGACAAGCCTCCTTGAGCACGGTTCAGTCACGGATCGGGCCGGAAGTCGACTGAGGGGTGCTCAAGGGTGGCTGGCGTCTTGGTGCCGGGGAGCGCTACGAACCCGAAACGACTGGTAACACTCCCCAGCTTCCGGATCGCGGCTGATTCGAGCAGGGAAAATGGCAGGCGGTGGGGTCGGGGGAGCTGCCAGGATGCTTGCATGGTTGAGCGGGCGTTGAGTTTTGGGTCGGTGGCGGAGACGTACGAACGGTTCCGGCCTGGGTATTCGGCGGAGCTTGTCGACGTTGTGACGGAGTACGCCGGTACGCCGATTCGGACTGCGCTTGAGTTTGGCGCTGGGACTGGCAAGGCGACGCGGCTGTTCGCGGGGGCTGGGATTGCGGTGACGGCGACGGAGCCGGATGCGGACATGCTTGCGGAGATGCGGAAGCACGTGCCGGCGAATGTGACGACTGCGCTGGCCGCGTTCGAGGACCTGCCGCTGGATACGTCGTACGAGCTGGTGTATTCGGCTGCTGCGCTGCATTGGACCAAGCCGGAAGGGCGCTGGGAGCGGATGGCGGCGCTCGTCCGGCCGGGCGGGGTGTTCGCCTCGTTCGGGATACCCGTCGGGTTGGCGGACCCGGAGCTCAGGGAAATCGCGCGGGCGGCGCGGGCGCCGTACCTGGAGGAGGACGGGGTGCCTTCGCCCGACGGGACGCCTGCGGATCAGCCGATGCAGTGGCCTGGGACGGAGCTTCTGCAGTCCGAGTGGTTCACCGATGTCCGGCAGACGATCATCGAACGGCGGCTGACGATCAGCGCCGAGGAGTACGTCGGCCACCTCTCGACGGTGTCGGCGTACGTGATGCTCGCGCCGACAGACCGGGACGAGGTCTTCCGCCGGACCCTCGAAGTACTGCCCGAAAGCGTGGAGCTCGACGCGCAGGTGCACGTGCACCTCGCCCGTCGCAAGTAGCGCGACGGGCGGATGCCCGGAGGACTAGCTGGGGAACGGCGCTCCGGTGTTGCTGTGGCAGCGGTAGCCGTTCGGGTTCTTGTGCAGGTACTGCTGGTGGTACGCCTCGGCGTAGTAGTGCGTGCCCAGCGGGGCGATCTCGGTGGTGATGTCGCCGTAGCCGAGGGGCTTGATGACGGGGGCGTAGAGGTCGCGGGTGCGTTCGGCCTCGGCGCGCTGGGCGTCCGTCGTGTAGTAGATGGCGGAGCGGTACTGGGAGCCCAGGTCGTTGCCCTGGCGCATGCCCTGCGTCGGGTCGTGGGTCTCCCAGAAGACCTTCAGCAGGTCGGTGAAGGTGGTCTTGGTGGGGTCGTAGACGATGCGGACGGCCTCGGTGTGGCCCGTGCCGCCGGTGCAGACCTCTTCGTACGTCGGGTTGGGGGAGTAGCCGCCCGCATACCCGACTGCGGTGGTGTAGACGCCGGGGAGCTGCCAGAAGATCTCCTCGGTGCCCCAGAAGCAGCCGGTCCCGAACCAGACCTCCTCGAACCCCTCAGGGGCAGGATCGGTCTGCGGTGTGTGCAGCACGATGTTCTCGGCCGGCACGCTGTAGCCGGCGGTGGGGCGGCCGGGCAGTGCACGCTCCGGCTCGACCAGGGCTGTGTTCCGCTTGAAGAACGACATTCTCACGCCTCTCGCAGTTGACTCTCATAGTCTCTCAACACGACCACTGAGGCGAACCTTCCCCGCACCCCTTACGGGACGATGACGTCACGCGATCATCGCTGGGGTGAAGCCTGGGTTGCTCTGGGTGCCGGTGAGGGACCGGTACGACGCGGCCAGCTGCCGGACGCCGTCGCGGAGTGCATCGGGCTCCAGCGTGTAGGGGAGCCGGATGAACGACTCGAGCCCACCGTCCGGGGAGAAGCGTGAACCGGCCACGACCAGTACGCCGTTCCGCTGCGCCACCCCGACCAGACTGGAGCCCACGGGCTCAGGGAGCTCGCACCACAGCGACAGCCCGCCACCGGGGAGCTCAAACCGCCAGTCGGGCAGCTCTGATGACACCGCCGCAGCCAGCGCGTCACGTCGCCTGGCCAGGTCCGCCCGGCGCTCTGGCAGCAGGGTGGCCCGGTCGCGCAGCAGCTCCGCGACCACGAGCTGGTCGAGCACCGGAGCGCCCAGGTCGAGCGACGCCCGCGCATCCAGCACCCGGGCGACCAGCGACGACGGAACCCGCATCCAGCCGATCCGCAGCCCACCCCAGTACGACTTGCTGACCGACCCGACCGTGATCACGCCCTCCGGGTGGTAGGCGGCGAACGGCGGCGGCATCTCCTGCCCGTCGAGCCAGAGCTCGCCCAGTGTCTCGTCGATGATCGCCGTCGTCCGGCTGCGCGCGAATGCGGTCGCCAGTTGCTGCCGCTCGGCCGCCGGCATTAACCAACCGGTTGGATTCTGGAAGTCGACCACCATCCAGGCCGCCCGCGGCGCCGTCTGCCGAATGGTTGCTTCCAGCAACGGAAGGTCCCAGCCGCCCGGACTCATCGGTGCGGCCACAACGCGGCAACCGCTGCGCCGGATCGCATCCACCGAGTTCGGGTGCGTCGGGCTCTCGGTCAGCACCCGGTCGCCGATCTGCGTGAACGCCCGGATCGCGATCGAGGTCGCCGCCAATGCTCCCGCGGTGATGATGATCTGATCCGGCGACGTCGGCAGCCCGCGATCGTCGTACATGGCAGCAACCTCCGCCCGCAGCTCCGGCAACCCTTGTGGGTGATACCCCGGCGTCGCGAGGTGCACCGGCAACTGCGTCGAGGCCGCGGCGACCGCCGTACTGATCCCCGGTACGGCGGCCGGCGCCGCGCAGGTGAAGTCGTACAACCCCTCCGTGTCGATCCCTGGCGCATGGTGCCGCCCGAGCTCCGGACCGACCTTCGACGGCAGCGCGGTCACGCTCCCGGACCCGCGCCGGCTCACCAGGTAGCCGCGGTCCCGCAACTCCCGGTACGCCGATGCCACCGTCGTACGGCTGACTCCAAGAGCGTCGGTCAGCTCGCGCTCACTCGGCAGCCGCGCGCCGGGCATGATGCGCCCGTCCGCGATCAGCAGGCGGAGCCGGTCGGCAAGCACCCGGTACGCCGGTCCGGCGTCCGTGGACCAGTTGCCGAGCAGGCCATCGAGGGTGCTGGCGGGAAGCTGTTGACCGATCATGCAGTCCACTATTGCGCAATTGGCTATCGATCACCAGGCCAGTTGGCCCGCAAACTGGGCAGGTGACCGCCACTTCCGCAGCCCCTCCCCGTCAGCTTGCCGCGATCAACCCCCTTCAGCAGCTCAAAGCAGGCCACCTGCCGCGCCGCCTCGTCCAGTTGTACGTCGGTCTCGTCCTGTACGGCGCCTCGATGGCGCTGATGGTCCAGAGTCACCTCGGGCCAGGCCCGTGGGACGTGCTGCACACCGGCGTCGCCAGGCACGTGCCGCTGAATTTCGGGACGATCGCGATCATCACCAGCTTCGTGGTCCTGCTGGCCTGGATCCCGCTGCGGCAGTGGCCGGGGCTCGGCACCGTGAGCAACGCGATCGTGATCGGGATCGCCGCCAATTTCACGCTGGCGGTGGTCGACCAGCCGGGCGCCCTGTGGCTCCGGATCGTCTTCGTGGTCTCCGGAGTGGTCATCAATGCGCTCGCCGGCGCTCTCTACATCGGCGCTCAGCTCGGCCCCGGCCCGCGCGACGGCCTGATGACGGGCCTGGTCCGCCGTACCGGACTGAGCGTCCGCGTGATCCGTACGGCGATCGAGGTCACCGTGGTCGCGATCGGGTTCCTGCTCGGCGGTGTGGTGGGCTTGGGCACCGTCCTCTATGCGCTCTCGGTCGGGCCGCTGCTGCAGATCTTCCTGCCCTGGTTCACGGTCCGCCTCAAGACCCCCTAGACGGCAAGGGGATCCCCGGACCAGGGGGCCCGGGGATCCCCTTGCTTCAAGAGCCGACGGACTCGAGTTCGCGGTCCTCGGCGGCAGGTTGACGGACCTTGATCTTGCGGGGCCACCAAGCCCACTTCCCGAGCAGTGCGGTCACACTCGGCACCAGGAAGATCGACATCACGAACGCCGAGACGACGATCCCGGCCGCGACCGAGAAGCCCATCTCGGTCAGCAACGCCATCCCGGCGAGCATCAGCGACGAGAACGTACCGGCCAGGATGAGTCCGGCGGACGCGACCGAAGGCCCGCCGTGCTCGATCGCGAGGTCGGCGGCCTCGCGTGGATCGGTGCCACGTTCAGCCTCTTCGCGGAGCCGCGCGATCATCAGGATGTTGTAGTCGGTGCCGATGGCAACAACAAAGAGGTAGAGCATGATTGGCAGCGAGAATGTCACACCGGCATGCCCCGCCATGCCCTGGAAGACGAAGACCGTCGCCCCGATCGAGCTGAAGAAGCTCAGCACCACCGCGAGCATCAGCACCAGCGGCGCGATCAGCGATCGCAGCAGCAGGGCGAGGATGATCGCGATCAGGCCGCCGGCGACCGGGAAGATCACCGAGAGATCGCGCGTGTTCGCGGCCCGGATGTCGGTGTAGCTCGATGTGACGCCGCCAACCAGCGCGGTCGTCCCAGCCGGCGCATCTGCATGCGCGACGTCCTTGAGCTTCCCGTCGACCAGATCCAGTGAAGCCGTCGCGTATGGCGCCCCATTCAGTACGACGTTGATCTGGGCAACCGTCTTGTCGGGGTTGAGGAGTGCCAGCCCGCCCTTCGCGTCGGCCGGGAGTACGGCGCCGACTCCGTCGACCTTCGCGAGTTTCCCGGCGTACTGGGTGAGCTCGGCCGGATCCAGCGGCGTACCGTCGGTGCTCCGCACGAAGACCGTGGTCGGGTTGAGTGCGCCGGCTGGGAAGCCGGCCTGCAGGTCCTTGACGGCGCGGGCGGACTCGGTGCCTTTCGGGAGTTGGCTGAAGGCGTCGTAGTCGACCTTCATCCCCAGTGTGCCAAGGGCCAGCGCGACCATCACGGCGCCGGAGGCGACTGCCACGAGTGCCGGGCGGCGAGCGGTGAACCGGCCGAGGC
>NZ_SMKX01000047.1 GCF_004349055.1 Kribbella antibiotica
GCACTGATCAACCTTGGGGGACGCGATGCTCGCAGGCTTGGCACGGGGGTCCGGGTGCGGCATGCCGGGGTTGGTCAGTGGCCGGGGTACGGATCGCCAGGCCATCACAAATGAGGATCGCCGGTCGGCGCAGGCGGGGCCGCTGGCTGGGGCGGCAATTGTGATGGGCTGGGCGTCCGGGCATACGCCGAAGGGTCGCGCCCGCCAGAGGTGGCGAGCGCGGCCCGAGACGGATGGTGCGGTTAGAGCTTGCGGCGGGTTCGGAGGTAGTCGCCGACTACTGCGGCGCCCAGGCCGTCCACGTCTGGCGCGAGCACTCGACCACCGCTTCGGCGAGCAAGCAGATCGACGAAGGCGTTCAGCCGGGGGTCGTCGCCCAGGCGGAATACCGTCAGCGTCGCGCCTAGCTTGGCTAGGCGGTCGACCTCGAAGATGGTCTTGCGGAGCGTGGCCGGCTCCGGCGGGTACGAGAACTCCGCCGTACCGTCCGGCTCCAAGTGCGCGGTCGGCTCGCCGTCGGTGACCATCAGGACGACCGGTTGGGCGTCGGGATGACGACGGAGGTGACGCCCGGCGAGTAGCAACGCATGATGCGCGTTCGTGCCTTGCTCCCACGTACCTTCGAGACCGATCAGCTGCGGCAATTCGACGACTCCGGCGTACCGCCCGAAGGTGATCAGCTGCAGCGCGTCGTTCCGATAACGCGTTGAGATCAGCTGGTGCAACGCGAGCGCCGTCCGCTTCATCGGCAGCCAGCGGTTCTCCTGCACCATCGACCACGACGTGTCGACCAACAGCGCCACCGCGGCCCGCGCCCGGTGCTCGGTCTCGGCGATCTCCACATCCGCGACATCCAGCCGCACGGAACCACGGCCGATTCCAGCAGTCCGCAGTACGGCGTTCCGCACGGTCCGCGACACATCCCACGACTGCGTATCGCCGAACTGCCAAGGCCGCGTCGACCCACTCAGCTCACCAGCAGCACCAGCATTAGCCGCGTCCCGCTCACCCGACCCCCGCGAAGATCGCAGTACGTCGGCCAAGGCCGTCTGACCCAACTGTCGCAACGCCTTCGGCGACAACTGCAGTGAGCCATCCGGCGCCCGCTCCAGCAGCCCCTGGTCGCGCAACTGCCGCTCAAGCTCGCTCAACCGCCGAGCATCAACCGTCGCCTCATCACCGAGTTGCCGAGTCAGCGCCTCCAGGTCGATGTCCTCCAACCGTGCCCCCGGATACGACTGCGCCAACTGCTCAGCCAACGCATCCAGCTCAGCCAGATCCGACATCGCCCGAGCACCCTCGGCCAGACCGAGCGGATCATCACCGCTCATCCGCGCCGACCCAGACCAGTCCTCACCCGGCCGCAACGACTGCAGCTGCGAATCCAACTGCGCAAGCTGCTGCGCCAACTGCGGATTCCCGAACGCCTGTTGCGACAGCTCAGCAAGCTCTGCCCGCTGCTCCGGCGTCATCGAATTCATCATCCGTTGCGCCGCAGCCGCCCGAGCAGCCAGTACGTCGATCAGCTCCTCGACCGTCCGGGGATTCTCCGGAAAGAACTCCCCGTGCTTGGCCATGAACTCTGAGAACAACGAAGGCACATCAGGCCGCCCCTGCGCATGCGCAGCCAGCAACCCGTTCAGATCCCCGAGCATCTCGTTGATCCGCTCAACGTCCTCCGGCGTCGTCTGCTGCAACGCATCCTTCAGACCCTCGAACCGCGAACCGAGCAACTCCCGCCCGAGCAGTTCGCGAATCTCCTCGAACTTCTGCCGGCCCTCCGCGGACTGCCAGTCGTACGACGCCAGCTCCCGTACGGCGGCCGCCGTACCGGAAGGCAGTGCGTCCAACTGCACCTCGCGGAACCGCGCATCGTCAGAAGGGTTCGGGAACAGCTCGCGGCGTTCCGCCTCCAACGCTTCATCCAGCAACCGCTGGACATCGCGCAGAGTCCCATCCAGGTTGTGCCGCCGCTGAATCTCCCGGCGGCGCTCCCACAACCGCCGGGTCAGATCATCGAGGCCCTGCGTCCGCTCGGTACCGCGCCGGAGCAATTCCTCCAGCGCGGACCGCGGCGAGGACCCGTTCATCACATCGCGCCCGATCTCGTCGAGCGCGTCCCGAAGATCCACCGGCGGCGCCAGTGGATCCGGCCCGTCGTGCCAGGGCCCGTAGGACCAGCCTTCCGGGATGGTCATCAGACGCCGTACACCGTGTTGTCGTCGTCGGCGTCCTTGGCCACTCGCTTGGACAAATAGAGAGCCTCCAACGCGAGCTCGACCGCCGCCGCAATCCGGCCCGGCGACTCGTCGGCGTGTACCCCGGCCCGGGCCGCGACATCGTGCAGTACCGGAAGCTCTGGCAACGCAGCGAGCACGTCCTTGCCCGGCACTCGCTCACCGGTGACGACAAGGTTGCCCTCAGCAACAGCATTGGCGAGCGGCGTCAGGTCGAGACCGGCAAACCGCTCCCGCGCCGTGTCGGCGACCGAGCGACGCAGCAGGTACTCGAGCAGCTCGACCTCGCGCCCCTCCTCCCCCGGCTCGAACTCCAGCTTGCCCCGCAGTACGGCGGGCACCGCGTCGAGGTCGACCGGCCGAGCAACCGCCGGCTCCTCGCCGGTGATCGCACTCCGCCGCAACGCAGCCGCCGCAATCGTCTCCGCCGCCGCCACCGCGAACCTGGCAGAAACACCCGAGCGCTGGTCAATCGCGGGCGACTCCCGCAGATGCCGGACGAACCGCGCCAGCACCTCCAGCAGCGGCTCCCCGACCTCGGCCGTGAGGTCGGCCTCCTGCCGGATCACGTCGATCTCGGACTCAATGTCGAGCGGGTAGTGCGTCCGCACCTCCGCGCCGAACCGGTCCTTGAGCGGCGTGATGATCCGGCCGCGGTTGGTGTAGTCCTCCGGGTTGGCCGTTGCCACCAGCAACACGTCCAGCGGCAGCCGCAGCGTGTACCCACGGACCTGGATGTCGCGCTCTTCCATCACATTCAGCAACGCGACCTGGATGCGCTCGGCAAGGTCCGGCAGTTCGTTGATCGCCACGATCCCGCGGTGCGCCCGCGGAACCAGCCCGAAGTGAATGGTCTCCGGGTCGCCGAGACTGCGGCCCTCGGCAACCTTCACCGGGTCCACATCGCCGATCAGGTCCCCGACAGACGTGTCCGGGGTCGCCAGCTTCTCGGCGTACCGGAGACTGCGGTGCAGCCAAGCGACCGGCAGCTCGTCACCGAGCTCGGCCGCGCGGCGGATCGAGGCAGGGGTGATCGGCTCAAGCGGATGTTCGGGGAGCTCGGCGCCCTCGATCACGGGGGTCCACTCGTCGAGGAGCCCCACCATGGTGCGCAGCAGCCGGGTCTTGCCCTGGCCGCGCTCACCCAGCAGGACGACGTCGTGCCCCGCGATCAGAGCACGCTCCAGTTGCGGAATCACCGTCCGGGAGAATCCGACGATGCCGGGCCAGGGATCGCGCCCGGCCCGGAGTTCTTTGAGGAGGTTGTCACGAAGCTCGGCCTTGACTGACCGAGGCAGATAGCCGGCGGCCCGAAGGTCACCAGCCGTACGAGGAAGTTCAGCGGGTGCACTGGTCACGACACGACGTTAGCTCGCTCACCCCAAAAGTCGAGGCGTAATTCGGCCCGAGGTCAGAACGTGAGACTCCTTGAACGTCATCGGCACCCACGGATGCCGCGGGGAGTCACGGAGGACGAAGTGGTTGCCGTCGGCAGGTTCAGTGAGATGCAGCTCGAACTCGGTGACCGGATTCTCGGCAAACGCGAGCCGGTCCCCCGTCGCCTGATACTGCGCCCAGAGCCGACCATCACGCCGTACGACGTCAAGTCGCACTGAGGCGCGTTCGTACCGGCCGACGTGGCGGTCGTCGGAGGGCTGGTCGATCGGTTGCGGTGGGGTCGGGTGCGCAGCGCCGGTGAGCTCGGTGAAGACCTCGGTGGCGAGCGGTTCGAAGAGCGCGTTGCCGTTGCCGGAGTTGGTGAGCAGGCAGACGATGACGTCAGCTTCCGGATCGACCCGGAGGTAGGCGAGCTGCGAGATCGTGGCGCCGTCGTGGCCGAAGAGCTTGTGACCGCCCCAGTCGTACAAACGCCAGGTCAGGCCGACGTCGAACCCACCCGAGCCGCCGGTGTCGATGCCCTGCGGATCGCGCATGGCAACGTAGCGAGCGGCGAGGTGCTCGCGAGCAAAGGTGATCAGGTCGGCGGCAGTGGATGCGATTGTGCCGGCCGGGCCGATGCTGCGCGGAAGCTGCCAGGTATGCACCGGTACGCCGTCGATGTCGCGGTGACCGACGGCGGCCCGGTGCAGGATCGCCTCTTCGGGCAGTGTCACGGTCTTGGTCAGACCGAGCGGGTCGATTAGGCGGGCGCGAAGGGATTCGTCCCAGCCGCGGTCGTCGAGCACCTCGATGAGGCGGCCGAGCAGGACGAAACCGGCGTTGCAGTACGAGTACGCCGTACCGGGTTCGAAGAGGAGTTCCACGCCGGCGAGAAGGGCGACGTACCGCTCGACACAGTCGTCGCCACGGCCGGTGTCGGTGAAGACGTCGCCGTCGATGCCACTGGTGTGGGTGAGCAGGTGCCGGACGGTGATCCGCTGGTCGATCGGTGCTTCCGGCAACAACTTCACGACGGGGTCGTCGAGGCCGAGACGGTTCTCCTCGGCGAGCTGGACGATCATCGTCGCGGTCCACGCCTTGCTGATCGACCCGAGATGGAAGATCGAGTCGGCGGTCGTCTCGACACCGGTCGCGACGTTCAGGACGCCGTACGGCGTGATCGTCAGCTCGCCGTCGGCCCAGATCCCGAGCACCGCGCCAGGCACCGCGGCCGCTTCCGCCAACTCACTCAACCGCATCGACCAGTCAGGCATGCCGCCAATCTACTTCGCGACCTGGTCCAGCAACGTGCGGATGTCCTGAAGCGCAGTGTCCTCGTCGAGGCCCTGCTCGATCAGGATCTTCGTGGCCTTGCCGCCGGTGTCGCGGTAGAACGCGAGCAGCAGGTGCTCAGTGCCGACGTAGTTGTGACCGAGCGTCAACGCCGACGCCACCGCGCCTTGAAGGACATGCGTAGCACTCCGCGTGTACGCCGGGTCTTCCGGAGTGATCGGTTTCGCCGGCGCCTTTCCCGCGCTCGGACTGGCGAGCTCGACCGCCTTGTACAGCTTCTGCTCGGTGAGACCGCGGCCGATCAGCACCTGACTCGCCAGCGCCGAGGGCTGCGTGAAGAACGCGAGCAGGATGTCCTCGGCCCCGACAAAGTGCAGGTTCCGTCCGTTCGCGACATCGACCGCGGCCCGTACGACGTTCGCCGTACGGGGTGTGAAGCGGTCGAAAGTCTTGGCGCCGAAGGCATCCGCGAACCGCTTGTGCGCGGCCTGCTTGCTCACCCCGAGCACTGCACTGATCTCGACCCACGACTTCCCCGCGCCGCGCGCCCGGTCGACGAAGAACCCGAGCGCCGCATCACCGGTGCTGGTCAGTTCACTGATGGTCGAGGCCGCTTCGCCCAGCTGAACGAGCTCGTCGTCGCTACCGGCGTCGTCCTTGATGGTGTTGATGAGTTGCTGCAAATCCGGTCCAGGAGTCATGCGTCAACCTTAGGTTGACGACCCGTGTTGCGTCAACCCTGGGTTGACGATTAGCAGCTATGCCGCACGTACTCCGTCAGCGACCACCCGGTCCGCCCGTCGGGCAACCGCACATGCACCCAGGTCTCCCCGTCCCGCTGCTTGATCGGCGTCAACCGATCCCCCCGATAGACAGTCGCCACCACGGCTTTGCTCCGCGGCGCATCCCGCACCGTCGCATCCTGAGCACAAACCGTCAGCTCCTCAGTCGCCGACCGCTCTTGCATAAGCACCGCGGCTATCCCAATCCCCAACACGGCAACACCAGCCGCCGCCACCCCCACAAGCCGTCCCCGACCCCACGACCGGCGGCGAATTGCGGCGACCCCGTCCTTTGTCACCTCAGCTCCACGCAAGGCGGCAGCGAAGGCAGCGGCGGTTGGGTAGCGGTCGGCCGGATCCTTCGCCATGGCTCGGCGGATGACTTCGTCGTACTGGTCGTTGCCACTCAGCGGCGGCGGGAGCATGGCCACTGCGTAGGCGAGTTCGGGCAGCGTCCGCCGTTCATACGGACGGCGTCCGGTCAGCAAGGCATAGAGCGTTCCACCAAGTGCGTAGACATCGGTGGCCGGCACCACGGGATCGCCGCGCCATTGCTCAGGCGCCATGTAGGCAACGGTTCCTGCCATCGACCCCAGCGACGGACCCGACGGCGTACCGCTGTGCAACCAGGCATCGCCACTCAGATCCAGCCCAGTAGTCGACTCCAGACTCGCCAACTGCCGAGCGACCCCGAAATCAGCGACCATCGGACGACCGTCATCCAGGATGATGTTCGCCGGCTTGAGATCCCGATGGATCACCCCAGCACAGTGAACGGCATCCACCGCGTCGGCGACCTCGGCCAGCAGCTCGACAGCGCGCTCCGGAGTTAACGGACCCTCAGAGTCCAGTAATTGCTGGAGATCCGGCCCGCTGAGCCGGTCCATCACCAGCCAGGCCTGGTCGCGTTCACCGCCGACCTCGTGCACGCGCACAACCCCCGGGTGCACAACGGATTCGGCCAGCCGGGCCTCACGGCGCAGCCGGTCACGGTACTGCGGGTCGACCAGCTCCGGATGCACGACTTTGACCGCGACAGACCCCCCATCGGCCAGCCGGACCCCCGCGTACACCACCCCTGTCGCACCCGCACCCAGCGGCTCCGCCAGGCGGTAGCCAGGTACTTCGACGATCACGGCACGCACACTAACCCGCACTGTCTGCTTCCGGAAGGGATTCTGCTGCCAGGTCGACGAGGGGTTCGAGTTGTGCCACCTCAGCAAGCACTTTCCGCCGAAATCTGTGCAAATTGCCGGGGTCCGGCGCGCGCAACGGCGACAACAGTTGCCGTACGGCGCGCCCCAGCGGATCGTCGGCCGCATCCTCGACGATCGGCAGCAGCTCGCGCGCTTCGGCCAGCGACTGGCTGAGCAGCTTCAGCCGGATCGGCTCCTCGAGCAGCAACGCGGCCACCCGGAGCATCCGCCGACCAGCCTTCAACGCCAACTCGGGACTGATCGGCTGCGCCGGCGAATCCCGCTGCGACCGGACCACGGCGATCCAGGGCTCGATCGTCGTACCCCGCCAGATCGGCCCGGACGACAACTCACCGTCAGGTTCGGGGATCCCGTGACTGCGGCGGCGGCGCCAGGCCGTGACGAGCTGCCGGTTCAGGCCGAGTGCGTCCGCGATCTCGGCGATGCCGTAGAAAGCCTTGCGTTCCGCCCGAGCGCCCATCGGCTCACTGTATCCACTGATGACAGGCATTGCCATCTTGGGCGACACGTTTTACCGTCATCTCAGCTGACAACTCCATGGAGGTTCTGATGACAAGGAAGTCCGCCCCCTTCCTGCTCACCGCAATGGCCGTGACCGGCGCCGTACTGGCTGCCGGCACCCAGGCCGCGGTGGCGGTCGAGGTCCCCGAGCACGCGGTGATCACGTGCCAGGACGCGACGATGTACGAGAACTACAACTTCGCCCTCCCCGGCCCGGTGAACAAGCTGCGCGTTCTCGAGCAGGGCAACAAGGTCGGCCACAGCCGCGGCAAGCACCCGGTCTACAACGGCTGGGCCTCGATCCAGGACTTCGGCCCGAACGACTGGGGCTTCGTCCGCTATGAGTGCCTCGGCGGATGGGGTTCCTGGTGAACGCGCGTCGGGTGTTCCGCGGTACCGCGCTGGCCGGTGCCCTGCTGATCGCCGGTGCCGGACTGACCGCCGTACCGGCAAATGCCGCCAACGGCCGTGTCGGCGTCCGCGAGACCGTCTGCGCCGCCGACCTCGAGTTGCGCACGAAGCCCTTCGGCGCCCGGATGGGCACCCTGCACAAACCGCAGACGTTCCTGGTCAAGCAGATCAGCGGCGAGTGGGTCTTCGGCTTCGCCTACGGCGACATCAACCACGACGGCTGGGTCCAAGACGGCTGGTTCTGCTGATGAGGCGTCTCCTTGCTGCCCTCGTCGTCGCCGGCCTCTGCGTTCTGGCCTCGCCTGCCTATGCCGTCAACCAGTACGTCACCAAAGGGAATGTCACCAAGCCGGCCGCCTGCAACAACTTCGGGATCATGCCCGCCGGTGGCTGGCTGGCCAACAAGTCGTGCGGATACGTCATGGGGACGGCGGTCGCCGGTACCCGCTTCGACGTCCACACGACCACGCCGAACAACTTCCACTTCGGCCGCTGGCGCGCGGGCGACGGCTCGAATTTCTGTGCCTTCCTCGTCCCCGGCGCCCTCAACACCTCGAGCTCGACCCCGGTCGCCGCCAGTTGCAGCGACGACACCAGCGCCCGTCTGTCCCACCGCCGTTCGTTCGGCCGCGACTTCGACGCCGCCCCGCACACCGGCAACGGCGCGATCATCGTCCGCATCAACCCGTCGGCCTGCACCGGCTACTACAACTACTTCGTCGACAGCGACTACGCCTCCGGACGTCTCCACGACCCCGTCGGCTTCGCCCTCCCCACCACCGGCGGCTACCGCTACTCCACCAACGACCGCGGCGCCTCAATGATCCGCGTCGACGCCCTCGGCGAAACCATCTGGCTCTTCGTAGCCCGCTCCTGCATCGCCGCCCAACTCCCCGCCACCCTCAACAACGACAACGACTGACCCTCCGAACGACAGGACGTATACGTCTACTACCCCGCCACCGGGAGCCACCGCCCCGAGCCCCCGCGGCCGGATCAGACCTATACGTCCTGTCCTTGGGAAGCAGTCGGCAACGACATGAGGTAGTCCCTTCCGATCGCCCCGGGCCCACCATGCCCGGCGTGGGGAGTCGGTCGCGGGCGGACCACCTCATGTTCTTGGCTACGGTTTCCCCATGCAGCCGCTTCCTGACATCATCGGCCCCGCACTCAGGGTTCTGTTCTGTGGGATCAATCCCGGGTTGATGTCCGCCGAGACCGGGCATCACTTTGCCCGGCCGGGCAACAGGTTCTGGCCGGCGCTGCACTTGAGCGGCTTCACGCCTCGGCAGCTGAAACCTGCGGAGCAGAGCGAGTTGCTGAGCTGGCGGTTGGGGATCACCAATGTGGTCGAGCGGCCGTCGGCGAAGGCCGGAGAGCTGAGCCGGGCCGAGTTGGTAGCGGGCGGTGAGCGGCTCGTCGAGCGGGTGCTCAAGCACCAGCCCGAGTGGCTGGCGGTCGTCGGGGTGACGGCCTACCGGGATGCATTCGGCGAGCGTCACGCGCAGATGGGGCTTCAGGAGAGACGGATCGGGTCCACTCGGGTCTGGATCCTGCCGAACCCGAGTGGACTCAACGCGCACTACACCTTGCCGAAGCTCGCTGCGGCGTTCGCCGAGCTTGAGCACGTCAGTTGAGGGCCGTTTTCAGCGTGGAGATCGCGTCCCTCCCCCATTGGCTCCGTCATTAGGCAGGATGGCCTTATGCGTGCCAAGGACCTGCTGCGTGCCATCGACAACCTCCCGTACGGCGAACGCCAGCGCCGCGTCATCGCCGACGCGCGCGCCTTGAGCGCGACCGACCTGCAGTCCTTGCTCGGCGAACTCGCGACCGGTACGCCGTTCGAACGCACCCTCGGCCTGACCGTCGCGGAAGCAACCCGCGATGTCGCGTACGTGACGCGCCTCCTCAACGACCCGATCCCGACCGTCCAGTCCCGCGCTCTCGCCGCGGTCGGCAACGGCGTCCCGGTCTCCGACGACGACCTCCGCATCCTGTACGACGACGCTCCCGCGACTCTCCGCGGTCAACTCCTGCAGGTGGTCCGCAAGACCGGCCGTACCCTGCTCGCCACCCGCCTGATCGACGAGCACCGCGAACGCTGGGGCGACCAAGCCGCAGCTTCCCTCCTCATCGCCACCGACGACGAGACGGTCGAACGTCTCCTCCCGGATCTCGCCTACTGCCTCAGCAGCGGCGAATGGCGACGGCTGGGTGCGAAGCGTCCAAAGCCGGTCTACGACTACGCGCTGCGCACGCTTCCGACCGGCCCGGACCGGGACGAGTGGTGGCAAGGCCCAGCCTTCGGTATCACCGGCCTGCTCGACCACGATCCGCAGCGAGCCACGAACCTTCTGATCCGCGCTCTTCCCGACGATCAGTTGCCAACGGCAATCATTGGTGTCCTGGGTCGGCTGATCGACATCGATCCGCTCTTCGTCGAGCTGCTCCTGGAGCCCGAGCGAGCGCCCATCCTCCACCGAGTCCTCACTCCGGCCGTCCGCCGCCGGCTCAACCGGTACGCCGACGACGACCTGATCGCCCTCGGCGAACTGATGTGGCCGGACCCCACCAACCTGCTCGAAGACCTGCCACCAAGCCGCCGCGCAGCCATCTTCACGGGCATCACCAAGTCCGTCGACCTGAGTCAGGTTGTCCTCCCCGTCTGGCTCCTCGACGTCCTCCCACAACAACTGCGGTTCGAGCAGGCACGCCGCATGCTCACCCTCCGCGCCGTCGCCGACAGCGACAGCCAGCGTCGGGAGACGGCCGGCTTCCTCCCATACGACGAGGCGTTCGCCCTGCTCGAGCCCGACATCAACCGGCCAGATGCTAACGACCGCGCCGACGTCTACCGCGCGGTGATCTACGCCGCGGGCAGATCGCGTCAAGCGGCCGCGATCGAGAGTGCGCTCGCGTGGTCGACCCGCGTCCGCAACGACCGCGACTCCGTTCGGCAGAGCGTGGTCCAGGCCATCAACGAACTGCCACCTTCGACGCTGACCGACCAGTTGACCGGCTCCCTTCAGACCCTGCTGACCAGTGCTCTGGAAGCCCGCGACACCGGCTGGTCCACTCGCGACGCGCTTGGCGACATCGCGCTGACCGCGATTACACAAGGGGCCGCACGCAGCCAGCTCGCGCTGCTCGAATGGGGTCTCCAGGCCCACGCCCGCATCACCGAGAACCAAGGCACGTTCATGCTCTACGGCGTGATCGACGGCCTGCCCCGCGGCCAAGAGCTGGCCGTGTACGACGTACTCCGCAAGTACATCGACGACGCCGTAGCCCGCAATGAATTCCGGCTGCCGTTCGCAGTCGCCCGTGCCTTCGACGACCGCGGCTGGACGATCGAGCATCTGCAGGACGCACTGGAGAAGGGCGTCTGGTCCAACCAGGAATACACCGTCGGCGAGGCCTGCGAACTCTGGTTGTGGCGACGCGACACCCGCGCCGAACGAGTCGAACAGATCATCAACCGCGATCTCGGCATGGCCCAATGGCTGCACGTCTGGGGTGCCGTCACCGAACTGCGAACCGACCTCCTCGACGTCGTCCTCGCCGAACCGCAGCGCATCCACCGCTTCGACCGAGACCACCCGAACTGGGAGGTTCCCGACCGAGCCTTCCGTGCCTGGCTTCCCCGCCAGCACGCCCGGTACGCCGAACTGGTGGCGGAGGCAGCCGGCGACGAGCGCATGCCTGAGTCGGCGCGCGCGGCCGCCGTCGCCACACTCGGCTGCATTCCAGAAGCGGGCCGAGCCGCGCTCGAACCGTTCCTCCAGCACGACAACGTCTTGCTCCAAGAGGCCGCGCTGAGCGCGCTCGCCTGGACCGACTCCCCACAAGAAGCCTTGCCGACCCTGCTCTCGCACGCCAACGACGATCGGGCCCGAGTCGCTCTGTACGCCGCCAGCCGGGCGGCACGGTTCGTCCGGCCGAGCATCTTGCCGGGGCTGCTGCATCCGATCCTCGTCGGCGACGGCGCGAAGGTGACCGCGCGCAAGGAGGCCGCGCGCCTGCTCGGCTCACTCCGCGCGCCGGGGGCGAGCGCCGTACTGGCTGATGCTTGGGCTGAGGCACATCGGGATGTCCGAGCCGCGATCACCAGCGCCGCCTCGCTCTACCTGCTGCACGAGCCCGCGAGCTGGGCGTTGCTGCAGGAGGCGGTCCACGACAGCGAGGCCACCGCGATCGCACTCACGCATCGACCGGCGTACGGGCTGGCCACGAAGTACCGGGCGCGGTACGCCGAACTGGTGGTGGCGGTCACCAACCGGCCCGAGACCGAGGCTGTGCGCAGCGCCCTGCTCGCGCTGCCGCGGTGGGCACCGTGGAGTCCTTCGGTGGCGCCCGTCTGCGCCGGCTTCATCTCCGACCTGAACTCCAAGGTCTGGAGTGAGGCGACCACCTCACTGATCGCAGTCGTCGCCGCCGACCCGAGCCTCGGGCTCGACGAACTGCAGGCGGCCGTCCGGCTGCTGGTTCGGGCTGAGAACGACCCGGGCCTGCCGAACGCGCTGCCGCACCGCGATCATCCAGCGCGGCAGCGCCTGACCGCGCTTGGTGCGCGACTGATCCGGGCCCTGCACGGAAAGCCGGTCGAGGTTCGACAGACGCTCAAGGTCATTGCGGCCGAGCTCGACAGCCCAGAGTTGCTCGACCTCCGGCTCGATCTGTTGGTCCAGGGAATCGCCTGGGACCAGCTCGCGACCGAGCTCCCCGATTTGGTCGAGGCGGTCGCCGGGCGGCCGATCGTTGCCTACAACACAGCAACCAGGCTCGGCAGCCGACTCAACCGGTACGACGTTCAATGGACGCCGGACCAACTTGAGTCGACCGCTCGTGCGCTGGCGCAATCGCCGGAGTTGATGGCCGGGCTGCTGGCCTGGGCGATCATTGCGGAGGCCGGGCGGCGGTCGGGGTGGGCGCAGGGATGGCGGGAACTGCTGGTTGCCCTGCGCAACCACCCGCAGGCTGACGTGCGGCAGGCGGCGCTGGAAACGGTGACCGCGAACGAGAGCTGAAGTCAGCTGCCCTCGGCCTCGCGTTGGGCTCGCTTGCGTCGTTTACCTTCGTGCATGGCGACGACGCGCGCGATCGGGATCGCCCGGCCCTCCTCCAGCAGGTCCTCCGGCAACGACTGCGGTTCCGGCAGCTGGCTGGCCCACCGATCGACCCCGCTCAGCAGCTCGACCGCGGTCTTCACGGTGAAGTCGCGCGGACTCACCCGGTCGAGGTCGTCCCACCCGACCGGGAACGAAACCGGCGTACCGGGCCTGATCCGCGGACTGTAGGCGGCAACCAGCGTCGCTCCACCCGCCCTCGTCGAGTCCACGAAGACCTTCCCGTACCGGTCCTCCTTGATGTAGGCCGTCGTCGCTACCTCGGGGTCGATCCGCTCAGCCCGCGCCGCGATCGCCCGCGTCGCGGCGGCCGCATCGTCGACCGCCACCGTGGCGTCGATCGGCACGATGACGTGCACACCCTTGGCGCCGCTCGTCTTGACCGCCCCGTTCAGCCCCGCGTCAGCCAACGCCTGCCGCACCAGGAACGCCCCCTGCACCGCTTTGGCGAACGTGTCATCGCCTTCCGGCGGATCGAGATCCAGCACGAGGTGCGTCATCCGATGGTCCAGCATCAACGCCGGGTGATACTCGACCGCCCGCTGATTCGCGAACCACAGCAACGTCCGCCGGTCGTCGCACAACGCATACGAGATCTCCCGCTTGGACGCCTCCGCCCAAACCTGCGTTCTCCGCACCCATTCCGGCGTGTATTTCGGCAGATTCTTCTGCATGAACGCCGGCTGCCCCGGCCGAATCCGAACCACCGACAACGGCCGCTCCCGCAACCCCGGCAGCATCCACTCCCGCACAGCGTCGAGGTACTCGACCAGATCCCGCTTGGTCGCCTCCGCCCCATCGAACAACGGCTGATCCAGGTTGGTCAGATCAACGCCGTCCCGCGTCTCATCCACCTTGCTCGCCATCCCCCGACCCTAACCCCGCCACCGGCTCGGAAGGTGTACACAAGGACTGTTAGTAGTAGCCGAGCACGGGACAGCCGCCGCTCAGCGGCCGCTCGTATTTCCCCTGAACATGCACCTCTAACAGTCGGTGTGTACGCCCTGGCGTCACGTGAGGAGCTGGAGAAGGGCATCGAGGACGATCTGGTCCTCGCCTGGTTGGAGGGTTTGAGGGTTGAGGGCGATCTCGTCGTCGCCGACGCGGTAGATGCCGACGGCGATTCGGGGGGCGCCGTTCCAGAGGGCGTCAATCACGCGTTGGCGATCCGGCACGCGGACTACGCAGCGGCCGTGGGGTTGGCCGGCCTCGCTTGGGTAACCCCGGTACGCCGTGACGCCGGGGAGACCCTTGAGCCCGTCGACCCAAAGTTCGACCGAGCGTTCGTAGCCGGCGATGATGGCGTCCTCGTCCTGGTCAAGCGTCCACTCGACCGCAGCGAGGATGCCGGCGAGTTCTTCCTTGCCCACCTTCATCCCGCGACCGATCTGCTGATTGGGCGATGCATGCTGGAGGCAACGGTCCACCAACCACCGCCGGCCGAGCACAAGCCCGGTGGTCTGTGGTCCGCGCAGCCCCTTGCCGCCGCTGACGATCACCGCATCCGCACCAACCTCAGCCGTGAAATGCCACAGCGTCGACACCGGCGGAATCTGCGCAGCCGCATCCACAATGACCGGCACGCCGGCCGCTCCCGCGATCTGAACCACGTCCTCGATCGGCAACGCGCCGGCCGCGTAGTGAGCGCCCGCAAACCAGAGCACGCACGCAGGCCGTCGTACCAGCGCGGCCTCCAACTCGTCCGCGCTAGGGCCGATCTCGACCACCCGGGCCCCGATGAGGCGGGCGGAGTAGTCGTAGCCGTTGCGCTGGGAGGCAAACATGACCACCTCAGCCTCAACCGGGAACGACTGCGCCGGCTCACCAATACACGACGCAACGACCAACGTGATGGCGGCCGCGGCGCCGGCAGTCACGCAGGCGGCTTCGTTGCGAGTGAGCACGGCAAGCCGCTCACCGACCTCTTCGTAGAGTGAAGGCAGATCGACAAACCCACCGGCCGCCTCGACCATCGCCGCGATGACCGGCGGCGGCATCAGCGAGCCGCCGAGCACGGTGACCGTCGCGTTCGCGTTGATGATCTTCATCGGACGAACTTCGACATCGCCGGTACGCCGAGCTGTCCGGCCAGCCAGGCGTCGTAGAAGTCAGCGTCCGTCCCGTCGAAATGAGTCACCTCGTAGGACTCGCCGGCCGGCAACGCCTCCATCAGCGGCGCGTACCAATCGACGTCCTCGACACCGATCAGTGTCCGGGCCGCAACGGATCGCGCATGCCGGATGGGGTCGAAGTACGAAAGCGTGTGTTCCAGAGCTTCGGCTGCGGAGCCGGTGCGGAGATGGTCGTTGAGTTCCTCGAGTGGGTAGTGACTGGATCTCAACCGCGCCTCCATCGCCCGATACAGCACCATGTCCGACACCCGCACTGCGCTCACCGACGGTCGCCGCGCCGCGGTCAGGATCGCCAACTCGTTGCCCACGGCAGCGACCCGATCGACCTGGGCCAACCCCGACAAGAACTCGGCCGCCCGTAAACAGTCCGCCACGATTCCCCGGTAGACATAGGTCGCCGGATCGTCGATCCCCAATGTCAGCAACCCCGGATACGCCGCCTGAAAGGACTGATCCGACAACCGCTGGCCACGGTGCATCAACGTCAGAACGACGTACCGCGAACGGTCGTTGAGGTGCGCCATGTTGTTGACGCTGCCATAGCGCGGCACCTGCAGCAGCCCTGGGAACGGGCCCTCCCCAGCCGGGATGCTGAGGGAGCCGAAGATCCGGTGTGGACCGACGCTGGTGAGGCGGACGGTGAAGCTGGTTGCTTCCGCGGTCGTGCGGGCCGGGACCGGTTCGAGCACCGGCCGCGCCGCAACACCGGCCAGCTCGTCATCAACAGCATTCCAATACGAAGCGAAGTCCACGTCAGATCACCGGCTTCAAATGGTCAGCCAAGCTGAGATGTTCTGCAAGGAAGGCCTCAACGACCCGCATCACCCCAGGCAGCCCGGCATGATGCGCGCAGTGCTCGTACGTCCGCAGCGTCTTCGGACACGTCAGCACCCGATGCAGCGCAAACCCGGTCTCCGGCGGACAGACATCATCCTCAAGCCCGAGATAGATGAACGTCGGCGCCTTCACCGCAGGCGCGAAATTCAGCCCGTCGTAGTACGCAACCGTCTCCCGCACCCGATCCACATCCTTCGGATGCAGCCGCAGGTACTCGTTGATCTCCTCATACGGATACGACCGCGTCAGGGTCGGCGCATCCATGATCCCGCACAGGTACGGCGCTCCACACGCGACCGCCTTGATCACGTCCGGCCGCAAAGCCGCCGTACTGATCCCGAGCCCGCCGCCCTGGCTAGACCCCGCCAGCCCAATCCGCGAACCGTCGACCTCAGGGCGTTCCAGCAGTAGGTCAACTGCGCGCACCACATCGAGGTAAAACCCGCGATACCCGTACGTGTGGTGGTCCACGATGTTGTTCGTCAGCAGCCCCGGATACCCCGGGTTGAACACCGCGTTCGACCGCAGCTTCCCGCGCGGCGCGACCGCGAGCGCGGCATACCCGAGCTCGGCCCACTCCTTCGGAATCGTCGGCTCCGAGATATACCCCGGGATCGTCACCAGCCCCGGGTACGGCGCCGTGCCATCCCGCGGAACGGCGTACCAGCCGGCCACCCGCAGCCCACCGAAACTCACATACGAAACGTCATAGACAACAACCGTCGAGGTCGACAACGTCGGCATCTCGGTCAGCACCGGATCCAGCCCGTACGACGCGCAGTCGGCCAACCCCGCCGCCCAGAACTCGTCGAAGTCGGCCGGCCGGTCGACGGTGATCGTCGCGGTCGACGGATCTCTCACGCGACCGCCTCCTGTCGCGGCGCTTGCAGGGCAGCGCCGTCGGAGGCCGCGAACAAGTGCAGCCGCTGCGGATTGAACCCGACGTACACCGGCGCATCATGCCCAAGGCGGAACGGCGTCGGCACCCGAGCCTTGACCAGCTCCCCTTCGATCCGCACCGTGACCAGTACGTCGGGCCCGAGCGGCTCCGAGACGAATACTCGCCCCTGGCGGTATCCGGCAACCGGGGTCGGCGACAACGACACGTCCTCCGGGCGAACCCCGAGCACCACCTCAGCGTCGGCGGGTTGGTCGCCGTACAGGGTGATCTCTTGCGTGAGTGCGTCGCTGCGGAACATCCGCACGCCATCGACATCGGCGAGCCGGCCGCTGACGAAGTTCATCGGCGGTGAGCCCATGAACGACGCGACGAACCGGTTCGCCGGCCGCTCGTAGATCTCCTCCGGTGTCGCGCACTGCTGGATGATGCCGTCGCGCATCACCGCGATCCGGTCGGACATTGTCATCGCCTCGACCTGATCGTGCGTCACGTAAATGAACGTCCGCGCCACATCAACATGCAGCCGCTTGATCTCCGCACGCATCAGTACCCGGAGCTGCGCATCCAAGTTCGACAGCGGCTCATCCAGCAGATAGGCCCCCGCGTCGCGCACGATCGCCCGGCCGAGTGCGACCCGCTGCCGCTGCCCACCGGACAACTCACGCGGCTTCCGATCGAGCAGATCCTCGATATCGAGCGTCCGCGCAGCCTGCAGCACCTGCTCATCGATCGTTGCCTTGGGCACCCGCATCATCTTCAGCGCGAACCCGATGTTCTGCCGCACCGTCTTGTGCGGATAGAGCGCATAGCTCTGGAACACCATCGCGACATCGCGCTTGTTCGCCGGCAACCAGCTGACCGGCTTCCCGTCGAAGTAGACGTTGCCGCTGTTCGCGCGCTCCAGCCCACAGATCATCCGCAGCGTCGTCGACTTCCCACAGCCCGACGGACCGACCAGCGTCAGGAACTCCTGGTCCCGGATCGTCAGGTTCAGATCGTCGACGACCAGCTTGCTGCCGAACGACTTGGTGATGCCTTCGAGTCGTACCTCTGCCATCGTCTCAGCCCTTCACAGATCCGGCGGCCATTCCCTGAACCAGCTTTCGCTGGAAGAGAAGCGCCAGTACGAGTGGTGGGACGACCGCGAGCACTCCGGCTGCGGCCATCACGGTGAACTGCGTGTTGAAGTCGGTGGCGAAGTTCGCCGCCACCACCGGAATCGTCTTCGCGGCCTTGGTACTGGTCAGGAACAGCGCGAACATGAACTCGTTCCACGCCGTCATGAACGCGAACACCGCCGCCGCCACCAGCCCCGGCGCCGCGACCGGCAGGAACACCGACCACATCGTCCGGAACCAGCCGCACCGATCCACCCGAGCCGCTTCCTCGAGCTCCCGCGGTACCGACCGGAAGAAGTCCTTGAGGATCCAGATCGTGATCGGCAACGCGAACGTCGTGTACGACAGGATCAGCGCCAGATACGTATCGAGCAGCCCGAACTGCCGCATCAGCAGGTAGAACGGGATGATGATCGCGATCCCCGGCACCATCCGCGTCAGCAGATACAGCACCAGCAGCACCTGACTGCCCTTGAACTTCAGCCGACTGAACGAGTACGCCGCAAACGTCGCCAGCACCAGATTCAGTACGGCGGTCGCTGACGCCACGACGAGGCTGTTCCGCAGCGAGTACGGCGTCTCCGACACCGCGCGCCCACCGACGAGTTCCTGGGCCGAGTTCGGATTCACGAACCCGAGGTAGTTCTCCAACGTCGGATTCACCGGCACCCAGTGCGGTGGCACCGACAGCGCATCAGCCTCGTGCATGAAGCTCATCGCCACAATCCAGTAGAACGGCAACACCAGATACAACCCGAACGCGATCGCCAGCACATACAGCGCGATCTTCTTCCACGGAATGCGATACCTCAACGGAACCTGCACCACAGTGCTCATACTTCGAAGTTCCCCTTTCGGTACAGCAGGCCGATGTAGCCGACCGAGATGATCAGGGTGATCGCGGTGATGACCCATGCGTAGGCGCTGCCGAGGCCGAAATCGGTGAACGTCAGCACCGTCTGTACGTCGAGGAGGGCGATCGTGGTCGTGGCATCGCCCGGACCGCCACCGGTGAGGACGTAGATCGTGTCGAAGGCGCGGAAGGCGTTCATCGTTTCCAGGATCAGGACGATGAGCAGCGGATGGAGGAGCCACGGGACGGTCACCTGGGTGAACCGTCGGAAGGCGCCGGCGCGGTCGACGGTGGCAGCGTCGTACAGCTCCGAAGGGATGGTCGAGAGACCGGCCAGGAGGATGATCACCGAGAACGGGAGGGTGTTCCAGACCTGCGCCAACGCCGTGAAGAGGAAGGCGCCAGTACTGGAGGTCAGCCAGGCTTGGTAGCTGTCGATCAGGCCTAGCTGAAGCATTAGTCCATTGAGCGCGCCGGTCTTCGCGTCGAAGATCGTGCGCCACATCAGGCCGTTCACCACGCCGGGCATTGCCCAAGGCAACAAAGCGAGACTGAGCAACAGACCACGGCCGCGGAACCGTTCGTTCAGGACCAAGGCCAGGATGAGCGCCAGGACGACGGTCAGGCCGAGGACGACCACCACGAACACCGCGGAGACCTTCAGCGCCGACAGGAATGCATCGTCGCTGAACAGGGCCTTGTAGTTGTCGAGGCCGATGAACCGCTTGGCTTTAGGGCGCTTCAGGTTGTTGCGCTGCAGGCTGACGTAGAACGAGTAGCCGATCGGGTAGGCGACCAGCAGGGTGATCACCGTGATGGCCGGGGCGTTCAGGGCCCAGGCCTTCGCGGTGTCGCCGAGCGGCCGGCGTTCGGTCAGGACACTCACGTCAGGAGTACTTCTTCTTGAGGGTCTCGGCGCTCTGCGCGAGGCTCGCCACCGCGGCGGACGGCTGCACCTGGTTGCTCAGGACGCCCTGGACCACCTTGTGCATCTCGGTCTCGAACTCGGTGTACCAGGCAACGCCGAGCACGTTGCGAGGCCGGGCGATCTCAGCCAGGTGGGCGTAGATCGCCGGGTCGGCGAACTTCTTCAAGGAGGCGAGGACGTCCGCGTCCTTGGCCATTGCCTTGTACGCGAAGCCCAGTCCGCGTTCCTGGAACCAGAACTTCGCCGTGTTCGGCTGCTTGTTCGCGTCGAGCCCACCGAGGTAGGTGAGCAGCTTGAACGCGTCGTCCTTGACCTCGGTGTCCTTGGCCAGGCCGTACATCCGGGTGTTGCTGATGGTCCCGTGCACCTTGCCGTCCAGGCTCGGGACGAGCGCCATCTTCATCTTGCCGGCCGCCTTGGACTTCGAGGCATCGTTGTAGTCGCGCAGCGCATACCGCGCGCCGATCGTGAAGGCGTACCGGTTGGCCTTCATCGCGTTGTCGACCGGCACCGGCAGTAGCTGCAGCGAGGCCGGGTCGAGCACCTTCGACTTGTTCGCCGCGTTCTGCAGCCAGGTGAGGACGTCCTTCGTCACCGTGTCGGTGGTGTTCATGATCGGCGCCTGCTGGTTGTCGAACAGGTCACCGCCGCTGGCAAACACCAGGCCCCACACCCACGCCCACCAGGTGTCGGACAGCTGGGCCGGCAAGCCGATCGGGTGCTCGAGCAGGCCCATGCTCTTGATCTTGGCGGCCTGAGACTCGAGCTCCTCCAGGCTGGCGGGCGGTTTGCTGAAACCGGCCTTGGAGAGGATTTCCGCGTTGTAGATAAGACAGTTCGAGTCGGTGTAGTACGGCAGGCCGTAGCGCTTGCCCTGGTACGTCATCGCCTCCGCGTTACCGGGGAAGATCGACGAATACACCTCGTCCACCCCGGGCAGGCCGTCGATCGGCTGCAGGTACTCGCCTTCGACCCAGGCGGCGAGCGAGTCGTCGTACACGTAGAGGGCGTCCGGGCCGCCGCCACCGGTGAACTCGGCAACGACCTTCTGGACGTACTGCGCGCTGGTGATCGGCGTGTAGTTCACCTTGATGTTGCTGGCCTGTGTGAACTTGTCGAGGTTCTGCTGGACCAGAGTCGCTTCGTAGTCCCAGCCCTCGAACTTCACGCTGCCATCCCCGGCTGCGGGCTTGCCGTTCGAGCAGGCGGCCAGTAGGCCGGGCGTGGCCGTAGCGGTCAGGCCGAGGCCGGCGAGCTTCAGGACCTGGCGGCGGTTGAACTCCATGATGTGGTTCCCTTCGCTAATGCGTGGGCGATGCGAAGCCGATAAAGACGTGTGGGACGTCCTTTGGGATGGTGCTGGGCAGTTCCCTCGTCGCTGACCAGGCCGCCGGCGTCGAGGGTGCGGATCAGGCGGCGACCGCTTTGATCCGTGATACCGAGCCGGTCGGCGAGCTCTCCAGGCGAGATCGCGCGGCCTTCCAGCTCGTGGTCCAGGGCCGCCAGCCGCGACACGGTGGCTGCGCTGAGGCCAACGGACTTTGCGAGCAGTTCGACGTGTTCGCCGTGCTCGCGGTAGGAGAAGCTGAGTGCCTCGCGGTCAGAGGTGGTCAACGGCCCCATCGGCCCGATGATCACTCCGCTGTCCTCGATCAGGTAGGCACACGGCTCGTTCTCCTGCTCGGCCCGCGCCGCGGCCTGCTCGGCGAGCAGCACACAACTACGGGCGGAGACGCCGACCCCGAAACCGGCCGAGACCTGCGCACCGAGCGCCGTACCGGCTTCGGCGAGAGCCGGTACGGCGACCCAGTTGCGGGTCACGCGCTCGAACAAGGCCTTGTGGGCAAAGACAACGACGCCGCGGCGACCGCGGTCCTCGATCCAGGCCCCGGCGAATTCGGGGGTGTTGAGCAACAAGTTCATCAGCCCGACCCGGGCGCGTTCTTCGTCGGCCGACTGCGAGATCAGGAAGACGCCGGCGGCGAAGCGTTGCGCGCTTGCCCGGTCCGACTCGATGCGCAAGGCAAGCTCATGCAGCTCGGTGCGGATCGTCGCCGGGACCGGCATCCCGCTCATGATCCCGATGGCGGCGTCGGCCAGTTGCTCACGCACCGCGGCGCGCACGCTGATCACGTAACCACGATCACCGAAGCTCCGGTACGCCGTACGGTGGAAGTCGAGGATGTCTTCGACGGACTGGGTCGGCGAGTACGGCAGCGACGCGATCTGGTCCCGGTCGAGCTCCAGGGCACTCGCCACCGCGTCGACGGCCTCGGCCGGGAAGGTGTCGATGCTGACCGGCAGCCGGCCCCAACCGCGCTGTTGTGCGCGGTAGAGGGCGAGCGTCAGGTCAAGGGCAGACGGCCGGACCACGCCTACTGGCAGGCCTGGCGGGAGCAGTTCGCGACTAGCCGTATACGGGACCGGGCCAGCTAGGAAGCCGTCGAGCCGAGTCGTGCTGAGGAACTCGGCGACCTTGTCGCGGACGTTCTCCTCGTGGTCGTAGCTGACCCACTCCAGGTCGACGCCGCGCAACGTACTGGCCGCCTCGCGGAACAGCACGCCGTGCGTCTCGTGGGTCACGACGCCGATCACGATGGACAACTGCACTCCTTTACGCTCTATGTTCGACAGCATCTATTTACGAACTACGTTCGGAAGTGACTCGTAAGTCCGATGCGGACCAACGTCCACCCTCGGGCTATGTCAGGTCAAGGGATGGGAGCAAAGAAAATCTGCTGGTAACACGGGTTGGGGTTAAACGAGTCGCGTGGGTGGCGAGCGCCGGATACGGTCGCCGGGTGGATGTCGAACCGGCGGTAGCAGTGGCCAAGGCGATCGCGTCGGCGGCGGACGCGATCGTGCTCAACGCATCGAACAAGGTGATCCTGCGGCTGCTGCCGAACGACGTCGTCGCGCGGGTGGCGTTGGCGGATGAGCACGGGTTCGAGCAGGAACTGGAGCTCGGTCGGCATTTGGCTGAAGGTGGGTATCCGGCGGTCGCGCCGGCCGATCCGAAGGTCTACGAGCAGGACGGCATCTCGGTCAGCTTCTGGCGGTACTACGAACCACAGGCGCCGATCCCGCCGGCCGAGTTCGCTGCGGCGCTGCAGCGACTCCACGAGGGGATGCGGGAGGTCGACGTACCGACCCCGCATTTCATGGATCGGGTGGTGGAAGCCACGTATGTGCTGGCGAATCCGGCCCTCTCACCAGAGGCGACCGAGGCCGATCGGGACCTTGTGGTCACGACGCTGACCAGGGCCAGCCGAGCAGTCTTGGATGCGGGTGCCCCCGAGCAACTGCTGCACGGTGAACCGCACCCGGGGAACCTGCTGAGTACGACGGATGGACCGCTGTTCATCGACTGGGAGACGGTGTGCCGCGGGCCGGTCGAGTTCGACATCGCGCATGCGCCGGAAGAGATCGCCGCGCACTATCCGGGCATCGATCCGGAACTGGTGCGGCAATGCCGACTGCTCATGCTGGCGATCGTCATCGCCTGGCGCTGGGAGCTTGGCGATCAACTCCCCAACGGCAACGCCCAGCGTGCCGAATTCACCGCGAAACTGCGCGCTGAGCTCAGCGGGAATTAGGGCGTGTCTCTTAAGTCCGCGCCGTAGCGAGCATGTGCTCGGTGCGGTGCATCGGTGCGCTGGAGGGAAGGCCTCGATGCTTTTCCATCGTGGCCTTCCCTCCAGTGCGGCGAGGTGCCGTGCCGGGTGCAGCGCAGTAGGCGGGGGCTTAAGAGACGCGCCCTAGCCGCCGGAGACGCCGATTTCGGCGTCGGCGAGGTCCTCGGTGAGACCGTCGGTGTTGTCCAGCCAGCCGTGCGGGAGGATGACGCGCTCGCGGGGACTGCCTTGGCGGCCGCGCGGAGCACCCAGCTCACCGGTCGGGAAGGGGACGGTCGGGTCGAGCTGGCTGAGGAGCTCTTCCAGGCTGGCCAGGTTTTCGACCATGCCGAGGGCGGCGCGGAGCTCGCCGCCGGCCGGGAAACCCTTCAGGTACCAGGTGACGTGCTTGCGGAAGTCGCGGAGACCGCGCTGCTCCCCCATCAGCTCGGCCAGCAACTGACCGTGCCGGCGCATGACGGCCGCGACCTCACCGAGCGTCGGCAGGTTGAGCGCGTCACCGCCGTCGAAGGCCACCGCGAGATCGCGGAACAACCACGGCCGTCCGAGGCAGCCGCGGCCGACGATCACACCGGCGCAGCCCGTCTCAGCGACCATGCGGAGCGCGTCACCGGCCTCCCAGATGTCACCGTTGCCGAGGATCGGAATGTTCACGTGCTCGACCAGTTCGGCGATCTTCGTCCAGTCCGCCTGGCCCGAGTACGCCTGCGCGACCGTCCGCCCGTGCAGCCCGATCGCGGCCACGCCCGACTCCTCCGCGATCCGGCCGGCGTCGAGATAGGTCTGGTGCTCGAGGTCGATCCCGATCCGGGTCTTCATCGTGACCGGAATCCCGTACGGCGCAGCCGCCTGCACGGCCGACTTCAGGATCGCGCCGAGCAGATTGCGCTTCCACGGCAGCGCCCCGCCGCCACCCTTGCGGGTCACCTTCGGGACCGGACACCCGAAATTCAGGTCCACGTGAGCGACGCCGTACTGGTCGCAGAGCAGCTGGACGGCCTTGCCGATGTAGACCGGATCGACGCCGTACAGCTGGACCGAGCGGACCGTCTCGCGGTCGTCGAACGTGAGCATGTCGAGCGACTTCTGGTCGCCCTCGACGATGCCGCGCGAGGTGATCATCTCGCAGACGTACAGCCCGGCGCCCTGCTCAGCACACAACCGCCGGTACGCCGCATTGGTGATGCCGGCCATAGGCGCGAGCACCACTGGGGTATCGATGGTCAGATTGCCGAGCTTGAGCATTTATCAGGCCTTTGCGACGAGGATCTTGCCGTCGCCGGAGATTCGAGCGTTATGGGGAACGACCGCGTTGGCGGTTGTGGTGACATCACAGCGGATGCCGTCACCTGTCGATGGTACGACGGCGACCAAGTCCATGGTGCAGGTGATCTTCGAAGCGTCCGGCACCGCGCGGACAACCGCGTCGACGACCTTTTCCTTGACCACGGCAACTTGTTCGGACGTGAACTTGTACGACGCGTTGTACGGCTGGGCGTCGACCGTCAACGTGCCGGTGAGCGACTTCCCGGCGTACGTGACTGTGCACTTCAGGGTGTGCTTGCCGGGCTTGTCGGCGTCGTTGAGGCCCGGGCAGTTGACCGTCGTCTTGGCGGCCTTGCCTGCCGTGACCTGGGTCTGCTTGGCGATCGCGAAGCGGATCCGGTTGGCCAGCGGCGCGTCGTCGGCGGGTGCGCCCGTGACGACCGGGGTCGGGAACGGCTTGGCCGGCTGCGGGATCGGCTTCAGCGTCGGGGTCGACGCGGTGGGGATCGGCGCGGTGGACGGGCCGGAGCTAGTGCTGTTGTTCGGTGCTGACGGGCCCGACTGGGGGTCCGTGTCCGAGCACGCGGTCAGCAAGAAGACAGCCAGCGCCGAGACTCCGAAGACGGCCAGGCCGAAACGTACTCGTTCACCCGTCAGCAATTTCATGTCAGAACTCTCGCATGTCAGCAGCCCACCAACGCCTGGGCGAGATAGCCGGTGACCTCGCTGAGCGCGACGCGCTCCTGCTTCATCGAGTCGCGCTCACGGATGGTGACCGCGTGATCCTCGAGCGTGTCGAAGTCCACAGTGATGCAGTACGGCGTACCGATCTCGTCCTGACGGCGGTAGCGGCGGCCGATCGCACCGGCGTCGTCGAAGTCGACGTTCCAGTTCTTCCGCAGCTCCTGGGCCAGGTCCTTCGCCTTGGGCGACAGGTCGGTGTTGCGCGACAGTGGCAGCACGGCGGCCTTGACCGGCGCGATCCGCGGGTCGAAGCGCAGGACTGTCCGCTTGTCGACACCGCCCTTCGCGTTCGGGGCCTCGTCCTCGGTGTAGGCGTCGAGCAGGAAGGCCAGCACGTTGCGGGTCAGGCCGGCCGCGGGCTCGATCACGTACGGCGTCCAGCGCTCGCCCTTCTCCTGGTCGAAGTACGACAGGTCGGCGCCGGAGTGCTTGGAGTGCGTGGACAGGTCGAAGTCGGTCCGGTTCGCGATGCCCTCGAGCTCGTCGAACTCCTTGCCGCCGAAGTTGAACTTGTACTCGATGTCGACGGTGCGCTTCGAGTAGTGGCTCAGCTTCTCCTTCGGGTGCTCGTAGAACCGCATGTTGTCCGGGTTCAGACCGAGGCCGGTGTACCAGTCCCAGCGCGCCTTCAGCCAGTACTCGTGCCACTCCTCGTCGGCGCCCGGCGCGACGAAGAACTCCATCTCCATCTGCTCGAACTCGCGGGTCCGGAAGATGAAGTTGCCCGGGGTGATCTCGTTGCGGAAGCTCTTGCCGACCTGGGCGATCCCGAACGGCGGCTTCTTGCGGGCGGTACCCATCACGTTCGCGAAGTTCACGAAGATGCCCTGCGCGGTCTCCGGGCGGAGGTAGTGCAGGCCCTCCTCGGACTCGACCGGGCCGAGGTACGTCTTCAGCAGGCCGTTGAACATCCGCGGCGGCGTGAAGGTGCCCTTGTTCCCGCAGTTCGGGCAGGCGATCTCGGACAGCTCGACGGTGTCGGCGTCCTTGTTCTTGCGGCGGGCGTAGTCCTCGCGCAGGTGGTCGTCGCGGAACCGCTTGTGGCACGACTGGCACTCGGTCAGCGGGTCGACGAACTCCTGCAGGTGACCGGAGGCCTGCCAGACCTTGGTCGGCAGGATCACCGACGAGTCCAGCCCGACCACGTCGTCGCGGCTCGTCACCATCGAGCGCCACCACTGGGTCCGGATGTTGTTCTTCAGCTCCACCCCGAGCGGGCCGTAGTCCCAGGCCGACTTGGTTCCGCCGTAGATCTCGCCGCAGGGGTACACGAAGCCTCTGCGCTTACTGAGGCTGACGACGGCATCGACGGTTTCCACGGGCACTTTTGAACTCCAGAAACGGGCACAGGTCGGGTACGGAAAACACCAGGCTATCGGTCCGGGGCGGCTGAAGTCGCATTCAGCACAGCATCACTGCTGCGGCAGCAACTCGGTCCGATCCGTGGCCAGGTCTTCGTAGGCGGTGGGCTCGTCGATTGCCAGCGACAGCAGCGGTACGGCGGTCAGTTTCACCTCGTACGGCGACAACGCGCGCCGGTAACTTCCGACGTTCACGAACTCGAGGGTGAGCGCGAGCAGTTCCGGGTCGTCGACGTTCCGCCCGGTCTGCGCTTTGACGAACCCCTTTTGCCGGCCCAGCACCTCGACCGCCGCGGCCAACCGGACCGCGAACTCCACCTGCTCGGTCTCCGGCACCCGGAACCTGATCACGACGAACACCCGCGTCACCCTACGGCGTCGCGGTCGAAGCTGGTTCGGTGACCTGGAACAATGGGTCCATGAGTTCCCCCAGCAGTCAGCCGGTGAGTCCGTTGCGGCAGCGGATCACCAAGATCAGTTACCCGTACGTCGCGCGGCTGCACGGGATGCCGAAGCTAACCCTTCCGATCATCACCGGGGTCCTGGCGCTGATCGGAGTCTTCGCTCCGGTCGCGGTCGCCGTACCGGCCCTGATCCTGCTCGCCCTGGTGCTGGGCTGGCTCGCGTTCCTCTCCTGGCCGGCCGTGACGACCGGCCCGAAGTTCCTGCGGGTCTTCTCGATCCTGGTGATCCTGCTCTTCGGCGTCTCCCGGATCGCCGGGGCCTGATTTACCAGTCGTGGACGGTGCCGTCGGCTAGGCGGTTCACCGGGAGGTAGGCCGGTGCGTACGGGTGCGCGGCGGCCAGTTCGTCGTCGAGTTCGACGCCGATGCCCGGTGCCTCGCCCGGGTGCAGGTGACCGTCGGTGAAGGTAAACGCGTGCCGGAAGACCTCTTCGGTGGCGGGCGTGTAGCCGGCGTACTCCTGGATGCCGAAGTTGTGGACCGCCAGATCCATATGGATCGCCGCGGCCATGCCGACCGGCGAGATGTCTTCCGGTCCGTGGATCGCGGTCTTGATCTGCTGCTGGGCTGCGAAGTCGAAGAGCTTCTTCAGCGGTGAAACCCCGCCGAAGTGGGTGACGGCCGCGCGCACGTAGTCAATCAGCTGCTCGTTCACGAGCGTGCGGAAGTCGTGAATGGTGTTGAAGACCTCGCCGATCGCCAGCGGGGTCGTGGTCTTACTGCGGACCAGCCGCAGGCCCTCCTGGTTCTCGGCCGGCGTGCAGTCCTCCAGCCAGAACAGGTCGTACGGCTCGAGGTCCTTACCCAGCCTCGCAGCCTGAATCGGTGACAACCGGTGGTGCGAGTCGTGCAGCAGCGGCAGATCCGGACCGAACTCGTTCCGCACCGCCTCGAACACCGACGGCGTGTGCCGCAGATAGGCGCCCGTATCCCAGTCCTCGACGAGCGGGCGCGGGTGCCCGTCCGCCCGCTCCAAACCTTGCAGTACTTCCGGCTCGCCATGTACGCCGTACACGCGCTTCAGACCCGGTACGCCGGTCTGGATCCGGATCGACTGGTATCCCTGCGCCATCCGCTCCCGCACCGAGTCGAACAGCTCGGGCAGGTCGCGACCGTTCGCGTGCCCATACGTGCGGACGCGATCGCGGCTCGCACCACCGAGGAGCTGGTAGAGCGGCAGATTCGCAACCTTCGCCTTGATATCCCAGAGCGCCACGTCCACGGCCGCGATCGCCGCCATCGTGACCGGGCCACGCCGCCAGTACGCGCCGCGGTACAGCGACTGCCACGTGTCCTCGATCTTGTGCGGGTCGAGGCCGATCAGCAGCGGCGCCACGTGATCGCGCAGGTAGCTGACCACCGCGAGCTCGCGACCGTTGAGCGTCGCATCCCCCAGACCGGTCACGCCGTCGTCCGTGGTGATCCGCAACGTGACGAAGTTGCGGCCCGGGCTGGTGACGACGACAGACGCGTCGACGATCTTCATATGCTTAGCCTTTCGTGGCGCCGGCAGTGAGGCCGGCAACGAGATGTTTCTGCGCCAGGACGGCAACCACGACGACCGGAATCGTCATCACGGTCGAGGCTGCCATCAGGCCGCCCCAGTCAGTACCGGCGTACGAGATGAACGAGAACAGCGCGACCGGCACGGTCATCGTGTGCTCATCGGACAGGATCAACGCGAACATGAAGTTGTTCCAGCTCGCGACGAACGCCAGTACGGCGGCGGTCGCCGTACCGGGGGCTGCGAGCGGCAACGCGATCCGGCGGAAGGCTCCGAACGCGGTCAGGCCGTCGACCCGGGCGGCCTCTTCGAGCTCGATCGGGAGTCCTTCGAAGAAGCCGATCATGATCCACAGGATCAACGGCACCGAGACGAACATGTGGCTCAGGATCAGCACGGTGTAGCTGCCGACCAGGCCGGCCTGCGCGAACAGGTAGTACCAGGGCACGAGCAGCGAGATGGCCGGCACGATCCGCGCGACCAGCACCAGTGAACCGGCGCGGTGCATGCGGAATCTGCCGACCGCCCAAGCCGCCGGTACGGCGATGATCGCCGAAAGCGCTGTCGAGGTGACACCGACGATGAGCGAGTTGACCATCGACGGGAGGATGCGGTCGTCGGCAATCACTGCTTTGAAGTTGTCCAGCGTGGGCTTGAAGATCAGCCCGATCGACGGGTCGGTGACCTGCACGTTGGTCTTGAACGCGGCCGCGAACATCCAGACGATCGGCAGGCTGAAGAACAGCGCGACGACCGTGATCGCGAGACCTCGCAGGGCCTTCATGCTGGGGGTTCTCATGCTGACCTCCGGCGGAGTAGTACGACCACGCCGATGATGAAAAGGGTGAAGATGACGAGCACTGCCGCGGCGAGGCCGTACTCCTGGTAGTCGAAGGTGAGTCCGTAGGCATAGACATTGAGCGTCTCCGCCTCGAACGACGAACCACCGCCGGCACCCTTGGTGGCGTAGATGATGTCGAACGTCTTCAGCCCGTCGACTGCTCGCAGGACAAGCGCAGTCGTGAGGGTCGGGCCGAGCATCGGCAGGACGACGTACCGGAATCTTTGCCAGGCGTTGGCGCCGTCCATACTCGCTGCCTCTTCCGGCTCTTCGGAGAGCGTCGACAGGCCGGCGAGCAGGAGCAGCGTCATCATCGGCGTCCACTGCCAGACGTCGATCAACACCAGCGTGGGAAGGGATCCGGAGACCGAGCCGAGGAATTCTTGCGGCGGGATGCCGAGGGTGCCGAGGAGGTGGTTCGCGATGCCGTTGGTCGGGTCGAGGATGAGCAGCCAGAGGATGCCGATCGCCACCGGGGTCGCCAGCAGCGGGATGATCAGCACGGTCCGCACCCAGCGGATGCCGCGAAATGCTCTGCGCATCAGCATGGCCAACGCGAGCCCGAAGACCGTCTCGAGGGCAACCGCTCCGACGGTGAAGCCGATGGTTCGCCAGACGGCCGGCCAGAAGCGTCGGCTGTCGCTGAACGCGTCGGCGAAGTTCTGCAGGCCGATGTGTTTGGCGCCGGCGTTCACTGCGCCGAAGGCGTCGGTGGTGCTCAGGTTCAGCGTAAACAGCAACGGGAAGATGATCATCGCGCCGACGAACAGCAGCGCGGGCGTCAGCATCGCCCACTTGAGGCGGCGGTTGGACTGCTCGATCGTGAGGGCCATCAGGACTCCCGGTGGCGGTTGTCGCGAACCAGGAACTCGGCGAACCCCTTGTCGGCATCGCGCGCGACCGCTGCGACGTCTTGCTGCAGGATCGCCGACACCAGCGGGCGGCCGACAATGTCGCGGGCCCGGCCGACCTGCAGCACCTCGGGGCGATCGTGGCCGACACCGTTGCGCGCGTTGACCTGCATCGCCTGCGCAAGCTCCTTTGGAAAGCCACTATTCGCTGCTGGGTTTGCCCAAACGGACTCACGGGCGCCGGGGATACCAGCCGTCTGCAGCGCGGTCACCGTCTCGCTTCCGGCAGCCCAGCGGATGAACTCCCACGCGTGGTCCTGCAGTAGCGAGAACCGGTTGATGCCCAGGCTCCAGCTCGGGATGTTGTACGGCTTGGAACCGGCGGGACCAGCTGGGAACGGCGCGTAGCCAATCGTCTCGCCGACCGCCGAAACCTTCGGGTCGATCAGGCCGGTGTAGATCGCGTCAGCGTCGACGTAGAACGCCGCCTTGCCCTGCGCGAAGATCGGCATCGCCTGTTCAAGGCTCATGTTGGTCGCGCCGGGCGGACCGGACTTCCCGAGCAGGTCGCCGTAATACTGGTACGCCGCAATCGCCTCGGGGGTCGCGATCGCCGACTGACCCTCGCGCGTGAAATCGCCGCCGTACGAGTAAAGGAAGCTCGACCATTGGGTCACGGCACCACTGCGTTGACCGCGACCGACGTACCCGAAGCGGCCCTTGGTGGTGAGGCGCGCGGCCGCCTGCTGCAGCTCGTCGAGCGTGCGCGGCGGCGTCGGGACGAGATCCTTGCGGTAGTAGAGAACCGGCCGCTCGGTCACGACCGGGACAGTGAGCACCTTGCCCGCTGTGGTGGACGCTTCTTTGGGTGCTGCCTGGAAATCGCTCCAGTTGAACTCTGCGTCTTGCGCCCGATCCGAGAGGTCGGCGAGCCAGTTGTTGTGTGCGAACAGCAGCTGTTCCTGGAGCGGGCGGACCATCATCACGTCGATGTCGGTGGCGGACGCGTTCAGCTTCACGTTGTAGCTGCTGGAGAGCTGGTCGCCAGTCAGCAGCGACATCGAGACGCGTCGCCCGATTCGCTCCTCGAACTCCGGCAAGCGTTTCTGCAGCGCGCGAGTCCAGACATGGTTGACCGCCGCCACGCGCAAACGGGTGTCCGCCGTCGGTTTGCCTGAAGAGCACGCGCCAACAGTCACAGCACCTGCGGCCGCCGCTGTGAGCCCGACAAAGCTTCGGCGACTGATTCCCCGACTCATCACACCTCCCGGTCCAACTGGTCCTACCAGTTGGACCGTAACAGAGCAGCTGCGCGCAGGTCCACCCC
This sequence comes from Kribbella antibiotica, assembly GCF_004349055.1. Classification (GTDB taxonomy): domain Bacteria; phylum Actinomycetota; class Actinomycetes; order Propionibacteriales; family Kribbellaceae; genus Kribbella; species Kribbella antibiotica. The sequence goes on from NZ_SMKX01000047.1 coordinate 31,710, forward strand.
TGGCCGAGGCGGTGGGTTGCCGGGTGCACTTGCCTGGAGCAGGTGCGGAAGGCGAACCGCCCCACTGACCAAGCGCCCAGAACCGAACTTCCCGACCCTCGCCTGAGCGTGCGGGACCGGCTGCCGCGCAAGTTAGTCAGTGCCAGCGGTCCGCCCCTCACCCCCGCTCAAGACGCGACACCACTTGAGCACCCACCAGTCATCCGCCACCCGTTGCTCAAGCCGCACGCCCGACCCACTTTGAGCACCCACCAGTCATTTTCCGGCCGGATCCGTGACTGACCCGTGCTCAAAGTCGTACCGGGGCTCGCGCGGAGGCCCGGCTGGTCACCAGTAGCCTGCGGCGGCTTCGCTCCGATGCACGCGTTTGGACTGAGCTCACCGCTGAGCCCACCAGCCGCCGTACCGACTTCGCCCACTGAACCCACTCGCCGCCGCACTGCCCGCCCACTGAACCCACTGGGCGCGGAAAGCATCGACTGTGCGGTCCGTGCTGCCAGCAAACCTTTGCCATCGACAATCTCCTGCCACTCGACGCACTGGGTTCACTCGCCGACGCCTCCGCGTCGAGTGAACCCACTGGGCACGACAGCCACGAGTGTGCGGAGTGTGTTGCCAGTAAGGGCTTTCCGGCAGCACGGACAGGACACTCAGCCCAGTGGGTTCAGTGGGCACCACCCATACGACGCCCAGTGGGTTCAGTGGGCTAGGCGGTATGGCGGGCGGGGGCGGCGCGTGTACGGGGTTAGCTCGGGGGGTGGTCCAGCAGGGAGGCGATGTGTTTGGCGGCCATGGCGTCGAGGGTTAGATCCAGGTCGGCGCCGTAGGTGCGGAGGGCCAGGGAGAGGTGTTCGCGCATGTGGTTGCGGGCGCGCGCGGCGTCTCGGGCGGTGATGGCTTCGAGGATTTCGGGGTGGTGCGGGACGCCGGGCTGGGCGATGGAGGGGTCCGAGTTGGAGCGGAGCATCATCTCGAACATCATGCCGCTGATCGACGACAGCATCGTCCAGAGGATGGGGTTGCCGGCGGCGGCGGCGATGGTGTCGTGGAACTCGAGGTCGGCGCGGGCTTTGATGATCGGGTCGGTGGCGGCGATCATCACGTCGTTGGCAGCGCGCATGGCGACGACCTGTTCGTCGGTTGCGCGTTCGGTGGCGAGGCCGACGATCTCAACCTCGAGCGGGATGCGCGCTTCGATCAGTTGACGGACGGTAGGCCGGCCGGCGCGGTAGAGGGCGTCGTAGCTGCGGGCGTCGGCCGTGGACTGGTCGATCACGAAGGAGCCGCGACCGGGTGCGACCTCGATCAGGTGCTGGGCTTCGAGGCGGCGCAGGACTTCACGCAGCACGTTGCGACTGGCTCCGAACTGTACGGCGAGCTCACGCTCCGACGGCAGTTTTGCGCCGACCGGGATCGCGCCGGAGCGGATCTCGTTCTGCAGCCGCCGGGCGATGCTCTCGGTGAGCAGGCCGCGGTGGGCAGGCGGTTCGAAGGCATCGGCTGGCACAGCACGAAGCTACCCCAGCCGAGCGGCCTGCGCCGTCCGATCCTTCTCGATCACGGTCGCGAGCTTCTTCACACCGGGCTCCTGGCCAGCGGCCTTCACGCTGCGGCTGACGAGCGCCGACTGGGCGAGGTGGTCTTTCACCTCGGCCCGCAGCACCTTGTCGAACGCGGGGCCGCGCAGCTTCTGCAGCGCGGCCACCTCCTCGTCGGTCATCATGCCGGGCATGTTGTGCCCGGCATGTGCGTTCGTCGCCGGGATCCGAGCCCGGTCGCGCAACACGATCAGCTGCTTGAGCTCCGCCTGATGACCAGCGGTCAGGTTCGCCGCCAATCGCCGTACGGCGGGGTCTGTGGAGTTGGTCTGCGCGAAGCCGAGGATCCGGAGGAACTGTTCGTCCATCGGGATCATCAGCCCGAGCCAGGCGGCATCCGTCGGGTTGAACGCCGCGTCGACCGCGGCAACGGTGGCGACGGAGGCCGCCGGAGCAGGGGGCTGGGGCTGCGAGCCACAACCTGCGAGCACTCCGGCGACCAACGCCAGTACTAGAACCTTCTTCACGGACGGCCGTCCGCCCCGCACTTGATGATCGGGCGGATGCAGTCGTTGACCCGGCGAGCCATCTCGTCCACCGGCCACGCGTTGAAGAAGTCGCCGTGCATGGTGAACCCGCCACCACTCGCCAACCGGAAGCCGGCGGTGGAGCCGTTCACCGGATAGCGCAGCACCTGCCGCAGCTTCGGCACCGGGACCGGGTGGGTCGCCGGGCAGTCGCCGTTCACCGGATACGCCATGTGGCTCTTGTGATCCGCTGAGTCGAGATCACGACCGTTCCAGCACTGCGGGAAGTCCAGGTACGACTCCAGCATCGACCCGGCCGGGCAGGTGATGAAGTCGTGCCCAGCACCGGCATCACCGGCATGCAGACACGACCACCGCGAGATGGTGTTGTCGCTCGGCCCGGTCGCCTTTGCGTTGCCTGCAACGATCCGCAGTCCGTAAGGCAGCGGCTGAGTCCGAGCGATCACATCGTCCCGGACACCTTCGCCCAGGTAGTAGAACGTCGTACCGGTCGGCTCCACCGGCTGGTTGTTGGAGTAGAAAGTAGGCACCCAGTACGACGACCTGTCGACCGCCGGGTTGCAGCTCGTCGGCGAATTGGCCAGGTCGTCAACCGTCGTGTTGGCGTTGGTCACGGTCGCACCGAAGAAGCTGTGCATGTGCGATGCACCCGGCATGTTCGGGAACACGATCGGGTCGTCCGGCAGCCGGTGCGTGTACGCGCAGTCCGCCAGGAATTCCGCGACTCGAACGATCGGCCCGCCAGTACCGCCGTACACCTGGAACTCCCAGAGCGACGCTCCCCATTGGGTTGCCCGCTCGGTGACCAGCACGCGAACGTAGCGGCCCGAGCCGGAGACGGCGAGGTTCTGATCACCGCCGGCGCTCGTCGTGGTCGAGTAGGCGGAGATCCATTCGTTGCCGGTGTTCGACGTCTCGATCCGGAAACCCTTCGCGTACGCCGCCTCCCAGCGCAACTGCACGCGGTTGAACGACTGGGTCGAACCGAGGTCGATCCGCAACCACTGGTTGTCGGCGAAGGTGCTCGCCCAGCGGGTGCCGTTGTTGCCATCGACGGCCGCGGCGGCCGGCGTACCGGCGTTCTCAGTCGACGAGGCGAGGGCGGGGCGGTTCTGCGACAGCAGAGTTTCGGCGGCTTGCGCGTTGCCCGAGGTCACCAGGAAGGCACCAAGTACGGCAAGCACGGTCAACAGAGCTTTTCTCATGGTCGGTCACCTCTCAGTGGTAGACGCGGACATAGTCGACGAGCATGCGGGACGGGAACGGGGTCTGGGCGTCCGGCGGGCCAGGGAAGTCGCCGCCCACGGCCAAGTTCAGGATCAGGTAGAACGGGTGGTCGAAGATCCACGGCCCGCGTGTCGCCTCGAGCTGGGCCTTGTCAACAGTGAAGACCGTGGTCCCGTCGACCTGGTAGGTGATGCCGGTGGAGTTCCACAGCATCGTCCAGGTGTGGAAGTCTCCTGCGAAGTCCGCGCCACCCGGCAGACCGTAGGTCCCGCCGTACCCGCCGGCGCCGTTGTAGGCCGGGGCGTGCAGCGTCGAGTACCCCTTGGTGGTCTCGCGACCGAGGATCTCCATGATGTCGATCTCGCCGTTGTACGGCCACGGCCGGCCGGTGAGGAAGTCGCTCCCCATCATCCAGAACGCCGGCCAGAGACCATTGCCCTTCGGCACCTTGATCCGGGCCTCGACCTTCCCGTACGTCGTGTCGAACTTCGTCCCGGTGTTGATCCGGCCGGACGTGTACTGGCAGACGCCCTTACCGCTGACCGGGTCGATGGGGCACGCCGTACCGGGGGTTTCCTGGCGGCGGGCCTCGATCACCAGGTTGCCCTGGCCGTCGGTCTGGACGTTGTCGTTGTTGGTGTAAACCTGCAGCTCGTTGTTCTGGCCGATGCCAGGGTCAGCGCGCCACTTGGCAGCGTTGGGCTTGGCGCCGGCCGGGGTGTCGAAGTTGTCTTCGAAGATCAGCTGCGGCGGATTCGCCGGGTCGGCGGGCGGGGTCGGGGGGGTGTTGGGCGCGCCGCCGGTGCCGTAGACCTGGAACTCCCACAGCGAATACCCGTACGGCGTATTGCGTTGCGTGCCGTACATCCGCACGTACCGGCCGGTGCCGGAGACGGTCAAGGTCTCCTTGAAACCGGGGCCGTTCGTGGTGGAGTAGATGGTCGTCCAGTTGTTCGCGTCGTTCGAAACCTGCACCTGGTAGGACTTCGCCGAGGCCGGATCCCATTGCAGGACGACCTTGTCGATCTGTGCGGTCGCACCGAGGTCGACGTAGATCCAGCCCGGATCGACCCAGCCGGAGTCGGTCGCGGTCGCCCAGCGGCTGGCCGGGTCGAGGTCGAACGCGCGGGCCGGGGTGCACTCGAAGCAGTTGCCGTCGCTCTGCTGCGTGGAGGCGACGCCAGGTTTGTTGTAGGACAGCAGACCTGAGCTCGGGCCGGGGCCGCTCGCGCTGCCGAGGACCTTGAACTCCCAGAGCGAATAGCCCCACTGCGTGGCTCGCTGCGTGCCCACCAGGCGGACGTAGCGACCAGTACCGCTGACATTGAGAGTTTGGTTGCCTCCAGCACCATTCGTGGTGGAGTTGATCGTCGTCCAGCTGTTCGCGTCGTTGGACACCTGGATCTGGAAAGCGCTCGCGTACGCCGTCTCCCAGGCCAGCTGCACCTGGTTGATCGTGGCCGAAGCGCCGAGGTCGACCTGGATCCACTGCGGGTCGCCGAACGCACTCGACCAGCGGGTACCGGGATCGCCGTCGACAGCCGAGGCGGCGCCGAAGACGGCGTTCTCGGAGGAGGAAGCAGTGGCGGTCTTGCCTTGGGACAGCAGTACGTCGGCGGCGCGCGCGGGGAGCGCGACCACGAAGCCGAGGAAGAGCAAGAGGGCTGCGAGGGCGGCCGCAGCGCGGTATCGGATTCTGGGGCGGGTGAGATGTGGCATGGGCGTCTCCGGGGCAGTCGGATGCACATCGATCAAGCGGTCAGGGAACGTTCCCTGAGGCAGAGACTGTGCCCGCCAGGGAACGGTGTCAAGAGTTGACAGGTTCCGGAACCGTGGCATCCTCAAGCTTGGGAGGGGTGACTATGCGAAGGCCGACCTTGCATGCGGTGGCGGCCCGGGCCGGGGTGTCGAAGTCGAGCGTGTCCCGGGTGATCAACGGGGAGCCGACGGTCGCGCCCGCGATCCGGGAGATCGTGATGGCCGCGGTGGCCGAGCTCGGCTACGTTCCGAACGGCGCCGCCCGTAACCTGGTCACCCAGCGGACGAACACGATCGCGATCATCGTCTCCGATCCCCCGGCCGGCCTGGTCTCCGACGACCCGATGTTCGCCATGGTCGTCCGCGCCGCCAGCCGCGAGCTGGAGAGCGCCGGCAAACAGGTTTCCCTGATGCTGGCCGGCTCCGACGAGAGCCGCCTCCGGGTGGAGAAATCACTAGCGGCCGGTGACGTCGACGGCGCAATCCTCGTCTCGATGGACGGCGCCGACCCACTCCCCGCCATACTGTCGCGGACCGGGCTGCCCATCGTCTCCCACGGCCGCCTCGCCACCCCCGGCCTGATGCCCTGGGTCGACAACGACAACCACGGCGGCGCCACTGCCGCAGTCCAGCATCTCCTCGCCCAAGGCCGCCGCCGCATCGCCACCATCTCCGGCCCCCTCGACATGACCGCTGCCCAAGAACGCCTCACGGCGTACCGCGAAACCCTCAAAGACACCGGCCGCCGCTCGATAGTTGCCCTAGGCGACTTCACCCGCATCTCCGGCGCCGACTCCATGCGCCAGCTCCTGGAAGACGACCCTGACCTCGACGCCGTCTTCGCCGCCAACGACCTGATGGCCATCGGCGCCCTCCGCACCCTGCGCCAAGCCGGCCGCCGAGTCCCCGACGACGTAGCCGTCATCGGCTTCGACGACATCGAAGCCGCCCTCTACGCAGCCCCCGCCCTCACCACCATCCGCTCCCCCATGACCGCCCAAGCAGTCCAAACCACCCAACTCCTCCTCAACCTCCTGACCCACGGCTCCGCCGACCCCGTAGTCCTCCCCACCGAACTGATCATCCGCGAATCAGCCTGACCAACCTGAACCTCGCGCATCCGAGGTCGTGACGTCTCGGTGGAAACTCCTTGTCGCTCCGCGCACATTTAGTTCCACCTAGATGGCCGGTGAGGCGCGAGTCGGGGTTATCCACAGGGGCTCCGACGCGGGGGCGCCCAATCCGTCAGGCTTGGGGGATGGATTGGTGGTGGGCGCGACAACTCGCGGACGACGGGATCGACGCGCTGATCCACCATCAGGGCCGGGTCGTTTCTCGGGCGCAGTTGCAGGCTGCGGGCTGGTCCGAATCACAACTCACTCGCGGGTTGCGTAACCACCGCTGGCAAGCCGTGCACCCCGGCGTCTACGCGACTCACACTGGACCGATCGGGTACGACGAAGGTCGCCTTGCCGCGCTCTTGTACGCCGGCCCCGAAGCCGCGTGGAGCCACTACACCGCGGCGGAGCAACTCGGCCTGCTCAAGCCCGACAGCAGCCGGCCGATCTACATCGCCATCCCGAAACGGCGCAGGGTGCGACCGCAGCCGGGAATTCTCATCCACCGCGATGAATACTGGGCCAGGCGCCGAGGCACGGTCCTCCCACCTCGACGCAAGCCCGCGGATGCAGTACTGGACATTGTTGGTATTTCGCAGTCGTCGGACGACGCTGCCGCGGTGGTCGCTCAGGCGTGCCAGAGCGGACGGGTGAGTCCCGCGCAGATCCTCAAGGCACTGGCCGATCGTTCCCGGCTACGGCACCGACATGCGCTGCTGCCGATCTTGAGCGACGTCGCGGCCGGCTCACACTCCTTGCTCGAACTGCGCTATGCGCGCGATGTCGAACGTCGGCACGGGTTACCCAGGGGCCTGCGGCAACGCTCGGTGGACAACGAGTTCACTGATGTCTTCTACGACGGGTTCACGCTGGTGGTGGAGCTCGACGGCCGGTTCCACCTCGTCCCGCACCGGCGCTGGCGGGACCTCGATCGGGACAACCGGGCGACGCTCCGGGCCGAAGCCACGCTGCGCTACGGCTGGTTCGACATCACCAACCGGCCGTGCGAGGCCGCCGTACAGGCTCTTCAGATCCTTCGCCGCACCAAGCCTGACCTCACCGCCAAGCCCTGCAGCCCGTCCTGCCCGGTTCGCTGAGGCATGGGTGGAAACTCCTTGTCGCTGGGGGCACATTTTGTTCCACCTAGCTATCTGGACCTTTAGGCAGCGGCGATCAGTCCGCGCTCGGTGAAGACCTTCTTCGCGGCGAGGGTCGCATTGAGGGCTCGGGGCATGCCGCAGTAAACGGACGCGTGCAGGAGCGCCTCGGTGATCTCTTCGCGAGTGAGGCCGACATTCAACGACGCGTTGACGTGTACGTCGAGCTGCGGCTCGCAGCCGCCGAGCGCGGTGAGGATGCCTAGGGTGACGAGTTGGCGGTCGCGGGGGGTGAGTTCGGTGCGGGTGTACATCTGGCCGAAGGCCCAGGCGACGACCTGGTGGCCGAGTTCGGGTGAGACGTCGGCGAGGGCGTCGATGACGCGTTGGCCGCCTTCGCCGTCGACGGCGTCGAGGACAGTCATGCCGTGCTCGAACTGCTCCTTGCGGATGCTCTCATTCTTGGTCATGTGACGATCCTTGCTGCGGATGAGCTAGCCTTCAAGGCACTCTTAGGCTCGTCGAACATGCCCGGAAGGCATAGATGGAACTGCGCTTGCTCTCGTACGTCGTTGCCGTGGCGGAGGCCGGCTCGGTCGCTCAGGCTGCTGAGTCGTTGCACATCACCCAACCCACGTTGAGCCGGCAACTGCGGGATCTCGAACGCCGGCTCGGCACCAAACTCTTCACCCAAGAGAACCGCCGTACCGTCCCGACACTTGCAGGCGCGGCCCTTGTCGAGCGGTCCCGCGTTCTGCTGGCCGATGCGGCCGCGGCCGAGCAGCAGGTCCGCGATATCGCCGCCGGTCGCCGCGGGCGGCTCACGCTGACGTTCGCCGGTTCGGGCATCAATGGCCCGCTGGCCGGAACGCTCGCGACCTTCCGCAACGAGTTCCCCGACGTCACGCTCAACCTGGTCGAGAGTTTCAACGACGCTGCCATGTCGGCCGCCGTACTGACCGGTGCGGCCGACATCGCCGTCCAGCGCCTACCCGCCGCCGACGTACAGCTCGTCACGCAGTTGTGGTGGCAGGAGCCGATGACCGCTTTCCTGCCGGCCGATCACCCGTTGGCCCAGTCCGGCAAGGAAATCAAGCCTGCCGAGCTCGGTCAGGTACCGCTCGTTATCTGGCCCCGCGAGGAATCGTCGCAGTCCTACGACGAGATCATGGCGATCTTCCGGCTCGCCGATGTGACGCCGGTGATCGGGGCCGAGGCTCGCACTGTCCAGACATTGCTCGCATTGACCGCGGCCGGATTCGGCGCCGCCGTCTTGCCGGACTCCTTCCGCGCGCTCGGTCGTCACGGCGTCACATCTCGCCCGATCCAGGGCACGGCGACACGGATGTTCTTGGTCTGGCGCCGCGACACGCCAAACCCGCTCGTCCACCGCTTCGTCGCGACAGTTAGTCCAAAATCTCCTGCAAACCCAAGCCAGTAAGGCGGTCCCGAAGCCACTGCAGTTCCTTGACGATGCGCTTGGCGAGCTGAACGCGGGTGCGCGGCTGGCGGGTCCAGGTGTACGTCTCCGACTCCAGGTGGTGCGTCATCGGATGCCCACCGCCGACCAGGCGGTTCAAACACTCATCCAGTACGGCGGTAGTCGCGGTGAGCGGCGCAGGCGGCGGCTCATGCGCCGCGATGTGCGCATGCATCCGCCAGCAGGCGTGACCGGACAGCTGGTAGGCCAGGTCGATGTCGTCGACACCAGGACCGCACCACTCGCGCACCTGACGCAGGAACTTCGGATCGCTGAGGTCTTTCAGCGCCTGCTGACCAGCTCCGTCAGACGGGTCGACCAGCTGCGGCGCTACCGACAGCTGCGCCTTCACCACGTCCACACCGGCACGCCACAGCGTTTCGAACGCTGCACCGGGCTCCTCGAACTGCACTGCGAGATGACAGGTATCCAGCCCGAGCCCGATCCGCGACTTGCCTGCGTCCGCGCTGACGTAGGTGCTCAGCCAGCCAGCTGCCTGCCCCACCATCTCCAGCACGCACCCCGGCTCCGGCTCGACCGCAATCCGGATCCGTCGACCAGTACGGCGCTCTGTCCGGTCCAGGTGGAATTCCAGCCGGTCGAACGCCACCCTGGTCGCTTCGTTGCGCTGTTTGGACCATGGCTCCCGCCAGGCCAGTGGCAGCGTCGAGATCGACCCGTACGGTGCATCCGGCGGCAGCAGCTCCGCCAAAATGTCCACCAGGTCGACCGTGTACCGGAGTCGCTCGGTGTCGGTCCAGTCCGGGCAGTAGACCTTGGAGCCGACCACCTTGTCGACGAACGCCGAGTGGGCGACGCCGTTCAGTGAAACGACTTCCAGCTGCTGCCGAGCCAGCGCCCGCTGCAGCTTGCGCAGTGCGACCGGCGAGTTGGCCAGCCGGTCAGCGAGTGGGCTGACCAGCCACAGTCCGATACCGAGCTTCGGTACGCCGAGCTCGGCCCGAGCGACGCCCGCACAGCCGTCCAGCCACTTGATCAGGTCATCCAGGTCGGTGGCAGGCAGAACTGTCGCGGAGTACCCCAGGTGGACGGTCGAGCCGTCCCGATGGCGGAATCTCATCAGTGCTCCTCACCCCGTACTGGCCACAGAAGGTAGTCATTGGCGGACTCTCTGTGACCTAATTGCACTGTAGGAGCATGTGCACTCCGGGGGAAGGGCTGATTTTCAGTTGTTGTCAATGGGTTGCGCGACGCTGACCAGATCCCGGTTGCGGTCGGCCACGGCGAGGGCCGCGAGCGTGGTGGTGAGCGGTACGGCGGCAATGATTCCGAGGCTGCCGACCAGACCGCGAACGACCTCCATCGCGACCAATTCGGTCGAGAGAACGTACTGCCCCGGCAGCCCCTGGATCGCGAACGTGATGAGCACCGGCAGCGAAGCACCGGCGTACGCGAGGACCAGCGTGTTCACGACCGAGGCGACGTGCGTGCGGCCGATCCGGAGACCGGCGCTGATCAGTTCCGCGCGCGACGCGGACGGATTGGCGGCGGACAGCTCCCACACCGCGGCCGCCTGCGTGACTGTGACGTCGTCGAGCACACCTAGCGCGCCGATCACCATTCCGGCGACCAGCAGGCCGGTCAGACTGAGATTCGGCGCGAACTGCTGGGCCGCCGACGCGCCGTCCGACGCCAGGCCGGTCAGCTGACAGAACTTGGTGAAGAACCACCCCAGTACGACGGTCATCCCGAGCGCGGCAATGGTTCCGGACAACGCGATCGAGCTCTCGGCGTTGATCCCGTGAGTCAGGAAGAGCGCTATCGCCATGATGACCGTGCCGCCGACAACCGCGACCAGCAGCGGATTCGAGCCCTTCAGAATCGCCGGCAGGATGAACTGCGTCAGCATCAGCGCGGTCACGGCGAGCGCGATCAGCGCGGCGAAACCCCGCCAGCGCGACAACGCGACGACGGCGAGCGCGAAGATCGCGGCCAGGATCAGCAACGGCTTGGAACGATCATGGTCGACGTACTCGTACCGGTCGGCGATGTCCTTGGCGTCGGACTGGACGCCGAGCATGATCGACTGGCCGACCTCGATCGGGATCGGAACCTTGCCCGCCTGCGGCACCTGGACCGGCGCGATCTGGCCCTTGTCCTTGCCGGTGCTCAGTTTGATCGAGGCGACATCGCACTGATCACGCTTGTCCGGGCAGGGCGCGAGCTTGGTGATCTCGCCGCGCGCCGTCTCGGTCTGGTACGACGCCACCTGCACGCCGCCGCCCGGCCACATGACGATCATCGCGATCACCGCGGCCGTGATCAGCGGCGCCAGAACGGCCGCGACCACGATCCGGACCCGCCGGGCGACGATCGCGTCCTGGTTCACCACCGAGGTATCCACGACGTGATCGCCATGGCCGTGACCATGGCCGTGACCATGGCCTGCTGGCGTTTCTAAGGTGCGTCGACGGGTTCCGCGGCGCTCGGCGCGGCGGCGCCCCACGGGTCGGCTGCTCATCGGTTGAACTCCCTGTTTTGACAATCATCTCCAGTTAAATGAAAATGATTGTCATGAGATCTAGTGCTCGCGCTGTCGTCGCCGGTGCCGCCGTCCTGGCGGCCGTCGCTCTCGCCGGATGTGGCGGCTCACCCTCCGCCGGTGGCTCCGGCGGCAAGCTCGACGTTGTTGCTTCGTTCTACCCGCTCGAGTTCATCGCCCGCACAGTGGGGGGTGACGCGGTCAATGTCACCACACTGACCGCACCCGGCGTGGAACCGCACGACCTCGAACTGACACCGAAGCAGGTCGGCCAGATCGCCGCAGCGAAACTGGTCGTCTACGAGAAGAGCCTGCAGCCGGCCGTCGACGAGGCCGTCGAGCAGAACGCGAAGGACGCCGGGTTCGACGTCGCCCCGGCCGGTCAGCTCGAGGCCACCGGCGCCGACTTCGAGGAGCACGAGGAGGGCGAGGTCAAGCCCGCCGCGCACAACGAGAAGGCCCTCGACCCGCACTTCTGGCTGGACCCGATCCGGTACGCCGCGGTCGTGAACGCGGTCACCGACAAGCTGGCCACGGCCGACAGTGCCAACGCGGACGGTTACAAGGCCCGCGCCAAGACGCTGCTCGACGAGGTCGGCAAGCTGGACGGTGAATACAAGACCGGGCTGGCGAACTGCAAATTGAAGACGTTCGTGACGAGCCACGAGGCGTTTGCCTACCTCGCGAAGCGGTACGGTCTGACGATGGTCGGCATCGCCGGGTTCACCCCGGATGCCGAGCCGACCCCGACCCGCATCGAGGAGGTGCAGAAGATCGTGAAGAACCAGCACGTCACCACGATCTTCTACGAGGAGCTGGTCAGCCCGAAGGTGGCCGAGACGATCGCCCGCGACGTCGGCGTCAAGACCGCCGTCCTGAGCCCGATCGAGGGCCTTTCGGACGCCAACTCGCAAGAGACCTACCTGAGCCTGATGCGGGAGAACCTCCAAGAACTCCGGAAGGCGAACTCCTGCGCGTGACACCCACAGTGTCTACCCCCATTGGCGCGGAACCAGACACCGCCGCGAAAGCCGTCCAGGTCACCGATCTCTCGGTCGACCTGGGCGGTCGTCTCGTCTTGCGGGGCGTCGATCTCCAGATCCGCCAGGGCGAGGTGGTCGCCGTACTGGGGACCAACGGTTCTGGCAAGTCCACGCTGATCAAGACCATCGTCGGGCTGCTTCCGGCGGCTCGGGGTGAGGTCCAGCTGTTCGGTACGCCGGTCCCTCGCTTCCGAGCGTGGAAGCGGATCGGTTACGTACCGCAGCGGATCACCGCAGCGGGCGGCGTACCGGCGACTGTGTATGAGGTGGTGTCGTCCGGGCTGTTGTCGCGGCGGCGTCTTTTCGCGCCACTCGGTGCAGCCGGCAAGGCGGCGATCGAGGACGCGCTGCGAGTCGTGGACATGGCCGACCGGCGCAAGGACGCGGTTGCCGAGCTCTCCGGTGGTCAGCAGCAACGGGTGCTCATTGCGCGTGCTCTGGTCTCGGATCCGGAGTTGCTGATCCTCGACGAGCCGACGGCCGGGGTCGACCTGGCCAGTCAGCAGATCTTCGCCGACGCGATCCGGGAGCGGGTCCAGCGCGGTACCACCGTGGTCATGGTCAGCCACGACCTCGGTCCGATGGACGCCCTGATCGACCGCTCGGTCATCCTGCGCCGCGGCCGGATCGTGTACGACGGTCCCCCGCACGCCTCGCAGACCAACGCGCACGTCCACCATTCCCACGACGCTCGCAACGACTCGGGGTGGCTCACCTCATGACGATGTTCCAGTTGGAGTTCATGCAGCGCGCGCTGATCGCGGGCCTGCTGACCGGTCTGTCCGCACCGGCCATCGGGACCTACCTCGTGCAGCGACGGCTGTCGCTGATGGGTGATGGCATCGGCCACATCGCGATCACTGGTGTCGCCCTCGGTCTCCTCACCGGTACTGAGCCCGTCTTCACCGCGATCATCGTGTCGATCGCCGGAGCGACCGCTATCGAGTTCGTCCGCGCCCGCGGCAAGGCAAGTGGTGATGTAGCGCTCGCACTGCTCTTCTACGGCGGTATCGCCGGCGGTGTGCTGCTGATCGGCCTAGCGGGTCAAGGCGCGGCCACACTGAACACCTATCTGTTCGGCTCACTCACCACCGTCTCCTCCAGCGACCTGTACGTCGTAGTCGGGCTGGCCGTAACTGTCCTGGTGATCGCGATCGGCCTAGGCCCGCAGCTGTTCGCGGTGTGTCAGGACGAGGAGTTCGCCCGCGTGACCGGGCTGCGGGTTCAGCTGCTCAACCTGCTCATCGCAGTGATGGCCGCGGTGACTGTGACCGTCGCAATGCGGACTGTCGGTCTGCTGCTGGTCAGTGCGTTGATGGTGGTTCCGGTGGCGACTGCACAGCAGGTCACTCGGTCCTTCCGCAGTACTTTCGTTACTGCGTGTGCGATTGGTGTGACCGCGTGTCTGGCGGGCATCATCACGTCGTACAACGCGAACGTCGCTCCGGGCGCAACCATCGTCGTGCTGGCACTGGCCGGGTTCGTGGTGGCCGCGACTGTCGGGACGCTGCTGCGGCGGCGGGCCGGCCGGAGCGCTCCACTCGACGACGAGGAGCCGGAGGTCGGCGTACCGGGTCCGGCGCCGCATGTGGTCAGCGCCGGGCACCCGCACGCGCACGGCGAGGAATGCAGTCACAAGAAGGTCGACCACGGCGATCACGTCGACTACGTGCACGACGGACATCTGCACGCACGACATGGGGATCACTGGGATGAACACTGATTTGCTGGGTTCTGAGACAATTGCTGGCGTTGCCGCGGAAAAGCCGGTGAGGACAGGAGGAACGGTGGCTATCGGAACACGCTCGACCCGTCAGCGCGCAGCGGTCGCATTGGCGCTGGACACGCTGGACGACTTCCGGACTGCGCAGGAGATCCACGCACAGCTCCGCACGTCCGGGGAGGCCGTCGGGCTCACCACCGTCTACCGGACACTGCAGGCACTGGCCGATTCCCGCGAGGTCGACGTGCTGCGCACGGCCGACGGCGAGACGGCGTACCGGCGTTGTTCGAAGGGGCACCACCACCACCTGGTCTGCCGCAACTGCGGGCGGACGGTGGAGGTCGAGGGGCCGGCCGTCGAACGCTGGGCGGACAAGGTCGCGGCCGAGCACGGGTACGCCGACATCAGCCACACGCTGGAGATCTTCGGTACCTGCTCGGACTGCCAGAAGCTCAGCTAGGTATACTGATCGTAGTAAGCCTTCCGTACCGGATCATTCCGGCGGGAGGCTTTTCTGCGTTCCGATCCTTCTGAGGAGAGCAATGACTGACCTGGTAGTGCGTCGATTCGACGCGGACGATCGCGTGGTGATGGAGCGGCTGTATCTGATGTTCCGGCACGACCTGTCGGAGTTCCAGGGACAGTTGCCGCAGGCGGACGGCAGCTATCGGAGTGACTGGCTGGAGTCGGCGCTGACCGGGGATCCGGAGTGGGCGGGGTACATCTTCCACAGCGGTGAGCATCCGGTGGGGTACTGCTTGATGCGGGCGCTGCAGCAGCCGGTGCGGGTGCTGAACAGCTTCTTCATCGTGCGGCCGATGCGCCGCGGCGGGCACGGACTACGCGCGGTCCAGGAGGTGCTTTCGCACCATCCTGGTCCGTGTGAGGTTGCGTTCCAGGACAACAACTCGACTGCCGTGAGCTTCTGGAAACGGGTCGGGGCCGCGATGTCCGGCGACGACTGGACGCTTGAGCACCGGCCCATCAAGGGTCGGCCCGACGCACCGCCGGACACCTGGATCTCTTTTACCGTCTAAAAAACGACGACCGATCGCAGTACGTCGCCGTGGTGCATCTTGGTGAACGCGGCCTCCACGTCCTCCAGTGCGATCGTCTCGGAGACGAAACGGTCGAGCGGTAGGCGACCCTGCAGGTGGAGGTCGATCAGCAGCGGGAAATCGCGGCTCGGCAGACAGTCGCCGTACCAGCTGGACTTGAGGGAACCGCCGCGGCCGAAGACGTCGAGCAGGGGGATGTCGAGGGTCAGGTCCGGAGTCGGTACGCCGACCAGGACGACCGTGCCGGCCAGATCGCGACCGTAGAAGGCCTGCTTCCAGGTCTCGGGGCGGCCGACCGCGTCGATCACGACGTCGGCGCCGAATCCGCCGGTCAGCTCCTGGATCGCCTCGACGACACCGTCGTGATCGAGTCCCTTGGAGTTGATCGTGTGGGTCGCCCCGAGCTCCTGGGCGGTGGTCAATTTGCGCTCGTCGAGGTCGATCGCGATCACCTTCGCTGCCCCGGCCAAGCGCGCACCGACGACGGCCGCCGTACCGACGCCGCCGGAACCGATCACGGCAACGGTGTCACCGCGGCCGACGTTCCCAGTGTTGATGGCGGCACCGAGGCCGGCCATCACGCCGCAGCCGAGCAAGCCGGCGACCTCGGCCTTGGCAGCCGGGTCCACCTTGGTGCATTGACCGGCCGCGACCAGGGTCTTCTCGGCGAACGCGCCGATGCCAAGCGCGGGGCTCAGCTCGGTGCCGTCCTGCAGCGTCATCTTCTGCTTGGCGTTGTGGGTGTTGAAGCAGTACCAGGGGCGACCTCGCAGGCAGGCACGGCAGTTGCCACAGACCGCCCGCCAGTTCAGTACGACGAAGTCGCCCGGCTGCACGTCGGTGACGCCGTCGCCGACGCTCTCCACGATCCCCGCCGCTTCATGCCCAAGCAGGAAGGGAAAATCGTCGTTGATGCCACCCTCGCGGTAGTGCAGGTCGGTATGGCAGACCCCGCACGCCTGGATCTGCACCACGGCCTCGCCCGGACCGGGATCCGGGATGTTGATCTGCTCGATCGTCACCGGAGCACCCTTGGCCGTCGCCACCACACCACGCACTGTCTGTCCCATGACCCCGACGCTAACCGTCCGACCCCGCTCCCGTCAGCACCTGCGGGCGTGGCGGATTTTCCCCGCGGTGTCCACCGGTCGGGGGACAGGGAGTCCGCCGGGTGACGCTCCCTGGGGAGGTGTGCTGGGCGCGAAAGTTGAGGCATGGAGACAGACAAGGCTGTGAGGGTCCGGGGCCTGGTGAAGCGGTACCCGGACAAGGTGGCGGTGGCGGGTGTCGATCTGGACATCAACCGGGGCGAGGTGTTCGCGCTGCTGGGGCCGAACGGGGCCGGCAAGACGACGACCGTGGAGATCCTGGAGGGGTATCGCCACGCCGACGAGGGCCAGATCGACGTACTGGGCAGTGACCCGGCTCGCGGGGACCGCCAGTGGCGGGCGCGGATCGGGATCGTGGCGCAGTCGTCGCGGGACGAGGCCGAGCTGACCGTGGCCGAGTTGGTCCACCACTTCGCCGGGTACTACCCGTCGCCGCGTGACCCGGAGGAGGTGATCGCTGCGGTCGGACTGGAGGAGAAGCGCAAGACGCGGACCCGGAAGCTGTCCGGCGGTCAGCGCCGCCGGCTCGACGTCGCGCTCGGCGTGATCGGGAACCCGGAACTGCTGTTCCTGGACGAGCCGACCACCGGCTTCGACCCCGAGGCGCGGCGGCAGTTCTGGACGCTGATCCGGAACCTGCGCACCGAGGGCACCACGATCCTGCTGACCACTCACTACCTGGACGAGGCCGAAGAACTGGCCGACCGGGTCGGTGTCATCGCCGACGGGAAGATGATCGAGGTCGCGACGCCGGACACGCTCGGCGGCCGTGGCGCCCGAACCGCCCGCGTCTCCTGGCTGGCCGCAGACGGCCTGCAGGAGATTCGCACCGACACCCCGACCGCCGAGGTCACGCGACTACTCGCGCAGTACGGCGGTGAAGTACCGGAGCTGCAGGTCCGCCGACCCAGCCTGGAAGACGTCTACCTCGAACTGATCGGCAAGGCTTCCGTAGCCGGAGCCGAGCTGGAAGGAGCAGTCCGATGAGCACACTCCACGTTTTGCCCTCGACCTTCAAGGTCGGGCTGTCCCGGACCAAGCTCGAGGTCAAGGAGTTCTTCCGCGAGCGCGAGCAGCTGATCTTCACCTTCTTCTTCCCGATCGTCTTCCTGGCCATCTTCTCGGCCGTCTTCGGCGGTACGACGTTCGGCGGTGGGGTCACCGCAGCCACCTACTTCACCCCTGGAATGATTGCCTCCGGCATCTTCTTGTCCAGCTTCCAGTCGCTGTCCATCTCGATCGCGATCGAGCGTGACCAGGACGTCCTGAAGCGGCTCCGCGGTACGCCGATGTCGCCGCAGTCGTACTTCGCCGGGAAGATCGGGCTGGTCCTGACGACCTCGATCATGCAGTTCGCGCTGCTGTTGCTGGTGGCCGGTCTACTGCTCGACGTCACCATCCCGACCGAGCCGGAGAAGTGGCTGCGGTTCGTGTGGATCTTCATCCTCGGTACGGCGTCCGGCTCCGTGCTCGGGATCGCGTTCTCCGTCGTACCGAAGTCCGGCAAGGCAGCGTCCGCGGTCGTCACGCCGGTAGTCCTGCTACTGCAGTTCATGTCCGGGGTGTACTTCGTCTACAGCGACCTGCCGGGCTGGATGCAATCGATCGCATCGGTCTTCCCGCTGAAGTGGCTGGCCCAGGGCATGCGGTCGGTGTTCCTGCCCGACGACTTCCGGTTCACCGAGCCGGGCGGCACCTGGCAGCTCGGGACCGGGGCGATCGTGCTGAGCCTCTGGCTCGTCGTCGGACTCGTCATCGCCCAGCGGGTGTTCCGCTGGACCCGCCGGGACGCCGGCTGATCCCCATGCCCACCGATCAGGCCCGCTCCGATAAAGCACTGCCCGGTACGGCGCCGGCCCGCGCGGCTGAGCGCCGTACCGGAGGTGTTTCTCGCACCTGGGTCCTGGTGTGGAGGAAGATGGTCGCCATGGAGGCGACACGCACACGGGCGGACCGAGTGGTCGGTGACCGGATCCTGCTCGGATGGAACATCGTGTTCTGGGTCATCCTCGCGATGAGCGTGGCGGTTTCGTTCACCGAGCCGTTGAGCCTCCTGCAGCGCGGGCTTGCAGTTGGCGCGGCGGCCCTGCTCGGTACGACGTACCTGTTCGTGGGAATGCCGGCCATCCAGTCCCGCCGGTGGATTCCGTCGGTGGTGTTCCGGGTGGTGCTGATCGGGTGCCTGATGGTACTCGTCGGGCTGAGTCCGGCGTCGGTGTTCATGATGTTCATCGCCTCGGCGCAGGTCTGGTTGCTGGCGCGGGATCTGCGGGACGGCATCGGGTTCAGCCTGGCGCTGGTGATCGGGTGCGGGACCGCGCAACTGTGGGGTGCCGGCTGGGGCTGGGACCCGTTCTGGTCGATCCTGCCGTGGATGGTCGTCAGCCTGATCGTGAGCCTGCTGTTCGGGATCTGGATCGAGCGAGTGATCGCGCAGAGCCAGCAGCGGGCGGAGCTGATCGAGGAGCTGCACGCGGCCCGCGACGAGCTCGCCGAGGCACACCACAGCGCCGGTGTGATGGCTGAGCGGGAGCGGATGGCGCGGGAGATCCACGACACGCTCGCGCAAGGGATGACGAGCATCGTGATGCTGTCGCAGACCGGTGCCGCCGAGTTGGCCCGTGGTAGTGACAGCGTGGCGGACCGATTCGCGCAGATCGAGGCCACGGCTCGGGAGAACCTTGCCGAGGCCCGTGCGCTGGTTGCTGCGTTCACTCCGGTGGCGTTGTCAGAGGCAACCTTGACCGAGGTACTGCGGCGGCAGGGCGAGCGCTTTGCCGCCGAGACCGGTATTGACGTTCAGGTGTCGTTGGATCTGGACGAGTCGGAGGTTGTTGCGCTTCCGCAGTCCCAGCAGGTCGTGCTGCTACGGGCGGCGCAGGAGGCGTTGGCCAATGTGCGGAAGCACGCACGCGCCACGTCTGTACTGATCACGCTCGGGTTGTCGGCCGGGCGGGTGTTGATCGAGATCCGCGATGACGGGTCCGGGTTTGCGCCGGATACTCCGTCGGCCGGGTTCGGACTGGCCGCGATGCGCGGGCGGGTCGAGGAATCCGGTGGCAGCGTGCAGGTCGACAGTGCGCCGGGGCGGGGCACCGTCGTACAGGTACTTATTCCTACTCAGGAGAGCATGTGACTATTCGCGTCCTAGTCGTCGACGACCACCCGGTGGTGCGATCGGGGCTGATCGGCATGCTCTCGGTGACCGATGACATCTCGGTCGTCGGCGAAGCCGGGGACGGGTCCGAGGCGCTCGCGCTGGTCGAGTCGACGCGACCGGACGTCGTACTGATGGATCTGCGGATGCCGCGGACGGACGGGGTCACCGCGACCGGGGCAATCGCGTCTGGGTATCCCGACACGAAGGTGCTCGTGTTGACGACGTACGACACGGATACCGACATCCTGCATGCTGTTGAGGCGGGCGCTACCGGGTATCTGCTGAAGGACACGCCGCATGCCGAGCTGCTGGATGGGATCCGCGCGGCGGCGCGCGGTGAGACCGTGCTCGCGCCGCCCGTTGCCGCTCGGCTGATGTCGCGGCTGCGGACGCCGGCTGCGTCGCCCGCCGCGCAACCCTCGCCGCGTGAGCTTCAAGTGCTTGCCGCTGTTGCTCGCGGGCTCAGCAACGCCGAGATCGGCCGCGAGCTGTATATCGGCGAGGCGACCGTGAAGACACATCTCCAGCGCCTGTTCACGAAACTCGACGTCGACGACCGCACCCGCGCGGTGACGGTCGCGATGGAGCTCGGGCTGCTGCCTAACCCTCGGTCTTGACTTCGCTCATGGGTACCTCGTTCTTGGGGACTTCGTTCGGTACGGCGCCGCCGTACCGGCGGTCGCGCTGCGCGTAGATCTCGATCGCGCGCCAGAGATCCCGGCGGTCGAAGTCCGGCCAGAGCGTGTCGAGGAAGACCATCTCGGCGTACGCGAGTTGCCAGACCAGGAAGTTCGACGTCCGCTGCTCCCCCGACGACCGCACGAACAGGTCCACCGGCGGCACCTGCGGGTTGTACAGGTGCTTCGCGATCGTCTTCTCGGTGATCCGATCCGGATTGAGCTTGCCCGCGGCAACCTCGTTGGCGATCGCCTTCGCCGCGTCCGCGATCTCCGCCTGCCCGCCGTAGTTCACACAGAACTGCAGCGTGATCGCGGTGTTGTTCACCGTCTGCGCCTGCGCCGACTCCAGTTCGTCGATCACGCTCTTCCACAACCGCGGCCGGCGCCCCGACCACACCACCCGCACGCCCATCGCGTCCAGCTCATCACGCCGCCGATGGATCACGTCCCGGTTGAACCCCATCAGGAACCGAACCTCGTCCGGCGACCGCGCCCAGTTCTCCGTCGAGAACGCGTACGCCGAGATGTTCTTCACCCCGATCTCGATCCCGCCCTTGATCACATCCAGCAGACTCGCCTCGCCCGCCTTGTGCCCCTCGGTCCGCGGCAACCCCCGCTGCTTGGCCCACCGCCCGTTCCCATCCATCACGATCGCCACGTGCTCAGGCACCAGTTCCTTAGGCAGAACCGGCGGCACCGCCCCACTCGGATGCCTCTCGGGAGCGACCACCACCTTCTCCCCAACGCGCTCCGACCCACGACTCCGGCGACGACCCAATGGCGACATACCCAAATCCTCTCCCATCCCCTTCCCCTATCCTCACAGCTG
>NZ_SMKX01000048.1 GCF_004349055.1 Kribbella antibiotica
GGAGGCGTGGGCCGGACGGTCGGCTTCGGGGTGGGCTTGGCGGCGGCGGGCTTTGCGCAGGTGGCTGAGGCCAGGCGGATCACCTGGGCGCCGTTGCCTAGGTCGATTTTCAGGCCTGTGACGGTGAAGGAACCGTCGGCGTTCTTGGTCTGCTCGTTGACGGTGAGCGCGATCAAGGGGTTGGCGGGAGTGCTGAAAGTCTGGGTGGTGCTCGGGATCTTGATGGTTTGGCCGAGCAGCGTGAGGGCGCCGATGTCGATGCCGCCCTTGGTGCCGGAGCACCAGACGTTGACGGCGTCGATGCCGAGGAGTGAGGTCGGCGGGGTGAGCAGGAGCTTGCACAGGTCGGGGAGGTTCTTGACCGGCAGGTCCTTGGTGCTCAGGGGCGGCAGCGGGAGGCCCAGGTCCGGGAGTTTGATGTCCGGGATCGGGAGGTCGTTGGCGCCGGTTGCGGGGAGGGCGTCGCACTGCTTCTTCAGGTCCGGCGGGATCGGGATCTGGCCGAGGATGCCGCCGCCGACCGAGATGTCGAGGAGCTCGACGGAGGCGGAGTTGTTGCCGGCGGTGACGGTGCCGGCCCGGACGTCGAGCAGCGGGTTGTCGGGCAGCTCGAGGGCTGAGGACGACTTCTGCTTGCCGTCGACAGATTCGACGTACGGCGTCTTGTCGACCGGCACCTGGCCGGAGGCGCTGACGGCGTAAGCCGACGAGGGCCGGGTGGCCGCGCTGCCTATTGGGGCACTGGCGACCAGGCTGAACGCCACGACTCCGGCCACGGCCGCTGCCGTGACGACGGTCGGTACGAGCTGTCGGCGCATCTCCGGTCTCCTCACGTACGTCATTTGTTGTCGATCTGAACGAGGGTCCCGAGCGGGACCTGCTGCATCTTGGCCAAGGCGGTCTTCGGGACCCGAACACACCCGGCGCTGATCGCTGCTCCGAACACGTCGGCACGCGGCCAGCCGTGGATCGCGACCGTACCAGGTCCACCACCGAACGTGTCCAGAGTGGGACTGTGCGTACCCAGCGGCAGCACGATCGGCGAGGCGGAGCGCTTGTGGTCGACGATCGAGCCGAGCAGGAACGTGCGTCCGGCCGGCGTCGGCGTCTTACGGGTGCCGACTCCAGCCTTCCAGGACCCGAGCCGCCTGCCTTTCTCGAACAGCTCGATCGTCCGTGATCCGGTGTGCACACGGATCAGGTACGGCGAACTGGCGCGCTCGAGGTCGTCGTCGCGCATCCATCCGGTGGAGCGGTTCGGTTTGGACGGCAGCAGCACGCGGACCCAGCCGTCGGTCTGCTCGACCACAGGAAGCCAGGTCGGCCCGAACTGCTTCGGCCCGATCTTCGCGAATGGGTCGGCATCGGGCGCGGTGTACAGCGCGGACTCGGCGCGCGGGTGGACGACGATGCCGGCGGTCGCGGCATACGGGTCGGGATCGACCGGTGCGTGCGCGATCGTGGTCGCCGTACTGGAGGCGGTCAGGACCGCCAGGTCGACCGGTGGTGGTTCGTCGTCCTTCTTGTTGCCGAGGAAGCCGATGACCGCGACGGCGCCGAGAATGATCAGTACGGCGAGGGCAGGCATGGACGAACTGCCGTGCTCACCCCGTGACCCGTGCATGTCGTGCTCCCAGGAACGGCCTACTGTCCGGGCACGACAATAGGCCGATCGTAGAGGTTACGCCACAGTAGGTGACTCGCGAGTAGCAACTGTTTTTGCATTCAGCACAGCTTTAAGGCGTATCCGGATGGTTCTTATTCCGCCGTCGCAGATACCGCTCGAACTCGGCGGCGATCGCGTCGCCGGAGGCCTCGGGCAGATCGGCGGTGTCGCGCTGCTCCTCGAGGGAGCTCACGTACTCCGCGACCTCCGGGTCCTCTTCGCTCAGCTCGTCCGCGCCGCGCTGCCAGGCCCGCGCCATCTCGGGCAGCTCGCCCTCGGGGATCTGCAGGTCGAGCAGCGCCTCGATCTTGCTGAGCAGCGCCAGTGACGCCTTCGGGCAGGGGGAGCCCGCGATGTAGTGCGGGATCGCGGACCAGATCGATACGGCCGGTACGCCGAGGCTGCCGCAGAGGTCGGCGAAGACGCCGGTGATGCCGGTCGGGCCCTCGTACGTCGACGGCTCCAGACTCCAGGCCGTGCTGAGCGCCTCGTCGGTGGAGGTCGCCGAGACCGGGATCGGCCGGGTGTGCGGGGAGTCGGCCAGCAGGGCGCCCAGTACGACGATGATCTGCGCGTTCGACTCGTCGACCACGTCGAGCAGTTCCTGGGCGAAGCCGCGCCAGCGCATGTTCGGCTCGATCCCGCGGACCAGCAGGACATCGCGGTCGGTGTCCTCGGGCTGGGCGACGTAGACGCGGGTGGTCGGCCAGGTCAGCTGCCGCTCGCCGTTCTCGTCGAATCCGACCTCGGGCCGGTTCACCTGGAAGTCGTAGTAGTCCTCGGGGTCGATCTCGAGGACGAGTTCGGCGCCCCACTCCTCGATCAGGTGGTCGACCGCTCCGGTGGCCGCTTCGGCGGCGTCGTTCCAGCCCGCGAACGCCGCGATCACGACCGGGTCCCTCAGGTTCGCGAGATCAACCACTCGCAGGCCCCCTGTCGTCTGATAGCCATCCGGCAGGGCTGCCGGAATCCGGACTGCCAGCCTACGTGGTTGGGTCACGCCACGCGCGGCGTTTCACCTCCGGCGGAACGTGTCGGTAGGCCCCGCTCCCGGGCTGGCCCCATGCACACGGGAAAATGGTTCCGGAACAACCACAAATGGAGGGGGAGCCGTGCTGCAGGCCGTGCTCTGGGACATGGACGGAACGCTGGTCGACTCGGAGAAGGTGTGGGCCGAGGTCCAGTACCGGGTGCTGCCGGAGCTGGGTGGGACCTGGACGGAGGAAGACAGTCTCGGGCTGCTCGGCAGTGACCTGAGGGACGCCGTACAGGTCTGGCTGGCTGCTCTTCCGGCTGGCGTGATCACCGGCGAGGCGCTCGCCGAGCGGATCTTCAACGAGGTGGTCGACCAGTTGCGTCGTGAGGTCGACTTCCAGCCGGGAGCGCTCGAACTGCTCCAGGCGCTGCGCAAGGCCGACATTCCGTGCGCGCTGGTATCGGCGTCGTACCGGGTGATGATCGATGCGGTGCTCGCCCACCTGCCGGACGATCCGTTCGACGTGATCATCGCCGGTGACGAGGTGACCAACGGCAAGCCGCACCCGGAGCCCTACCTGACCGCGGCGGCCAAGCTCGGCGTCGACCCGGCGCAGTGTGTGGTGATCGAGGACTCGGTGACCGGGACAGAGTCCGGTACGGCGGCCGGTGCGTACGTCGTGGCGGTACCGCACTTGGTGCCGATTCCGGAGGCGCCGCGCCGCCTGGTTGTCGGCTCATTGGAAGCCGTGACTCCGGAGTCGCTGCGGGAGTTGCTCCGCTGAGGCGTTACCGTCACCTCAAGCCCTCGGGGGCCGTTATCTGGGGTGTTGGGCTGGGGAAGGTGACATAAGTGAGCGAGTTGTGGCGGCGGTTGGTGGTGACCGCTGCGGTCGGTGGGTTGAGTGCGGGTCTGGTGGCGTGTGGTGAGCCGGACGACCATGCGCCGCACACGGGCGGCCCCACCCCGAAGTCGATGGTCCTGCGGGTGGCGACCACGGATTCGGTCAGCTCGCTGGACCCGGCCGGACCGTACGACGTGAGTTCGCGGACCGTGCAGGCGAATCTCTACCAGACGTTGCTGACGATCCTTCCGGGCAAGCCGACCCCGGTCCCGGATGCGGCCGACTGCCAGTTCGACTCACCGACGACGTACACGTGCAGTTTGAAGGAGGGCTTGACCTTCCCGAACGGGCACGAGTTGACCTCGTCGGACGTGCGGTTCAGTTTCGACCGGATGCTGGCGATGAAGACGCCGGGTGGGCCGGCGCCGCTGTTCGCCTCGGTGACCTCGGTCAGTACGCCGGATGAGCTGACCGCGGTGTTCAACCTGAAGGCGCCGGATGCGCGGTTGCCGTATCTGCTGACCACGACCGGTGCGTCGATCGTGGACGAGGAGTCGTATCCGGTCAGCAAACTTGTGACCACGACGGCAGTGGGCAGTGGGCCGTATCAGTTGACGGCCTACAAGCCGGGGGAGTCGCTGACGCTCGCGCGGTTCGCGGCGTACAAGGGCTCGCGCGGTGCGCAGAACGACGGCGTACAGATCAGTCTGGTCAAGGACGCGGTCGCGCTGAATCACGCCATCACTCGCGGCCAGGCCGATGTGGCGTATCGCGGGTTCACGATCGGTCAGCTCGACAAGCTGCGGACGTCGAACAAGGTGCAGGTGGTCGAGTCCGAGGACGCGGTGATCCAGTTCGTCGCGTTCCAGCTGAAGTCGGTGACGGCCCGCAGACTTCCGGTACGGCGGGCGATTGCGCAGCTGATCGATCGTCCGGCGCTGGTGAAGAAGGCGTACGCCGAGCATGTGAGCCCGCTGTACTCGATGGTTCCGTCCACTGTCGGTGGGGCGACGGATGCGTTCCGGTCGGAGTACAAGCAGCCGAACAAGGCAGCCGCGGTCGCGATCCTGAAGGCCGGTGGCGTGAAGGGCGTGGTGCCGCTGACGCTGGGCTGGACGCCGAGCCGATTCGGGCCGGGGTCGAAGGCCGAGGCGCTGGAGCTGAAGCGGCAGCTGGACGCGTCAGGGCTGTTCCGGGTGACTCTGCGCAGTGCGGACTGGCCGGAGTACCAGCAGCAGATCAGGGCGGGTGCCTTCGATCTCTACATCGCGGGGTGGATCCCGGAGTACCCGGACGCGGACAACTACCTCGCGCCGTTCGTCGGGGTCAGCGATCCGTTCCCGAACGGGTACCGCTCGGCGGCCGCGACAAAGCTGCTGCAGCAGGAAAGGGTCGAGCAGAACGGAATCACCCGCGCAGAGCTGCTTGGGCAGCTACAAGACGTGTTCGCGCGCGAAGTACCGGTGCTGCCGACCTGGCAGGGGCGACTCAGCGTGGTCGCCGGGACCGACGTACAGAACGTGTCCGGAGCTCTCGATCCGCTCGCGTTCCTGCATCTGTCAGGCCTTCGAAAATGACACAAAGATGCCATGACAGTAACGGTTTGCGAGCTAACGGCGACCCTCGGTAGGAGCCCGTGCTTTACTGCCAAAACGTCCACGATACGGGACGATTTCCGCGCGATCACGATCGGGCAACGCACCCCTTTGGGCGTTTGACTCCAGACCGTAATGGCGGCAGGTTAAGGCCGCAGCCATACCGGATTTCCGTCCGGTTCAACCGAATGACGCAGGGGAGCCGCATCGCGTGAGCACGCCACTCGAGGTCGAACCGGGGTCGCAGTCGGCCCAGCCGGAGGCCGTCCTCGACGGAGTCAAGAAGATCGAGGGGCGGTCGCTCTGGCAGATCTCCTGGACGCGGCTGAAGCGGGACAAGGTCGCGCTGGCCGGTGGCGTCATCGTGTTGCTGCTGGTTCTGGTGGCGATCTTCGCGCC
This sequence comes from Kribbella antibiotica, assembly GCF_004349055.1. Taxonomy (GTDB): domain Bacteria; phylum Actinomycetota; class Actinomycetes; order Propionibacteriales; family Kribbellaceae; genus Kribbella; species Kribbella antibiotica. Next base: position 5,481 of record NZ_SMKX01000048.1, read on the forward strand.
GCTGATCTGCAAGGCGATCGGAATCACCCCGAACGACTTCAATCAGAAGCTGGTCGACTCCTCCCTGCAGACCCCGATCGGCAAACTCGGTGGGATCAGCTGGGACCACCCGCTCGGTGTCGAGCCGGTGAACGGCCGCGACATCCTGGCCCGGGTCATCTACGGTGCCCGGATCTCGCTGCTGATCGCCGTCCTGGCGACCACGGTGTCGGTCGTGATCGGCGTCGTGATGGGCATCGTGGCCGGCTACTTCGGTGGCTGGGTCGACTCGCTGATCAGCCGCTTGATGGACATCTTCCTGGCCTTCCCGCTGGTGCTGTTCGCGCTGGCGCTGGTCGGTGCGATCCCGGACAGCATTCTCGGCCTCGAGGGTGACGCGCTGCGGGTGGCGCTGATCGTCTTCATCATCGGGTTCTTCAGCTGGCCCTATATCGGCCGGATCATCCGGGGACAGACGCTGTCGCTGCGCGAGCGCGAGTTCGTCGACGCGGCCCGCAGCCTCGGTGCGCGCCGTCCCTACATCCTGTTCACCGAGCTGCTGCCGAACCTGATCGCGCCGATCCTGGTCTACTCGACGCTGCTGATCCCGACCAACGTGCTGTTCGAGGCGGGTCTGTCCTACCTGGGTGTCGGCGTGCGTCCGCCGACGGCGAGCTGGGGCGACATGCTGTCGATCGCCTCGAAGTGGTACCAGGTCGACCCGATGTACATGATCCCGCCGGGCCTCGCGATCTTCGTGACGGTGCTGGCCTTCAACCTGTTCGGCGACGGGTTGCGCGACGCGTTGGACCCGCGGTCGCGGTAGTACTTCTCTCCAAACCGGGAGCCTTGTGAACGCAGGGCTCTCACCACTAAAAGGGGTGCAACAAGAGATGAGTCGGAAACGCATCACGACGGTCACTGCCGTCGCTGCGGCCGTCGCCTTGAGTCTGGCGGCTTGCGGGGGACCGAAGGCCACACCGGGCGGTGGCAGCAGCGCAGGCGGCGCCACGCCGGAGGCCAACGCGGCCGTGGACAAGGTTTACAGCCCGAGCGACAAAAAGGGTGGCACGCTTCGGATGGGTATCACCGAGGCCTACGACTCCACCGACCCGGGCGACACGTACTACGGTCTGTCCTGGAACCTGGTGCGGAACTACGTCCGGCCGCTGATGACCTTCAAGGTGACTCCGGGCGCCGACGGTGGCAAGCCGGTTCCGGACCTGGCCGAGGCTCCTGGCGTGCCCAGTGACGGCGCCAAGACCTGGACCTACAAGATCCGCAAGGGCGTGAAGTTCGAGGACGGCACGGTCGTCACCTCGAAGGACGTCAAGTACGCCGTCGCGCGGTCGCTGGACAAGGCGACGCTGCCGAGCGGCCCGACGTACTTCAACGACTTCCTGCTGGACGTGCCCGCGGGCTACAGCGTCTACAAGGACAAGACGCTGGCCGGGGTCGCGAAGGCGATCACCACCCCGGACGACCAGACCATCGTCTTCCACCTGAAGAAGCCGTTCTCGAGCTTCGACTACTTCGCGCAGTTGCCGTCGACCGCTCCGGTCCCGCAGGCGAAGGACACCGGTGCGAAGTACAAGGAGCACCCGATCGCGACCGGTCCGTACAAGTTCGGTGCGTACGACCCGAACAAGGGCTTCGAGCTGGTGCGCAACGAGAACTACGACGCGTCCACCGACCCGGACTCGGGCCGCAAGGCGCTGCCGGACAAGTTCACGATCTCGTACAACATCGAGGGCACCGACATCGACAACCGGCTGATCGCCGGTGACCTCGACGTCGACCTCGCCGGTACCGGCGTGCAGCCGGAGACCCAGGCGAAGGTGCTCGCCGACCCGAAGCTGAAGGCGCACACCGACAACGTGCCGGCTTCGCGCCTGAACTTCACGGTGCTGAACAGCGACGTCCCGCCGCTGGACAACATCCACTGCCGCAAGGCCGTTCTCTACGCTGCCGACCACGAGGGTTACCAGCGTGCCTACGGTGGTGCGATCGGTGGCGACATCGCGACGAACCTGATGCCGCCGATCGTCAACGGTGCGCAGAAGTTCGACGACTACGGCTTCGAGGCCGACAAGAACGGTAACGTCGAGAAGGCCAAGGCCGAGCTCAAGGAGTGCGGCAAGCCGGACGGCTTCCCGGTCAACATCACCTACCGCACGGACCGCGGCAAGGAGAAGGCTGTTGCGGAGACCCTGCAGGAGTCGCTGAAGAAGGTCGGCATCGTGCTGACCGCCAAGTCCTACCCGACCAGCGACTACACCAAGCTGTACGCCGGTAAGCCGGACTTCGCCAAGTCGAACAAGCTCGGCCTGATCGTCTACAGCTGGGGCGCGGACTGGAACGACGGCTTCGGCTTCCTCCAGCAGATCGTCGACAGCCGGACCATCCGCACGACCGGTGGTAACACCAACCTCGGTATCCGGATCCCCGAGGTGGACGCCCTGGTCGACAAGGCGATGAACGAGACCGACGAGACCAAGCGCAACGGCTACTGGGTCGACGTCGACAAGAAGGTCATGGAGCAGGCCGGCGCGCTGCCGGGCGTCTGGTCGAAGGGCTTGCTGTACCGCCCCGACACGGTGGCCAACGTCTTCACCAACTCCGGTCAGAACATGTACGACTACGCGGGCATCGGCCTCAAGTAGTCGTTGCCCTGACCTTTCAACCGAAATCGCTCAGCAGAGGTAGGTGAAGGCTTCGGTGGCCGGTGATCAGCGATGATCACCGGCCACCACGCCGAGCACGGTGTTTGCATATCTGGTCCGCCGGGTGATCGGGGCAGTAGTCCTGCTCTTCATCGTCACGGCCGTGACGTTCGCGATCTTCTTCCAAGTCCCCAAGCTCGGCGGTGCGACCGCCGACGACCTGGCGTCCCGTTACGTCGGTAAGAGCGCGGGGGCGGCGCAGATCCACGAGACGGCGGTCCGGCTCGGCTTCACCGACCCGCTCTACGAGCAGTACGGCCGCTTCGTGAAGGGCCTGTTCGTCGGGCAGGAGTACAACTACGGCCCCTCGACCGAGCACTGCCCGGCGCCGTGCTTCGGGTACTCGTTCCTGACCCAGCAGCCGGTCTGGCCGGACCTGGTGGCGCGATTACCCGTCACTGCCTCGCTGGCGGGTGGTGCGGCCTTCATCTGGCTGGTCACCGGTGTCGGCACCGGGATCATCTCCGCGCTGCGGCGCGGGTCGGTCCTGGACCGGTCGCTGATGTCGGTCGCGCTGGCCGGTGTCTCGCTGCCGATCTTCTTCACCGGTCTGCTGTCGTTGTCGATCTTCAGCTACGGGCTGGGCTGGACAGTGGCCGGTGGTACCAACCCCATGGATGAAACGAATCCGATCTGGTGGGCGTACTCCCTGCTTCTTCCGTGGGTGACGCTGGCGTTCCTGTACGCCGCGTCGTACGCACGGCTCACCCGGGCCGGCATGCTCGAGACGATGAACGAGGACTTCGTTCGGACCGCTCGAGCCAAGGGCCTGACCGAGCGGACCGTCGTCATGAAGCACGGTCTGCGGTCGGCGCTGACCCCGATCCTGACCATCTTCGGTCTGGACCTCGGGCTGCTGATGGGTGGCGCGATCCTTACCGAGACGACCTTCTCGCTGCCCGGCATCGGCCAGTACGCCGTCATCGCGCTGCGGGTGAACGACCTGCCCAAGGTGCTCGGCGTGACACTGGTCGCCGCGTTCTTCATCGTGCTGGCCAACCTCATCGTTGACCTTCTCTACGCCGTCGTCGACCCGAGGGTGCGCATCTCGTGACCGAAAACCAAGACTCCGTCGTCCAGCGGGTCCAGCGCGGCGAGGCGTTCCTCGACGTGCGTGATCTGAGAGTGCACTTCCCGACCGACGACGGCCTCGTCAAGTCGGTCGACGGCATTTCGTTCCAGCTCGAGCGCGGCAAGACCCTCGGGATCGTGGGCGAGTCCGGCTCCGGCAAGAGCGTGACCAGCATGGCGATCATGGGCCTGCACGGCCGTGGTGGCGCCCGGATCACCGGGGAGATCTTCCTCGACGGTCAGGACCTGGTCGCGTCGACGCCGGAGGAGGTCCGGCTGCTCCGCGGTAAGCGGATGGCGATGATCTTCCAGGACCCGCTGTCGGCGATGCACCCCTTCTACACAGTCGGTGCGCAGATCGTCGAGGCGTACCGGGTGCACAACCAGGTCACCAAGAAGGTTGCGCGCAAGCACGCGATCGACATGCTCGACCGGGTCGGCATTCCGCAGCCCGACAAGCGGGTGGACGCCTACCCGCACCAGTTCTCCGGCGGGATGCGGCAGCGCGCCATGATCGCGATGGCGCTGTCGTGTGACCCGGACCTGCTGATCGCCGACGAGCCGACCACGGCTCTCGACGTGACCGTGCAGGCACAGATCCTGGACCTGATCCGGGACCTGCAGCGGGAGTTCAACTCGGCCGTCATCATCATCACGCACGACCTCGGTGTGGTGGCTGAGCTGGCCGACGACATTCAGGTGATGTACGGCGGTCGTGCGATCGAGTACGGCACGGCCGAGGACATCTTCGACAGCCCGCAGCACCCGTACACGTGGGGTCTGCTGGGTTCGATGCCGCGCATCGACCGGGAGCGCACCGAGCGGCTGATCCCGATCAAGGGCACGCCGCCCAGCCTGATCAACATTCCGCAGGGCTGTGCGTTCAACCCGCGCTGCAACTACGCGCACCTGAACGGCGGTGCCAGCGAGACCGACCGGCCCGAACTGCTCGACATCGGCTCCGGCCACAAGGTCGCCTGCCACCTCTCCCCGCAGCAGCGCCAGCACGCGTGGGAGACCGACATCAAGCCGAAGCTGTGAACGGGACGACATTGTGAGTATTGAAGAGATCGATTCCACCGCCGTCCCGGGCGTGGTGCCGCCGGCACTCGGCGAAGAGTTGCTGTCGGTCGAAGGCCTGGTCAAGCACTTCCCGATCCGCAAGGGCCTGCTGCAGCGGCAGTCCGGCGCCGTCCAGGCTGTCGACGGCCTGACGTTCAACGTCACCCGCGGCGAGACCTTGTCGCTGGTGGGGGAGTCCGGTTGTGGCAAGACCACGACCGGCCGGTTGCTGACCCGGCTGCTGGAGCCGACCGCGGGCAAGATCGTGTTCGAGGGTCGCGACATCAGCCACCTCAGCGAGGGCAAGATGCGCCCGCTGCGGCGTGACGTCCAGATGATCTTCCAGGACCCGTACGGTTCGCTGAACCCGCGGCACACGGTCGGCAAGATCATCGGTGCGCCGTACAAGCTGCAGAACGTCAAGACCGAGCACGGCGTGAAGCGCGCGGTGCAGGAGCTGCTTGAACTGGTGGGTCTGAGCCCGGAGCACTACAACCGCTACCCGCACGAGTTCTCGGGTGGTCAGCGGCAGCGCATCGGGATCGCCCGTACGCTCGCTCTGCGGCCGAAGCTGATCGTCGCCGACGAGCCGGTCTCGGCGCTGGACGTCTCGATCCAGGCGCAGGTCGTCAACCTGCTCGAGGACCTGCAGAAGGAATTCGACCTGACCTACGTGATGATCGCTCACGACCTGTCGGTCGTGCGTCACGTGTCGGACCGGGTCGCGGTGATGTACCTGGGCAAGATCGTCGAGATCGCCGACCGCGTCAGCCTCTACGAGAAGCCGATGCACCCCTACACGGTCGCGCTGCTCTCGGCAGTCCCGGTCCCGGACACCAAGCGCAAGGGCAACGTGAAGCGCATCCGCCTCGAAGGCGATGTGCCGAGCCCGATCAACCCGCCGCCGGCGTGCCGCTTCCACACGCGGTGCTGGAAGGCTCAGGACATCTGCAAGACGACCGAGCCGCCGCTGCTGCAGCTGGCTCCCGGCCACCAGGCTGCGTGCCACTTCCCGGAGAACCAGCCGGGTGGGGAGTCGACCATCCCGGTCTCCACGGCCCAAGCCAAGTAGTAGCTCGCAGACCAGCGCCTGACGAAACTGTCAGGCGCTGGTTTCGTTGCGGACCTTTGTCAGGAGCGCTTCCGCGTCGGTGGCCTTGCCCGGGTGGTGCTGACGGTAGAAGGCAATCGCGAACTCCAGGTTGGCGACCGCTTCGTCGCGGTCGCCGATCTCGTTCAGCAGTTCGCCGAGCAGCACCCGAACCTGCGCCTCTCGCCGGATGTCCTGCACATCGAGGGCGATCTCCAGCGCCAGCTCTGCTTGCTCGATGCCCTGCTCGAGCTCTTTCCTCAGTAGGTAGGTCATCCCGAGCACCCACCGGCCGTCACACACGCTCTTGTGCAGGCCGAGCTTCTCCAGTTCCGAAAGCGACTGGGTGAGGTCGGCGATGGCGACATCGGAGTGACCCGACCGGGCGCGGGCCCAGGCCCCCTCGATCCGGATGTTGGCCGCATACCCGCTGCTTCCGGCGGCTGTGTACTGCTCGACTGCAGCGGTGGCAGCCGCCTCCGCGGCTGCCCAGTCGCCGAGCTCGGTATGAATCTCGGTGAGAGTCCCGTACGACGCTCCCAGCGCGCGCGTGTTCCCGAGTTGCTGGTTGATGGCAAGCGCCTGCTCAGCCAGCGGCAGAGCTTCGGCGTACCGGCCCATCCGGACGAGGAGCCGGGCGTTGTTGGTCGTCGTCAGTGACACACCGCGGAGATTTCCGATGGTTTCGAAGGCGTCCCGGGCCAGGCCGAACCTGATCGCCGACTCGTCGTAGCGGGCGAGTTCGGCCAGGGCGATGGCGGCGTCGGCCTGGAGTTGGGCGTACGTCCAGCGGTCGATGCGGCCGTCGAGGACACGGTCGATCGCGGGCAGCCAGTCGACGAGGTTCCCGCGTTTGGTGAAGTAGCTGTAGAGGCCGACGACCACACCGGCGACAGCCTCGTCATGGGTGCCCAGGGCGGCGGTCTGATCGATGATCGCCAGGTAGTTGGCCAGTTCGGTGTCGAGCCAGCCGAGTGCCTGTTCGGAGGTCTTGAAGACCGGAAACTTCGGCGTCGGCGGGCGTCCGGGCCAGGCGTTCCGGGCGGCTTGTGGGTCGGCGAGGTCGCCGGAGCGCCAGGCAGCCGACAGGTAGAACGACAGCAGCCGGTCGACGGTCGCGGCGCGTTCGGCTTCGGGAAGTTCCCGGCCGAGTTCGTGGGCGAAGGTCCGGACGAGGTCGTGCAGGTGGTAGCGGCCGGGGGTTGAGGATTCGAGCAGGTGCAGGTCGGTGAGGTGTTCGAGCAGGTCGCCGGCTCTGGCCGGTGCGGTCTGCAGGAGGGCGGCGACGGATTCGGCGGTGAAGTCGCCGGCGGCGGTCAGGCCGAGCAGCGTGAAGACACGGGCAGCTTCGTGATCGTGCGGCCGAGGGCTGTTGGTGAGGTGGTCGACCGACAGCGACAGACTGGCGCGGACGTCGCGGTCGTCGACACCGAGCAGGTCGAGTCGATGGGTTTCGTCGGCGAGGCGCCGTACGAGCTCGGCTGCTGGGGTGTCGGGGTGCTGCAGGAGCCAGGCACCGGCGACCGAGAGGGCGAGGGGGAGGTGGCCGCAGAGCGCGGCGATCTGGTCGGCGGAGTCGCCGAGCCGGTCGGTGCCTGACGAGCTTGTGAGGAGCTTGACCGAGTCGCTGACCGGCATCGGCTCGAGCTGGATGTGTTGCCGTGCGGGCAAGGTGGTGAGCGTGTTGCGGCTGGTGATGAGGACGGCTGCGCCGCGTGTGCTCGGGATCAGGTCGGTGACGTGGGAGACATCGCGGGCGTTGTCGAGCAGCAGCAGAACGCGCCGGTTCGCCAGCCGCGTGCGCAGCGCCGTGATCGCGTCGGTCTGGTCGGTCGGCAACAACTCAGCCGGTACGCCGGTCGCCCGGAGGAGCTGCCCAATCGCCTGAACCGGACTGAGCGGCGTACCGGAGCCGAACCCGCGCAGATTCACCGACAGGACGCCATCGGGATAGGTGGCTCGGCAGGCCTCAGCGGCCTCGACTGCCAAGGCGGTCTTCCCGACCCCGGCCATCCCGCGGACAGTGACGATCACTGTCGCCCCGGCTTGGGCTTCCCCGGTCGTCAAGGCTCGTTTCAGCTGCTCGAGGTGCCGGGCTCGCCCGGTGAACGACGCCCGCGTGGTCGGCAGCTGGTCAGCGACCACCCAGCTGGTGTCCGGCCCGGCCGGCGCGCTCTTGCGAGCAGCCAGCCGCCTGAACACTGCCAGCTCGGCAGGGGACAGGTGAAGAGCTGTCTCCAGCTTGTCGATCGTGGTCAGGTGAGGATGCCGCCGGACTCCGCGTTCGAGCAGGCCGATCGCCTTCGTGCTGAGGTCCGCACGCTCGGCCAGGGCCTCTTGGCTGAGGCCCCGGGAACGACGGGTTTGCCGAAGTGCGGCGGCGAAGGATTCCTCCACGGGGTGATTGTGCCAGGAGGCTTCGGCGGTGGCGGAAAGGTTTGTGGGGTTCAGGGGTGTGGCGGACGATCAGGGCACCCGCCCCGAGGAGGATTTGTGATGCGTGGAGTGCTGCGCGCCGTACCGGTTGCGCTCGTCAGTTCGGTGTTGGCCATGGGATTGAGTTCGGGCAGTGAGCAGACGCCGGCCGCGGTGCAGGCGGCCGTGGCGGTGCCGCTGGTGCGGAGCGTGCCGACGAAGGTGATGCCGATCGGGGACTCGATCACTGCAGGGTTCGATACGGCGGAGGGGTCGTACCGGACGGATCTGTGGCAGTTGCTGAAAGCTGATGGGCGGCCGGTGGACTTTGTCGGGTCGGTCAGTACCGGGTCCGCGGCGCTGGCGGACAAGGACAACGAGGGGCACGGCGGCTGGACGGTCCAGATGATCCAGGACAGCATTGTCGGCTGGCTGAACACCTACCGGCCGGACGTCGTGACGCTGATGATCGGGACCAACGACATGCATACCGACGAGTCGTCGGGGGCCGCGCCGGGGCGGTTGTCGGTGCTGCTGGACACGATCGCGCAGACGCTGCCGGACACGCAGACGTTCGTGAGCAGCATTCCGCCGTTCAACGACGAGCTGAAACAGGCCCACGTGAACGCGTTCAACGCGACGATTCCGGCGCTGGCGGCGACGAAGGCGGCGGCGGGCAAGAAGGTGACGTTCGTGGACACCAACCGTGCCTTCGTCAACCCTTTCGATCTATCTGACGGAGTGCACCCGTACTACGGCGCACTGTCGAAGGCGGCCGGAATCTGGTACGGCGCTCTCACCGGGCAGACGTTGGTGCGCCTGGAGGCTGAGCAGTCGGCGAATGCGACGCTCACGCACGTGCAGACCGGGCGGATCACTTCGGCGTCGGGTGGCGGCAAGGCGCGCTACATCGACTTCGACGACAGCGTGGTGGCGTTCACGGTCCAGGCGCCGACCGCAGGCAACTACCTGATCCGGGCCCGCGGCGCCAACGGGATGGGGACGAACTGCAGCCACAAGGTCGCTGCGAACGGCGGACCGCAGGCGGCGGTCGTTTACCCGTCGTACGGGTGGGATCTGTTGTCGGTGGTGGCAGTGGATGTCCCCCTCAGCGCCGGTCAGAACATCGTCCGGTTCACCAAGGGGGACTGTTACGCCGAGCTCGACGCGATCGATGTCGGCCCGGTGCCTACTGACTGAAGCAGAAGCCCTGGGCGCCGACGGCCCAGCATTGGATCTGCTTGGTGGTGGTGTTGCTCAGGCCTGCGCGGTCGGTGACCTTCAGTTCGGCGGTGTAGGTTTTCTGGGTGTTGCCGTAGGTGTTGGAGGCGGTCGCGCCCGACCCGGTCTTGCCGTCGCCGAAGTTCCACGCGTACGACGCGATGTCGTTGTCCGGATCGGTTGAGCCGCTGCCGTTGAAGCTGCAGACCGCCCACTGGCACTGCACCGTGAACGACGCTTTCGGCGGCTGACCGGTCGGCGGCGTACCGGCCTGTACCTGCTTGGTAGTCGAGCCGGTCTTGCCCGCGGTGTCGGTCACTGTCAGCTTCACCGTGAAGGTTCCTGCCGAGCTGTAGGTGTGCGACGGGGTGGCGCCGGTCCCGGTCTGGCTGTCACCGAAGTCCCACGCGTACGACGCAATCGACGGCGACGACGCGGATCCGTCGAACGAACAGGTCAGCGAGTTCGCGCAGTTCGCGGTGAAGGAGGCGGTGGGGGCGTCCGGGTCGCCGTACTTCTTGATGGTCTCGTTGGCCCAGTCGCCCATCACGCCGGTGAGCTTGCCCCAGGCGCCGTAGCTGCCGCAGCCGGTCTTGACCCAGGATGCGACTCCGACGATCACGCCGTCGACGAGCATCGGGCCACCGCTGTCGCCTTGGCAGATGCCGTCGTGACCGTCGGCGTACCCGCCGCAGATCATGTAGGCGTCGTTGAACGAACCGAACGAGCCACAGGTGTTGCGGCCGTCGACGAGCGGGAAGTTCTCCACCTTCTTCAGGTGACCGAACTCGTTCTCGCCGTCGCGGACCCGGCCGTAGCCGAGCAGCAGTGCCTTCTTGCCCGGGTCGTCGAGGGTGGTGTCAGTGGAGTCGGCGACGCGCGGGTACTTGTAGCCGGCCGGCACCGGGATGTCGGTCTCGGTGACCACGATGCCAACGTCCCAGCCCTGCTGCCAGCCGTTCGGCGGCTGGTAGTTCGGGTGCTGCAGGTACTCCTTGACCGCGAGCTTGGTGCCGCCGGGCTTGGTCAGGTCGTCCGAGCCGTACAGCATCGACTTCACGCCGTCGCCGTTCTTGCAGTGCGCGGCCGTGACGATCACGCGCCGCGCAACGACGGCCGACGTACAGGTCTGTCCCTGCGGCCGGGCACCGCCTTCGCGCAGCATCGCGATGACGAAGGGGTAGTCGGCCACGGAGGCTTGCTGCCCGCCGATGATCTGGGTCGTCGGCGGGTTGTCGTCGGGCAGGACGGCCCCGTACGACGGTGGGGCGGCGTGGGCGAGACCGGGGGAGAAAGCAATCAGGGCGGTGAATGCTGCCAGTAGTCGTCTCATGACTGCAGCATCAGCAGTTGCGGCACACCGAACAATCCGCAACCGGATAGGTAGGTCTACGCATCTATTGGTACCTATCCCACTACGGATTGTTCTGCCGGTGGCCTGCCTCGACAGTTGCTGCAGGCCGCGCCGCCTCGCCGGCCAGAAGGAGATCCTGATGCCATATCTCGCACTGGGACGGCTGGCTGCCGTCCTGACCACGGCCACCCTGGCCCTTGCCGTGACCGGAGCCGGGGTGGTCCAGGCCGCGCCGACCGGCACGGTTCTGAATGCCGGTGCGCCGGACACCGTCCCCGGCCTCTACATCGTCGGGTTGCATGGAGGTACGTCGCTGGCGCCTTCCGCGCTCTCGACGGTCAGCGCGGAGGCCGACGTACTGGCTGACCGGTACGACGGCAAAATCCGCAACGTGTACTCGGCCGCCCTGCGTGGCTTCGCGGTGAAGTTGTCCGACGGGCAGGCGCGACGGCTCGCGGCGGACCCGAAGGTCGACTTCGTGCAGCAGTCGCTGTGGGTGCACCGGGCCGATGCCAAGGGCAACGCCTTCGGTGCCAGCGTTGTTCGCAGTCTTGCGAAGGCCGCGGCGGGGGAGCAGCCGAACCCGCCGTCGTGGGGACTGGACCGCATCGACGGGGTCAAGGACAGCGTCTACAAGTACCCGAACACCGGCACCGGCGTCACCGTCTACAACACCGACTCCGAGCTGAACACCGACCATGTCTCGTTCGAGGGCCGGGCCAAGTCCGGCTACGACTTCGTCGACGAGGACGCCAACGTCAACGAGTGCAAGAACCCGACCGACCAGGGCCACGGCAGCCACACCGCCGGTACGTCGAGCAGCGAGACCTACGGCGTGGCCAAGGACGTGACCGTGATCGGCGTCAAGGTGCTCGGCTGTGATGGGAACGCCCCTGACGCGGACTCCATCCAGGGCGTCGACTGGGTCACCCAGAACGCGGTGAAGCCGGCCGTCGCCAACGCGAGCTGGACCTCCGGCGGCGCCAACGCCGACCCCGAAGGCATCAACCGCGCCGTCAAGGCCTCGATCGCATCGGGTGTCGTCTGGGCAGTTGCCGCTGGCAACGACAACGGCGGCAGCGCCTGTACGCCGAGCCCGGCGAAGGTGCCCGAGGCAATCACCGTCGCGTCGACGGACTCCAACGACAGCCGCTCCAGCTTCTCCAACATCGGCTCCTGCGTGGACATCTTCGCGCCGGGCGGCAACATCACCTCGGCCAGCAACTCCAGCAACAACGGCAGTAAAGGCATGTCCGGTACGTCGATGGCCGCGCCGCACGTGACCGGCGCAGCCGCGCTGTACCTGTCGGCGAACCCGAGCGCGACCCCGCAGCAGGTCCGGGACGCGCTGGTGAACATGGCGCAGGAAGGCAAGGTGACGAATGCCGGGGCCGGTTCGCCGAACAAGCTTCTGGATGTCAGCAAGATCGGTGGCGGTCAGCCGGGCGGCCCGACCGCATCGTTCAGCGCGAATTGCGCCAGCTCGCTGACGTGCTCGTTCGACGGATCGGCCTCCTCACCGTCGATCGCGTCGTACGCGTGGGACTTCGGTGACAGCCAGACCGGCACCGGTGCTACGCCGTCGCACACCTACGGCTCGGCCGGCGCCTACACGGTGAAGCTGACGGTGACCGACACCGCGGGCAAGACCGGTAGCACGACCAAGCAGGTGCAGGCCGGTGCACCGCCCGCGGGCAAGCCTCCGGTCGCGTCGTTCACGGTGCAGTGCCAGTGGGCTGTGTGCAGCTTCAACGGCAGCGGCTCAACCGATCCGGACAACGACATCGCGTCGTACGCGTGGACCTTCGGTGACGGCAAGACGGGCACCGGAGCCACCGCGTCGAACACCTACGGCAACGCCCAGAAGACCTACACGGCGGAGTTGAAGGTGACTGACCGGGCAGGTCTGAGCAACACCACCACCAAGCAGATCCAGTGCTGGGCGGTGGGTGCTCAGGGCTTCTGCTTCAGCCAGTAGCCCTCACCCGGTAGCACGGCCGAGCTCGGCGCGGGAGACCGCGCCGAGCTTGCGCAGTACCTTCGCGACATGTTGCTCGACAGTCCGCGGTGACAGGAACAGCACCTCGGCGATCTCGCGGTTGGTGAGGCCCTGCGAGACCAGCCGGGCGACATCCTGCTCGCGAGGTGACAGCTCCAGCCCATAGCCGCGGCGTCCGCGCCGCGACTGAGCTGGTGTGCCGCGCGAGCGCAGGTCGTGGCGGCAGCGCGCAGCGTCACGCGTCGCCCCCAGTACGTCGTACCAGTCGGCCAGCGCGGGTAGATCCTGCGTACCGGCCCGCTCCGCGGCCTGGGCGGCCAGGTAGGTCGCATCCAGGGCGCGGTATGCGGTCTCGGCGGCTCGAAAATGCGGCTCTGGGTCTTCGCTGAGCTCACCGCGGCAGAACGAGAGCGCGGCGTGCGCGAGCGGCGCATCCCGGCCGGCGATCCCGTCGGCGAACTCCTCGATGAGTGCTGCGGCCTCGTGCGGGCGACCGGTCGCAATGAAAGTACTCACCGCGATCGGGGCGAGATCGGCCGCCCAGATCCAGATCCCTTTGTGCCGGACCAGCTGCAGCCCGCGCTCGACGATCGCCGAAGCGGCAGGCAGGTCGTCCTGGGCCAGCCACATCCGTGCCAGCCCGGCGAACCCGCCGATCGCGATCGGCGTCATCGAGTCTTGTGGACTGTGTACGCCGGTCTGGCCGAGGTGCTCGGCGGCGGCGGGCCACTCACCCCGGGCGATCGCGAGGAACCCGAGGACCAGTGACAGTTCGCTTGCCACCGGCAACAAATCCCGGTACTCGCCGAGCAGCCGGGTGGCGCGCTCGGCCAATCCTGCCCACCGGCCCGTGTACCAGTCGAGCCGGACCTCGGTGGAGCGCGCCGTACTGACGACGAACGGGCTGCCGGCCTCGGCCGCCAGCCGCACCCCGCTGGTCAAGAATTCGCGGGCCTTGTCGAAATGACCGGTCGTCGTACAGGAGTCGCTCAGGTTGCAGCGGGCGCGGGCGAGCTGGCGCCGCTCGGCCTGTGACTCGACAGCGGTGGGGAGTGCGGACACGGCGGACAGTACGGCGGGATCGCCGATCGCCAGGCGGGAGCCGAGCACGTTGGCCAGCAGGGACAATCGGATCTCGAGGCTGTCGCACACGCCGACGTACTGCTCGACACGCTCCAGCCAGGGCAACTGCTCGGCGACAGGGGTGTCGCCGATGTACGTCGTTCCGAGCAGGGCGGCGGCGCGGGCGGCCAGATCGGGGCGTTCGGTGAGCTCATCGATGGCCTGCCTGATCGTCATCCGCGCCTCGGCGATGCGGCCGCTCTGGCGGACCATGAGCCGGCCGAGCAACAGCCGGACCTCACCGCGGGCGGCAGTGGACAGGCGCTGGTCGCTGAGGACGCGGTCGAGGGTCGCGACCGGGTCGTGCTGGTCGAGACCGGCGTACGCGACCGATCCGAGCTTGGTGGCGAGCCGGTCGACCTCGCTGGTCGGCAGGTCGGGCTCGGCGAGCAGTCGCTGAAGCAGGCCCGTCGCCACGGCCGGGTCGCCGACTTCGGTAGCGCGGTCGGCGGCATCCTCGCCGTACCGGAGCCAGTCGGTACGGCGGCCCGCCCGGCGGCTGTGCTCAGCCAGCTGCACGAGTGGCGGCGGCTCAGCCCCGCGAAGCGCGTCGATGGCGCTCAGATGGAGCTGGCGGCGGGCCGGTCCTTCCAGCGAGTCGTAGACAGCCTGCTGCGCCAGGACATGGCGGAAGCCGTACTGATTCGGCCGGGTCTCATGCAGGACGCCAGCGCGGGCGAGCTGGATGAGCGCAAGCTCGGCCTGCTCCGCGTCGATGCCGGCCACGACGGACAACTGCTCGACGCCAGCCGGTACGCCGAGGACCGCGGCCGCATGGACGACCCGGTGCGCGAGGTCGGGCAGCCCGGCGAGGCGGTCGGCGAACGCGTCGCGCAGCAGCACCGGGACCTCGACCTCATCAGGAAGCCGACCGGCCGTGCCGTGCAGCGAACGCAACAGCTCCTCGACGACGAATGGGATGCCGGCCGTCCGCTCGTGCAGGCGGTCGGCGAACTCGGCGCTGACCGGCTCATGCTCGAGGATCGATGCCGCGAGGACCCGGACGGCGTCGACATCGAGCGGGCGCAACTGCAGCAGGATCCCGGCGACATGGTCAGGCGGCCGGTACGCCGTACCGAGGGGGAGATGGCCAGCCAGATCCTCGCGGCGGTACGTGATCACGACCGAGAGATTGGTCGGCGGGTCGGCCATCAGGAAGCGCAGCAATTGGCGGGTGCCGTCATCGGCCCACTGCAGGTCCTCGACGACCAGGACAGCCGGGCCGATCGCGGCGAGCACCTCGCGGGTCGCGCGCAGCGTGCGGTGCCGCTCGGCGTGCGGGTCGCCGATGGGCTCGGGCTGCGGCGGCAGTACGTCGGCCAGCTCGGGCAGAAGTGGGCGGAGCGCCCCGGCGACTGGGCTGATCGTGTGGAGCTTGGTCCCGGCCAGCGACCGCAGTGCTTCGATCACAGCGCCGTACGGGAAGGGTTCGCGCAGGTGCTGGCAGTGGCCGACCAGAACCTTGAGTTGGGCCAGCTTCGGATGGGCGAGCAACTCGTCCACCAGGCGCGTCTTGCCGATCCCGGCCTCGCCCTCGATCATCACGACCGTCGAACGCCGCGGCACGGTCGAGACGAGAACCTGCAGCTCTTCGCTGCGGCCCACCAGAACGGGGGAGCTCGTGCGCAGCAGATTGCGGGGCATGGTCACTCCCTCAGGGCGGTGGGGTCGTGTCCCCAGGACCCTAGTTCGTGACCGACCGTCGCGGAAGGACCTCAGTCGGTGAGCTTGCGCTGCGGCGGTGGTCCTCCATCAGCAGACCGCCTTCCGAATCGATTGACAAGAGGTTGTCAAAATGACAAGATGTTGTCATGTCGATCACTGAGAACCTCACCGTGCACCTCGCCGTCTACGACACCCTGGCCGACTGGGAGGTCGGCTTTGTCAGTGCTCACATCAACAACGGGCTTTGGCATCAGGCGCCGGGTCGCTTCAAGATGCAGACCGTCAGCGCGGCGCTCGAGCCAGTGACCACGATGGGCGGGTTGCGGGTGCTTCCGGACTCGTTACTCGCCGAGCTGCGGCCTGAGGACAGTGCGATGCTGATCCTGCCTGGCAACGACCTCTGGCCGACCGAGGCATATGCGCCGTACGTCGAGAAGGCGCGTGAGTTCCTGGATGCCGGCGTACCGGTCGCGGCGATCTGCGGTGCGACCGGGGCGCTGGCGCTGGCCGGGTTGCTGGATGATCGCGAGCACACGAGCAGCGCAGCCGCGTTCCTGGACAGCCTCGGCTACCAGGGTGGGCACTTGTACAAGGAGGAGCGGGCGGTGACTGATCGGGGTCTGATCACCGCCGGTGCTCAGGCGCCGGTCGAGTTCGCGCGAGCGATCTTCGCGGAGCTGGAGATCTACAAGGCACCGGTGCTCGACTCCTTGTACAAGCTGTACGGCGACCAGGACCCGGCGGGCTTCTACGAACTGATGTCTGTCTGATGCATGCGCGCGATCAAGAGCTGCTCAGCAGCGCCGCGTTGACGGCGTTCAAGCTGAACGGCCAGTTCCTCGAGCTGGCCGAGCACCTGGCTCGGCCAGCCGGAGTGACCGCCACGTGGTGGCAGGTACTCGGCGCCGTCCTCGGATCGCCACAGTCGGTTTCGGCGATCGCCCGGGAGATGGGCATCACTCGCCAGGCCGTGCAGCGTACGGCGGATGTCCTGGCCGAGCGCGGTCTCGCGGAGTACCACGACAATCCGGCCCACCGTCGGGCCAAGCTGGTGGCTGTCACTCCGGAGGGGCGGGCGGCGATCAGCGCCATCAACCCACACCATGCCGAGCACGCGGCCGAACTCGCCGCCGTGATGGGCGCAGATCAGCTGGCCGAAGCGGTCGCGGCGCTCCGAAAGCTGTCAGAGGCGCTGGACGCGCTGGACCTGTCGGACTGACCTCCGCGACAGCCTCAGCCGGTGAGCTTGCGCTGCGGTGGTGTGGCCTTGAGCAACAAGTCGGCGATCAGGGCATGGCCGGCGGCGTTCGGGTGGTCGCCGTCGGCGGCCAGCAGCTTGGTGACATCGGGCGCGGCCTCGAACGGCGCATACAGATCCACGTACGTCGCGTGGGCGGCCTGCGCGACGTTGGCGATCACCTCGTTGGCCGCCTTGGTCAGCGCCTGGGTCGCGTCCACGCCCTCGAGCGGGTACTCATCGCGGGCGACTTGGCCGTCCTTGAAGACGTTCCAGTAGCCGGTGACCAGGACCTCTGGGGTCCGATGGGTGTCGAGCGCGGTGATTCGGTCGAGGATCTGGCGCAGATTCGTGCTCAGTCCGGCCAGCTCCTCGGACACGCACTCCGTCGTACAGGTGCCTGCGGTGACGTCGTCCTCGTGCCCGGCGAAGTCGTTGGCGCCGATCGTGAGCAGGACGTAGTCGGCGTCGGTCGCGGCCTGGGCCATCGGGGAGCCGGATTCGTCCAGATCGTCGAGCAGACCGCCGGAGTCGATCCCGCCGACGCCGAAGTTGTGCACGGTCACCCCGGAGCCGGTCTGGGCGGCCAGTTGGTCGCCGTACGCGGCAGGGAAGGCGTCGCAATAGCAGTGAAAGCCCGACGTCACCGAGTCGCCGAGGGCCAGGACACTCAGGTTCCCGGCCGGGACGGCGACGACGGCAGGCTTGGCGTCCGCTGCGGCGGTCAGGGTGACCAGCACGAGCGTGACGAGGGAGATCAGGATTCTGCGCGTCACGCGGGCCTGTGGCGCGATGGAGTGATGTGGCCGACCAGCCACGGGAACGACTTGGCGAACGCCGGACCGGCGAACTGCCAGACATGGGAACCGGGCGAGACCGTGACGGTCGAGGCAATGCCGACCTTGGCGGCCGCCTTCGACAGCATGTGCGCCTCACGCTGGTGCGTCTTCTCGGCGGTGCTCGTCAAAAACATGCCGCTGACGCCGGTGTACTTCCCGTGCGCCTGCATCACCTTCAACGGCTCATTGGCCTGTTCCAATGCCACATCGCCACCGTACAACTGGACCAAAGTGTCGTGGTCGTCGCCACTGTTCGGCTCCAGATCACCGGAGATGTCGACGAAGTGGGTGAACACATCCGGGTGCTCGACCACGAGATCGATCGCGCAGGTCCCGCCCATCGAGAAACCGGCGACCGCCCATTGGGCCGGGTTCTTGGACGCGCCGAACGTGTTCTCGATGTACTGCGGGATGTCGCGCGCCAGGTGCGTCGCGGCGTTTCCGCGCGGGCCGTCAACGCACTCGGTGTCGTTGTCGAAGCTGGCGGTGGCGTCCACGAATACCAGTATGGGCGCATAGCCGTGGTGCTGGTGGGCGTACGCGTCGGCCGTGTTGACCGCGTTCCCCAGTCGTACCCAGTCCGCAGGCGCTCCCCGCTCGCCGCCGATCACCTCGACCACCGGCAGCGCCGGGTGGTGCTTCGCGCTGCGGAACCACACCGGCGGCAGGTAGACCAGCTCGGCGCGGTGGTCGAACCCGCTGTACGTCGACGGGATGTTGACCGACACGAGTTTGCCGACCTTCGGCAGCGTGTGACCGCCCGAATCGTGCGCGAGCCCAGTCATCGAAACCTGCCCGGGCAGCGGCGCATCGGTGAAGTCGTTCAGCGCCGAGTCGACCGTCGGGTAGTAGCCGACGAACTGGTTGACCTGGTTCGCGCACACCAGCGACGCCATGCCGATCGCGAGCACCGCGACCCCACGCCGCCACCACTGCGCACTGCGCCAGCCCGCGATCAGCACGACGAGCGCCGTCAGCCCGACCCCGAGCCACAGCCACACCCCAAACGGCAGCGGGTCGGTGATCCCGGCCAGCGCGGCTCCGGGGTACGACGCCAGCAAGGCCCCGACCGCGGAAAGCCCGATCACCAGGGGCAGAATCCGCACCCGCCAGCGCCGGTCCCGCCAGCCGATCGCTGCGATCAGCAACCCGACCGCGATGACCTCCAGCGTCGCCGGAAACCACCCACCCAGCAGCGAGATCCCGTTCATGCCCAGCCCCCTCACGATTGGCGTCCCCATTTGATGTGCACTGTCTGGACGCCGATCTGGTCACAGAGGTTGGCACCGAACATTGCGAACGCTTTACGGTCTGACCCATGACCGACTCGCTGCTCGATCATCTCGTCTACGCCACGCCCGACCTGCTCGCCACCGTCGACCGGTTCGCCGAAGCCACCGGGATACGTCCGGTCGAAGGTGGCCGCCACGAGGCGTGGGGTACGCGGAACTACCTCGTCGGGCTGGGCGGTACGACGTACCTGGAGTTCATCGGACCGGACCCGGAGGCGTCCGAGGTGTCACTGTTCGACGTCAGCCGCGAGCAGCTTCTGACCTGGGCAATCCATCCCACGGACCTCGAGTCCGCCCTGGCTGCGGCGCGCGCGGCCGGCGCCGACCTGGGCGAGATCTTCCCGGGCTCGCGGACGACCCCAGCCGGTGAACTCCTCAGCTGGCGAGTGACTGGCGCCAATCCCAGGCCCTACGAGGGTGTCGTCCCCTTCCTGATCGACTGGGCCGACAGTCCGCATCCCGCTCTGTCATTACCGGTCGCCGAGCTCGTCGATTTCCAAGGCACCCACCCGCAACCCGCCGAGGTCCAGACCATCCTCCAAGCCCTCGGCGCCGAGCTGACGGTCGTCGAAGGCCCACCCGCCCTGGCTGCATCGGTCCGCGGTCCGGCCGGCACGTTCCACCTGAGCTAGTTGGAGGGGAACACGAGCTGATCTCCACCCGGAGCAACATCACGCTGACTCACCTCGCACGCGATGTCGCCTGCGGTCCGGACTGTGCAGGTGACCAAGTCTGTTGGGCGACTCGCCGCAGTGGCGACGAACGTGGTTTCCGACAGCCAGTGACCGAAGATGCGCGGCTGGGAGCCAGTGACGTCGCGGTGCTCGGTCGATCTGTTGTAGACCTGCAGGGCCTGATTGCCGTCGCTGATGACCAGGTACCGGCCCTCGGGTGAGACCTCGGCGGCAACATCGAACTGGCTGCCACTGAGTTCTTGCACCTGGCTACCGCTGCCGCCGAGGTCGGTGAGCCAGATGACGGGCTTGCTTGTTGGCAGGTCACCGGAGCCTATTGAGACCATCTGGTCGCCGCGGATGGTGAGGGCCTGTTTCGTGAAGCCCGCTTGCCTGATGGTGCGTCTGCTTCCAGTGCTGAGGTCGATCCGGAGCAGGGATCCCTGCTCCTGGACATAGGCGTAACCGCCGTCGAGTGCGACGAGACGGTCGCGGTCGGGCTCCTCGATGTGATCGATTCGGACCACCTCGTCGCCGGTCCGGAGGTTCTTGACGATCGTGCGGTAGCCGTTCGGCGTGGGTTCCACCCAGCCGGCCGTCTCGCCGGCTGCGAGCACGGTGGATCCTGGCGCGATCGTGGCGACCGTTCGGACGGATCGGCCATCGGCGAGTTGTAGCGAGCGTGAGCCTGCCTTGGTGAAAAGAACACCGACGTCGGTGAGGAGCAGGCTCTGGATGGCCCTTCCGCCGGTCTCGATCGTGGTGCTGCCGTAGTGGATCGTGCCGCTGACGGCGTAGGTGGTCTTTCGATCGGTGAAGGCATGCAGGGGAGCGGCGGGCTCGACCGCGTGCGGACGGAGCACAGTGAGGCCCGTTGCGATGACGGCGGCCGCCATGAGCGTCGTACCGAGGATCTTGGCGGCTCGGCGGCGGCGGAGGCGGCGGGTGCCGGTGGTGACGATGGCGTCCAGGTCCAGCGGGGGCGGCTCGGTTTCGGTGGCGCGGGTGGTGAAGGTTTCTTTGAGGATGTCTGTCATCGGCCGGCTCCAGCCTTGTCCAGGGGCAGTACGTCGTCGCCCAGGCGGGCACGGAGTTTCGACAGCGCGATCGACACCTGGCTCTTCACGGTGCCGACGGCGCAGTTGAGGACTTCGGCGGTTTGGACCTCGGTGAGGTCTTCGTAGTACCGCAGGACCAGGGCGGCGCGCTGGCGGGGCGGCAGCTGGAGGAGTTCGTTCCAGAGCCACAGGCGGGTGCTGGAGTCCTGGGTGGGGGCGATGCCTTCGGGCAGGTCGTCGTACGGGCGTTCGTGGTACGACTTGCGGCGCCACCAGTTGATGGCGGTGTTGGTGATGACTTTGCGGGTGTAGGCCTCGGCGGCGTTCGGGTCGCGCAGGCGGCGCCAGGCGACGTAGGTCTTGATGAGCGCTTCCTGGACCAGGTCGTCGGCCAGGCCGCGTTCGCCGACCAGCAGGTAGGCATAGCGGTAGAGGGCTCCGTGCCGCCCGCGAGCGAACTCGGCGAACTCCTCGCCCATCGGGCTCCTTCCGTCAAGGCCTCGTTGTTGTTCGCCTTGACGGACTGGACCTGGCAAATGGTTGCATCAGGCGGAAATCATCGCTGTGAGTCGTGGCGGGGTTACCGTGTGTCGCAGACCAGTTGGCAGCTGGTCCCGTTCGACAATGTCGAACGGTAGGCGTTGTGGTAGCCGCCGCATGCTCCTAGATTCCAGCCAGCCGTGGTCGTCACGGCGGTCTTGTAAGGGAAGGGAGGCCAGCCGGTATGGCTACGACCGAAGCGGTCAAAGCGAAAACCCTTCTGGGGGAGTGTTCTGCCGAGCTCGCAGGCACGTTCATCCTGATCCTGTTCGGCTGCGGTGTGGTGGCGCAGGTGGTGGCCGGAGGGATCGGCGACCACGACTCGATCGCGTGGGCGTGGGGACTCGGTGTGACACTGGGCATCTACGTGGCGGGCCGGATGACCGGCGCGCACCTGAACCCGGCGGTGACGATCGCCCTGGCGGCGTTCCGCGGATTCAGCTGGAAGAAGGTGCTGCCGTACGCGGTGGCACAGTTCCTCGGAGCGTTCCTGGCGGCGCTCGTGGTTCGGTGGAACTACACCGAGGCACTGAACAAGGTCGACCCCGGTCTGACCATCAAGACCCAGGGCGTGTTCTCCACGCTCCCGGGCAACGGCAGCATGGATCTCGGCGTCGACATGTGGGGCGGCTTCCGGGACCAGATCATCGGTACGGCGATCCTGATGTTCGTGATCCTGGCGATCACCGACATGCGCAACACGGCCCCGGCGGCCAACCTCGCACCGTTCGTCGTGGGCCTCCTGGTGGTGGCCATCGGAATGGCGTGGGGAACCAACGCGGGCTACGCGATCAACCCGGCCCGTGACTTCGGACCGCGGTTGGCGTCGTTCTTCACCGGGTACGGGGGAGCGTTCAAGGATCAGTTCGGGGACGTCTATTTCTGGGTGCCGATCGTGGCACCGATCATCGGCGCCCTGGTCGGCGCGTTCCTCTACGACCTGCTGGTCGGGCGCAACCTGCCGATCGCGGACGAAGAAGAAGAGCCGGGACGCATTCCTGAGGAAGCTGCATGAGCGAGCGCAGCGAGCGAACCAGAAAGCACAGCCATCTAATCATCATTCGTGAGGAAGGGACCTTCCATGGCTGACTTCGTCGGTGCTGTCGATCAGGGCACCACGAGCACCCGCTTCATGATCTTCGACCACTCCGGCAACGAGGTGGGCAAGCACCAGCTCGAGCACGAGCAGATCCTGCCGCAGGCCGGCTGGGTGGAGCACAACCCGACCGAGATCTGGGAGCGGACCAGCTCGGTGATCCAGACCGCGCTGAACAAGAACGGGCTGCATGCCAGCGACCTGGCGGCGCTCGGCATCACCAACCAGCGCGAGACGGCCGTGGTCTGGAACCGCAAGACCGGCCGCCCGTACTACAACGCGATCGTCTGGCAGGACACCCGCACCGACCGGATCGCCTCCGCCCTGGAGCGCGAAGGCAAGGGTGACATCATCCGGCAGAAGGCCGGCCTGCCGCCGGCGACGTACTTCTCGGCCGGCAAGGTGCAGTGGATCCTGGAGAACGTCGACGGCGTCCGCGCCGCGGCCGAGGCCGGGGACGCGATCTTCGGCAACACCGACAGCTGGCTGCTGTGGAACCTGACCGGCGGCGTCAACGGTGGCGTGCACATCACCGACGTCACCAACGCCAGCCGCACCATGCTGATGAACCTCGAGACCCTCGACTGGGACGACGAGCTGATCGGCTTCTTCAACATCCCGCGGCAGATGCTGCCCGAGATCCGGCCGTCGTCGGACCCGAACAAGTACGGCGAGACGCTCGTGAACGGCCCGCTCGGTGGCGTGGTCGCGTTGACGGGCGACCTCGGCGACCAGCAGGCCGCGACCGTCGGCCAGGTCTGCTTCAACCCGGGCGAGGCCAAGAACACCTACGGCACCGGCAACTTCATGCTGCTGAACACCGGTACCGAGCTGGTCCGGTCGAAGGCCGGTCTGCTCAGCACGATGTGCTACCAGTTCGGCGACGAGGCTCCGGTCTATGCGCTGGAGGGTTCCATCGCGGTGACCGGGTCGGCAGTGCAGTGGCTGCGCGACCAGCTCGGCATCATCTCCGGTGCGAGCGAGATCGAGAACCTGGCCCGGACGGTCCCGGACAACGGTGGCGTGTACTTCGTCCCCGCGTTCTCCGGCCTGTTCGCGCCGTACTGGCGCTCCGACGCCCGCGGCGCGATCGTCGGGCTGTCGCGGTTCAACACCAACGCTCACCTGGCGCGCGCAACACTGGAAGCGATCTGCTACCAGAGCAAGGACGTCACGGACGCGATGGAGAAGGACTCCGGTGTGAAGCTGGACGTGCTGAAGGTCGACGGCGGTGTCACGGCCAACGAGCTGGCCATGCAGATGCAGGCCGACATCCTCGGCGTACCGGTGAGCAAGCCGGTCGTGGCCGAGACCACGGCCCTGGGTGCGGCCTACGCGGCCGGACTCGCGGTCGGGTTCTGGAAGAACAAGGAAGAGCTCGTCCAGAACTGGAACGAGGACAAGCGCTGGGAACCCCAGTGGAACGACGAGCAGCGCAGTAAGGGGTACGCGGGCTGGCAGAAGGCCGTCTCGCGCACGCTTGACTGGGTCGACGTCGACTAAGTACTGAAACACACGCACGGGAACACGGAAGAAGGGGCAGCACAGTGGCGGTAGTAGCTCTGTCACCGCAAGCAAGGGCCGACGCGATCGACGCGATGGCCGACGGACGAGAGCTGGACGTCCTGGTGGTCGGTGGCGGGGTGGTCGGCACCGGCTCGGCACTCGATGCCGCAACCCGGGGCCTGACCACCGGACTGCTGGAGGCGCGCGACTTCGCGAGCGGTACCTCCAGCCGTTCCAGCAAGCTGATCCACGGCGGTCTGCGCTACCTGGAGATGCTCGACTTCCGACTGGTGCACGAGGCGTTGCAGGAGCGCGGCCTGCTCCTGCAACGCCTGGCACCGCACCTGGTCAAGCCGGTGCCGTTCCTCTACCCGCTCCAGCACCGCTGGTGGGAGCGGTTCTACGCCGGCGCCGGCGTCGCCCTGTACGACGCCATGGCGCTCAGCTCCGGTCTCGGCGCCGGACTGCCGATCCACAAGCACCTGACGCGCCGCGGTGCGATGCGACTCGTGCCGTCGCTGAAGAAGTCGGCGCTCGTCGGCGCCCTCATGTACTACGACGCTCAGGTCGACGACGCGCGCCACACGATGGAGCTCGCGCGGACAGCAGCGTCGTACGGCGCTCATGTCGCGAACCGCGTCAAGGTCACCGGCTTCCTGCGCCAAGGTGAGCGAGTCACCGGTGTGAAGGCCAAGGACCTGGAGAGCGGGCGCGAGTTCGAGGTCCGGGCCAAGCAGGTCGTCAACGCGACCGGCGTCTGGACCGATGACACCCAAGGCATGGTCGGCGAGCGCGGGCAATATCACGTGCGCGCCTCGAAGGGCATTCACCTGGTCGTGCCGAAGGACCGCATCCAGTCCACCGCCGGGATGATCCTGCGCACCGAGAAGTCGGTGCTGTTCATCATTCCGTGGGGTCGGCACTGGCTGATCGGCACCACCGACACCGACTGGAACCTGGACAAGGCCCACCCGGCCGCGACCAGCAAGGACATCGAGTACCTGCTCGACCACGTCAACTCCGTGCTCGTCACGCCGCTCACCCGCGAAGACGTCGAGGGCGTGTACGCCGGACTGCGGCCGCTGCTGGCCGGTGAGTCGGAGAGCACGTCGAAGCTGTCGCGTGAACACGTCGTCGCGCACGCCGCACCCGGCCTCGTAGTGGTTGCTGGTGGCAAGTACACGACGTACCGGGTGATGGCCAAGGACGCGATCGACGCAGCCGCGGCCGCCCTGGACGGTCGGGTGCCGAAGTCGGTCACCAAGACCACGCCGCTGGTCGGCGCGGACGGCTACCACGCGATGTGGAACCAGCGGCACCTGATCGCGCAGCGCTCCGGGCTGCATGTTGCTCGGATCGAACACCTCCTCAACCGGTACGGCGCTCTGATCGACGAGGTGCTCGCGCTCGTCGCGGAGGACCCGTCGCTCGGCGAGCAGTTGCCTGGCACGCAGGACTATCTGCAGGCCGAGGTCGTCTACGGCGCAAAGGCCGAAGGCGCGCGCCACCTGGACGACGTACTGGCTCGACGGACCCGGATCTCGATCGAGGCCTGGGACCGCGGGGTCGAGGCCGCCGAGGCGGCAGCGCGACTGATGGCGCCGGTGCTCGGCTGGGACGAGAAGGCGATCGAGCGCGAGGTGTCGTTCTACCTGCGTCGCGTAGAGTCCGAACGCGCCTCGCAGGACCAGCCGGACGACGAGTCGGCCGACAAGGTTCGTCTGGAGGCACCGGACATCGTCTCCCCAGCGTGAAGTTGGGGCCAGCGTGAGGTTTGAATGGAACTGACTGAACTGATCGAGCGTTCCGATGCCGAGTTCGTGTGGGAGCTCGGCAGCAGCTCCGGGCCCGGCCCGGCGCTGCTCGGGACGACCCGGCATCGGTTCGGATCGGTCGCCGTACTGGCTGCTCCGCGGGACACGCTGTCGTTCTGGTCCCGGGCAGCCGGTTTCGGTCTCGATCGGCCGGTCGACTCGGTCGTGATCGGCGAGGTGCTGGACTACCTGCGCGACGCTGGGTGCACGACGGCGAACCTGAGCATCGCGCCGCAGTTGCAGCCGCCGGACTGGGATGCGATCTGCGTTGAGCACTCACTGACCGCCGGGCCGACCTCGATGCGGCTGACGCGGCCGGCCGAGCCGGTGAAGCCCGCGGCGACCGAGCTGCGGGTTGGGACCATCGAGTCATCGGACGCTGATGCGTGGGCTCAGCTGCAGCTCGACGTCTTCGAGATGGACGACGAGAACTTCCGGTCGATGCTGGTGGCCTACACCGACTGGCCGGGGGTGACGGCGTACGGGACCTGGGACGGCGACACCCTCGTCGGTACGGCGTCGCTGCATGTCGTGGCTGGGGTTGGGCGTTTCCTCAATGGCGCGACCAGGCCGGAGTATCGGGGTCGTGGTGGACAGTCGGCGCTGGTGGCGCAGCGGATCGCCGACGCGTTCGAGCAGGGCTGTGCGTGGGTCACCTCGGACACGGCCAAGCCTGAGCCTGGCGGACACAATTCGTCGCTGTCCAACCTTGAGCGGGCCGGATTCACCGTGCTGGCCGAGCGTGCGCACGCGGTCTGGGCATTGCCTGTTAGCTGAACGATTCTCGACTTTATTCACGGGCTAACATAAGTCGCATGGAGCTGACTGAGCGTCTGGAACGTGCCGAAGGCGAGATGATCTGGGCGCTGACACAGAGCCCGCCGGACGTGCTGGACGCGCTCGGCGTCAGCGGGCAGCGGATCGGCAAGGGCATTGTCGTTGTCCTGCGCGACGACTCGATGGACTACTGGTCGCGCGCGTCCGGATTCGGCTTCGACTGTCCGATCGACAGCGCGCTGCTCGGCGAGATCCTCGACGTCGCCCGGGCCGCCGGTGGGCACGCGCTGAACTTTCACCTCGCTCCTGAGGTGCTGCCAGCAGACTGGGTCGACCTCTGCGCCGAGCACGGCATCGTTGCCGGAGGCACCTGGGTCAAGGCGGTCCGCGAGGCCGGCCCGGTCGACGCGGTCCCGACCGACCTGCGGATCGGCATCGTCGACCCCTCGGAAGCGGCCGTGTGGGCCGCCACTCAGATCGAGGTCTTCGGCATGCCCGCTGAGCAGACCGACCTGATCACCGCCTTCGCGAGCGCTCCGGGCTGCACGCCGTACGGCGCCTGGGACGGCGACAAACTGGTCGCCACCGGGGGACTGGTCGAGGTCGGCGAGGTCGGCGAATGCGTCAGCGGTACGACGCTCCCGGCGTACCGGGGTCGTGGTGCGCAGTCGGCGATCCTGGCCCGCCGGGTATCGGACGCGTTCGCGGCCGGCTGCCGCTGGGTCGCCTCCGAAACCGGCAAGCCCGGACCGGGTGAGCACAACTCGTCCCTGGCCAACATGGAACGCGTCGGCTTCAAGATCGCCTACGACCGCACCATCTATCGCTGGACGGCGTAAACCTCACCCGACACTGACGGTGTAATGGGCGCCGTCGTCGGTGAATTCGTAGTTCCCGGCGCCGTTGATTCGCTTCGCGCCGAGATTGTCGTCGTCATCGGGCCAGTCGCCTTCCATCACCGTGAGCACCTTGCCCGCCTCGATCGGGATATCGGCAATGTCCTTGTCGTCGCCGGCGGTGAACTGAATCGAATTCATGATCACCGTGCCGTCGACCACCAGGTAGATATCGTCGGCGCCGGTGTTGTCTTCTGTCGCATGACATTTGATGCGGGTGATCTTGAGCGCCTGCGTGCCGTCGCTGGAGGCCTGCGCCACCACCGGAGCGAGCCCGAGCGAGCTTGCACCGATCGCTACCGCCGCCAGCACCCGAATGATTGAAGACATTTCATTTCCTCCCGAGTTGATGTCTGATGCCCGGGACATTAGGCGCGCACTATATCAAGCGTTTGAAAGCCAGGTCACAATCAACGCTCTACGATCACGCTGGAAAGGCTTGCAATCCTGACGTCCGCAGGACCCGTCGGCGAATCTGCGGTTGGCGGAGGTCCAAGATCTGCGCCGAGTGGAAACTCCAGGTCGACCAGTTGAACAAAACGTTCCACCCAACGACCTCGGCAGGCCGGAACGTGGGTCGCTCGCGCCCAGTGGTAATTTTTGGTCGCTAGGTGCGAAAAAGCTTCCACTCAAGGGCTTCGGTAGACGGAACACGAGGGGCACTTTGCATTACACGTGAATTTTTCGGGTCTATGCGCCGAAAAAGTCACGTGTAACGACGCAGCACGGGCCAGTTGGGCGCGGCAGGACCCCACGCTTCCTTGCCGGCTTCTTTCACCACAGCGGAGGGTCACTTTCAAGGCTTCCTCGCTACCGGCCGCAACCATAGCGGGCACCTCAGACGGCGGTCACGCGGTCGCCGACCTCGCCAGTACCTCACAGTCGACGCGGGAATCACTGCTGGTCGGGGCGGATCCAGTTGAAGGTGCGCTGGACGGCGGCTTGCCAGTTGGCGTATTCGGTGGCTCGGCGGGTGGGGTCCATGTGGGGGAGCCATTGGCCGGCGCGGTGCCAGTTGGAGCGCAGGCCTTCGAGGTCGGGCCAGTAGCCGACGGCCAGACCGGCGGCGTAGGCGGCGCCGAGGGAGACGGTTTCGGTCACCATCGGGCGGACTACCCGGACGTCGAGCAGGTCGGCGATGAACTGCATGAGCAGGTTGTTGGCGGTCATGCCGCCGTCGACCTTGAGGGAGGTGAGGGCGATCCCGGAGTCGGCGTTCATGGCGTCGACGACTTCGAGGGTCTGGAAGCCGGTGGCTTCGAGGACTGCTCGGGCCAGGTGGCCTTTGGTGATGTAGCCGGTGAGGCCGGCGATCACGCCGCGGGCCTCGCTGCGCCAATGCGGGGCGAACAGGCCGGAGAAGGCGGGGACGATGTAGGCGCCGCCGTTGTCGTCGACCGTGCGGGCCAGGGTCTCGATCTCGGCGGCGGTGTGGATCAGGCCGAGGCCGTCGCGGAACCACTGGACGAGCGAACCGGTGACCGCCATCGAGCCTTCGAGCGCGTACGACGCGGGTTCGTCGCCGATCTGGTAGGCGACCGTCGTGAGCATGCCGTGCTTGGAGCGGACGATCTCCTGGCCGGTGTGCAGCAGCAGGAACGAGCCCGTGCCGTAAGTGCACTTCGCCTCGCCCTTGCTGAAGCACGTCTGGCCAAACAGTGCGGCCTGCTGATCGCCGAGCGCGGCACCGATCTTCACCCCGGGCAGCACCTCGGTCGCCGTCGCGAAGACTCCTGACGACGGACGGATCTCCGGGAGGACAGCCCTCGGTACGTCGAACGCCGCGAGCAGCTCGTCGTCCCATTGCAGGGTGGCGATGTTCATCAGCATGGTCCGGCTGGCGTTCGTGACGTCGGTCGCGTGCAGACCACCGTCGGCGCCGCCGGTGAAGTTCCAGATCAGCCAGGTCTCCATCGTGCCGAACAGCACCTCGCCACGTTCGGCGCGAGCTCGCAGACCGGGAGTGTGGTCGAGCATCCACTTCAAACGCGGCGCCGAGAAGTACGTGTTCAGCGGCAGCCCACACAGATCCGCGAACCGGTCAGGGCCTTCGTCACCGGCAAGCTCGGCCACCAGCCGATCGGTGCGCGTGTCCTGCCAGACGACCGCGTTACCGATCGGGCGGCCGGTCGCGCGATCCCACAGCAGGCTCGTCTCGCGCTGGTTGGTGATGCCGATGGCAACGATCTGGCTCGGGTCGGCTCCGGCCTGCTTCAAAGCAGCCGGTACGACGCGGGTCACGTTCCGCCAGATCTCGGCCGCATCGTGCTCGACCCAACCCGGCTTCGGGAACAACTGCCGATGCTCGCGCTGAGCCACCGAGACCAGCCGCCCACGCCGATCGAACAAGATGCATCGGGTGGAGTTCGTCCCTTGGTCGACCGCCGCCACATACTGCTCAGCCATTCAGGAGTCACCCCGCAGATCTCGGGCGATGGCTTCGGCCGTCGCCCGGACCATCGCCACCAGGTCAGGGCGATGCTTCATGCGGCTGTCGCAGACTCGTTCGATGCGGCCGGTGAGGCCGACGGCGCCGACGACCAGACCGCCCAGGCCACGAATCGGGGCCGCGATGCCGGCCGTCTCGATCGTGTGCTCCTCGAACTCGCCGGCCCAGCCGCGAGAGCGGACTGCGGCCAGCTCCTCGGCCAGCCGGGGTGCGTCGATGATGGTTCGGGTGGTGAAAGCTTCGAGGCGCTTCGGCCGCGCGGCGCCACTCGCGTCGTACGCGAGCACGGCCTTGCCCAATGCGGTCGCGTGCGGAGGGAGCGTCGTACCGACGTCCAGGTCTTGGTCGCTGTCGTCGGGGCGGAAGACGTGGTGGACGATGGCGACCTTCGCGTCGACGAGCCGGCCGACGCGCACGACCTCGCCGCTGCGGGCGGCCAGCGAGTCGGCCCAGTTGATCGCGCGGCTGCGCAGCTCGTTCGGATCGAGGTAGCTCTCGCCGAGCCGGCCGAAGGCGTCGCTCAGGTGATAATGCGCGCCACTGCGGTCCTGCTCGACGAACCCGACCTGATGCAACGTGCGCAGAATTCCGTGCACAGTCGTCTTGGCCAGGCCGAGCGCGTTGCCGACATCCGCGACACCGAGCCCGTTGGGAGCAACCGCGAGTAGGCGGAGCACGGCCGCAGCCCTCTCGATCGACTGCACGCTGCCCGGCACACCCGCAGGCTACCGGTGAAACCACCGCGTGGCTGCTACTCAGTGGCGATGGCCTGCAGCACGTTGAGTCGCGCTGCACGGCGTGACGGCCAGACTGCAGCGAGTACGCCGATCAGCGCCGAAACGAGCATCGCGCCGATCAACTGCAGCACCGGGATGTCGAGCACGCCCAGACCGTCGTCGACGAGCACGCGCTGAATCGCGGCTGCGGTCAGCACCCCGACCAGCAGCCCGAGCAACGCGCCGAGCAGAGTCACGGCGATCGACTCGACCCGCAGCATCCGGCGCAATTGCGGGCGGTCCATCCCGATCGCCCGGAGCAGACCGATCTCGCGCGTGCGCTCGACCACCCCGAGCGCGAGCGTGTTCACGATGCCGAGAATGGCGATCAGAACCGCCAAGGCGAGCAGCATGCCGATCACACCGGCCGCGGCATTGACCGGCCCGCGCGCCTGCGCCGCGTACGCCTGCTGGTCGCGCACCTGGATCGATGGATAGTCCTTCAGCTCGGACAGGACCGCCGTACTGGCCTGGGCCATACTGGTGCCGTCGGCAACATCCACGTACAGCAGCGAGTCGGCCGGGGCGCCGCCGAACGACTCGTACGTCGGCAGGGCGACGACGATCGCGTTGAGCTGCCGGTTCGGGCTGAGGATGCCGGCGACGGTCAGCTTGTGCGTGCCGCTGGTGGTGACGAGGGTGAAGGTTTTGCCGGGGGAGACGTTGAGGGTTTTGGCCAGCGTCCGCGGTACGACGGCCTGCCCCTTCGCGAGGCCGTCCAGCGAACCGGAGTCGAGCGTGACCGAGATCGGCCCAGCGAGCGTCCCGTCGCCGACACCGGTCAGCCTGACCGGGATGTCGTCGACCTTGCCGTCCTGCTGGCGGACCTGATGAACGGCCGCGACCTCGCCGAGCTTGCGGACCCGGTCGGCCACCTGCGGGCTGAACGTGTCGGGGTCCGACGAGCCGATGACTAGGTCCGACGTACCGATTGCGGCCGCGATACTCGCGTCGATCGATGCCTTGGCCGACGCGGCGATGACCACTAGCCCGCTGATCAACGCGACCGAGATCATCAACGCCGACGCGGTGGCCGACGTCCGGCGCGGGTTGCGCTCGGCGTTGCGGCGGCCGAGCGTGACGGCTGCCTTCCGGCCGAACGGCGCCATCAACGCACGTACGGCGTACCGGCTGACCAGGGGACTGGTCAGCACGATGCCGAGCAGCGCCATGGCCGAGGCCAGGCCGATCAGCACGGCGCCCGGCATGCCGCCGGCGTGGTTGGCGACTGCGTAAAGACACCCGGCCATCAGCAGGAGGAACCCACCGAACAGCAGGCGGATGAGCAGCGAACGCTCGGGGATCGTGGCGCCGTCCCGCAGCGCCGCCATCGGTGACAGCCGGCCTGCTCGGCGCGCGGCCGGGTAGGCGGCGGCCAAGGTCAGCACGGCGCCGATCAGGTAGCAGGCGATGATCGTGGCCGGCGTGATTTGCAGCCCAGCGCTCGGGATCGCAGCGCCGAGCTGCTGATAGGCGAAATGGATCCCCGCGGCGACCGCGATTCCGAGCAGCAGCCCGAGGGTCGAACCGATCAGCCCGATGACGAGCGCCTCGGCCAGCACGGTGCGGGTGACTTGGCCGCGAGACGCACCGATCGCGCGCAGCATCGCGAGCTCCCGCGACCGCTGGGCGACCTGCATCGCGAACGTGTTCACGATCAGGAACGCGCCGACGAACAACGCGAGCCCGGCAAACATCAGCAGGATCGAACTGAACCCACCGAAGGTCGTGTCGAGCGCGGTCTCACCATCGGCCTCGACCTGCGCGGCCGTGCGCACGTTGTAGGGGTCGCCGACCGCTTTGGCGATCGCCGTCCGGACCTGTTCGGTGTCCGCGTCGGGCTTCAGGGTGACGGCGATCGACGTCCAGCCGGGTTTGCCGAGCAGCACGAGCTGCGCGGTCGCGGAGTCGAACACCACCAGCGGCGCTCCGGCAGCCGGCCCGGCCTGGGCGGGCGTGATGATCCCGGTCAGCTTGGCGGTCACGGCTCGGGTCGCACTGACGATCCGCACCTGATCGCCGATGGCGTAACCGGCCTTCGACGCGGTCGACTGATCGAGGGCCAACTCCGCCGTACCGAAGGGTTGCTGGCCGTCGATCAGCCGGAACGGCGAGGTGCTGATCGCATGCGGCCAGCCGGCGCCGTAGGTCGCCAGCCCGTAGGTGTCGATCGTCGACCCGTCAGGCTTGCGGATCTGCACGTCGCTCACCAGCAACTGCGCATCGGCCTCAGCAACCCCCGCCACGGCGGCCACTTCGCTCACGACTGCGGATGCGAGCGTCGGGGGCGGGCCGTTGCGCGACTCGACCGGATCCACCGGCGTGACGGTGATGTCCGCCGTACTGCCGGCGAACTGCTTCTTCAACGCCGTCGCCAAGGTGTCGGTGAAGACCATCGCGCCACCGACGAACGCGATCCCGAGCATCACCGCGACCGTGCACAGCGCGAACCGCAGCCGGTGCGCCAGAACCGACCGGAGGCCGATCTTGAGCATCAGCCCGCCACGGCCGGATCGAGACTCTTCATCGTGTCCAGGACGGTCTCGGCCGTCGGGTCGAGCAGCTCGGAACGCAACCGGCCATCGGCCAGGAACAAGACGCGATCCGCATACGACGCCGCGCTCGGATCGTGGGTGACCATCACCACGGTCTGCCCGAACTCACGCACCGACCGGTGCAGGAAGCCGAGCACATCGGCCGACGACTGTGAGTCGAGGTTGCCGGTCGGCTCATCGGCGAAGACCACATCGGGCCGCGACGCCAGCGCGCGGGCGCACGCAACGCGCTGCTGCTGGCCGCCGGACAACTCCGATGGCTTGTGCTTGAGCCGATCGGTCAGACCGATCGTGTCGATGACCGTGCGCAGCCAGTCGCGATCGGGCGTGCGACCGGCCAGGTCGAGGGGGAGGGTGATGTTCTCGAACGCGGTCAGCGTCGGCACCAGGTTGAAGGCCTGGAAGACGAACCCGATCCGGTCGCGGCGCAGGTGGGTCAGCTGCTTCTCGGGCAGGTGGCTCAACTCGACATCACCGACAAACACCTGCCCGGACGTCGGCTGGTCGAGACCGGCCAGGCAGTGCAGCAGGGTTGACTTGCCTGATCCCGACGGGCCCATGATCGCGGTGAACCGGCCCTTGCCGAAGTCGGCACTGAGGTCCACGAGCGCATCGACCTGGGTCTGGCCGGCGCCGTACCGCTTGGTCACGCCGACAGCCCGCACGGCAGCTTCGTTCACGATCATGCGACGAACGGTATCCAGTAGAGGTTCCTCCTCAGCCGTCGACACCGATCAGGTCGACGTTCGCCGACTCGACGACGACCTCGTCGACTGATCGTTGCGGCAGCGGCGGCGGGGTGCCACCCCACGACGGGCACAGCGGCTTGTAGTCGCACCAGTCGCACAGCGGGCCCTTGCTCGGACGCCAGTCACCGGACTCCAGCGCATAACTGATCGCCGCCCACAACGCGGTGACCTTGCGCTCGCAGGCCCGCAGGTCGTCCTCGTCGGGGATGTAGCGCACGATCTCGCCGTTGCCGAGGTAGACCAGCTGCAGCATCGCGGGGACGACGCCGCGCATCCGCCACAGCACGAGCGCGTAGAACTTCATCTGGAACAGCGCCTTGGCCTCGAAGAACTCCGACGGCGACCGGCCGGTCTTGTAGTCGACCACCCGGATCTCGCCGGTCGGGGCGACGTCGAGCCGGTCGACATAACCGCGCAGGACCAGACCGGATTCGAGCTCGGTCTCGACATACAGCTCGCGCTCGGCGGGCTCCAAGGCGTTCGGGTCCTCGAGCTTGAAGTACTTGCCCAGCAGTTTGTGTGCCTCGGCCAGCCAACTTGCCAGCTCTTCGCCGCTGGCATCCTCGGCGAACAGCTCGGCCACCTCCGGCTGGTCGACGAGCACCTGCTGCCACTGCGGCTCGAGCATCTCGGCCGCGTGCTCCAGCGTCCGCTGACCGCTCGGGAGATCGAAGAGTCTTTCCAGGACGCCGTGCACGACCGTGCCCCGAACCGCCGCGGACGACGGTTTCTCCGGCAGCCGATCGACGACCCGGAAGCGATACTTCAGCGGGCAGCTCATGAAGTCGGCCGCCCGCGACGGCGACAGCGCACCCCGCGGATGTCTGTTGACTGGTACTTCGGCCGCAACGCTCATATCGGAAACCCTAGGGGAGAGCACCGACACTTTCGGTCAACTATCGGTCTGGCTTGCCACGCTAGGCAGATGAAGCCTCCCCGCGAACACGATCTTGGCTTGGAGTACGACCTCGGCACACTGCGCCGTCGACAGGTCCTGAGCCTGTTCGCCGGCGCCGGCCTGGTCGCTCTCGCCGGTTGTGCACCCGACTCCGAGCCAGCACCGACGCCGACTCCTCCAGCCGCCTCGACCACGGGTGCCGTCGACGAGATTCCCGCAGAGACGGTCGGCCCCTACCCAGCCGACGGCTCCAACGGTCCGAATGTGCTCACCGAGTCCGGAATTGTCCGCAGCGACATCACCAAGTCCTTCGGCACTGCGTCCGGCACGGCGACCGGCGTACCGCTGACTGTTGATCTGACCATCCTTGATGCTGACAACGACACGCCTCTGCCCGGAGCAGCCGTCTATGTCTGGCAGTGCGATGCACAGGGCCGCTACTCGCTCTACTCCGATGGTGCGACCAACGAGAACTACCTGCGCGGCGTCCAAGCCGCCGATGCCAATGGCAAGGTCACTTTCACGACGATCTTCCCCGGTGCCTACCCGGGCCGCTGGCCGCACATCCACTTCGAGGTCTACGCCGGTCTGTCCGAGGCCACAGCCGTCGGCAAGATCAGCGCGACCTCGCAATTGGCCCTCCCGGAGAACGTGGCGATGGCGGTCTACGCCACTTCCGGATACGACGGCAGTATGGAGAACCTGCGCCGTACGTCGCTCACCGACGACAGCGTGTTCGGCGACGACGACGGGGTCCGGCAGCTCGCAACCGTCTCCGGAGACGCGGTCAAGGGGTACGTCGCACGGCTCAATGTCGGGGTCTGACCTGGGCAGGTAGCAGGTTGTTACCGATGAACCAGTAGCGTTGGAGCGATGGCTGAGTCGCGTGATCCCCAGAGCCCCGCCCAGCCGGCCGGCCCACCGCCGCCCGGTACCTGGGTCCTCGGCCGTATCCGCGGCATCCGCCTGACCATGCGGTTCACCTGGTTGCCGGTGGCAATGCTGCTGGCGTTCGGGTTCTCCGCGGTGATCGGCCAGCAGTTCCCCGAGATCGGCGTCTGGCGCTACGCCGCGGCGTTCGCCTTCGTGGTCGCGTTCACGGTGTCGATCCTGATCCACGAGCTGGCCCACGCGCTGATGGCGCTGCGGTTCGGGATCGGGGTGTCGGAGATCAACCTCGGATTCTTCGCGGCCGGAACCCACATCGAGGGCGAGCGCAAGCGGCCCTTCGAGGAGTTCGCCGTCTCCGTGGTCGGCCCGATCGCGTCCCTGATCGTCGGTGGCCTGGCCTACCTCGGTGCGCGTGCCGTGGACGACGGCGTCGGGTACATCGCGTTGTGGCAGCTCGCCGTCGCGAACCTGATCGTCGGCGTCACCAACCTGCTGCCCGGCCTGCCGCTGGACGGCGGCTGGGTGCTGCGAGCCTTGGTCTGGAAGATCACCGGCAACATGCACACCGGCACCATCGCGGCTGCCTGGGGCGGCCGGATCCTGGCCGGCCTGGTCCTCGCGCTGCCCGTCATCCTCGAGCGCGTCTTCGGCCGTGAGCCGAGCATCATCGACTTCCTGATCGCCATGGCGGTCGGCCTGTTCCTGTACATGGGCGCGACAGCGCAGCTGATGAACGCCCGGCTGCGCAACAAGCTGCCGACCTTGCAGGTCCGCACGATGGCCCGTCGCGCGATCGCCGTGCACTCCCACACCCCGCTGTCCGAAGCCATCCGGATGGCCGGTACGGCGCACGCCGGCGCGATCGTCGTCATCGACGGCGACGGCAAGCCGCACGCACTGGTCTCGGAAGCCGCGGTCACCGCGGTCGCGGAGAACCAGCGCCCGTGGACGACGGTCAGTGAGCTTTCCACCCGGATCGCCGCAGGCCACATCATCGGCGTCAACGACACCGGCGAAGAGATCCTGGCGACGATCCGCGAGCACCCTGCGTCGGAGTACCTGGTCCTCGATGCGGCCGGCAGCGTGTACGGCGTCCTGGCGACGGCCGACATCGAGCGGGCCTTCAGAAATCGCTGAGCAGAAATCGCTGCGCAGAAATCGCTGAGCCGGCGGCTGGCGAGCGCCGTACCGGTGACCTGGGTGACGGCCCGTTGGTGACCGAAAGTTAAGGTGAGCGCCTTATGGCTGACTTGCGCGACTTTCCCGACCAGGCGTTCTCCGGAGTCCATCACGGCCCGCTCCAAGCGGGGGAGTGGATCACCCTCACCGACTCCAAGGGCCGCCGGCACTCGGTGTTCCTGGAGCGCGGGAAGGTCTTCCACACCACCAAGGGCGGTATCGAGCACGACGAGCTGATCGATGGGCCGGACGCCGTCGTGATCCGCTCCAAGGGCAACGTGGAGTACCTGGCGCTGCGGCCGCTGATGGCCGACTACTCGGTCTCGATGCCCCGCGGTGCCGCGGTGATCTACCCCAAGGACACGGCCCAGATCGTCACGATGGCCGATATCTTTCCGGGTGCGAAGGTCGTCGAGGCCGGCGCTGGTTCCGGTGCACTGACCACCGCCCTGCTGCGCGCCGTCGGTGTCCACGGTGAGGTCATCTCGTTCGAGCGGCGCGAGGATTTCGCCGAGGTCGCGCGGAAGAACGTGACCAACTTCTTCGGTGCCGAACACCCGGCGTGGCGGCTCGAGGTCGGCGACCTGGTCGAGAACCTCCAGGAGACCGAGGTCGACCGGATCGTCCTGGACATGCTGGCGCCCTGGGAGTGCGTGGAGGCCGCTGCGGGCGCGTTGAGCCCCGGCGGCGTGTTGTGCGCGTACGTCGCGACCACGACCCAGCTGAGCCGTTTTGTGGAGACTCTGAGGGCACACGGCGAATTCACTGAGCCGCGCGCGTGGGAGTCACTCGTGCGAGACTGGCACGTGGAGGGTCTGGCGGTTCGTCCGGGACACCGGATGCAAGGTCACACCGCCTTTTTGGTCACTGCCCGACGGATGGCGCATGGGGTTCAGGCACCCCGTAAGAAGCGCCGGCCGGCACCGGGCGCGTACGGCGACGACTACACGGGCCCCCGTCGCGCTGACGGATCTGAGGATGCCTCCGAAGTTCCGGGTGCATCCGCAACCGACACGTGATGGGATTCAGCTTGCCCAGCGAGGTTTTCTGGGTAAGGTCCATAAGGTCGAGCCCCACATGGTGAGGTGATGATCGTGGCTGGAGACGAGAGTCCTACCGCGGCAGAGCTGCGTAACCAGGTCCGGTACCTGGAGGCCGAGGTCGCAGCGTTGCGGCGTCGGTTGTTGGAGCACCCGGCTGATAGCCGGTCGCTCGAAAGCAGGCTGTCCGAAACACAGAACTCCCTGGCGAGTGTCACCGCTCAGAACGAGCGGCTGGCCGACACGCTGCGGGAGGCGCGAGAGAAGATCATCGCCCTGAAGGAGGAAGTCGACCGGCTGGCGCAACCGCCGTCCGGATTCGGCACCTTCCTCGGCCGCAACGACGACGACACGCTGGACGTGTTCACCGGGGGCCGCAAGCTCCGGGTGGCCGCCAGCCCGTCGATCGACCTGGACGAGCTGAAGCTCGGCCAGGAGTTGATGCTGAACGAGGCGTTGAACGTGGTCGAGGCCTGCGACTTCGAGGTCGTCGGCGAAGTGGTCATGCTGAAGGAAGTGCTGGCCGACGGAGAACGGGCGCTGGTGACCGCGCAGGCCGACGAGGAACGGGTCGTCCGGCTCGCCTCGCCGCTGCTCGACATCGCGCTGCGGACCGGCGACTCGCTGCTGCTGGAGCCCCGCTCCGGCTATGTGTACGAGAAGATCCCGAAGTCCGAGGTCGAGGAGCTGGTGCTCGAAGAGGTACCGGACATCGACTACACGCAGATCGGTGGTCTGGCCGGCCAGATCGAGCAGATCCGGGATGCGGTCGAGATGCCGTACCTGCACAAGGACCTGTTCCTGGAGCACGAGCTCAAGCCGCCGAAAGGCGTCCTGCTCTACGGCCCACCCGGCTGTGGCAAGACGCTGATCGCGAAGGCGGTCGCGAACTCGCTGGCCAAGAAGGTGGCCGAGAAGACCGGTGTCGAGGGCAGGTCGTTCTTCCTCAACATCAAGGGTCCGGAGCTCCTGAACAAGTACGTCGGTGAGACCGAGCGGCACATCCGCCTGGTCTTCCAGCGGGCTCGGGAGAAGGCCTCCGAGGGCATGCCGGTGATCGTGTTCTTCGACGAGATGGACTCGCTGTTCCGCACCCGCGGCTCCGGTGTCTCCTCCGACGTCGAGAACACCATCGTCCCGCAGCTGCTCAGCGAGATCGACGGTGTCGAGGGCCTGGAGAACGTCCTGGTCATCGGAGCCTCGAACCGTGAGGACATGATCGACCCGGCGATCCTGCGGCCGGGCCGGCTGGACGTGAAGATCAAGATCGAGCGGCCGGACGCCGAGTCCGCCCGCGACATCTTCTCGAAGTACCTGACCACCACGCTGCCCCTGCACGCCGAGGACCTGAGTGAATTCGGCGGCGACCGGGCCTCGTGTGTGAGCGGGATGATTCAGCGCACGGTGGAGCGGATGTACACCGAGGCCGACGAGAATCGCTTCCTGGAGGTCACCTATGCCAACGGTGACAAGGAAGTCCTGTACTTCAAGGACTTCAACTCGGGTGCGATGATCCAGAACATCGTCGACCGCGCGAAGAAGATGGCGATCAAGGCGTTCCTCGACGACGGGCAGAAGGGTCTGCGGGTGCAACACATGCTGCAGGCCTGCGTGGACGAGTTCAAGGAGAACGAGGACCTCCCGAACACGACCAACCCCGACGACTGGGCCCGGATCTCCGGCAAGAAGGGCGAGCGGATCGTCTACATCCGCACGCTCATCTCCGGCAAGCAAGGCACCGAGCCCGGCCGGTCGATCGACACCGCGACCAACACGGGTCAGTACCTGTAGACGAAGACGATGGGCGACGTGTGTCCGCGGAGAGCGCGGACCACGTCGCCTTCGTCGTGTTGTGCGGCTCGCTACGCTCCCCGCGTGCGGGGGCTTCGCCACCCGCGCCCCCCAAAGCGCTAGCCCGACCGCCTTAACCCTGCGGCTTCGGGGCGGTGCGTCGTTCCGGGGGAGGGTGGGGGATTCCCCCGATACCTGTACGTCGATCGCGGCCCTACCGTGAGCGGTATGGCGACCGAGGATGTGCGCAAGGACCTGCGGGCGGCGGTGGCGGCTCGTCAGGAGCTGGGGCCGGAGTACGAAGCCGAGATCATCGAAGGCTTCCTGGAACGACTCGACGCGCAGCGTCGCGCCACTGCTGTTCCTGAACCGGTCCAGCCGCCGGCGCACCCGAGCCGTGAGAAGGACCCGGGTGGCCTGGCCTTGGCGATCGTGTCGATGGGAGTCGCGGTTCCGATCACCGCGATCTCCGCGAACATGGCCGGCGTGACCGGGGTCGTGGTCAGCTGGGTGGGTCTGGTCGGCATCAACCTCGCCCGCAACCTCGGCCGCCGCCGCTGATCAGGGTTTGAACGGCACCGGCCGGCCTTGTGCGTCGAACGCTCGCACCTGCTCGGTCGGCGTACCGGAGTTCGGGCCGACCGGGATCGCCCGGCTGTCGGTGTAGGCGAAGTGGTCGGCGACAGCGCCGGTGATCCACGCACTCGCCCCGCCCCGCCAGACATATCGGGACTCAATGCGCGCAACGTTCGGCTCCGCGCGGTACAGCGTCCACCGCTGGAAGTACATCTTCGTCGGCTGGGTGCTCCAACTGCTGCCGATCACGGCTGCCACAGCTTGTGTCGACGTTGCTGCTTTGATCCAGTCCTGGTTCGGGATCACGTGGACCCCGAGGCCCTGCTGGCAGACAGCGAACACCTGGCCCTTCGGCGACTTGGCACGTGCCACCACGAGCTGGACGAAGCTGCTGCCAGGCTTGGGTCCCTTGAGCCGCCGGGACCACAGCACCTGCAGCGCACCGTCGGCGCCCGGCACGTTGCAGGACTTCGCTGCCGCGGCGGCATCGGCCGCCGATACCGGACCGAGGTCGACAGCGGTCGGGAACGGCAGGATCTTGTCCGACTGCGGCGGCACCGGACTTGCCGGCTGCTTGTCAGATTTCGGGTCTTTCGAGGACGTCCCAGCGACGGGAGCCTGCTCGCCTTGCGGGTGCTGGACGACGGCGATGGTGCCGGCCACGATCGCCGCGACAGCGCCGACGGCGACGAGAGGGGCTGCCCACGCGGGAGTACGACGTACTGCTGGGCGAGTCTTTTGCAGGAGTTGGCGGCGCAGCCGGTCGTGCTGGTCGGGGGTCATCGCCGGGACGGTGGGCGGTTCGAGGTCGGTGTTCACGACGGCTCCTGAAGGAAGTCACTGGATACAAGGTCGGGGAAGCGCCGACGGGCGCGGTGCAGACGGGCCTTCACAGTCCCGACCGGTACGCCGAGAGCGTCCGCGGCCTCGGCTTGGGTCAAACCGGCCCACACGACGAGCTCGAGCGTCTCGCGCTCGTGCCGGGGGAGCCGGTCGACTGCGCGGTGGATGGCTGACATCCGGCGTTCGTCGTCGAGGCGCTGAGCCACATCGACGGAATGGTCGGCGCCAGGTTCGGGGTCGGGTAGCCGCTCGACCAGTCGGCGGATCCGGGCTGCTGTCCGGGCCAGTGTTCGGCACTCGTTGCCCGCAACCACCAGCAGCCAGCCACGGGCGGTGGGTGTGGACAGTGGCCCGGGCGGGTTGCGCTGGAACCGCCGCCAGGTGTTGAGGAACGTGGACTGGACAACGTCCTCGGCAGTGCTCCAGGA
The DNA here is from genome assembly GCF_004349055.1 of Kribbella antibiotica. Taxonomy (GTDB): domain Bacteria; phylum Actinomycetota; class Actinomycetes; order Propionibacteriales; family Kribbellaceae; genus Kribbella; species Kribbella antibiotica. The sequence continues at coordinate 47,086 of NZ_SMKX01000048.1, forward strand.
CGCCGTACGGCGGAAGGCGAATGCGTGCACGGCATCGGCGTGCCGGTCGAACAGCTCGCCGAGCGCCAGATGGTCACCGCTGCGTAGCCGATCCCACAGCTCGTGATCCGGTGGTGCCGTCACAGGCTCCGCCTCGTCGATCAGAATGTTGGTCACACCGGTCTATGACCGGTCACCCTGCCGATGGTTGCATCAGATCAGGCCGCGGACGTACGCACCCAGCAGTCCGACTGTGTCGGGCATGAACGGCCACTGGGGGTCGTTCAGCCGGGCGACGAGCTCGGACGGCGACATCCAGGCACCCCAGGCGACTTCTTCGGGCTGGTGGCTGACTGGGCCGTCCCACACACAGGTGTAGAGATAGGCGTGATAGCGGGTGTGGTCGTCGGCATAGTCGCCTTCGGGGAGCTTGGCCAGCTCGACACCGGTGATGCCCAGCTCCTCGGCCAGCTCGCGGACCACTGCGTCGTACGGGTCCTCGCCGGCTGCCACGACACCGCCGGCAGCGAAGTCGTACCGGCTCGGGTAGACGTCCTTGGTGTCGGTACGGCGATGCACGTAGATGTCACCGGCCGCATTCCGGACGACGACGCCGGTTGCGGAGTGGCGCAGGTTGTCGCGGCGCATCACCGATCGCGGTTCCGCTCCGATGACCACGTTGTCGTTGCCGAGAATCGCTACCAATTCGTCCACGCGGGCAGTCTCACACGGGTGCCTGTGGACAAAGCACCCCGGTTTGGGGGCGGAACCGCGTAGGCTCGGAAGCATGAGTGTGCGGCGGATTATGGGGACCGAGACCGAGTTCGGCATCTCGGTGCCCGGCCAGCCCGGGGCCAACCCGATGCTGACCTCGAGCCAGGTGGTGAACGGCTACGCCCAGACGCAGCCACTGGCGCGCAAGACCCGGTGGGACTTCGACGAGGAGCACCCACTGCGGGACGCGCGCGGCTTCGACCTGAGCCGGGAGGTGGCCGACACCAGCCAGCTCACCGACGAGGAGACCGGCCTGGCCAACGTCATCCTCACCAACGGCGCCCGGCTGTACGTCGACCACGCCCACCCGGAGTATTCGTCGCCCGAGACCACCAACCCGCGGGACGCTGTGGTCTGGGACAAGGCCGGTGAGCTCGTCATCATGGAGGGCGCGCGCCAGGCCCGGCAGATCCCGGGTGCCCCGCAACTGAACCTGTACAAGAACAACACCGACAACAAAGGCGCGTCGTACGGGTCGCACGAGAACTACCTGATGCGCCGGTCGACGCCGTTCGCGTCGATCGTGCGGCACCTGACGCCGTTCTTCGTGAGCCGTCAGGTGGTCACCGGCGCAGGCCGGGTCGGGATCGGCCAGGACGGCAGCACGAACGGGTTCCAGGTCAGCCAGCGCGCGGACTACTTCGAGGTCGAGGTCGGCCTGGAGACGACGCTGAAGCGGCCGATCATCAACACCCGCGACGAGCCGCACGCCAACCCGGATCGGTACCGGCGGCTGCACGTGATCATCGGCGACGCGAACCTGTCCGAGATCTCGACGTACCTGAAGGTCGGGACGACGTCGCTGGTGCTCGCGATGATCGAGGACGGCTGGCTGACCGACGACCTGAGCGTCGACCGCCCGGTGCAGGCGCTGCACGAGATCAGCCACGACCCGACCTGTACGCACCTGATGACGCTCAAGGACGGCCGCAAGCTGACCGCCGTCCAGCTGCAGACGGAGTATCTGGAGCAGGCCCGCAAGTACGTCGAGGACAAGTACGGCGACGACGCGGACCGCCAGACCAAAGACGTGCTGCACCGCTGGGAGCAGGTGCTCGACCAGCTCGCCATCGACCCGATGAAGCTGGCCGACCAGCTCGACTGGGTGGCGAAGTACAAGCTGCTGCAGTCCTACCGCGACCGCGACGGCCTGCAGTGGGACGACTCGAAGCTGCACCTGGTCGACCTCCAGTACGCCGACCTGCGCCCGGACAAGGGCCTGTACTACAAACTCGTCAGCGCCGGCCGGATGCAGCGGATCGTGACCGACGAGGAGATCCGGATGGCGGTTTCGCATCCGCCGACCGACACTCGCGCCTACTTCCGTGGCCGCTGTATGCAGCAGTATGCGGGCCAGGTCGCGGCCGCCTCCTGGGATTCGGTGATCTTCGATCTGCCGGGCAAGGAATCGCTGCAGCGGATCCCGACTTTGGACCCGATGCGCGGCACCAAGGCCCATGTCGGGGCACTTCTTGACCAGTGCGACACCGCGAGTGACCTGGTTCGCACCATCACTGGGGGTGCCGCCGGGTAGGGTCCTTCTTAGAAGCACGGAAGAGCGGTTGGGCGTTTCTTCCACTGCGGTTCTAGGAGGTGTGTGCGATGGCGAAGGACGGCGGGCAGCAGCACAAGCAGCCGAAGCGTTCGACGACCGAGGAAGAGGTCGAGCAGGCGAAGACCTCGGAAGACGTGGCCGAGCGCAAGGAACGGCTCGACGACGACGTCGACTCGATCCTCGACGAGATCGACGAGGTGCTCGAGGAGAACGCCGAGGAGTTCGTCCGCGGGTTCGTGCAAAAGGGTGGGGAGTGAACCGCTCGATGACATTTGATGCCTCCGGCCGGTTGCCGGAAGCCTTCCTGACCCCAGGTGGCACGTCGTTCATGGACTTCCTGGCCGGGCACGCGCCCGACCTGTTGCCCGGACGGCGCAGCCTGGGGCAGGCCGACTTCTCCGACCAGGTCCCGCACGGTACGACGATCGTCGCGATCACCTTCGCGGGTGGCGTGCTGATGGCCGGCGACCGGCGGGCCACGATGGGCAACATCATCGCCTCCCGGGACATCGAGAAGGTGTTCCCGGCCGATGAGTATTCAGCGGTCGCGTTCGCCGGTTCGGCCGGGTTCGGGATCGAGATGGTCCGGCTGTTCCAGGTCGAGCTCGAGCACTACGAGAAGCTCGAGGGAACCACGCTCAGCCTGGACGGTAAGTCCAACCGGCTGAGCGCGCTGATCCGGGGCAACCTCGCGATGGCGATGCAGGGTCTGGCCGTGGTCCCGTTGTTCGCGGGCTACGACCACGACCGCTTGGGCGGGCGGATCTTCTCCTACGACGCCACCGGCGGCCGTTACGAGGAGACCAGCTTCCACAGTGTCGGTTCGGGTTCGCTGTTCGCCCGGGGCGCGCTGAAGAAGCTCTACCGCGAGGACCTGTCGGCGACCGATTGCGCGACGGTGGCGATCCAGTCGCTGATCGACGCCGCCGACGACGACTCGGCCACCGGTGGTCCGGACATGTTGCGGCGGATCTTCCCGGTGATCGGCGTGGTCACGGCCGACGGCTACCAGCGGTTGCCCGAGGACGAGGTTGCCACTCTGGTCGACGCGGCCTGGGCGCAGCGCCACGAGCGCCCTGACGGCCCCGTTTCGGCGTCCCTGACCTGAACTCATTCGACTGATAGAGGACGACACCTTCGATGAGCACGCCGTTCTACGTATCCCCAGAACAGCTGATGCGCGACCGGGCGGACTTCGCCCGGAAGGGCATCGCCAAGGGCCGCAGCGCGATCGCGCTGCAGTATGCCGACGGCATCCTGTTCGTCGCAGAGAATCGTTCACCCGCGTTGCACAAGGTGGCCGAGATCTACGACCGGATGGCGTTCGCTGCCGTCGGCCGCTACAACGAGTTCGAGAACCTTCGGATCGCCGGCGTGCGCCTGGCCGACATGCGCGGGTACTCCTACGACCGGCGCGACGTCACCGGCCGGGCGCTGGCCAACGCCTACGCCCAGACTCTCGGTGCGATCTTCTCCTCCGGTGGGGAGAAGCCGCTCGAGGTCGAGATCCTGGTCGCCGAGACCGGTGCCACCACGGCCGATGACCAGATCTACCGGCTCACGTACGACGGCTCGATCGCCGACGTACGGGGGTATGCAGTGATGGGTGGCCAGGCCGAGCAGGTCGCCGAGTATGTCGGCGAGCACTACTCCGAGGGCATCTCGCTGGCCGGCGCGCTTCGCCTGGCCGTCGACGCTCTGGGCCACGACAGCACCGAGCCCCGCGAGCTGACCTCGGATCAGCTCGAGGTCGCGGTGCTCGACCGGACCCGCACCCAGGTCCGGAAGTTCAAGCGGATCTCCGAGGAGACGCTGGCCCGGATCCTGTCCGAGTCCCAGCCGTCGGCTGATATCGAGGCCGCCACCGAAGAGGCCGCCGCGAACGCCTCGGCGGATGACACGCCGGCGGTGACTGCGGTGGACGACGACGATGCGCCGATCGCTCCGCCCGAGGACCCAGACGACACCCGTCCGCTGTGACGGATCGCCGTACAGACTCAGCCGCCACGTCCGACGTGGCGGCTGAGCCGTCCCGGCTGCCCGACCCGGAGCCGTGGGAGTTGCTGGGGGAGAAGCTCGCATACCAGCGCTTCCTCACGGTGTCCGTCCGCCGATACCGCATGCCGAACGGCCACGAGGTCGACTGGGACGTCAGCGGCCCGGAGTCGACGGCCGGAATCGCCAGCGGCGTCACCGTCCTGCCGCTCACCCCCGACGGCCGGATCGTCACGGTGCGCATGTTCCGCCCCGGCCCCGACAGCATCGTCACGAACCTCCCTGGCGGCCTCGTCGATCCCGGCGAAGATCCCGCCGACGGCGGCGTCCGCGAGCTCGAAGAAGAGACCGGCTACACCTGCGAAAGTATCGAGATCGTCGGCTGGCTCTGGGGCGGCACCTCGTCAACCTTCCGCAAATACGTAGCCATCGCCCGCGGCTGCCGCCCCAACGGCAAGCAGCAGCTGGACGATGCCGAAGACTGCGTCCCGGTAGAGCTCACGGTGGCCGAGTTCCGCGCCGAACTCCGCACCCCCGGCGCCATGACCGGCACCGACGCCGCCTACCTCGTGCTCGACCACGCCGGCCTGCTCTAACCACCACCCCCGCATTCCGCCGTACCGGAAACCCGCCAAAGGTGGGTCGCCTTCTCTTTGTGCGCGAAGCTCGTCTTTGGGTATCCACCAACCATTTCCGCGGCCCGCAGATGGTTGGTGGATACCCAAGGATGCGCGGTGGGCCCAAGGATGCGGAGCGGGCTCAAGGATGCGCCGCGGGCTCAAGGATGCGCCGCGGGCTCAAGGGTGCGGGGGCTGTCCTTTGGGCGGGGAG
>NZ_SMKX01000049.1 GCF_004349055.1 Kribbella antibiotica
CAGCGATGGTGGTCCGCGGCTTCTTCCCGCGGACCACGCCGCTGATTCCCATCTGGGCCATCAACCGCTCCACCGTGCACCGAGCCACCTCGTGACCAGACGACCGCAGATGCAGCCAGAGTTTGCCGGCTCCGAACAGCCGCACAAACCGGACCTCACGGGCCTTCTCGATCACCGCGATCAACTCAACATCGCGCAGTTCCTTCTTACTGGGTTGACGATTCCGGTTGTCGTAATAGGTGGATGGGGCGATCTTGCAGCCATGCTCAGACAGCACGCGGCAGATCGGCTCGACCCCGAAACGATCCTTGTGATCGTCGATGAACGCCACGATCACTTGTGTGGGCGGTCGAGCTCCGCCGCGAAGAAAGTCGCTGCCGATTTCAAGATCTCGTTCGCCCGGCGCAGTTCGGCGTTCTCCCGCTTCAGCGCCCTCAACTGCTCCGATTCCTCGCTGGTCACACCCGGGCGCCGCCCGGCATCAATCTCGGCTCGACGGACCCACTTACGCAGCGTCTCGGCCGAGCCGATGCCCAGCTTCGACGCGACCGACCTGATCGCCTCGAACTCTGAGCCGTACTCAGCCTTGGACTCAGCAACCATCCGGACCGCGCGCTCACGGATCTCGGGCGAATACGACGACGGACGTCCCATGGACTTCATCCTTCCAACAAATGAAGTCTCCAGACACTCCGGGGTGACTCAGCATGTCGGCTGAGGCCGCGTGCGGCGGATGTGCGCCTCGGTCGTGGGAGAGTTGGTGGACCATGACGATCTTCACGTTTCACCTTGCGGAGCTTCGGCCGATGACTACGGCCGGGGCGCTGTGGAAGGCGCCTACTGCGCCTGGATTGCGGTACGCCGAGTGTTTGGCGCTGATGCGGTTGGGTGCGCCGACTGTGTCGCCGGATCGGATGCAGTTGCGGCGGATGGCGATGTTTGCGCGGTGGGAGGACGAGGCGGCGATCGAGGCGTTTCTGGCGGATGACCGGTTGGGTAGGGAGTTGGCGGCGGGCTGGCATGTGCGGCTGGAGTTCTTGCGCCGATGGTCGAAGCTCGCGGCGTTGCCTGACCTTCCGGCGCGAGCGGGGGAGTGGAATCCTGCCGAGCCTGTTGTGGCGGTGACGTTGGCGCGGATGCGGCTTTTGGAGGTGCCGCGATTCCTTAAGTGGGGCAAGCCGGTGGAGCGACTGGTTCGCGATCATCCGGGGACCACGTTGGCGTTGGCTGCGATGCGGCCGCCGCACACGATCTCCACGTTCTCGGTGTGGCGATCGGTGCAGGAGATGGAAGCGATGGTGCACGGTCGGAGCGCCGTACCGGAAGCTGACCGGCATGCCGCCGCAATGGGTGAACGCAGGCGCAGGGACTTTCACCATGAGTTTGCGACTCTGCGGTTCCGGCCGTTGTCGGAGCACGGCTCGTGGCAGGGACGCAGCGCCTTCGTACCCAGCTAGCGCGGCGTACCTCGTTAACTGGGGCGGCGGCCCCAGGCCGAGATCAGTGGCGCGAGGGTGAGGTCGAGTTCACCGGCGTGGATGGCGGCCAGGTGCGCGTCGAGCTCGGTGTCGTCGGCCAGACCGGCCGTGAGCAGTTCGCCGCGTACGTGCCGGATGGTCGCAGCCTCTAGCTGGTTGCAGGCTGGCCCGCCGACCGGGAAGGAGCCCGCTGCGGCGACCTCCACTAGACCGGCTTCCCGCAAGGTCCGCGGTAGCGTCCGGCCGTAGCGCAGGTCTGCGCCGCGGCGGGTCAACAGCTCCCGGACCGCGTTGCGCAGCCGGTTGGCACGCTGCTGTGCAGGGCCGCTCTCATCCAGACAGGCCAGCGGCTGGAGAGCGGTGTCGGCGTCCTCGAGCAGCAGCCAGCCGCCAGGTCGCAGCGCGGCCACCATGGTGGCCAACGCCCGGGCGCGGTCAGGGAGATGGACCAGCACGAGCCTGGCGTGCACCAGATCGAATGTCCCCGGCTCTGGCGGCGGATCAGCGACGACGTCGTGGCGACGCACGTCGTACCCGTCGCCTGCAGTCAGCCACGACGGATTGATGTCTGTGGCCAGCACGTACCCGGTCGGACCCACGGTCGCCGCCAGCGCCTCCGGGATGCTGCGGCCGCCGGCCCCGACTTCCCAGCAGCGTGCCCCGGGCCCGATGCCTAGCCGATCCAAATGTCCCCGGGTCACACCGTCGAACAACTCGGCCAGCCAGGTGAACCGTTCACCTGCCTCGGCACGCGCGTTGTCCAGGAGGTAGCCCTGTGGGCTGTCAGGTTGGTCAAGTGAAGTCACCACTCCATCATGCAACCAACTTTGACGTCGTAGGCGTGTCTAACCCGGTATCAACGACGGGGAGGTCCGATGAGTGATCGGGACGAGGCGTTCCAGGCGTACTTCGCAGCACGCTCCGACGCGATGCGCGGTACGGCGTACCTGCTGTGCGGCGACTGGCATCGCGCGGAGGACCTGGTCCAGCAGACGTTCACGAAGATCTATCTGGCGTGGCGCCGGATCCAGCGGCACGAGGTGATGGACAGCTACACCAGGCAGACCCTCATCCGGACGTTCCTTTCCGAGCGGCGCCGGGGGTGGTTCCGCAACGAGTCGGTCGGAGCCCCGGTGACCGAGCGGGCAGCGCCGTCGGTAGGGCTGGCCGACGACCGGCTGGTGCTACTGGAGGCGCTGGCGAAGGTGCCGCCGAGGCAACGCGCCGTACTGGTTCTGCGGTACTGGGAAGACCAGTCCGTCGAACAGACGGCTGAGCTCCTCGATTGTTCGGCCGGAAATGTCAAAAGCCAGGCTGCGCGTGGGTTGACGACGCTGCGCGGTCTACTGGAAGAGGAGAAGGTTCGATGAACGAAGAGGATCTCAACGAGGCCATGCGCGACGAGATGGTGCGCAGCAGTCCGCCGCCGTCGATGGATCCGGCCGGCGCGCTCGACCAGGCTCGTCGGGTGCGCAAGCGGCGCCGCGCTACCTGGGCCGGGCTGGCCGTTGTACCGCTGGTGGCCGGCGTCGTGGCCGCTCCCACAGCGATCGCGCATTTCACCGACAGCCGGTCGGTGGGCCAGGTAGTGGCAGGCAGCCCCAGTACGACGCCGTCCTCCGCACCGTCATCCGCGCCGAAGTCGGTGGCTCCGCCGGCGGCAATCTCCACCGTGGTCCCGTCGACCCGCAAGACCAATGACCCGTGGCCGGAGGGCCAGACGGATCGCACAGCGAAGGCGGGCCCGCGCGCCGCCCGCTCAGTGACGTTGATGGAGGACCTGAGCTCGTCGGTACCGGCTGGGTTCACTGCGCCGAACTTGAAGTACCCGGACGGCCGGGCCATGCGGTCGCCGCAGAGCCAGTACGCGTCGAATGACGGGGAACCGGACTACTGGGAGTACCAGGCGTCCATCCCGGTGCAGAAAGACAACCGGGTCGGCCAGTTGTTCGTGCAGTCGACCACTCCGGACAGCAAGCGGGCCACGGCTCCCTGCAAGCTGGCCCAGAGCTTCTGGGGCGGGACCGGCAGCTGCACAGTCCTGGACGTCGACGGTAAGAAGGTCGCCGTGGTGACCACCAAGGGCCGCGACAGCTTCGACCAGTGGGCCGCCTACCGCCACGACGACGGCACCGTGGTCTTCCTCGCTCAGGTGAAGAAGACCGACCTCCCGAATCGCCAGCCGTTGGCACAGCCGGTCTTCACCCCCAGTCAGCTGGCCGAACTGGTGACGTCAGACAAGTTCCACATCAACAGCTAATCCTGGTAGCTCGCCGTGACCTCTGACCGATCAGATGCACTGCGGTCGCGAGCAGACACAGCCAGGTCAGGGCGAGCGTCCAGCCGCCCAGTACGTCGGTCGCCCAGTGGTAGCCGAGATAGATCCGGCTGAGGCCGACCGCCGCGCTGAGCAGGACGGCCAGCGCGACGACCGCGATTTTGATGGTGATCGCGGCGTTCGAGCGCCAGAGGAGGGCAGCGAGCAGGGCGAAGAACACCAGCGAGCTCAGGCTGTGTCCGGAGGGAAACGAGAAGCCGGTGCTCACCGTCCCGAGCACGATTGAGGAGTCGGGACGCTGGCGGCCGATCAGAAGTTTCAAGCCGTAGGTGAGCCCGGCCGCTCCGAGCATGCCGACCACGAGGACGAGCGCGGGCTGCCAGCGCCTCGTGCCGGCGCGGAGGAACAGCGCCACGATGACAGTGAGCCCGGTCAGGACCGGGATCTCGCCGAGCGTCGTGACAACCCGCGCGACCGAGGTGAGTCCGCCGATCCGATGATCGACCACGGTCGCCGTCAGGTGCGGGTCGAAGGCGGCCAGGTCGTCGCCCTCGGTGGCTGCATCAGCGAGTGCGACGAAGGCCGTCGTACCGATGGCGACGGCGATCAGACCGGCGGCGACTCGTGCTCTGCTCATCAGCCGCCATGCTATTACCCCGCCGGAAGTGCCTACGCGGAGCGATGCAGGCTGCCGAGCCAGGAGTCGACCGTGTCGTACGCCGTTGCTCTGGGTTCGACCTGACTCAGGAAGACGTCGTGGCGCGCACCGGGGACGACCACGACCGTGGTCCGGTCTCCGAGGTGAGGTGCCCAGCGGGCGATCTGCTGGACGTCGAGTACGGCGTCCGCGCGGTCGACGGCATCGCTGTAGGAGCTGGAGAAGTGGCTCCGGTCGGAGTGCAGGACCAGGGTCGGAACGCCGACCTCCAGCCCCTTGTGTACCTTCCGATGCCCCCTTCGGACGGCGTTGAGCCAGCCGACAGTCACCGGAAACCCCACCAGCGGCTTCAGAACCGTGTCGAAGTCCCACTCGCCGGTCCCGGAGACGTGCAGGGAGGTCCCGTAGACGCCGCCGACCGGCGCCGGCAGAACGCGCAGTGGAATGACGCGGGCGAGCGGGACCAGGGCCCAGGTGATCGGTCCACGGAGCGTGGAACTGCCCTGCTGGTCGAGCCAGGGGCTGTTGAGGACCAGTGCGGCGACGGGGGCCGGATTCCCGTTGCGGCGTCGGCGGTCGAGCCAGAGGGGAGCGATCAGCCCGCCGGTCGAGTGGGCGACGACGGTGATCGGCACGCCTGGGTGTTCCCGGGCCACGAGGTCGACGCTCCGGTCGAGCTCCGCGTCGTACCAGGCCAAGTCGGAGACGTAGTGAGCAGTCTGGCCGGGGCGGCGCGCTCGGCCACACTTGCGCAGGTCCAGCGCGTAGAACGCGGCGCCACGGCCAGCGAAGAAGTCGGCGAGTCCGGTCTGGAAGAAGTAGTCGGCGAAACCGTGGACGTAGAGCACCACCGAACGGGGCTCGGCGGGCGCGGTACGTCGTACCAGGACCGCTTCGGCCTCGCCTTCGCCGTCGGGGTCGGCCCCGAGGACGATGGTGTGCTGCTGGTAGTCGTCACCGAGCTGGTCGGGCTTCCAGGTGGTCATCGGCATCCTTGTCGCGGGTGGTAACCGGGTTGGTGCAGTCACCAGCATCCCAGGTGGCGAGGATGACCGGATCGGCGCTAGTTCAGCGTGAGGTTCGCCCAGAGTTTCTTGTGGTCGGAGTTCGGGGTGGAGACGACGTCGGAGGAGTTGGCGGTGAAGGCGGAGGCCTTCATGAAGACGTAGTCGATCTTGTTGCCGCCGTCACCGGTTGCGGGGCCGCCGCGGGTGCAGCAGCCGTTGGCCTCGGTGTGGGTGCCGACGGCACCACCGCCGTACGCCGGTCGGTACATCGCGTCGAGGGCGTCGTCGGTCGGGGTCAGGTTGAAGTCGCCACCCACGAAGGCGGGGTGACCGGCGGCCGCGTAGTCGGCGAGGATGCCGGCCACTGCGTTGACCTGGGCGCCGCGGGTCCCGTCACCGTGGAAGTCGATGTGGGTCGAGCAGGCGATGAAGTTCTGCGGTGACAGCATCGCGCAGACCATCTTGCGCGGTTCGTTGCCGTGCGGATTCGGCAGCGTCCAGACCTTGTACCAGTCACGAGTGCCGCGGGTGACCAGCGCGATGCCGTAGTCCGTACCGTCATCGCACTTGTGTGCGGTCGGCACGTGGATGACCTGGTAGTCGCGGGCCGCCAACTGGTTGCGGATCCGGTTGGCCTGCCCGGCGCACACCTCCTGCAGCGTGGCGGTGCGCGGGCTGCGGGTGATGATCGAGTCGACGACCTCGTCGGCCACCGTGAGCCGACCGTCGTTGCACTTGTTGCCGCACAGGTTGAAGCTCAGATTCCCGAAGCTGTAGGCAGCCGCGGCCGGGCCCGCACTGAGGGTTCCAGTGACGGCGATCGCGGCCAACGCCGCGGTGAGTAGACGACGAATCATGACCAAGCTCCTGGGGCGGAAGGGGCGGGACGGAGCCATGCTGACACAGATCTCCTTCTGCGCCAGGGGAAAGTTGCCGCTTGTTGCATCAGCTCCGGCGTTCTCCCGTCTGCCGAGCGGCCCCCGCCCCCTCTAGGCTGCAGCGGAGTCATCCGCGTAGAGGGGTACATGTTGAGTCTTCGGCCACGTCGGGTTCCTCCAGTCCTGAGCTTTCTGCGTGTGCTCGCAGTTCTGGCATTCGTGGAGGCGAGCATCGCGCTCCTGTTCGTTGAGGAGTCAGGCGATCTCCGCGTCACCCTCTGCGCGATCGTCGCCATTGCGATCGCCGTCATCACCCTGGTGTCCGCACCGGCCACGCGACCGTTTCCTGCGCTGGCCGGCCGTCGTCGCTCCGGTACGGCGGGGTTCGGCCGCCTGCTCGTAGTTGTCTGCTGGTTGTTGCGGGTCGGCGTCGCCGGTGTGGCCGCTGGGTACATCGCCTGGAACGCGGACTCCGACGCCATCCAGCCGTACGCCGCCGTACTCGTCGCGCTGTCGATGATCCTGCTGGTCATCACCCAGTGGGGACAGCACCTCGCCGGCTTTGTGACGGCGGTCGACGAGTTGCGCGGTGCCGGTCTCGCGCGTCGCGTGGTAGCGATTGTGGTCGCGGCCGTCACCGCCGGAGTCTCCAGCTATCTGGCTGCCCTCGGCGAGCGTTTCCGCAGCCTGGTCATGGACCCCGTCTGGGACCACACGCGAGAGCAGTGGGGTCTGCCGGACTTCCTGGCCGGCATCGTCGTCGCGCTGGTCGGCTTCCTGGGCCTCGCGCTGATCGCAAGCCTCGTGGGCGCCGCAATGCTCTCGATCGCCTTCGCCATCGGCCCGTGGACCCGCCTCGGCCGGTGGCTCATCAAGTACTCGCCCGTCAAATACACGCGAGCGGTCAGCGTCGCCCGCATCAGCGTCGTCGGGATGTATGCCACCTTCCCCGTCGCCCCTAACGAGCGGGCCACCCGCTGGATCTACAAAGGCGTGCGCGACAGCTCAGGACCGCTGGACGCGATCTTCCTCAGCATGTTGGCCAACGACGTTGCCGCGGCGGCCGCCGTACTGGCACCGGCGGGTGGCAGCATCGTCCTGCGTGTGGTCGGCGATCACGAGGAGATCGTCTTGGAGCGCGGGCCCGGGGAGACCGAGTTGCTCCACAAGTTCCCCGAAGCAGCGGCACTGCGCCGGATCAGATTGGCTCTCCAGAACATCGAGCTCGGCCTCCCCTCAACAGTGCGCGGCTCGACCGAACCCGACGCACTCGACCGCGATTGGTCCAGCACGCACGAGGAGCCCAGCTGGTTCTCCGAACCCACCCACGAGGACCTCGCCAAGGAAGTTCTCCGCTATCCGCCCGGCGCACCGTGGGTCCGCGAACGCCTCGGCCTCCCCGCCTTCCACCTGGACTGGTAAGCGTCGGTCAGAACATGCTGTTGTTGTTGGCCGAGGTCGCTGGGATGTCCTGAATGACATCCCAGTGCTCAATCACTTTGCCGTCCTCGACCCGGAAGAAATCGGCGAGCGCCTGGCCCGGCTCACCCGGCTTGAGTACCAGGTTGGCATGCGTCACGACAATGTCGCCTTCGGCAACGACCCGCTTGATGTCCAGCCGGAGCTCAGGATTCTCGCTCCGCAACCACTTCACGAACCCGATGAAAGCCTCGGTGCCGTCGGCCGCCATCGGATTGTGCTGGACATACCGATCGCCGACATAGCGGGCGACCGCCTCCTCCGGCTCGCCGCCGAAGGCAGTCTGGTAGTAGTCGAGAACGATCTGCTTGTTCCGCTCTACGTCACTCATAGCGCTGACCGTAGAGCAGCGCATCCGGCACCGCTAGTACCCACTTTCAGGTAACCAACGCACCTGGACGACTGATCGTCTCGTTGCGCTGGGCAACCAAGCCCGGACACGCCGCGGCCGGTGCTGGTCATGACGTGATCCTCGTCTGCAGGTTGACTGTGGTGCCCGCGATGCCGGTGGTGACTGTGACCCGATTGACCAGCCCGCGCATCAGGGCGAGGCCACGGCCGCGTTGGATGTCTTCGACAGGCCTGGGCTGCCGCCACTGACCGCCGTCCGCGACTTTCAGTTCGATGTCGTCCGCAGTCACGGTGCCGGAGACCTGGATGTGTTGCGTCGGGTCGAGACCGCAGCCGTGTTCCATGGCGTTGGCGCAGGCTTCTCCGGCCGCAACGAGCACATTCTGTACGGCGAGCTGTTGCAGGCCGCAGCGCTGTAGCCAGCTCCGCAGGGTCGCCCGCAGCGGCGCCAGCTGAGTGAACTCGGCCGGTACGGCGATTTCCAGCGGCCCCGGATGGCGATACACGAGCAGCGCCACGTCGTCCTCGTAGCCGGAGGCGGGTGCGAGTTCGTCCATCAGGCCCGTGGCGAGTTCGTCCATCGGGTCACTGCGCCGGCGGAGCAGGGCCGCGGCTGCTTTCGCCATCCCTTCGTCCAAAGACTGCCGGCGGCGTTCGACCAGGCCATCGGTGTAGAGAAGCAGCGTGGCTCGCCCCGGTACGACGTACTCCGCTTCAGGGCGTTTGATCTCCGGCCTGACCGCGAGCGGGATCGATCCACCGCCGTCGAGCGACTGGATCTGACCGTCGGGCAGTCCGACGAGCGCAGGTGGATGCCCGGCGCTTGAGTAGATCAGCTGGCCGGTCTGTGGGTCGAGGACACCACAGAAGACCGTCGAGCAGTCCGCTCCGGGAATGGTCGCGGCGAATCGGTCCAACGCGGTCAGAGTCTGGGCTGGCCCGGTGTCCTGGAGCAGGAGCGCGCGGCATGCGCTGCGAAGCTGGCCCATCACGGCGGCGGCCTCTAGGCCCCGGCCGACACAGTCACCCACGACGATGCCGATCCTGCCGTCCCTGAGCTCGACGGTGTCACACCAGTCGCCGCCTACCTTCAGCGGGCTGACCGCAGGTTGGTAGCGGACCGCGAAGCCGTCCGGTAGCTGGGAAGGACCGAGAATCGCTCGCTGCAAGGCAACCGCTGCTTCGCGTCCGGGGGCGCCGCTGCCAGTCATCGGGACCCTTCGGTGTGAGCTCTCTGCCGCAGAACTTGATCACGCCCCGACTTTGGAGTCAACGACCCTGGCTGCTCTCCTGACTTTCAGTCACTGAAAGTGTGCAGTAAGTCGTCCTCCGCACGCTGGCAGTCCCACTTCTCAGCACCACTGGAGGGCCTGCCATGTCAGTCACCGAGTCTGAAGTCGACCTCACCGAACTCACGGCGCGCATCGTCGCCAACGACCTCGACAGTCTCACCTTCCGTGGTGAGATCGTGGACGGTCACCTTGTCCCCGAGGGTCTGCTCGGCGACCAGGCCGCGATGGACGCGGTGCCGGTCGGGATCTACGTCCTGGAGACCGACGGTCTGCTGACCGCCTGCAACCAGACCGCGATCGACGCCTGGGGCCGGAAGCCGGCGCTCGGGGCCAGTGAGCGGTACTGCGGCGCGCACCAGCTCCGCTACCCGTCCGGCGAGGTCATGCCGCACTCGAGCGCCCCGCCGTCGGTCGTGATCCGCAACGGCGGCACCGTCCGCAACGCCGATGTCATCTGTGAGCAGCCGAGCGGCTTCCGCCTGCTGGCGCTGGTGAACGTCTTCCCGATCCGCAACGCGGCCAACGACGTCGTCGGCGCGGTCAACATCTTCCGCCACAACACCGACAAGCTGGTCCCCGGCCTCAACTGACAGCAGCCTGGACCGACCACAGCCTCAACTGGCAAGAAGTGGATCTCCGCAACGCCCCACCGGGCCTCCCGCGCCCGGTCCGCGTTGGCGGAGATCCACTTCTGTCCGTCCTGGTTGCTAGCCGGCGCGGCTCGACGTCGCAGCCAGCTCGCGGTGGACCTCCCCGCAGGGCGAGTGCGTGAGGTCCTGCCGGGCCCGGGCCTTCAGCCTGAGGAAGTCGGGGCTCGGGGCGATCCCGAGGTCGTGCGTCAGGGCGTCGAGGAAAGTGGCGAGCCGATGCCGGGCGTGGGCGAGACGCCCGTGGGCCAGGTCGGCCTCGACGATGGTGATGATGGCGAGTTCGTTGTAGGGATCGTCGACGAGCATCTGGTGGGCGTATTCGAGGGACTCGTCGACCTGGCCGCGTTCGCCGTGGATCTGGACGAGACGTAGCAGCGCCTCGCGCTGCAGCGACTGGTAGCGGCGGCGGTACGGCGTGAGCCATTGCTGCTGTGCGTCGTCGTCTTCGAGGAGCCGCCGGTTCATGTGCCCGACGACCTGTCCGTAGTAGAAGCAGGCGCGCTGGGCGTCGCCGTGATTGTCGCTGATACGGCCTTGGTCGAAGAGGCGGTCGACCTCGGCGGTGTCGGTCCACCACTGGTCGTCGGCCTCGAAGCGGTAGAAGTTGTTGGTGCTGCGACGCACGTACGACGACTCTTCGCCGGGGCGCAGGTCCGGTTCGAGCATGCGGCGCAGGCAGTGCATGGCCACGTGGAAACTGCTGGTGGCCTTGTCCGGTGCGGCGGCCGGGAACGCCAGCTCGATCAGTTCGTCGATCGAACGCGGCTGGCCCGGGTTGAGCAGGAAGCACTTCAGCAACAGCTGAGCCTTCTCCCTGCGTTGACTGCGCTGTCCCAACGCCTCGTCTCCTCGGAAGACGCGGAACGGCCCGAACATGTATGCGCGATAGACCGCTGTGTGCTCGCGCTCTCTGGGATGAACCCATGCCAGCGGCTCAAGCATCCCCACTCTACGGTTAACGCTATTCACTCTAGCTATCCTCCGTAACCCCAGTCTATCGGTATACGGCTTGTTAACGAGGTTAAGCGTGAGTGTTGTTCACTCTAGTTGTCAAGCGTTACTGTTTGCTGGTGAAGGGCGCTCCCTGACGTGGGCCCTGAGGCCGGAGGTTTGGCAATGATTCAGCGTGAATCCAGAGACGAGGGTCCCGACCGGCCCGTTCTCACCCGCCGGGAACGGCAGCGGCTCGCGACCTTCGACGAGATCGTCGAGCTCGGGCGGTCGATGCTGCGCGACGGCCGCGAGGTGACGTTGCGGGCGCTGGCCACGGAGATGGGGCTGACGCCGCCCGCGCTGTATCGCTACGTCAAGAACCCGGCGGCGCTCAACGAACTGCTCTCGGACGCGATCTTCGCCGACGTCGTGCGGGAGATGGTCGAGGCCGGCGAGGTGTACGGCGACCAGGATCCCGCGGCTCAGATCGTGGCGGCCGCGACCGCGTTCCGGGACTGGGCGCTGGACAACAAGTCCGAGTTCCAGCTCGTCTTCGTGACCAACTCACTCTCCGGTGAGCGGACTATCCGGACCGAGGCGGACAGTGCCACGCACCCGCTGTCGCGAGGCGTCAGTGGTAACGCGGCCACTGGGGTCGAGCTGTTCGCGGACCACTTCGGCGGCGCCCTGGCGAGGCTGGCGAAGCAGCGGCCCTTCCCGGTGCCCGCACCGCAGGACCTCGATCCGGAGTTCGTGGCTGTCCACAGTCAGGCCTCGGGAGCGCAGTCCGAGCTGGCCGCGTTGCTCGGCAAGAATGCGCTCGGCATGGTCTGGTTGTTCGAGTTCGCCTGGGCGCAGTTGTTCGCGATCGTGACGCTGGAGGTCTACGGGCACATCCGGCCGCAGCTGATCAAGTCCGGGGTGTTGTTCCGGGCCCAGATGCGCGAGATCGGCAGTCGTGTCGGCATGGGCGAGGACTGGGACCGGCTGATCGGCGTCAGCCAGGCTGTCGCCGAGCGCCGGGCAAGGCAGCGGGCGGGCATCGAGTAGACCGCTGCGACTTACGCCGGAGATAGGCCGCGCGTAAGTCGCCGAGCGGATGGTGGCAGAACATCCGCTGTGAGGAGGTCATGTGCTCAGGTGCCTCGTAATCATCGGGCGGGGAGCCCCCGCCCTGCAGGCGATCCGTGCCGTCCGTGACCTGAATGCGGACCTGCCGCCGGATCGGCAGGTGCGTGCGGTCGTGCTCCACCTCAGAGAGGACCGGTCCGCGCGCTTCGTCCGCGATGCCGACGTTGCTGTGGAGTTCGGGTCGTCCACTCTGCTGCAGGTGCTGATAGACGCAGCCGCAGACGCCGTCTGGTACGGCGGTTGGCCCGAGCAGGAAGACAGCACACGAGAAGCCTGCCGGGCTCTCGGCATCCCGCTGTTCGGCGGTGAGCCCGTCGTACCGGGAGTCGTCGTTGGCCCGGTTGTTGCCGTTGGCATCGATCAGCTGAGGAACGCCGTTGGCCTGCCCTCGGTCACTCCCGTCGTGATGCCGTCAGCATTCGTCGCCACGGCGCAACTGCAGCTGGTTGACCTGGACAACGGGTCAGAGCTCGGTCGCCGGATACGTCTGCTGGAGTTGCCCGGCGGCGCGGGAATCCACGTCGACCCCGGTGTCTCTCAAGGTGATGCGGTGTGTGCCCTGGGGCGCCCCGTGCTGGCGCGGATCACCGCGTACGGCGCGACTGCGCACGAGGCAGTCGCGCGCCTGGGACGCGCCGTGGCCAGTACGACGGTTGTCGCAGACGGCGCAACCACCACCAAGGGCGAGCTCTTGACGGAGCTCACGGATGGTCGTCCGCGGACTGCCGGCCGGGTCGCGCTGGTTACCGCGGCAGTTGAGGCGTACGCCCGGGCGCTCGCCGAGGACGTGGCGACATTCCTGGACACTGCCGCGCGTGGGCTGCCTGCGCTGGGGGCGGACGACGGGCACACCGTGCATCTAGGGCTCGACGGAATCACCTATCACGTGCACGTGCTCCAGCGAGCCGAGGACATCTATCACCTCTCCATCCAGAGCGAGGCCGGCGCCGCCGACGTCGAGGTGCACGTCGAAAGCCTGGACCCGTTCCGGCGACGGCTGACCATGGACGACTCAGCGATCCTCGTCGTCACCTCGGCGCATGCGGGCTTCGAGCTGGTCGAGGTCGGGGGTCATCCGATCCGGATCGAGCACCGCGACGGGTCGATCCTGCGCTCGCCGATCCCGGCCATCGTCGTTCAGCAGTCCGTTGCTGCGGGCAAGCGTGTCGTGGCCGGTACGCCGCTCGCCGTACTGGAGTCGATGAAGCTCGAGTCGGTGGTCCGCGCGCCGTTCGACTGCGAGGTCGGGGAGTGGTACGTCCGGCCCGGAGCGCAGGTCGCGTACGGCGCTCCGTTGGTTCGCGTCGGGTCGGTTCTGCTGGAAGCTCAGCGGCCGGCGACCGACGAGGTCCTGGGCGGAGCCGGCCAACCGAGTTCGCGGCCCGGCCGGTACGACGAGATGCTGGCGCAGATCCTCGGATTCGATGCCGACGAAGCGATCACGAGTGCTGGACTGGCGGCGTACCGGATGGCGTCTGGTGGTCCGCCTTGCGCCGAAGAGATCAACCTCCTGGCCGTGTACGCCGATCTGGGCGATCTGTTCCTCCGTGATGACGCGTTTCACCACTACCTGCGATCGCACACCTTGGACGACGGACTCCGGAGCCGGCTCGAATGCCTGTCGTCCTGGTACGGCGTTGCGGCACCACCGTCGGCCGATCTGCTCCTCCGAATCTGCAGGGCACATCGCCGGCACGACTCGACGGCCAAGCAGGTGGCCGCCGCGGTGCTCCAGCGCTGGCTCCACGAGAGCCCCTCAAGTGAGACAGGGGCACGGGCAGTCCTCGACCGGCTGTCCGAGCAGGGGCGAGCGCGGGACCTTCGGGATCTTGCCCTGGCGGTCCGCCACCTTTGGTACGAGCGATCGATGCGGGGTCCGGCCGTCGATCGGCCGGATCGGCTGGAGCTGTTCCAGGTCAAGCGCCTGCCGTCAGATGTGCTGCTGTACGACTGCGTGGCAGCTGACAACCCGTCCGATCGCCGGTTGGTAGCGATCGGCGAGGTGGACGACTCGAACGGCGTCGTACAGGTCGTCAAAGAATGCATGGCTGCGGTGCGGGTGGCCCGGGCCACAGGGCACGCTCGTCCAGGCCGCGTCCACCTCTGGATCCACGGTGCCGAATACCAGGAGATCGACGAACTGGCGGCGCTCGTCGACGATCCGGACCTGGAAGAACTGATCCTGTCCGGGCGGCCGAGCCGGCGACTGACACTTGATCCGCTGAGCCGCGCGCCGGTGGTCTCCGATGCTGAGGATCTGGATGAGCCGCTGCAGCCGTTCGATGCGGACGGTCTGCGAACCAGGCAGGCGAGTGCACGTGGGTATTCCAGTCCGCACAGCCTGGGAGCGTTTCTCGCCGGAGCGGAAGGCTCTTTCACGGAGCTCGACCTCGACGCGCTGGGGGATCTAGTCCCGGTGGATCGTCCCCGCGGCGCCGCCGGGATCGTCGTCGGGCTGGTCACGACGGTGACGCCCGCGTATCCCGAGGGGATGACCCGAGTACTGATGTGCGGTGACTCGACTCGTGCGCTGGGTGCGGTCGCCGAGCCGGAATGCCGCCGGATCATCGCTGCCATCGACCTTGCCGAGCGGCTCGGTGTGCCGGTCGAATGGTTCGCGCTGTCCTCCGGGGCGCGGATCTCGATGGACTCCGGCACGGAGAACATGGACTGGGTGGCCGCTGCCTTGCGCAGGATCGTCGAGTTCACGCAGGCCGGCGGTGAGCTGAATGTCGTGGCCGCAGGGATCAATGTCGGTGCGCAGCCGTACTGGAACGCCGAGGCGACGATGCTCATGCACACCAGGGGAGTGCTGATCATGACGCCGATGAGCGCGATGGTGCTGACCGGCAAACGATCGCTCGATTTCTCCGGCGCGGTCTCGGCCGACAGCGAGGTGGGCATCGGCGGCTACGCCCGCGTCATGGGCCCGAACGGGCAAGGCCAGTACTGGGCCCGGGACCTGGCCGGCGCGGCGGGTCTGCTGCTACGGCATTACGACCACACGTACGTCGAGCCTGGTGAGACCGGGCCACGGTGGGTGCCGACCGTCGACCCGGCCGATCGGGACATCAGCGAGTACCCCCATGCCGTCGACGGTTGCGACTTCCGGACGGTGGGCGAGATCTTCTCGGTCGAGCACAACCCGGATCGCAAGAAGGCCTTCGACATCCGGACGGTGATGCGTGCGGTCATCGACCAGGACTCGACCCCGCTGGAGCGCTGGGCCGACATGGCCGACGCGCAGAATGCGGTCGTCCTGGACGCTCGCCTCGGTGGGCATGCCGTCTGCCTTGTCGGCGTGGAGTCGCGGCCGACGCATAGGCAGGGCGTCGTTCCCGCGGACGGACCGCCGTTGTACAGCGCCGCAACGCTGTTCCCGCAGGCGTCGAAGAAACTCGCGCGGGCCATCAATGCCGCCTCCGGAAACCGCCCGCTCGTGGTGCTTGCCAACCTGGCCGGTTTCGACGGCTCTCCGGACTCGCTGCGAAATCTGCAGCTGGAGTACGGCGCCGAGATCGGCCGCGCGGTGGTGAACTTCCGAGGGCCGATCGTGTTCTGCGTCGTGGGTCGCTACCACGGGGGCGCCTTCGTCGTCTTCTCCAAGCGACTCAATCCGAATCTGACCGTGCTGGCCGTTGCCGGTGCACGGGCCTCGGTGATCGGGGGCGCTCCGGCAGCGAACGTCGTACTGTCCGGTGAGGCACGGCGACGCGCTCGGGTCGACGGCCGCGTCGCAGCTCTCGAGGCTGATCTGCAGTCGATCACCGGGCCGGAGCGGTTGCGGATCGGCCTGGACCTCGCGGATGTCCGGGATTCCGTTCAGGCGCAGATGCTCGACGATCTCGCGCACGAGTTCGATCGGGTCCACGACGTCGACCGCGCGGTCGCGGTGGGGTCTGTCGACGCTGTGATTGCGCCGGACCAGCTCCGGCCGGCCATCATCAGGGCCGTCGAAAAGGGACTTGCCCCGCTGGAATGCAGCCGGGTCAGTTCGATGCGGACAGCCGCCGCCGAAGCGCAATGACCCGTGGGCTCGGCTGCATGCCCAGGTCGTCTCTCAGCGTCTGCACGAAGCCGTCCAGCTCCGACATCGCGGCGGCGAGGTTGCCTTGGGCCAGGTGCACCTCGACCAGGGCCGTGACCGCGCACTCGGAGTACGGATCGCGGTCCAGGATCCGCTGCGCGAAGGCCAGCACCTCGTAGCGACGGCTGCGATCGCCGTACAGCTTGAGGAGGGCATGCAGCGCCTCGTCGTGCTTGCGCTCGTGGAGATCGCGGAAATGGGCGAAGGCGTCCTCGTACAACTCCTCCGGCAGGAAGCCGCGCTGGTAGTGGTCGACGAGCTGCAGCAGCGTCGCGATCGCTGCGTCGTGATCGTCGCGCTCGGCGCTCGCCTGGACCGATCGCCACAGCCACTCCACCTCGCCGACGTCGGTCCACCAGTCGTTCTCGTTGAACGAGTAGCGCCCGGTCGCATCGGTCCGGACAAATCGGGACGGACTGCGGCTGGGTGAATCCGGATCGAGAACGCGGCGCAGGTAATGCAGCGTCACGTGCAGATTCTTGGTGCTGGACTTTCCGTTTCCGCCGGGCCACAGGACGGCACAGAGTTCGGTCGCGGTGAACGGCTGTCCGGGATTCAGCAGGAACCATTTCAGGAGTGTTCGTGCGCTTTTCCGGGTCCAGGCCTGATCGGTGATCTCGGTACTGCCGCGGACCACCCGGAAAGGGCCGAAGAGCCAGGCCTGAAAGGGCTGCTGAGGCACGAACGTTTGATTCTCTGACCGGACACCCACCGTAGCCTCCAAATGACAAAGGGTAAGGGAGTTTCGCGCCCGGTCGAACGAGTTACTCCGAGCGATGAGCGTACTACGGTTCCCGGTCATTTCCGGGGCCACTGCGCATTACCTTCCAGATCAGGTAAGTCGCGCGTAATCGCAAGCCGTCAGCCTGTTACTCAGATGACGACAAGGGGGATGCGATGACGCGACAGACCCGAGTCCGGATTGCCGATTTGCCCGCAGCGAAGCGGGCCCAATTGCTCGAGGCGCTGAAGGCCAAGCCTGCCGCCGAGACCACCGGTCCGAACCATTACGACGTAGTAATCATGGGCGGCGGCGTGGCCGGCCTGACCCTGGCCTTACATCTGCGAAAGGTTCGGCCCCAGCTCCGCCTCCTCGTGGTGGAGCGGCTGGAGCATCCGGTGCCGGAGACGACCCACAAGGTGGGCGAGTCGACGGTCGAGATCGCCGCGCACTACCTCCGGGACGTTCTCGGGCTCGGCGAGCATCTCGAACAGCGGCAGATCCGGAAGTTCGGCCTCCGGATGTTCTTCTCCAACCACGACAACACCGACATCACCCAGCGCGTCGAGCTCGGCAGCTCGGTCTTTCCGCCGCATGCGACGTACCAGCTCGATCGAGGGCGGCTCGAGAACGAACTCGGCCGGCTGTGCGTCGAGCAGGACGTCGAACTCGTGACGGGGAGCCGGGTCCAGCAGATCGATCTCGCCGCGGAGGGGACGCAGCACCGCCTCCGGGTGAGCGTGGGCGACGAGGAGCGTGAAGTGTCGGCCGGCTGGGTGGTCGATGCGACCGGTCGCAACCATCTGCTGCAGCGCAAGCTCGGTCTGCAGAAGGAGGTCGGCCATGCGGCGAACGCAGCCTGGTTCCGGGTCGGTCACCCGATCGACGTCAGCACCTGGACCGACGATGCCGACTGGCAGGGACGGGTCGAGGGCCGGCGCGAGTTGTCGACCAATCACCTGATGGGCCCGGGGTACTGGGTCTGGCTGATCCGGCTGGCCTCGGGGTCGATCAGCATCGGCATCGTCGCCGACGCCAAGCGGCACAGCTTCGACGAGTTCAACACCCTGGAACGCGCGCTGGTCTGGCTGGCCGAGCACGAGCCGCAGTGCCACGCGGAGCTCCGGCAGCACCTCGACAAGGTGCAGGACTTCCGGGTCATGAAGGACTACTCGTACAGCTGCGACCAGGTGTTCGACGGCAACGGCCGCTGGTGCCTCACCGGCGAGTCCGGGATCTTCCTCGACCCGCTTTACTCGCCCGGGCTGGATCTGATTGCCATCGGCAACAGTCTGGTGGTCGACCTGGTCGGCCGCTCGCTGGACGGCGAAGACGTCACGGCGGCGGCCGCGATCCACGACTCCCTGTTCCGGCGGATCGCCGAGATCTGGCTGGCGATCTACGAGAACCAGTACTCGCTGATGGGCAATGCCACGGTGATGAGCTCGAAGGTCATCTGGGACACGGCCTTCTACTGGGGCGTGTTCGGGTTGCTGTTCTTCCAGGACCGGTTCCGCCGGGTCGCGACCAGCCCGACGGTCGCGAACGATCTGGCCCGGCTCACCGGTGTCAGCAACCGGGTCCAGGCGTTCTTCCGCGAGTGGGCCGGGATCGAGGACCGCGAGCTCGAACCACGGTTCGTGGATCTGTACTCGCCGCTGAACTTCATGGTGAAGCTGCACGGCGGGATGGCCGACGAGCTGACCGACGCCCAGTTCGCCGAGCGGTTCGCAGCCAACACGCGGCTGTTCGAGCAGCTCGCGGGCCAGCTGATCAGCACGGTCATCGAGACCCACGGCGGCCGGTACGAGGACGACCACGTGGTCGCCCAGATCCAGGCCTGGCAGCGCGACCCGCTGATCGGCGAACTGGTCGCCGCCTATCGGCGCGACCGGCGCCGCAACCCGACCAGCGAGGGCTGGATGGTCCTCGGAGCCGGCAGCGCGACCAACCACGTATCGACCATCGAAGAGGTGACCTATGCCTGACATCGCCGGCCACTACGACGTCGCCATTCTCGGCGGCGGGATCACCGGACTGACCCTGGCGCTGCAGCTCAAGCAGACCGATCCCGGCCTCGAGGTCACGGTGATCGAGCGCAAGCAGCATCCGGTCGCCGAGGCCGCCCACAAGGTCGGCGAGTCCAGCGTCGAGGTGCAGGCGCACTACCTGCGCGACGTGCTCGGGCTCGAGGACCACCTCACCCACGAGCAGTTGCACAAGTTCGGCCTGCGGATGTTCTTCAGCCACGACGGCAACAAGGAGATCGCGCATCGGGTCGAGTACGGCCAGGTCGCGGCCGCCCCGCTGCCGTCGTACCAGCTGGACCGCGGCCGCCTCGAGAACCACCTGGGCGAGGTGATCGCCGAGCAGGGGGTCAGCTTCGTCCACAGCAAGGTGAGTGGGGTCGAACTCTCCGAGGACGGCAGCGACCACATCGTCGAGTACCACGACGACGACGGCTCGCACCGTATTGCGGCCCGCTGGGTCGTGGACGCGACCGGCCGGGCCGGACTGCTGAAGCGCAAACTCGACCTGGCCAAGCCGGTCGCGCACCGGGCGAACTCGGTCTGGTTCCGGATCGCGCACCAGGTCGACGTCCAGGGCTGGTCGGCCGACGAGGCCTGGCAGGAGCGCGTCTGCGATGGCCAGCGGAGGCTCTCGACCAACCACCTGATGGGGCCGGGCTATTGGGTCTGGTTGATTCCGCTGTCCTCGGGATCCACGAGCGTCGGGATCGTTGCCGAGGACAGCGCGCACACCTTCCAGGACTTCAACACCCTCGATCGGGCCCTGGACTGGCTGGTGGAGCACGAGCCGCAGTGTGCCGCGGAGGTTCTGGCGCACCGCGACAAGATCCAGGACTTCCGGGTGATGAAGGACTACGCGTACAGCTGTCAGCAGGTGTACTCGGAGAACCGCTGGTGCCTGACCGGCGAGGCGGGGGGTCTCGATCGACCCGCTGTACTCGTCCGGCGGCGACCTGATGGCGATCAGCAACGGCCTGATCACCGACCTCGTCGCCCGGGACCGGCGCGGCGAGGACATCGAGGACATTGCTGCCGCCCACAACCAGGTGTATCTCGTCCTGAGCGACATCTGGCTGGTCGCGTACGAGAACCAGTACCCGTTGATGGGCAACCCGAAGGTGATGGTCGCGAAGGTCATCTGGGACACGATCATCTACTGGGCCGTGCCGGGGCTGCTGTTCTTCCACGACAAGCTTCGCCGGCTCGGTGAGAGCCCCCGCGCCTTCGGGAATCTGCAGCGGACCTGGGAGCTGCACACCCGGGTCCAGCAGTTCCTGCGCGAGTGGCACGCGGTCGATTGCGAGCCGGCCTCGGACACCTTCGCCGACCCCTACAGCCTGCTGGACTGGATCGTCGATCTGCACAACGGGATGGCGGCAGGCCTGCCGGACGAGGAGCTCGAGGACCAGTTCACCAAGAACGTGATCCTGCTGGAGCAGTTGGCCGGTCAGTTGGTCACCACGGTCATCGACCAGCTCACGGCCCAGGGCATTGCTCCGGCGCAGGTCGATCGGTGGAATGCCGACGAGTTGCTGCAGGAGGTCGTTGCGCGGTTCCGTGAGTACGAAGTGATCAACCCGATCGACAGCGCCTGGATCACGCTCGGCAGCGAGCCCGCGGCGGTGGCGTCGTGACCGGCCTGCCGACCGACGTCGATGTTGCGATCCTCGGTGGGGGCGTGGCCGGTCTGACGCTGGCCCTGCAACTGCACAAGCAACGGCCGGGGACGCGGATCGCCGTACTGGAACGTCAGAACCATCCGGTGCCGGAGACGACGCACAAGGTGGGGGAGTCCACCGTCGAGATCGCCGGGTACTACCTGCGCCAGGTACTGGGCCTGCAGGAGCACCTGCGGACCGAGCAGCTGGACAAGTTCGGTCTGCGGGTCTTCTTCTCGAACGAAGGCAACGACGACATCACCCGCCGGGTCGAGCTCGGCCACTCGGTTCGTCCGCCTGGCGCGGTCGGCACCTATCAGCTCGACCGTGGCCGGCTGGAGAACGCCCTCGGCCGGATCCTCGTGGACGGCGGTGTCGACTTCCTGTCCGGCGTGAAGGTCGAGGCCGTCGAGCTGGAGCCGGAATCCGATCATCACCGGATCACCGTTCGCGACGCAGATGCCGTGGCCGGCGAGATCCGGGCCAAGTGGATCGTGGACGGGACCGGGCGGAGCGGGCTGCTCAAGCGCAAGCTGGGCCTGGCGAAGAAGGTCGGCCACCGGGCGAACGCCGTCTGGTTCCGGATCGCCCACCCGATCGACATCGACCTGTGGTCCGACGACCCGGACTGGCGCGGCCGGGTCGTCGAGGGGCGGCGCGAGCTGTCCACCAACCATCTGATGGGACCCGGCTACTGGGTCTGGCTGATCCGGCTCGGTTCCGGCGGGATCAGTATCGGCATCGTCACCGACGCCGACGTGCACCCGTTCGGGGAGATGAACACCTTCGACCGGGCGATGCAGTGGCTGACCGAACACGAGCCGCAGTGCGCGCGGATGATCGACGAGCACCGCGACAAACTGCAGGACTTCCGGATCATGCGGGACTACGCCTACAGCAGTGAGCAGGTGTTCTCCGGTGACCGCTGGTGCCTGGCCGGAGAGGCCGGCGTCTTCCTGGACCCGTTCTACTCACCGGGCCTGGATCTGATTGCCATCAGCAA
Source organism: Kribbella antibiotica (assembly GCF_004349055.1). GTDB lineage: Bacteria > Actinomycetota > Actinomycetes > Propionibacteriales > Kribbellaceae > Kribbella > Kribbella antibiotica. Next base: position 21,635 of record NZ_SMKX01000049.1, read on the forward strand.
CGGTCTGATTGCGGACCTGGTCGGCCGGTCGCTCGACGGCGAGGACGTCGAGGAGCTCGCGGCGATCCACAACACGGTGTTCTTCCTGCTCACCGACGGCTGGCTGACCATCTACGAGAACCAGTATCCGCTGATGGGCAACGCCCGGGTGATGACCTGCAAGGTCGTCTGGGACACGGCCGTCTACTGGGCGGTGCCGGGTCTGCTCTTCTTCCAGGACAAGTGGCGGGTACTGGCCGACCACCCGGGCCTGCTGATGAACCTGGCCCGCTTCGGGACCACCAGCAAGGAGGTTCAGCGGTTCTTCCGGGAGTGGGGCGCGGTGGACGAGGCGTCGCCGGACCAGGCCCAGTTCACCCGCTTCTACGACTTCGACTTCATGCCGCGGCTGCACATCGGCATGACCGCCGATCTCGGCGAGACCGATCTGCAGGAGCGCTTCGACGAGAACGTCCGGTTCATCGACCAGTTGTCCGGCCAGATGATCGCCACCGTTCTCGCGGAGTTCGAGGCCGACACCGGCAACCACGCCAAGCAGGACCAGGCGCAGCGCTGGCGCAAGGACGAAATTCTGATGTCGCTGGTCGGCGTCTACGAAGCCGAGCACCCCGCTAACCCGGTCGACGACCACTGGATCACCCTCAGACCAACGGTCGAGACCGGTACCGGAGACAGCCGATGACCGCGAACACGCTCCCGGAAGACTCCTTGCTGCACGAGCGGATCACCCGGCTGCCGACCGACAAGCGCGCGCAGCTGCTGGCTCGCCTCCGGGCCGAGCCGGCCCGCGCGGAGACGCCATGGCTGACGCGGTTCTCGCGGGGTGATGCGCCGGGCGTCCGGATGTTCTGTTTCTCGTACGCCGGGAGCGGTGCCTCGATCTTCCGCGGTTGGACCGACGGTCTGCCGGCCGATGTCGACGTGTGGGCGGCGCAGCTGCCCGGCCGGGAGACCCGCGTAGGAGAGCAGCCGGTACGGCGGATGGGTCCGGTCATCGACGCGTTGCACGAAGCGATTCGTCCGCATCTGGATCAGCCGTTCGTGTTCTTCGGGCACAGCATGGGTGCGCTCGTCGCGTTCGAACTCGCCCGACGGTTGCGGAGCGCCGGTGACCCCGAGCCCGCGCACCTGTTCCTGGCCGCGTTCCGGGCCCCGCAGCTGGCCAACCCGAACATCAAGATCTACCACTTGCCGGACGAGGTGCTGAAGACCGTTCTGCTCAAGGAGGGAACGCCGCAACAGGTTCTCGAGAACGACGAACTGATGCGCGCGCTGCTGCCCACCCTGCGGGCGGACTTCGAGCTGTGCGACACCTACGAGTACGACGCCCAGCCGCCGCTGCGGATGCCGTTGTCCGTCTTCGGGGGACACCAGGACGTGCGGGTGGGCCGGAGCGATCTGGAGCCCTGGCAGGACCAGGTGGACGGCCCGTTCCGGCTGGCGATGATCCCCGGTTCGCATTTCTTCCTGCACAGCGCGCAGGACCTGCTGCTCGCCGAGCTGGTCCGCGACCTGAGGGCCACCGCACTCACAACTGTGCACCTAAAGGAAGGGAAACACGTCCATGACCGACCGATCGCCGGCTGACCGATCCCGCGAACCGATCGCGATCGTAGGAATCGGCTGCCAGTTTCCTGGTGCGAACGGCCCCGGAGCCTTCTGGGACCTGCTGTGCAACGGAACCGACGCCACCCGGGACCTGCCGGCCGACCGCTGGGAGACGGGCAAGTTCTACGATCCGGCCGGCGGCAAGCTCGGCAAGATGAGCACGTTCCACGGCGGCTTCCTGGACCGCATCGACGAGTTCGACGCGCAGTTCTTCGGCATCTCGCCGCGCGAAGCCATCTGGCTGGACCCGCAGCAGCGCCTGTTGCTGCAGGTGGCCTGGGAGGCCATGGAGGACGGCGGCCAGGTCGCGGACGAGCTGGCGGGGACCGACGTGGGCGTCTTCATGGGCGGCTTCACCCTCGACTACCAACTGCTCCAGAACTACGGCATCTACAGCCGCTACGAACTCCAGACCCACTCGGCCACCGGCATGATGATGACGATGCTGGCCAACCGGCTGTCGTACTCCTTCGACTTCAAGGGACCCAGCCTCGCAGTCGACACCGCGTGTTCGGGTTCGCTGGTCGCCGTCCACCTGGCAGCACAGGCGATCGCGAACGGCGAGTGCTCGATGGCGCTGGCCGGCGGGGTGAACGTCATGATCGCGCCGAACATGACGATTGCCGAGTCCAAGGGCGGATTCCTCGCACCCGACGGCCGCTCGAAGGCGTTCAGCGCGGCGGCCAACGGCTACGCCCGCGGCGAGGGCGCGGGGATCGTCGTACTCAAGCCGCTGCGTGATGCGCAGCGCAATGGCGACCCGATCTATGCACTGATCCGCGGTAGCTCGGTGTCGCAGGACGGGCACACCAACGGGATCACCGTGCCGAACGGCGATTCACAGGCGACCGCGATGCGCGCGGCGTACCAGCGGGCCGGCATCGCACCTCGCGACGTCCAGTACGTCGAAGCCCACGGAACCGGAACGCCCGTCGGCGACCCGATCGAGGCAGGCGCTATCGGGCGCGTCGTCGGTGCAGGTCGTGCCGACACCGACCGGGTGGTCATCGGCTCGGTCAAGACGAACATCGGTCACCTCGAGGCCGCCGCCGGTGTGGCCGGGCTGATCAAGACCGCGCTGTCCCTCAAGCACGGCCAGATCCCTGGCCAGCTGCACTTCAACGATCCCAACCCGGCCATCGACTTCGATCAGCTCGGGCTCCGGGTGCAGACGCAGCTCGGCAACTGGCCGGAGACCTCGGGACCGCGCTTCGCGGGAGTGAACTCGTTCGGGTTCGGCGGCACCAACGCACACGTCGTCCTCGAAGGACCACCCGCCGAGGTGGCTCCGACTCGGCGGCCACACGACCGGCGCTACCTGATCCCGCTGTCGGGACGCTCGCCCGAAGCACTCACCGCAGCTGCCGCATCGACAGCCGAACACCTGTCCGAGAACGCCGTACATCTGCAGGACGTCGGACACACCACCAGCCTGCGCCGAAGCCACCACGAGCACCGGCTCGCCGTCGTCGCGTCGACACCGGCCGACGCCACCAAGTACCTGCGTGAGTTCAGCGCCGGCCGCGCGACCAAGGGCGTGACATCCGGCCGGGCTGCCGCGGGCGGCAGGCCCAAGCTCGCGTTCGTCTTCTCCGGTATGGGTCCGCAATGGTGGGCGATGGCTCGGCAACTACTGACCACAGAGCCGGTGTTCCGGGCAGCGGTCGAGCGATGTGACAAAGAGCTGCGCAAGTACACCGACTGGTCGCTGCTCGACGAGATGCTCGCCACCGAGGACGCGTCGCAGATGGCCGAGACACGGATCGCTCAGACGGCGAACTTCGCCGTACAGGTCGGTCTGGCGGCGATGTGGCGGATGTGGGGCATCGAGCCCGACGGCATCGTCGGTCACAGCACCGGCGAGGTCGCCGCGCAGTACTTGTCCGGCGTGCTGTCGTTCGAGGACGCCGTGAAGGTGAACTACTACCGCAGCAGTCTGCAGCAGCGGGCCACCGGCACCGGCCGGATGCTCGCGGTCGGACTCACCCCGGAGACGCTCGACAAGGCAGTTGCCGACGCCGGACCACTGGTATCCGTTGCCGCGATCAACAGTCCGTCGGCGGTCACGCTGTCCGGCGACGCGGCGATCTTGGAGAGCATGGCCGCGCAGCTGGAGACCTTCGGCGTCTTCCACAAGTTCCTTGCTGTGAAGGTGCCGTACCACAGCCACTGCATGGACCCGCTGCGTGACGACCTGCAAGCCGGGCTCGCGGACCTGACCGCCAAGTCCGCGACCGTCCCGCTCTACTCCACAGTGACCGGTACGACGATCGACGGCGCCGGTGTGAATGCGCACTACTGGTGGCAGAACGTCCGTGCGACCGTGCTGTTCGCGTCCGCGTTCCGGGAGATGCTTGCCGACGGCTTCACCCACTTCGTCGAGATCGGCCCGCACCCGGTGCTGGCCGGGTCGATGAAGGAGCTCGCTGCCGAGCAGCAGGCAGAGGTGCTGGTCGTGCCGTCGCTGCGCCGGGACGAGGAGGACGACGCCGTCCTGCTCGGATCGCTCGGATCGCTCTATGCCCATGGGCAGGACGTGAAGTGGGAAGCCTTCTACGGCGACGGCGCGCACATTCAGCTGCCGACGTACCCGTGGCAGAAGAAGCGCTACTGGAACGAGTCGGTCGAGGCGCGTGAGGACCGCCATTACACGGAGGTCCATCCGTTGCTCGGCCAGCGGGTCAGCGGCAGTCAGCCTGCCTGGGAACGTGAATTCGGTGTCGGCGTGCTCCCCTACCTTGCCGATCACCGGATCCAGGGCACCACTCTCGTCCCGGGCGCCGCGATGATCGAGATGGCGCTGGCCGCGGCTCACGAGGTGTACGGCGACGACTGCTACACGGTCGAGAATCTCGAGTTCCGCAAGGCCGTCGTACTGCCGGAGACCGCCGACCCGAGGTTGCGGACGACCCTTCACCAAGAGTCGGGGCGAGTCGAGATCGCCGGCTACACCGCCACTGTTTCGGGTGATCGGACGTGGACAATCCACGCCACCGCGCAGCTCGGCCGACGGACGACTGCGCCGGCCCGACGGGATCTGGAGGCAGCGCGGGCGGCCTGCGACAACAACGTGTCGCGGGACGACTTCTACGACCGGTCCCGGCAGATGGGATTCGAGTACGGGCCGGTGTTCCAAGCAGTGCAGGACATCGTCAGCGGACCGGGCTCGGCCGTCGGCCGGGTTACTGTCCCCGAGCAGATCCGCGACGACCTTTCGTCGTACCGGTTCCACCCGGCGTTGATCGACGCCGCCTTCCAGGTCCTGCTGACGGCGGCGACGCCGCAGGGCGACGGTCCCGGTACGCCGTACCTGCCAGTCGGCGTGGACAGTATCGTCATCCACGAGCCGGCACAGGACGAGATGTTCGTCGTCGCCGAGGTGGTCCAGGCCGATGCCCGGGTCGTGGTCAGCGACCTTGCCCTCTGCGCCGCCGACGGCACGGTGCTGGCCGAGATCCGTGGCTTCCGCGCGCAGTCGTTGCAGGCCGCGTCGAACCAGAGCCTCGATCGTCTGGATCGCAATCTGCACGAGCTGTCCTGGCGAGAGCAGCCGCTCGACGCCGAGCCGGCCACGGAGCCGGACTCCGCCACCTGGGTTGTGTTCACCGATTCGTCCGGTGACGCCGTCCGGCGCCTGCGGGCGGCCGGCCGTCAGGTGATCTCTGTCGAGCACAACGCCGTGCCGAAACTGACCGAGACCGAGACCGGCGGTTACGTTCTCAACCCGGCGGATGCAGACCAGTACAAGCAGCTGTTCCACAAGCTGGGGCAAGAGGTGTCGGTCGGGAAGGTCCTGCACCTGTGGAGCCTCGATGCGCCGTTCGGTGCCGACATCTCGGTGGACGCACTGGAGGACAGCCAGCTGCTCGGTTCGGTCTCGGTGCTCAACCTCATGCATGCACTGGCCGCAGAGCTCAATCACCAACTGGCGCAGGTGTGGCTGGTGACGCGACAGGCCCAGGCGATCGATGGTGGACCGGTTGCGGTGGCGCAGGCCCCGATGTGGGGGATCGGCCGGCTGGTCGGCCACCAGGAGTTCCCGAGTCTGTGGGGCGGACTCGTCGACCTCGGGCCCGGCGATGACGCCGAGCAGTTGATCGCGGAGATCGACGCGGCCGCCGGTGAGGATCAGGTTGCCTACCGCAACGGCCAACGGTTCGTGGCCCGGCTCGCGCCGAGTACGCACCTCACCCCTCCGTTCCCGGTCCGCCTGCGACCCAACGGCAGCTACGTGATCACCGGCGGGCTTGGAACCCTCGGGCTCCTCGTCGCTCGCTTCCTGGTGGATCGCGGTGCACGCCATGTCGTGTTGATGGCAAGGACCGCCGTACCGACCCGGGACACCTGGCGTGAGCTGCCGGCCGACCATCCACAGCGTGGGCTGATCGACCAGCTTCTGAAGCTCGAGACGAGCGGCGCGACAGTGTCGTGCGTCGCGGTCGACTCGGCGGACGAGGATCAACTGCACAGCTGGTACGACGACCACCAGCGGAACCACCTGCCTCCGATCAGCGGCCTCATCCACACCGCAGGCGTGGTCGAGGACGAGCTGATGGTCCGGATGACGCGGGAGTCGTTCGACCGGGTCCTGCGGCCGAAGCTGCGGGCAGGTTGGCTGCTGCACCGGCTGTTCGCCGACGTACCGCTGGACTTCTTTGTCCTGTTCGGTTCCACCGGATCGGTGATCGCTTCGGCGGGCCAAGCGAACTACGCCGCAGCCAATGCGTTCCTGGACGGCTTGGCGGCCCACCGGCGCAGGCAAGGTCTGCCGGCGTTGACGATCGGCTGGGGGCCCTGGTCGATCGGCATGGTCGAGAAGCTGCAGCTCGAGCAGATGTACGCGCGCCGCGGCATCGAACTGATCACCCCGGAGGCGGGCACCCAGATCCTGGCGCGAGTCCTCAGCCAGCGCCCGGCCCATCTGGTGGCGATCACCGTCGACTGGCCGGCTGCCCGGGCGGCATCGATCGGTGCTCAGCTTCCGCCGATGTTCGCCGAGCTCGGCGTCAGCAGCGGCGACGAGCAGTCGTCGGAGTCGGCGGTCGACGCGGACTCGATCCTGGACGGCATCCGGCAGGCCTCCGAGGAGGAACGCGAGACGCTGCTCCGTGGCCTGCTGCGAGACATCGCGGCCACCGTGCTCAACCTGGATGCGGCCGATCTCGGAGACGAAGAGAACCTGAGCAACCTCGGCATCGACTCGATGATGGCCGTCGAGGTGAAGGCCCGGATCGACATCATGCTCCGGGTCGACATCCCGGTGCTCGACCTGCTCCAAGGAGTCAGTGTCGTCGAGCTGGCAGCGCGCATCCTGCCGCGGCTCGACCTCGAAGCGACCCCGGCCGATCAGCCGGAGACCGCCCCCGCTGCGGCGGAACCGAGCGACGACGAGCTGGATCAGCTCCTCGCCAGCGCCTCACCCGACGAGCTCGAAGCGCTTCTCGCCGAGCTCGAGCGCGAAGAAGGGATGGATCATGAGCCAGCTTCTTAGCCGGTTACGCCGGGCAGTCATGGGCGTACCGGACAGCGAAGCCACCGGGTTCAGTCGCGGTGACACGCCGAACTGGAACCACCTGAAGACCGTTGTCCGGTCAGCTGTCGGCGGATACCACGCGGTGCTCGACGGGCACCGGCTGGACGACCTGATCCCGCGGCTCGACCAGACTCCGCTGGAGTTCCGCGGCTACGCCTACGAGGGCGCGGCCATGGGGCTGACGGGGATGGATCTGTTCCTGCCCGGCTCCCGCCTGCAGCAGTACATCGACGGCCCCGGCAGCGCGCACATCTACATGGTGCACATCGGCGCGGGCGAGGCGTTGGGCAGGATGAAGCGCAAGCCCGAACCGTTCCTGGCCGAGCTGTCCGACCCTGCCCTGCGCTGGCTGGTGATGGACGGGTACGGGTTCCATGAAGGCTTCTTCAAGCCGGTCAAGTTCGTCCAGGCACAGCGGGTCCCATCGCACCTGTCACCCTTCGGCCGGCGCGTCTTCGACCAGGGCGTCGGACGCAGCATCTGGTTCGCGTCGGGCGCCGGCATCAGCGAGATCGCGCGAGTGATCGCGACCTTCCCCGCGCATCGGCATCCCGACCTCTGGCTCGGCGTCGGGGTTGCCTGCGGGTACGTCGGCGGTGTCGACCGGGCCGCGGTCGAGGAGCTGCGCGAGACCGCGGGCCGCCATCTCGCCCGCGTCGCAGTCGGTACGGCGTTCGTCGCCAAAGGCAGGATCCGTGCCGGCAACCCGATTCCCGGCACCGAGCTCGCGTGCGAGGTGCTGTGCGGAATGACGAGCCAGCAGGCGGCCGAGCACGTCGACGAGGCGTTCCGCGATCTGCCGGACAGCCCGGCACGACCGGCGTACGGCGTACTTCAGGATCGTCTGGAAGCCGTCTTCAGCCCAGTTGGACAGAGTCTGGGGGAGCCGGCATGAGCGTCGTGGGAACCCTGCTTCGGCCGGTCTTCGAGGTCACTCCGACCGACGTCCCGGTCCTGACCAGTGCAGACGGTCCGACCACCGAGCGGCTCAGCAAGGTCGTGTTCACCGTCACCGAATGCTGCGAGCTGAGCCTGGTGACCCGGCGCGACAAGCTGGCGGCCAAGCTCGACGCGTATCCCGAGGAACTGCTCGGGTTCGCCTATGAGGGCGCGGGGGTCGGGCTGGCCGCACTCGACGACCTGCTGCGGTGGAAGCAGCGCACGCTGGCTTTCGTCGAGGGACCTGCGCGCGACTACATCTTCGCGGTGTACCTGGGCGCCGGTATGGGCCTTGCCCGGTTGCACCGCAATCCGGAGCCGTTCCGCCGCAAGCTCGACGACCCGGTGATGGGCTGGGCCGTGCTCGACGGGTACGGCTTCCACGAAGCCTTCTTCGCCTACCGCAAGCACGTGCAGGAGCGGGCCACGCCGCGACACCTCAGCGGCTATGGCCTGCGGGCATTCGACCACGGTGTCGGACGCGGCCTGTGGTTCGCGACCGGCGCCGATCCCAAGCGGGTGCACGCCACGATCGACGGATTCCCGTCGTACCGGCAGGGTGACCTGTGGGCCGGGATTGGCCTGGGCTGTGGCTACACCGGTGGTGTTGACGAGCAGGCGCTCGAAACCCTGCGCGCGCTGGCCGGCAGGCATCTGCCGCGGCTGGCCGAGGGGGTCGTCGTCGCCGCCCGCGCGCGCCATCAGGTCGGCAACCCGGGCGACACCGTCGAGCTCGCCTCGCGCGTGATCTGCGGACTGAACAGCCAGGAAGCCGCCGAGATCGCCCGGACCGCACTGGACGATCTGCCGACCGACGACATCGAGCCCGCCTACGAAGTCTGGCGGCAGCGCATTCGCTCCCAATTCCCGCATCCGTCCCAGGGGGATCACTCATGACGCAATCTCAGATGGCCGTGCACTTCTTCCTTCAGCTCGCGATCATCCTGGCCGCCTGCCGGGTGGTCGGCCTGCTGGCCCGCAGGATCGGGCAGCCGCAGGTCGTCGGCGAGATGATCGCGGGGGTCCTGCTCGGACCCTCCCTGTTTGGGCTGATCGCGCCGAACTGGCAGCAGGACCTGTTTCCCAAGGGCCCGTCGATGACGATCCTCTACGCGGCCAGTCAGGTCGGGCTGGTGCTGTACATGTTCCTGATCGGTCTGGACTTCGACACGAGCCTGATCAGACACCGGGTGCCGAGCGCGATCTCGATCTCGCTGGCCGGTGTCACCGTGCCGCTGATCCTCGGATCGCTCGTCGCGCTGCTGCTGATCCAGGACGACGGGAAGTTCTTCGCCGGTGGGGTGAAGCCTTGGCAGGCAATGCTTTTCATGGGCGCGGCCATCGCGATCACCGCGTTCCCGATGCTCGCGCGGATCATCTTCGAACGCCGTTTGTCCGGTACGTCGCTCGGCACGCTCGCACTGGCTGCGGGGGCGACCGACGACGCGATCTCGTGGTGCCTGTTCGCCATCGTGATGGCCGTGTTCAAGCACGACCCGATGATCGCCGTCCTCGCGGTCGGAGGCGGTCTGTTGTACGTGCTCACCGTCCTGACGGTCGGGCGGCGGCTGTTGCAGCGCTTCATCGGTGACCGAGCAGACCGGCAGGGCACCGTCAGCTCTCCGATGTTCGCCGTGATCCTGATGCTGCTGATGTGTGCGGCCTGGTTCACCGACTTCGTCGGCATCTACGCGATCTTCGGTGCCTTCGTCCTCGGCGTGGCGATGCCGCGGGGCATCGTGGCGACCGAGGTCCGGCGCTCGCTGGAACCGGTCGTGACGAACTTCCTGCTGCCGCTGTTCTTCGTCTTCTCCGGGCTCAACACCCAGATCGGACTGGTCAACAGCGTGGGTCTGCTGGCGCTTGGCGTGCTGATCCTGGTTGCCTCCGTGCTCGGAAAGGGCGTCGCCTGCTACTTCGCGGCCCGGCTGAACAAGGAACCGAAACGCGAGGCGCTCGCGATCGGGAGCCTGATGAACGCCCGCGGCCTGATGGAGCTGATCCTGCTGAACATCGGGTTGCAGGCCGGCCTGATCACGCCGACCCTGTTTACCCTCCTGGTGATGATGGCGATCGTCACGACGCTGATGGCCTCGCCGCTGTTCCAGCACTTCTACGGCCGGTTCCGCAAGCTGCCCGAGCCGGAGACCACAGCTCCCGTTGTGGTTGCCAATAGCAACGGTGCGGTTGATCTGACGCCGGCGGTCAGGGGAGCGGAACGATGAGACTGCCACTCGGAAAGCTGCTCAAGCCGGTCTTCCCGCTGTCCGCCGAGGCCTTCCCCAAGATGGCCGCCGAGCGGTTCGGCGCCCAGGAGGACATGGACAAGACCTGGCTCACCTTCGAGCCGGTCGCCCGCACCCTGGTCGACACCTTCTACACGACCCTCGACGATCCGCGGCACAGCGTGCTCGTGCCGCACCTGGAGTCGATCGAACCCGAGCTCCGCGGAATCGCCTATGAGGGCGCCGGGATGGGCCTGATGCTGCTCGACAGCCTGTTCCCGAACAAGAAGCGGCTGCCGGAATTCATCCACGGCCCAGGTGCATCGTACCGGTGTTTGATCTACATCGGCGCGGGGCTGGTGCTGCCGCGGGTGCCGATCAGCCCGAAGCGGTTCCTCGCGCAGCAGGATCCGTTGCTGCGCTGGCTGGTGATGGATGGGTACGGGTTCTATCAGAGCTTCTTCGCCTGGCAGGAGACCGTCGAGAAGCACCAGGTGCCGAGGTCGGTCCGGGGCTACGCCAAGCGCGGCTTCGATCAAGGTGTCGGCCGTAGCCTGTGGTTCTCGACCGGTGCGAACGTCGAGCGGATCATTGCCACGATCAACGGTTTCCCGGCCGACCGGCAGGGCGACATCTGGAGTGGCATCGGCCTGGCCTGTGCGTACGCCGCCGGGGTGATGGACCGCGGTGCCATCGAGACCCTCTTCGAGGCCGCCGGCCGGCACCGGTCCAGCCTGGCGGTCGGAAGCGCGATTGCGTCGATCTTCCGCGAGCAGTCCGGTCAGAATGCCAAACACACCGACCTTGCGTGCGACGTCATCTGGGGCGAGGACGCCAACGCGGTCGCGGTGATTGCTCATCAGGCCGGCCTCGGTCTTACCCACGACGGCCCGGAGCCGGCGTACGAAGTGTGGCGCCAGAACATCGGCAAGGTCTGGACCCGTACGCCGGTCGTCCGGCCCACCGTGACGGAGGTCGGAGCATGAGTGTCATCGGCCAGGCTCGGCGCCGGATGTTCGGGATTCCGTCGGCCAAGGCGGTGTTCTCGCGGCCGGGGTTCGCGCCCGCAGCCTGGGACCGGTTCGCGCCGGTGGCGATCAACCTGATGGAGGGGTACCACGCGACCCTCGAGGATCCGCGGCTGTCCACACTGCAGAAGCGGCTCGACGCGGTCGAACCGGAGTTCCAGGGCTTCGCGTATGAGGGCGCCGGGATGGGGCTGGCCGCGCTCGATGCGGTTGCGCCGTGGAAGAACCGGCTCAAGGCTTTCGTCGACGGGCCGGGGGCGGCTCACATCTATCCGATCTATGTTGGCGTCGGGCTTGCCTACGCCCGACTTCGCCGTACGCCGGAAGCCAACCTCGCGGGCCTGGATCCGTTGCTGGGTTGGGTTACTGCCGACGGGTACGGCTTCCACGAGGCGTTCTTCCGGCGGAGTCGCTTCGTCGATCAGCACGAGGTGCCGATCCGGTTGTCGCACTACGGACGGCGGTTCTTCGACCAGGGGATCGGCCGGGCGCTGTGGTTCTCCAGCGGTGCCTCGGTGGACCGGGTGGTCCAGCAGATCGGGGGATTCCCGGTCGCCCGGCACGCCGACTTGTGGAGCGGTGTCGGCCTTGCATCGGCGTACGGCGGGGGTGCGGACCCGGAGGAGCTGCGGTCGTTGCTGGCCCGGATGCGGCTGTTCCAGCCGCAGCTTGCTCGCGGCGCCGCAACCGCGGCGTGGGGCCGTGAACACGCAGGTAACCAGGCAGCGCATACCGACCTGGCTTGTCAGATCTACTGCGGCCGCAGCGGTCGGGAGGCGTCCGCCGCCCTGGAGGAAGCCGCCCGCAACCTGCCCGTGGTGAGTGTCGAACCGGTCTACGAGATCTGGCGCCGCCGGACGGAACAAAGCCTCGCCGCCTAGCTCGACCGCCGCCTTAACGAAAGGAACCGACGTGTACGACGCGATCGTGATCGGTGCCCGGGTTGCCGGCGCCCCGACCGCAATGCTGCTGGCCAAGAAGGGGTACCGGGTGCTGTTGCTCGACCGGGCCACCTTCCCGAGCGACACCGTCTCGACCCACATGATCACCGTCGAAGGCAGCGCGTACCTGAAGCGCTGGGGCATGATCGGGCAGATCGAGGCCTCCGGCTGCCCGCCGGTGCGCAACATCGTGCTGGACGTGGATTTCCCGCGCTACGGGCACTTCACGCTGACTGGCTTCCCGTACCCCGACGAGGACGGGTTCGGCGCCATCTACGCTCCCAAGCGGACGGTGCTCGACAAGCTGCTCGTCGATGCGGCCGCAGCGGCCGGGGTCGTCGTACGGCAGGGCTTCTCGGTTCGTGAGGTGCTCACCGACGGGGACCGGGTGATCGGCGTCCGGGGGCGTGGTCCCAGCGGGATCACCGTCACCGAGCACGCAAAGATCGTGATCGGTGCCGACGGCCTGCGGTCGGTCGTCGCCGAGACCGTGCAGGCGCCGGAGTACTTCGTCGTACCGCCGAAGGCCTTCGGGTACTACACGTACTGGGAGAACGTCGAGCTGGCCGGGCTGGAGTTCTACACCCGGCCCGGGTCCACCGTGATCGCCTTTCCGACCCACGGCAACGAAGCCGCGGTGTTCATCGAGCGGCCCGAGCGGGACTTCGCCGACTTCAAGACCGACGTCCAGGCCAGTTACCTCGCGACGGTGAACAAGATCGCGCCGGATCTCGGCAGCCGGATCGCAGGCGGACGGTTGGTACAGAAGCTGAAGGGAGCGGGCAGCCGGCCGAACTTCTTCCGGCGGCCGTACGGTCCCGGCTGGGCGCTGGTCGGCGATGCAGGTGTCCACAAGGACCCGATCACCGCGCAGGGGATCACCGACGCGTTCCGCGACGCCGATCTGCTCGCGGAGGCGATCGACGCCGGCTTCTCCGGGCGCAAGCCGATCGAGACGGCGATGCGTAGCTATGAGTACAAGCGCAACCAGGCGCTCAAGCCGCTCTACGACTTCATCGTCGACCATGCCGCGATGGATCCGTTCGAGGACGGCTTCCAGGACGTGCTGAACGCGATGCGCGGCAACCAGGACGCCATCAACCAGTTCTTCGGCGTCATCCAGAACACCGTCCCCTGGGAGGAGTTCTTCACGCCGTCGAACCTGTCGCAGCTGATGGGCCTGACCGAGGAGATCGAATTGGCGGAGGCAGTCTGATGACCTATGTGATCACGCAAGCGTGTATCGGGAGCAAGGACACCGCGTGCTGGGACGCCTGCCCGGCCGACGCCATCCACCCCAGCCCGAACAAGTCCGAGTTCGCCGACCACGAGCAGATGTACATCGACCCGACCGAGTGCATCGACTGCGGGGCCTGCGAGCCGGCCTGCCCGGTCGAGGCGATCTACCCCGAGGACGAGGTCCCGGACGAGTGGGCGGACGCGACCGCCGTGAACGCCGACTTCTTCGCGAGCCCGGCCTGTAACACCGCGTCGAACTAACTTTCACGCCGAGTAAGCCAGCCGGAAGTCACCGGTCCTACCGTCATCCTCAGGGCCCCGTGTGTGCCCTGAGGTCGTGACGACCTGGAGGAAGGAAACAAGGCCATGACCATGACCGTCGGAGAACTCTTCGAGGCCCTCTCGACCCGGTTCGACAGCGATGCCGCTGCCGGTCTGAACCGGACGCTGCAATGGAAGATCACCGATGAGGACCCGGGAGTCTGGGCCTTCGAGATGGCCGACGGCCAGGGCCGCCTCATCCCGGGCGGCGTCGACGCCCCCGACACCACCTTCACCACCACCGGCGCGACCTGGATGGCGATCGCCGAGGGCCGCCAAGACGCCATGCGGGCGTTCATGACCGGGAAGCTGAAGGTCAAGGGGGACATGATGCTCGCGATGAAAGTGCCGAAGCTCTTCCGGACCGGTTTCTGACGGCGACGACCCAGAGGAGCTGAGCACCATGGCACAGTTGACCGAAGCCACGACAGACCCCGAGAAGGCCCGCCTCGAGCGGATCGCCGAACTCACCGACCCGGCCACCATCCGCTACCTCGAGACGATCGGGGTGAAGGAGGGCTGGACCTGCGCCGAAGTCGGCGCCGGAGCCGGCTCGATCGCCCGCTGGCTGTCGAACCGGGTGGGCCATTTCGGCAAGGTTCATGCCATCGACATCGACCCGGGGATGATGGACGGGATCACCGCGCCGAACCTCGAGGTGCGCGACCAGGACATCTCCGAGACCCCGCTCGACGAGGGCACGTACGACCTGGTGCACTGCAAGATCCTGCTGATGCACCTCGCGGATCGCGAGCGGGTCATCGGCGAGTTCGCCCGGGCCCTCAAGCCGGGCGGCTACCTCCTGGTCGAGGAGGCGGACATCCGCAGTATCCAGCGGGTCGATCCGCCGTCGCCCCTGCTGACCCGGGCCGCCGCCGCGCTCGAGACGTTCTTCTACTTCGGCGGAGCCGACCCGGGTTACGGAATGAAGCTGCTCCCGGCAGTACGCCGTACCGGGTTGAAGGTGCTGGGCACCGACTGCCAGCTGACCGCCGTCCAGGCCGGTACGCCGGAGATCGCGACCATCTCGATGAGCCTGGCGAAGCTGGCTCCGATGATCGTCACGGCCGGGCTGATGGGCCAGAAGGAGATCGAGGCCGCGTTCGACCAGCTCGAGCAGCCCTCGGACACCGTCATCTACACGCCGACGACCGTGTCGGTGTGGGCCCAGCGCAGCGACGCCTAGGAAGGACGCAGACCATGCTCTACGTAGTGATCGCGTACGACGGCACCGAGCCGGGCACCTTCGAGCGCCGGATGCTGGTCCGCCCGGCCCACATGGCAGGAGGCGAAAAGATGATGCAGGACGGCTCGTTCAAGTTCGGCGGCGGCATTCTCGACGGCGCCGGAAAGATGGCCGGCGGCGTCCTGATCGTCGACTTCGAGAGCCGTGCCGAGATCGACGAGTGGCTCGAGAACGAGCCCTACATCCTGAACAAGGTGTGGAGCCGGGTCGAGGTCCATCCCTTCCTCGTCCCCCCGCAGTTCCGCAGCCTGTTACCCGAACACCGGCCCGAGCCGGTCGCCGGCTAGGGCGTTTCTCTTGGTTCCCCGCCTACTGCGCTGCACTCGGCACGGCACCTCGCCGCACTGGAGGAAAGGCCACGATGGAAAAGCATCGAGGCCTCCCCTCCAGCACACCGAGCCACCGCACCGAGCACATGCTCGCTACGGCGCGGAACCAAGAGAAACACCCTGGACCGCCCGCCCGCTGTCCGAACCGTCCCACCACTCAGCCCCCACGGACCGTGGGGGCGTCTGCCCCAATCGGAGAGCTCTGGAAATGAACACCACCGACACCTCACGACGTACCGGCTTACTGACCTTGCTGGTCACCAGTCTGGGATCGTTCATGGTCCTCCTGGACGGGTCGATCATCTTCGTTGCCCTGCACGAGATCCAGAAGGATCTGGGCGGAGCGCTGTCCCAGCTGCAGTGGACCGTCGACGCTTACACGCTGCCGTTCGCGGCGCTGATGCTGACCGCCGGAACCCTCGGCGACCGGCTGGGCCGGAAGAAGGTCTTCCTCGCCGGTCTGGTCCTGTTCGTGCTCGGATCCGCCCTGTGCGGGTTTGCCCCCTCGGTCGGTCTGCTAATTGCCGGCCGGGTCGTGCAGGGGCTCGGCGCCGGAGCGATCAGCACCGGCAGCTTGTCACTGCTCGTCTCGACCTTCACCGACCCGGCCGGACGGGCCAAGGCCATCGGCATCTGGACCGCGGTGTCCGGAGTGTCGATCGCCCTCGGCCCGCTGCTGGGCGGCATTCTGATCGAGTCCTTCAACTGGCAGGCGATCTTCCTGCTGAACGTGCCGATCGGCATCATCGCGCTGCTGCTCGGCGTGCCGCGCCTGATCGACTCCAAGAACCCGTCCGCACGTGGCATCGACCTGCCGGGCCAGGTCCTGGCCGCGGGTGGTTTGTTCTGCCTGGTGCTCGGTCTGATCGAGGCCGGGCGGAAGGGCTGGGGCTCGCCGGAGATCCTGGCCCTGCTCGGTGGCGCGGTCGTCCTGCTCGGCGGGTTCCTGGCTGTGGAGCTGCGCAGCAAGGAGCCGTTGCTTCCGCTGGAGCTGTTCCGCAATCGCACGTTCGCCACGGCCTGCCTGATCGCGTCCCTGCTCGGGTTCGTGATCGTCGGTGTCATGTTCTTCATGGCGCAGTACTTCCAGGCTGTGCAGCAGCATGACGCGCTGTCGACGGGTCTGCGGCTGCTGCCGCTGACCCTGGGCATCTTCTTCCTGTCGCCGCCGGCCAGCCGGATCGCGGCGAAGAAGGGTCCGCGCATCCCGATCATGGTGGGCGCTCTGGTGGCGACGGCCGGCTTCTTCCTGCTGTCGACGATCGAGCCCACCTCCAGCTTCGGCAGTGTCTGGTGGAAGCTGGCTCTGGTCGGTGTCGGGATCGGCTGCATGTTCGCTCCGCTGACCCTGGCAGTGATGGCGTCGACGCCGCCACAGCGCGCCGGGCTCGGCTCGTCGATGATCAACACCACCCGGATCACCGGCTTCACGGCTGGGGCCGCCGTACTGGGCACGATCGTCGCCAGTCAGACGGATGGTCCGGGCGCGGGTGGCCCGGGTGCCCTGGTGGATGCCTTCCACACGGTGTTCTACATCTGCTCGGGTGCCACGATCCTCGCCTTCGTCGTCGCGGCGGCCACGATGGTCCGCGGCCGGCTGCCCGGTCCTGGGCAAGCTCCCGGCGCGGCAGCGGCCGCACCCGGAGCCAACCAGGCCGCGCGGTGACATCCTGACGACAAGGTGAACAAGGGGCGGTGGCTGCGGTAGCAGCCGAAGTCACCGCCCCCGACGAAAGGACCACTGCAATGGCGTACGACCGGGATCTCGCCGACCGCATCCGGGATGTCTTTGCCGGGCTGTCGGTGCGGGAAGTGAAGATGTTCGGCGGTCTGACCTTCATGGTCAACGACAAGATGACCGCCACCGCGAACACCCACGGCGACCTGATGATCCGGTGTGACCCCGACCGGGTCGAGGACCTGCTGACCAAGCCGGGAGCCGACTGGCCCTCGATGCGCGGCAAGAAGATGAGCAAGGGCTGGATCGTCGTCGAGGCCGACCGGGTCGAATCCGACAAGGTACTGGGGTCCTGGCTCGAGGAAGCCCTTGACTACAACGAGAAGGTGACGGGTAGTGGCGACTGAGGCGGCGACGAAGTTCGGCGGTTTCCCCAAGGCCCTGTTCACGTTCCTGGCGGGGCTGGAGAAGGACAACTCCAAGTCCTACTGGGATGCCAACAAGGCGACCTGGGAGTCCGAGGTGCACGAGCCGGTCGAGGCGCTGATGGCCGAGCTCGAGCCGCAGTTCGGTCCACTGCGCACGTTCCGGCCGAACCGCGACGTCCGGTTCTCCAAGGACAAGTCGCCGTACAAGACCTGGGTTGGCGTCACGACCAGCGAGCGGGCGGTCGGCGGCATCGGGTACTTCCTGCGGATCGAGTCCGGCGCCATCCGGCTGGCCTGTGGCTCGATGGTGATGGCCAGCGATCAGCTGGAGCGGTTCCGGTCTGCGATCGACAACGCTGCCAGCGGAGCCGACTTCGACAAGCTGCGCAAGCGGCTGGCCGGCAAGGGACTGACAGTCGGCCCGGGCCGCCAGGATCCGCTCAAGCGAACCCCGTCCGGCTATCCGAAGGACCACCCGCGGGAAGAAGTCCTGCGGTGGAAGGGCGCCGTCGTCGTGAAGGAATTCGAGCAGGCGGCGTGGATGCACAAGGCCGGTGCGGCCGACAAGGTCCGGGAAGTCTGGAGTGGGGCCGCCCCACTGACCAACTGGATCATCGAGCACGTGGGGGAGAGCACGATCCCAGTACGCCGCCCGCGCGGCTGACCAGGCGACCTGCCATGAAGTCCGGCCTCCAGAGGTTCCGGGCAGTGCTGATCTGCCTCGCGCTGCTGGGTGTCTACGTGCTCGGCTATGCCCTCCTGCTCAACCTGCTGTACGGAGTACTGCCTGCAACCTCTATCAATCCTTGGGCCAACCACCCTTAGACGATTGGCGGAAAGCTGTCATGACCCATCTTGATCTGGTCACCTTCCTGACCTACGACATGGAACGGACCAGGGCCTTCTACTGCGAGATGCTCCACTTCGAGGTGGTCGAGGAGTTCTCCCGCGGTGACCACTTCTCCTGGCTGCGCTCCAAGAAGCGCATGTCCAGCATCGCCCTGTTCAACGCCCGCGAGAAGGCGGAGCGGCCGACCGTCGCCCACATCCCCGACCAGAGCGGCGGTGTGATGATCGGCTTCGAGGTCGACAGCGCGGCCGAGTACTACGAGCTCTGGAAGGCGCGCGGGGACATCCCGATCCGGACCGAGGTCTTCGACATGGGCAAGGGGTTCACCTTCGGCGCGCAGGATCCCGAAGGCAACTTCATCCAGTGCTTCGACGTCCACCCGCACTTCCGCCTGATCCAGGAACGCCTCGGAATGGACTGATTCGCCGTACCGGGGACGCCTTCAGCTCGTTGTACCCGTCGTGAACATCAACTGGCTGGCCGTCGTGCCCGCACTGGTCGTAGGCATGGTCGTCGCTCGCTTGTGGTACGGCAAATTCTTCCTGGCCGCCTGGTGGAAGCTGACCGGTATCCGCCCCGAAGAATCCAAACAGGCCAGCAAGAAGAACCTGACCCAACTCCTGGTCGCCAACGCCGTGACAGCCGCCGGCCTGACCATCGGCATCGGCGTCGCGGCGTCGGCCACCGACGACGACTCCGTCTGGCTCGCGCTCCTGGTCGGCGTCGCCGTCTGGCTGACCTTCTCGGCCTCCACTCTCCTGCAGCACAACGCCTTCGAGCTGAAACCGGCAAAGCTCACCCTGATGAACTGCGCCTACCAGCTGGTCCTGTTCCTGGGCATGGCCTTGACCATCGGCGTGCTCTAAGGGGCCTCGGCCAGGCGTTGGCGGAGGCCGGTTGCGCGGAGAGCCCGGCGGCTCAGGGCTGAGCGGATGGCGGCTTCGGTGCCGACGACTCGGACGCGGTCCTGGGCGCGGGTGACTGCGGTGTAGAAGAGCTCCCGGGTGAGGAGGCGGGACTCTTCGCCCGGCATCAGGACGGTGACTTCGGTGGCCTGGCTGCCTTGGGCCTTGTGGATGGTCATGGCGTGCAGAGTTTCGATGTTGCCGAGTCTGGTGGGGGCGAGGTCGAGCCGGCCGCGGGAGCTGTCGATGCAGACTCGCAGCGAGCCGTCAGGGCGTCGGATCGTGACGCCGACGTCTCCGTTGTAGATGCCGAGGGCGTAGTCGTTCGCGGTCACCAGTACCGGTCGGCCGACGTACCAGGTGTCCCAGAGTGGGTCGTCGGTCTCTTCGGTGATCCAGCGCTCGACGGTTCGATTCCAGTGGCTGACTCCCCACGGACCTTCGCGGTGCGCGCAGAGGAGGCGGTGACGGTCCAGTGCGGCGAGCGCCGCGTCGGTGTCGCCGGCCTCCGCCGCGGCCCGGATCGCCAGTACGTCGGGGAGGATCGCCGTACGGAGAGTCTCGAGAGGATCGTCGTCCTCGACGAAGTGCACGCGGTCACCGCCGTCGCGGAGGACGTCGAGGACGACCCCCGGCTCGCCGTCCCGAATGGCCAAGGCCACCTTGCCGATCTCGCCACCGAACCGGTGTGAAGTCCGAAGCTCGGCTGCTTCGATGTGCCCGCCGGCGACCAGTCCTTCGACAAGATCAGCCAGTACGGCGCCTGCTTCGATCGAGGCCAATTGGTCGGGGTCGCCGACCAGCACCAGGTGAGCCTCGGGCCGGACCGCATCGAGGAGCCGCGCCATCATCGTCAGGGAGACCATGGAGGTCTCGTCGACGATGACGATGTCGTGCGGTAGCCGGTTGTCCCGGTCGTGGCGGAACCGGGTCGACGAATCGGGACGGCGACCGAGCAGCATGTGCAGGGTCCGGGCCTGGAATTCGCCGAGCCGGTCCCGGTCCTCCGCGGTGAGGCGCTCCGCCATCTCGCGCCGTACGGCTTCTTCGAGGCGGCCCGCTGCCTTACCGGTTGGGGCGGTGAGAGCTATCCGCGGGAGGCGATCGCCGGCCAGCTCTGCCTGTTCTGCGAGAAGGGCCAGGAGGCCCGCCACCGTTGTGGTTTTGCCGGTCCCCGGGCCGCCGGTCAGGACGGTCGTCCACTGCCGGGCGGCTGTCTCGGCCGCTGTCCGCTGCTCGATGTAGTCCTGACCGGGGAAGAGGCGGTCGAGTCCTGCGGTCAGAGCTCTGTCGCTGGCAATGGTTGGTGCGGGGCGACCGGCCCGGCGGCGAAGGATCTGATCGACTTGCTCCTCCTCTCGCCAGTACCGGTCGAAGTACAGACGAGTGCCTTCAAGCCGGAGCGGATGTGGGGCGCCGAGCAACGGGCTGGCCGTCACCGCCGCGAGCCACTCGTCCAGGGCCGGCCAGGCGAGCTCGGCGCCGTCGTCACCGACCTCGTCACGAACCTCGGTCAGGTCGAGGCAGACGGATCCGGCGCGAACGGCGCGTGCCACCAAAGCACAGGCGAGCGCCACGGATTCGTTGCTCTCAGCAAGCATCGTCGTGAGCCGGGATGCGACGTGGACGTCGGCGGCCACGATCACGCCGGCCGTGTTGAAATCGCGCAGGACCCCGGTCGCGGCAAGCGCAAGGGCCGAGTCGAACTCGTCGACTGTCGCCGTCATGGTGTGCTCCCGTCGAGCAGTTCGGACAGAGCCAGTACGAGCGCCGTCGGCATCGGCCAGCTGAACACCCCTGCCGGGTGCCCGTCCACGACCGGCGTCTGTGGTCCGCACATTCCGCGCAGGTAGAGGTAGATCACTCCGCCGAGGTGGACGTCGGGGTCGTAGCCCGGCAGCCGCCACCGGAGGTACCTGTGCAGGACCACCGAGTAAAGCATTGCCTGCAAGGGATAGTCGGAGTGCAGCATCGCGGCACCCAGCTGCTCCGGAAGGTACTCCGAAGAGGTCGCAGGCTGCTCGGGATCGCCGAGCCGGTTGGTCTTGTAGTCGACCACGACGAAACGATGCTCCGAACCGTGCGGAACCCGCAGTACGACGTCGATCGAGCCGGTGAGGTAACCGCGCAGGCTCTGCCGACCTAGCAGCGGCTGTTCGAGCCGATCGGCGTACGGGAGCAGCGGATCGCCGGCCGGCAGATGGGTGCGCAGCAGTGGCGCCAGCTGTTCCAGCCGGACATCGGCCGGGACAGCTTCGTCGCCGCCGGCCAGCGGGATCTCGAAGTCGAGTTCGCGGAGCCGGTCAGCGCGACCCAACTCGCCGAGGGTCAGCCCGGGAACCAGCGGGCCGAGGGGTGTGGTGTGCATCGGCAGCATCGCGGTGGCCAGCACGTCGGCGGTCACGTCGACCCGCCAGAATCGCAACTGCTCGCGGACCTTTGCGGTCAGCTCGGCCAGCAAGTCAGGCGCCTGCGGATCCGCCTCTTCAAGCACAGCATGCACGAGTGACCCGAAGGTGGCTCCCGCCGGGAGCCCATCCATCGGAGACGGCAGCGCATCGATCGGCGCCGCCTCAGGCGCCGAGATCGGATCGACGGACTCGTCCTCCAGCTGACTCTCTTCATGCTCGCTGGCGACACCGCCCACCTGCTGGTCGGCCGCCCGGATCAACCCCGAGTACGACGTACGCCGCCAGGTGAGGTCGACTTCGCGGGAGAAGACTCCGGCCGCGAGCCCACCGGGAAGTTCCTCGGGTACAGGTTCGGCGTGCTCGGCGATGATGGATTCCTCGACCACTGGCCCACCGGCCTGCTGCCAGCGCCGCAACCAGATCAGTACTTCGTCGTCTGACGAGGACCTGTCGAGGGTGTCGGGCACAATCGCTTCGCCCTGCTTGCGGCCGCGCAGCAGCCGCGAGATGCCACCGTTGATCTCGTCCCAGGACGGCGCCCACCAGGCCACGACCTGGGACTGGGCACGGGTCAACGCGACATAGGTGAGGCGGATGTCGTCGCCGGCCTCCTCAGCACGCCAGAGCTTCTGATTCGCGCGATGACCGCGGTGCTTCTTGCCGCCGAGGTCGAGACGCCGCTCGCCGTCCTGATGGAAGACCAGGAGCTCAGTCTCCTCGACCACATGGCGCGTGAAGCCGAACGGCAGATACACGACTGGATACTGCAGGCCCTTGCTGACCCACACAGTCATGATCTGTACGGCGGCCGCGTCGCTGTCGAGTCGTCGTGTTCGCTCGGCCGTGCGTCCGTGGCCGGTGCACTCTTCACGCAACCAGTCGAGGAGGGCAGGCAGTCTGAAGCCCTCGCGATGCGCAGTGTCGTGGAGCAATTCGGCCAGGTGCGCGAGGTCGGTCATATCCCGCTCGCCACCTCGCCAGCCCAGGACTCGCTCGGTCATCCCGTGCGCTTGCGCAGCCTCGAAGACCGCCGCGACACCACTGGTCCGCAGTCGGTCCGCCCAGGCCCGCAGCGTCTGCCCGGTCCGGTCGGTGAGCTCTTCGCCACCAACCCGCAGGCTGGCCGCCGTTTCGCCGAAGAACATCGTGGTCGCGGCGGCCCGGACCAGGCCAGAGCGGTGCGGTTGGTCGAACGCCTCGAGCAGACAGAGCCAGTCCTGGGCCGCCTGCGACGCGAAGATGTCGAGGTCACCCGAGTAGACAGCGGGGATCCCGGCCCGGGCCAATTCCTCGCGGCAGACGCGCGCATCCTTGTGTGTCTCGACAATCACCGCGACATCGCCGGCGCGCACCGGTTGCCCGGCGTACGTCGCTCCAGCAGTCAGCAGGCGGCCGATGTCGGCCGCCAGATCGCGAGCGATGTGGTCGCGGAGCTGGTCCATCGGAATGCTTTTGCGCCGAGCCGAGCCGAACTGCTCCCGGCGTGCGACCCGCAGCCGGAACGGCGCGTCCGACGGTGCTCCAACGAGCCGGCCGCCCTGGTGATGGGCGGCCACCGGATGCACGACGATGTCTTGGTGGCCGAGTTGAGCGCCGCCCAGGACGACCTGGAGACAGTCGACCAGCGGCTGGTCGCTGCGCCAGTTGGTATCGAGGGTTCGCCGCTGACCGGCCGTGGCCGCGGCGGCGAGGTAGGTCGCGATGTCTCCACCACGGAAGGCGTAGATGGCTTGTTTGGGATCGCCGATCAGCACCAACGTGCTAGGCCCGTTGAAGGCTGCGTCGATCACCTTCCACTGCACCGGATCGGTGTCCTGGAACTCGTCGACCATCACCACCGACCACCGACGCTGCATCTGCTGGCGCGCCGGGGCGTCGGGATCCGCGAGCGCAGCCGCGAGCCGGGTCAGCAGATCGTCGTACCCGAGGATGCCGAGGCGGCGCTTGCGACGCTCCATCTCAGCCAGTACGGCGTGCGCGAATTCGATCCGGACGCCTTCCGGCGAACCCTCGGCGTACTTGTCCGGAACGAGTTTGGTGTGTGGGTTGGCGACTGCCTTCAGCGCGATCTCGAGTGCGGTGGCCCGCGTGATCGGCGGTTGCTCCGCCAGGTTCCCGAACAAACCCAGGTAGAGGTCGTCCACCACCTCGGTGACGAGTTCGCCCAGGTCGTCGACCAAGGTCACGCCCGCGTCGGTATCACCCGCGACGCCGAGCGATCGCAGTACCAGCTGGCAGAACTGATGTGTAGTGGCGATGGTTGCGGCGTCGAAATTGGCCAGCGCATCGCGAAGACGCAGATGCCGCTCCGCGATCTCTTCGGCGCTGCCCTTAACGAGGTGACCGAGGAGACCGTCGTCGGCCTCCCAGCTAGCCGGATCGGCCATCGCGAGCTCGGCTTCGAGGAGCTGCGAGCGCACGCGTTCGCGTAGTTCCTGACTGGCTGCGCGACCGAAGGTGATCAGCAGCATCTGGTCGAGCCGGGCGCGGCCCTCGGCCACGAAACGGGTGACCAGCCCAGCCAGCGCATAGGTCTTACCCGTGCCGGCGCTCGCCTCCAGTACGACGGTTCCGGTCGGGAGCTCACCGAGAAGATCGAAGGGTTCCATCACCGGGGTGCTCCCTGCTCGTAGCGAAGCATCGGTTCCCAGAGCCGGGCGGCGTACGCCCCAAGCCGGGTTGTCTCGCCCGGGTGTTCCTCGCCGGGCCGCGGCGGCTCCAGCAGGTCGTCGAGCCTGCTGTACGGGCCCCAGACCCGGACGTGCGCAGGATCCGCGTTCTCGCCGTCGTAGTTGGCCGGGCGCCAGCGTCGCTCGGCGTAGGTGGCCGGATCGTCGCCCGTACGGCGTGCCTCGTGCCAAGCGAACGAAGTCTTCAGCGGAAGCGGAAGCGGCTCGCGTCGGCCGGCGTCGTAGATCGCAGTGAGGTCGACCAGCATGCCGCGCGCTTCTGGGCCGATCGGACCGAACAACCGGCTGGCCGGTGTGTTCCGGCCGCGACCGATGGCCAATGCCGTCCAGTTGTGGTCGTCGTCGTTGGCGGACAGGGCGAGCAGCTGAATCCAGCAGGACAACAACTGTTTGGCATCGAGCCGCGAGAAGCCGACCGAGACCAAACGATGGCCGTGCACGCTCGGCACGGTCCCGGTGAGCCGTCGGCCGCCGCCGAGATCGACGTCCAGATCGAAGGCCCGGGGCGTGACCTGCCGGTGCGGATGCGCACTGATCGCCACCGTTTTGGCTTCGTCCCGTACGGCGGTCGCGGTTCGCCAGCCGAGTCGTCCCGGCGGCAAGGCGCCTCGTCGCCACTCTGCTTGCAGGGCGTCGTTCGGGTTGACTCCTGCCAGCATGTCGCGGAGCAGCCGGTCGCCGACCGACCACTTCTGCAGGTTGTCGATCTCCACCGGCATCTCGTCCGAGATGCCGTCGACCTCCCACGGCAGCGTCAGGTCGAGCGCCCGGAAGTATCCCTTCACCGGGTGCCGGAAGAACGCCAGGAGATCAGCCAGGGAGATGTCCTCTTCACGGTCCACGTCCAGCTGTCCGGCCAGGAACTCCGGTCGGTCCGGACGGGATCCGGCGGCAGCGCGTGCCGCGACCAGGGCGGTCGGGTCGTACGTGAAAGGTCCCGCCGTACCGAGCCGGCCGGCTTCGAGGTTCTTGCGGTCGAAGGGCTGGAGCGGATGCTTGATCAGCACTGCATCCCGGACGGTCGCCTCGGTGGTGCGATCGAGGACATCGAGGAGCTCACCCAGCGGTACGGCGGGAGGTCGCCGCTGCCCGGAGTATTCGTTGGCGCCGGTGTAGGTGATCACCAGCGACTCGGTCGTCGCAAGGATCGCATCGAGCAGCAGTTGGCGGTCCTCGCTGCGGACATCACGCTCGCCCGTGATCGGAGTCCTGGCCAGAAGGTCGTCCCCGTCGGCCAGACCGAACCGCGGAAAGACACCGTCGTCGAGACCGAGCAGACAGACCACCCGGTGGGGGACCGATCGCATCGGCACCATCGTGCAGACGGTCAGTGTGCCGGTCCGGAAGCTTGCACGGCTCGGACGTCCAGCCAGGTGGCTGGAGAGGAGCTCTCGAACATCGGGAAGCCGCAACGGTGTCTCTGCCAGCGCTCCGGCGTCGGCGGTCACATCGGCGAACTCGCGGTGCACCTGGCTGAGTTGCCAGTTGTCGTCGGGAACGACCCGCGTCAGCTGATCGATCCCTGCCCGCAACGCATCGAGCCAGTCCGCCAGCGGGCGCGTTCCTTCGAGCCGTTTGGTTGCCGCCTGCAACCGATCGACGAACTCCGCGAACCGGCCGGCCAACTCGATCCGGGTGCTGCCGACATCATCGAGCGGCAGCGTCGTGTTGATCCAGGCATGGGAGTCGGCGGACATCGTCACGCCGGCCAGGACCCGGTCGATGCCGAAGCGCCAGGTGTTCTGCGGATACGCGGCCAGCCCGTACGGCGCTCGGTGGTCCTGGTCGAATGCCCACCGCACGCCCGACTCACGGACCCACCCGGTGATCGTGTCCAAGTCATCATCGGTGAACCGGAAGCGACGCCGTACGGGCTCGGTCTGGGCGAGGTCGAGCAACTGGCTGGCGGTCGCCCGGCTGCCCGCGACATCGAGCAGTTGCGAGGCAACGCCGAGCAGGGGATTGGTCTGGATGAGTGACCGGTCAGCCAACTGGACCCGCAACCGATGCGCCGGGTGGCCGTCGGTGCGGAGGTCGCCGAGGCCGAACCGAGCGCTGATCAAGGGCGCATACGTCTCGATGTCGGGACACATCACCAGAATGTCGCGGGGCTCCAGCGTGCGGTCGGCATCGAGCATCCCCAACAACACTTCCCGCAGTACGTCGACCTGCCGCGCGGCACCGTGGCACGCGTGCACCCGCACGCTGCGGTCGTCGGCGGCCAGCTGCCTGCCCGCGGACGCGACGGTGTTGCTGCGCAGATCGTGCTGCAACCAGCCGAGAAGAGTGGCCGGCGCCGGAGGCGACGGAAGATGGCGATCGGTCGCCGCTGCAACGGCGAGAGACAGCTGCAGCTCTCGGCTGTCCCGCCCGAGCGTGGCCAGGAGCGGATGCTCGGCCTCTTGATGACTCGTGTCAGAAGCGCGGTCGTCCACGCTAATGCCCGCAGCGGCCAAGCGTTCCCAGAGCACGTTGCTGGGGTGGGGGAGCCAGAGGTGCACGTCGCGGTGCTCAGCCAGCCCCGACAGCACCTCGATCTCGGTGACCGGAAGCCGCGTGTGCCCGAACAGCGAGAGTCGCGCCGGCAAGTCAAATGAGTCTGGCCGATCGCGCAGCTGGCCCAGAGTCGCGGCGTGGCGAACGGCCGGCGTCGGTGCATCGATCCGGTCAGCGAGGCGCCGCCACAACTCAGGCTGCCAGCTCAGATCGGCATCGACTCGAACCCCGCGACCGTCGGTGTCCTCACCCCGGCTCCAATCAGCCAAAACCGTAGGCCGCTGTACGGCGTACGCCGCAAAGAGACGCGCCAGTCGCGCGGCAACGGCGTACCGGCGTCCCTGTCGAAGCTCTGCCTCAGCGCCGGATTCGAAATGCCCGAGGTGTCGCGCAACGGGCGCACACCAGCGCTCGTCGAGGGAGCCATCGAGCACAGCAAGCAGCGGCCAAACCATCGCATCGGCCGCCCAGGGATCATCCTCCGCCAGCCCAAGAACCGTCGCCACCAGCGAGCGCGGCGTCGCAAACCGCACCCCGGCACACACCCCGTCACCCCGCCCCGGCGCAGACCCCAACCGATGAGAAAGCCGCTGCGAAAGCCACCGCTCAACACCCTTCGCCGGGACCACCACCAACTCTTCGGCAAACGGGTCGGCCAGCGGCACGGCAAGCACGTCACCCAACGCGTCAGCGAGCAGGTCGGTTCGCTCAGCGCGATGGAGATACAGAGTCACCGATGCAGCATTTCACGAGCCTGCCCCGCAACCAGCTTTACCGGGCTTCAGATCGTCGGCCGGTGCCCTGACGGCACGCGCATCACCCACCGAGTGCACCGGGTGGTCCCCGAGCACCGAGGGTTCGCCGACGGCATCGTCGAGCTCGGTCTGCGCGTGCGGATGCGGCGGGACCTCGACCGCGTGGCGGCCGTGGTGACCGACCGGCTCGGCTGCTGACAGCTCTCGTGTCAGCGGTGTCAGCACGATGGCGGGCCAGTGTCAGGACCGCTCGCCAAGGTAATGCCATCAACCGAACAGAAACCACGAAAGGCACCACGATGACGACCTTCACCACCTCTGAGCCCATCACCGCAGTCCTCGACCTCCCGGCCGGCGCCATCCAGCTGGTCGCAGCCGAGCAGACCGAGGCCACGGTCGAGGTCAAGCCGGCCGACCCGTCGAAGAAGCGCGACGTCAGCGCCGCCGAGGAGGCTCAGGTCGGCTACGCCGACGGGGTCCTCACGGTGCAGGTCAAGGCCAAGAACCAGTACTTCGGCCCGTCCGGCTCCGTCGCGGTCAGCGTTCAGCTGCCCACCGGCTCGGCGGTCGAGGTCAAGGCGGCGAGCGTCCAGCTCAAGGCCGTCGGCCGGTACGGCGACTTCACCGTCGAGAGCTCGCACGGCGCGATCGACCTCGAGGACGTCGCGAGCGCCAAGCTCACTACTTCTGCTGGTGACATCGCGATCGGCCGTCTGCACGGTCCGGCCGAGATCCGCACCATCGCCGGCGACATCCGGATCGCCGAGGCCACCCGCGGCGACGTCGTCCTGCGTACCGACGCCGGCGCGATCGAGATCGCCGCCGGCACCTCGGCCACCCTGGACGCCGGGACCGCGATCGGCCGGATCAGCAACTCGCTCAAGAACAGCGGCAACGCTGACCTGAACATCAAGGCCACCACCTCGGTCGGCGACATCACCGCCGCCGGCCTCTGAACCTCTACCGAAGCACAACAGAAGGAGCACACCACCATGACCACCACCGGCTTCTCCACGACCGGTCTGCGCCGGCGGCACGACGTCCTCGCCCGCCACGTCGACTCCGGCAAGATCCCGGGCGTGGTCGCCCTGGTCAGCCGGGGCGGCGGCGAGCCGCACGTGGAGACCATCGGCTCGATGCGCCACGACGGGGGACCGGCGGTGCAGCGGGACACCATCTTCCGGATGGCCTCGACCTCCAAGCCCGTCTCAATCGCCGCGGCCATGGTCCTGCTCGACGAGTGCCGGCTGCGGCTCGACGACACCGTCGAGCAGTGGCTGCCCGAACTCGCCGACCGACAGGTGCTGCGGCAGATCACCAGCGAGGTCGACGACACCGTGCCGGCCAAGCGGCCCATCACCGTCCGGGACGTGCTCACCTCGACGTTCGGCCTCGGCATGGACATGACGATGATCGGTACGCCGATCATGGCCGCCCTGTTCGAGCAGGGCATCACACCGAACCTCCCGGTCCCCATGCCGGAGCCGGACGAGTGGGTGCGCCGCCTCGGCACCTTGCCGCTCATGAACCAGCCCGGTGAGCGCTGGCAGTACCAGATCAGCAGCGACCTGGTCGGGGTGCTGGTGTCCCGGGTCACCGGGCAGCCGTACGACGAATTCTTGCAGGAGCGCGTCTTCGGCCCGCTGGGGATGAAGGACACCGGGTTCTGGGTGCCCGGCGACCAGTTGCACCGCCTGCCCCCGATGTACGCGCCGGACCCGGCCACTGGAGAGTTCCACGTGTGGGACGAGGCCGAGGGGGGCCGTCACAGCAAGCCTCCGGCGTTTGCGGGAGGCGGTGGCGGTCTCAACTCCACCGCGGACGACTACCACGCCTACTTCCGGATGCTGCTCAACCACGGCGTCCACCAGGGCGAGCGGATTCTTTCCAAGCCGGCAGCGGCGCTGATGACCACGAACCGCCTCACTGCGGAGCAGCAGGTCGCTCGGGAGGCCTTGGCTCGCGGCAACGTGCACATCTCGTTCGGCCAGGGCCAGCACGGCGGCTGGGGCCTCGGGATGGCGGTGCGCACGTACCGCGGCGACTACGCCCCAGTCGGGCAGTTCGGCTGGGACGGCGGCAGCGGTACGTCGACGTACGCCGACCCGGTCAACGACCTGGTCGGCGTACTGCTGACCCAGGTCGGGGCGACTGTGCCGAGCGCCACGCAGCTGACGCTCGACTTCTGGACCACCCTGTACCAGGCGATCGACTGACGAAAGCACAGCCCGGAAACCGCACGCCTCGATCTTTACCTGGAGCCATCAGGTCGAGTCATGCCGCAGGTGCTAGCCGCTAGCTGTCCCTGGCCTCTGCGATCTGGGTGGTGACGTCGTTCAGGAGTTGCTGCAGGGCGGTGGCCAAGTGGGTTCGGGCTTGGGGAGACAGCGAGGCGACTAGTTCGGATTCGCGGGTGAGGACCTGGTCGACGCTGCGTTCGATCAGGGCGTGGCCGGCAGGGGTCAGGGTGATGAGGACGGCGCGGGTGGTGCCGGGGGCTGGGGTCCGGGTGACCAGGCCGGCGTCTTCGGCTCGGGTGACGCGTTGGGAGATGGCGCCGGCGGTGACCAGGGTGCGGCGGGCTAGTTCGCGGGTGGTGAGTTCGTAGGGGGAGCCGGCGCGGCGGAGGACGCTCAGGAGGTCGAGGGTGGCCGAGTCGATGCCGAGGTCGGCGAGAACGCGGCGGCGGTCGTCGGCGAAGAGCTTGGCCAGGCGCCAGAGCGGGGTGACGA
>NZ_SMKX01000004.1 GCF_004349055.1 Kribbella antibiotica
CCCCCAGCCAGGTTCGTCGTGTTGGACCACAACGCCACCGGCGACCGCCACCAACCACCCCCGACCCGAGCCTCCTCGAACGTGTCCCCGAACACGAACACCATCCGCCCATCCGGCGCTCGCGCCGGAATCCCCAGGTCGGTACCCGCCATCCGGAACCGGTCGGTCAGCCCCGGCCCGGTCAGATCCTTCACCTTGTTCACGGTGAGCGCCTGCGTCCCGGCAAACGCCGTACCAGGCACCATCGCCGCGGCCCCCACATCAGCCGCAGCCCGCAACACCGTTCTACGCGATAGTTCCATCGAAACTCCCAACTACGAGGCGGACGGGAAATCGATTTCTCCGGTTCAGCCTCCAAGAGCCGCCCGACGAAGTCAAGGCGTACATAAGAACTGTTAATAGTCGCCGTCACAGCCTGCTCCAGCCCCAGTCCTCGCCTGCGCCGCCGGCTCCCGAGGGACTACTGACAGTCCGTCTGCACGCCTGTGGATAACCGCCGACGCGGTTCGCGGAAGATCGGCAGGATGGTGGGATGCGATCGGTCGCCGAGATCCTGACTCAGCTGGGTGGCAGCGCCACCTACGCCGAATTGACGGCGGTGATCCCACGGCGCGCACTGGACCGGGCGGTCAGGAACGGCGATGTCGTCCGGCTGACCCGCGGTGTGTACGGCCACCCGCAGCTCGGCGCTGACCGGTCCACTGCGCTGGCACATGCCGGGGTGCTGTCTCACACCAGCGCGGCCCTGGCTTGGAGGTTGCCGCTCCTGTCAGCGCCGCCCAAGCCACATGTCACGCTGCCGACCCACCGCAAAGCTCGGTCTGGCCCACCTGCAGTTCTGCATTGGGCAGACCTTCCCGCCGCCGACCTGCGGCGCGGTCTGACCTCGCTCGAGCGGACAGTCATCGACTGCGCCCGAATCCTTCCGTTCGGCGAGGCCCTCGCAGTAGGCGATGCCGCCCTGGCCACCGGCCAACTGGGCTTGGAGGAACTTCAGATCGCGGCCGACCGCGCACGCGGCCGAGGACGGGCCAACGCGATCGCCGTTGCCACTGCGGCGGACGCGCGTTCGGGAAGCTTTCTGGAGTCGATCGTGCGCAGCCTCCTGCTGGAGGCCGGCATCGACGACTTCGAGCCGCAGGTGCTCGTGCTGACGGCAGGACGCCCGGCCCGCGTAGATCTCGCAAACCGGCGACTGCGGATCGTGCTGGAGGCAGAGGGCTACGAGTTCCACGGGTCACCGGCCAAGTTCGCCGACGACTGCCGACGGTACGACGAGCTAGTCGCCGCAGGCTGGCACGTCCTTCGCTTCACCTACCAGCAAATTCTCGGCGACCCAGCCTGGGTCATCGCGACCGTGCGGAGCGCGATGGCTGAGGCCCGCGCTGTACAGAAGGACTGTGAATAGTCGCCGCAACCGGGCCTAGCGACACCGCCGCCAGCGGACGGCGAGCTCGGGCGACGCAGTACTAACAGTTCTTCTGTACGCCTTTGTCAGTCGCGGCCGGTGGCGATGGGGCGGGTGGGGTCGGTGATCCAGTCGGACCAGGAGCCGATGTAGACGGGGGCCTTGATGCCGACGGACTCCAGGGCCAGGGCTGTGTGGGTGGCGGTGACTCCCGAGCCGCAGTAGGTCGCCAGGTCGGTGTCGGGGGTGACGCCGTGGCCAGTGAAGTAGGCGGCGAGGTCTTCGGCGGGCTTGAAG
Organism: Kribbella antibiotica; assembly: GCF_004349055.1. Taxonomy (GTDB): domain Bacteria; phylum Actinomycetota; class Actinomycetes; order Propionibacteriales; family Kribbellaceae; genus Kribbella; species Kribbella antibiotica. The sequence goes on from NZ_SMKX01000004.1 coordinate 1,706, forward strand.
TGGCCATCGGCCGTGAGGAGCGCACCCATGGGGGTGTTGATGGCGCCGGGGATGTGGCCGGCGACCTTGTCCATCGGCTCGACTTCGCCGGCGAAGCGTTCGGGGGCGCGGGCATCCAGCAGGAGGCCGGAGGACGCGACCTTGGCGGCGCCTTCGGCGTCTACCAGCGGGAGGTGGCCGGGCGTCGCGGTGAAGTCAGTATCGCCCTCGGCCGGGACCTCAGTCGTGACCTCTCCCCCGGCAGCCTTCCAGGCGGCGAGACCACCATCGAGGACGCGGACGTCGGCGACACCGAAGTAGCGCAGGATCCACCAAGCACGCGCCGCCGCGAGTGAGTTCGCCGCGTCGTACACAACGACGGGCGAACCCGCCGAAGCACCAGTACGGCGTACCAGCGCGGTGACCGTAGTTGCATCAGGCAACGGGTGGCGCCCCGGCCCAGGTGGGCCGGCGAGGTCAGTGTCGAGGTCCACGAAGTAGGCGCCGGGGAGATGGCCGGCGTCGTAGGCCTCACGGCCGGGTGGGCCGGCCAGGTTCCAGGTAGCGTCGATCAGCACGGGCTGCGGCTCCAGGGCGCGCAACTCGTCAACGGTGATCAGGGGGCTGCTCACAGCTGGGCTCCTCCGAACGGTAGGACTTCGGGTGACAAGGTGGCGCGGGCTCGGGCCTGCGTGAGCCGACGACGGTGGTGCCGACGGCAAAGCACCTCATAGGCCATCTCGGTGGCGTTGCTCTCGATGTCGCCCACCGCAAGCTGCTCGCCTTCGGTCACCATCTCGCCACCGATCGTACGGGCGTTGTGGGTTGCCCTCTCGCCGCACCAGCACAGGGCCTCGACCTGGAGGAGTTCCATCCGGTCGGCGAGCTCGACCAGCCGCGCGGATCCCGGGAACAAGGTGGCCCGGAAGTCGGTCAGGATGCCGAAACAGAAGACGTCGATCTGCAACTCGTCGACCAGCCGTGCCAGTTGCTCGATCTGCAAGGCGCTGTAGAACTGCGCCTCGTCACACACCGCATAGTCGATCCGCCCACCTTGGGTGAGCTCGTTGACCACGTGGTCCCAGAAGTCGAAATCGGGCTGCACCTCGATCGCCTCGGCGACCAGCCCGAGCCGCGAGGACAACACCGCCTCCCCCGCGCGGTCGTTGCTGGTGAAGATCCGACCCCGGCGACCACGCGCCTTGTGGTTGTGATCCATCTGCAGCGCCAGCGTGGACTTACCGCAGTCCATGGTCCCGGTGAAGTAGAGCAGTTCAGCCACGGGCGATCATCCTGCCAAGTCAACCGCCCCGCGCGCACCTCGGGGGGTGTCTCGGGCGGTTCCGACGCGGTATCGCGCCGGCAGCAGCGGCCTGTGTTTCGGTCGACGAGGGATGGACTCGGCTTGGGTATTTGCGTCGGGACGGTTTGAATGGACCGTGCGCAAAGGTCTGCTGGTTGTTCTTGCCGTCGTGCTGACGGTCGCGTCCTGTCTCGTGACGCCCGCGATGGCGGCGCCGACGGCCGGGCTCCGGGCGTACTTCGTGATCACCGAACCGGCCAAGACCACCGAGGCCGCGGCCGCGATCACGCAGAACGGCGGCACGGTCTACGCCGCGTACGACGCCATCGGCGTGATCGTCGCGCACTCGAGCAACGCCGATTTCGCAACCAAGGTCCGCGGGACGGCCGGCGTACAGAAGGTCGGCGCGACCCGCACCGGCGATCTGCCGGCCGAGGTCGCGAACCCGCTGGTCCCGGCGCCCAGCGTCGAAACAGCCAGTACGGCGCCTGAAACCGATCGCGGCGACATGACCCAGATCGGCGCGGACCGGGCCTGGACCAAGACCCTTGGCTCAAAGGCCATCACCGTCGGCGTCCTCGACACCGGCGTCGACGACCAGCACGCCGACCTGAAGGCGAACTTCGACGCCACCAAGTCGGCGTCGTGCGCCTACGGAAAGGCCGATACCCGGCCCGGCGCCTGGCGGCCGGTCGCCGACCACGGCACGCACGTGGCCGGCACGATCGCGGCCGCCAAGAACGGAGTCGGCGTGATCGGCGTCGCGCCGGGCGTGAAGGTCTCGTCGATCCGGGTCGCCGAGGACGGCAGCGACCTGTTCTTCCCGGAGAACACGGTCTGCGCGTTCATGTTCGCCGCCGACAAGGGCGTCTCGGTCACCAACAACAGCTACTACGTCGACCCGTGGCTGTTCCTGTGCCCGTCGAACCAGGACCAGGACGCGATCGCCGAGGCGGTCCGCCGCTCGGTCGCCTACTCCGACTCCAAGGGTGTCGTGAACATCGCCGCGGCCGGCAACGACACCTACGACCTGGCCAACAAGGCCACCGACGACTCGAGCCCCAACGACACCACCGCGGCGCCGCGGCCGGTCACCAACGACTGCCTCAGCCTGCCGACCGAGCTGCCGAATGTCGTCGTGGTCTCCTCCGTCGACGCCGCCGGCGCCAAGTCGCGCTTCTCCAACTTCGGCGAGAACAAGATCAACGTCACCGCCCCCGGCGAGAACGTCTACTCGACCGTCCCCGGCGGCGGCTACGCAGCCATGACCGGTACGTCGATGGCCTCGCCGCACGTAGCCGGAGTTGCGGCGTTGCTGCGCAGCGTGGACCCCAAGCTGACGCCCGAGCAGGTCCGCGCCAAGCTCGGTGAGCAGGCCAACGACGTCGCCTGCCCGGCCGGATCATCAGCGGGCTGCATCGGCCCGGCCACCAAGAACTCCTACTTCGGTGAAGGTCTGGTCGACGCAGCCGAGGCCGTTGGCGCGGCGCCCGCTCAGCCGAAGGGCGCGATCTCCGTGACCAAGCCGGGCGAGCAGCTCGGCGTCGGCGGGATCCCGGCCGTGCCGCTGCTGATCAAGGGCGCGGGCGGCTCCGGCGACATCAGCTACAGCGCAACCGGCCTGCCCCCGGGCCTGGAGATCAACACCGAGCGCGGCTGGATCACCGGCGTACTGACGCCTGGTGCCGGCCGCTACAAAGTGACGGTCACTGCTCGCGATGGTGAGGCCAAGGTCGCCAGCGCGACCTTCTTCTGGAACGTCTGGAGTTTCTGACCTACCGACCGGCGTCGACGAGAAGAGGAATCTCCATCTCGTCGGCCGTCAGCGAGCCGTGCAGCCCGATCAGCCCGGCCTCTTGCGGGAACCGGCGGCTCGCAACCACCGACAGCGGGCCGAGCGCAGCAACCACGACATCACCCAGCCGCGGTGCGACCCGATCCTCGACCGCGCCGAACCACCCGCGCGCCACCGCCTCCTCGCGGCTCAGCACGAGCGCCCGATCACCGAGCCGCTCCCGGTACGTCGCCAAGACGTCGTCCACCGCGCCATCAACGCAGTACAGGTGTCTGAAGCGGGACTCACCACCGATCAGCCGCAGCCCGTCGGTGAGCTCAGGCTCGTTGTCGAGATCGACCCGGTTCTCCGCGGCGACGTCGATCATCCCGTGGTCGGCAACCACGACCAGTACGGCGTCGCGTGGCAACGCAGCTCGCACCTGCGCAGCAAACGCGTCAGCCGCGACCAGCTCAGCGCGCCACTGCGGTGAGTCGCAGCCATGGCCGTGACCGGTGTAGTCGAGCTGCGAATCGTAGACATACGTCAGAGACGAGCTGCCCTCGCGGCTCGCGAACCTGGTCGCATCCAACCGGTCCTCAACGGTATCCGCACCCCGATGCAGGCTCCCCCGGAACGCTGCCCGGGTCAGCCCGGACTTCTCGAAGCGGACCTTGCTGACGTTCCGCGTCACCACACCGGCCGCAGCGACCCGATCGAAGACCGTGGTGTGCGGCTGCCACTTCCAGGGGTCGACAGGTGCGTCCCACTGCAGTGCGTTCAGCAGCGCACCGGTCTCCGGCACGATCGACGTGTAGCCGACCATCCCGTGCGCGCCCGGCGGCAACCCGGTCCCCAGACTCGTCAGGCTCACCGCAGTCGTCGAGGGCACGCCAGCCGTCAGGCTCCGCCCGGCCGACAACAGCGACGACAGGTACGGCGCGGACTCCGCATAGCGCTTCAGCAGATTCCAACCGAGACCGTCGAACAGCAGAACGGCGTACCGGGATGCTGGGGGCAGCTCGAGGGTGTTCTTGAAGTCAGGGACCGACAGGGCAGCGGCCACCGACGGAAGCACGTCGGCGAGCGCACCACCGCCGTACTGCGGGCCAACGGGCTCGATCACGGCACTACTTGGTGGTCGCGAAGGACAGCGCGCGAGCGAAGTCCAGCACCTGCTGGATACCGGCCGGGCCATCGGCCGCAGCACTGATCCGCAGCGAGATGTCGTCAGCGGCCACCGATCCGGTGTAGCCGTGATCGGCCTCGCAGTTCGGGTCGGCGCAGACAGCCGGCTCGAGGTCGATCCGGTTCACCATCCCCCAGCCGATCGTCAGCACGACCTCGCCACCGCCGGAGACCGCCGGGTCGTTCTTGCCCGACGCATAACCAGCCGGATTCGGAACCACTCGGTTCACCACCACGGCGTTCACCCGCGACAGCGGGATGGCCTCGGTCGAGGTCGACGCGTACGGCGCCCGGATCAGGTCGTCGGCCGCGTGCTCGTCGGTGTGGCCGACGATCAGCCGGGTCGGGGTCAGCGCGAGGATCGTGATGTGCCGCCGGACCTCGTCGCGGTCGAAGGTCGGTTCGTGCTGGAGCACGAAGGCCCGGATGGGCTCGCTCGCGATGGCGATCGCGAGCGAGTCCGTCACGACGTCCGGGTAGTAGCCACAGTGGTCGATCGCCTTGCGCAGCTCCGGGGAGGCGTCGACGAGCTCCGGTGTATTCAGGTCACGCATACCCTCATCCTTGCACGTGGGCTGCCGCCTGCGTTGATGCCTTGTGGACAACTGTGGCTCCACCTTGTGGACAATCGCGATCAGTTCGCACTTGCCTTCCGCAGGACCGGGGCACCGGCCATGCCGGCCGCGGCCACCAGGAAGAGACCGACGACGATCTGCCCGATCAGCAGCAGGATGCCGGAGTTCCCTTCGGTGAAGATCTGACCGCCGCTCAGCGCCAGGCCGCACAAGGCCCCGAAACCGACCACCGGCAGACCGACTCCGACCACCGGTGCGAGGGCAGCGAGCCTCGCCGCGCGCTCGATCACGGTCAGCGGCACACCCGAGCGGCGCAGCGCCCTGGCCGGTGCGGCCTGGTCGAGCGCCGTACCGACTGCACCGGCGGCTGTGGAGGCGGCCGCGGTCACGAACACCAGGCCCATCAGCAGTGCGACACCGATCCGCATGTCCTGCCAGCTCGGGTCACCGTCACCACCCGGCATGAACACCGAGATGAACCCAGTGACGAATCCGCTCAGCACGAGCGCCGCAACCGGCCGGAAGGCCGCCTTCGGGTCGTCTGCGAGCCGGCGGCCGGCCAGTAGCCCCACCGGTCCGTTAGAGAGGTTGGCCAGCATCTTGCCGAGCACCTGGACAGCGAAAGGACCAATGATCCGTACGGCGAGTGCACCGAACCCGATCGCGATCAGCAGCGGCACCACCGCTGCCTCCATGCCCAGCACCGCCAGCATGACCGGACCGATGATCAGGAACCCCAGCCGCAGCCAGCTCGTCGCCTTCCGCGTCTGGCCCCGTACGACGCCCAGCGGCGTGATGCTGACTCGACCGAGCCCAATGATCGCGCTGAGCACCGACAACACCGGGACGGCGCCCAGCACGATTAGCGCGGTCCACCAGTTCGGTGCGATGTCAGCGACGTACCAGCGGCCGCCGCCGAGCGGGATCTGCGCGATGAGTGGCGTGAGGATCGTGTAGCCCAGAAGTCCGACCACAGCACCGGCTAGACCGAGCACTGCCTGTTCTACTGCGCTCAGCCAGAGCACCTGACCCCTCGTCGCACCAGCAAGTCGCAGTGCGGCCAGTCGGTGCTCACGGCGCTTCGCGGCCACACCTGCGGCCTGGCCAACCAGACTGAGCAGCGGGAACAGCACCAGCACGATGCCGAACGCCACTGCGATCAGCAGACCGAACAGGCGGTTGTCCATCTGCGTGGTCTGCCAGGTGTCGACGTAGTTCGGGTACTTGGTGTCCAGCTTGTCCACACCGTGAATGACGACCAACTCCTCCGGTGAGGACAGGCCCTCCTCGGTGATGATGCCGGTCGGCTTGTCTAGCCCGAACTTCGCGCTCAAGCTCGACCACTGCTTCGCCACCTCCGGAGAGACGAACACCTCGCCCGGCTTGGGCGTGTGGTCGAGTCCCGGCGGCGGGGGTGCGTTGTTCGGCTTGAGAGTGGTCAGGTCGATCTGCACCAGGTGCTGCCCGTTGAGCTGCTGCTCACGCACCTCCCGCGTCGCACCGATCGCCGTACTGGCATCGACCTGATCGCCACCCCGCCAGCCGATCCGGTCCGAGCGGTGCGAGATCCCGAGCGAGCCCGCGATCAAGAAGGTCACCAGCAGCGCGACGATCGCGGTCGCACCGACCGCCGCCAGGTTGGCGGATCGGCCGCCGGGGCCCGGCCGCCGTACGAAACGCAGGCCCAAGTCAGTCATCGGATTCATCGGGTGGCTCCGAGAGACTCGTGCACGCGGCCGTCGACGATCGTGAGGGTGCGGTGGCAGCGCGCGGCGACCGAGTTGTCGTGGGTGACCACCACAACCGCAGCGCCGCGGTGCGTCGCCGCACCGATCAGCAGGTCGATCACCTGCGAACCAGTGGTCGCGTCGAGCGCACCAGTCGGCTCATCGGCGAACACCACCTGCGGCTCGCCAACCAGCGCCCTAGCGATCGCTACGCGCTGCGCCTGGCCACCTGACAACTCTCCCGGCCGCCGCCCGACCTCATTGGCCAGTCCGACCTGTGCGAGCGTCGCACGGGCCCGGCCGATCGCATCGCGGCGGCTAACGCCGTCGACCATCAGCGGCAGCGCGACATTCTCGTCAGCGGGAAGCTCGGCCAGCAACTGGTTGTCCTGGAAGACGAAGCCGAGGCGGCGACGGCGCAGTACGGTCCGGGCGGCGTCGTTCAACTGGTCGACGCGCTCGCCGCCCAGCCACACCTCCCCCTGGTCCGGGGTGAGGATGCCGGCCAGCACGTGCAGCAGCGTCGTCTTGCCGTTGCCGCTCGGGCCCATGACGGCCAACGCCTCACCGGCGCGAACGCCGACATCGACGCCCGCCAGACCGACGACGGGACCGTAGTACTTGACCAGGCCGTGCCCACTGAGGACGACCTGCGATGCGAGTTGGGGACTCTGGAAGCTCATACTGACGAGCTTTCCGTGAATCAGCCCGCGATTCGTCGGCCTACAGACCTGTCTTGGCATCGCCTTCCGGTGCTCGTTCGACGCAGCCGTGTAGTACTTGGGTCGTACGTCAGGTGAGCGTTTGGGTTAGCTCACTGCGGCTCGCCGTGTGAACGAGACGGCCGCGAGCGCCGTTGACGATCGGGAGGAACGGCGGCACGTGACCGCACTCCACGTCGGCGATGATCGGGACGTTCAACGAGCCGAGTGCGTCCAGAACGGCTTCGTGCTGCGTCAGAGAGCTCGCGTCGGGTGCGGACGTGCGGCCGACCAGGATCGCGGTCGCCGTGTCGAAGAAGCCGGCCAGGCGCATACCGTGCAGGTTGCGGCAGATCGTGAACGCCTCATCACCGGCCGCCTCCACATAGACCAGCGCGGGCCCGAACCCCGAGACATCCAGGTACGGCGTACCGGTGAGGTTGCAGAGGGTTTCGATGCAACCGCCGATCAGGCGACCCTCAACGTCGACGTCGCCCTCCGCATCCAGCCTGACCCAGCCACCGTCCGCGTTGTAGATGTACTCGTCGACCTCGGGGTTGGCTGCGAAGTCATCCCAGCCGCCGAACCTGTACTCACCAGGTGGTGTCTGAGTGAACCGGTGTCCGGCCGGTGCGGCGGCAAGGTCGAGCCAGGACAGGAGACCCTCAGGCACCCGGTACGGCGTATCCATCAGGTTGTTGCCGTGGATCGTCGCGGTGCCCGTCAGCAGTGTCAGCGGCGTCATGATCGTTGCGAGATCGGAGAACCCGACCAGCCAGGTCGGCTCAGCCGCTCGCAGCCGATCCCAGTCCAGCAGCGGGAGCAGATCGATCGCGGTCTCCCCACCCCAGGGCGGGACCACCGCGCGGATGGCAGGATCGGTCAACATCGCCATCAACTCAGCGGCGCGCTCGGCCGCCGATGCGCTGACGTGACCAGTGCCGTCCATGCAGTCGCCGACAAGCACCTCGTAGCCGCGGTCCTCAACGGCGCGCAATGCCACGTCGAGCCGCGGTCGCAGCTCCTTCGCGACACCACTCGAAGGAGAGGTGACGCCAACGCGATCACCGGGCTGTAAGGGACGTGGATACCGGACCAACATGCCCCGGATTCTGGCACGCCCCGCAGGTTCCGCGCCCACGGTTTTCGGCCGCTGATCGGCCGCTGTTGGGTTCGGCTTCCGGTATGGCGGGGTGGTTGCTCGCCGCACCGGACAAGCCGGACACGTTGCTTGTGGCTGGTCGCCGCGGCGGCCGCGTTAGAGAAGGAGCTTGGCTGGGCCCGGCGGGTGGTTGAGGTACTGGCGAGGCCGGCGATCGCGTGACCGCTGCTTGAGGTACCCGCTATGGCTGAGGTCGAAAAGCAGCGCCAAGTGTGGAAACTTCATGTCGCCATTTGCACAAAACGTTCCACCCAGCTCTCCAGGCGGGCTGGTGGGTGGGGCTGGGGAGCTTTACCGGTCGTTCCAGGTCAGTTTCGCTCCCCAACCCGCCCGGAGACCCGACGAGTCGGGCGCCGGGGAGTCCTATCGGGGGATCCGCTCGCTGATTCGCACTACGCGGGGATTTTTCGGGTCTATACGCCGAAAAACTCACGCGTAGTGAGCGCCGGCGCGGTTGGCCGGGCCAACAGCCGGGGGCTTGAACAAGAAGTGGTGGGCTGGGACAGGTAACTACTTGTTCAAGCCCACCACCCAGCCGACGAACCCCCGACAAGTGGACGGGCAGGCGGCGAAAAAGCACCGATCAACGAGGTGGACCGGTCAGCCGAGCGCGGCAGGACCCCAGCCCTCCTTGTCAGCGCTTTTCACCACAGCGGCGGGTCACTTTCCAGGCTTCCCCACTACCGGCCGCAACCATAGCGAGCACCTCAATCGGCGGTCACGCGATCGCCGACCTCGCCAGTACCTCAGCCCCGCGCCGGGCTCAGCCAAGCTCTTTATGTAACGCGGCCGCCGCGGCGACCAGCCACAGACAACGTGTCCGGCTTGTCCGGAGCGGCGAGCAACCATGCACCGCCGTACCGGCATCGAACCTCAGCTGAATCGGCGGCGTGCTGATCGGCGCTTAGGCGGTTCGGAAGGCCGACGGATACGCCTCGCGGTAGCTGGGGATTGCGCCGTTCGGGGTATCGACGGTCTCCGCGTTGAGCATCGCGTGCACGATGGCGCGGGTGAGCGTGCGGGCTGCTGCGGCGTAGACGCCTTCCAGTTGGGCGAGCGCGGTCGGGTCGGTGACGCTCAGGCGGGGGCCGTCGTCGGTGCGGGTGGAGAGCGCGAAGATGCTGTCGCCGTCGACGAGGGTGTGGATCGGGTCGATCGCCCGGGCCAGGCCGTCGTGCGCGATCATCGCCATCCGTTTGGTGGCCGCCTTGTCGAGCGGTACGTCGGTCGCCACGACCGCGATCACCGTATTCATCGCCGGCCCGGAGATCAGGTTGCGGCCGGGCGCTGCCGGCGGCGGTGGTTCGGCGGGGGTCTGCAGGTGGGCGAACTCGTCGCCGAGTCCGTAGCGCACGCCGTGCAGGACACCGTCCGCGTCAACCGTGGAGCCCGCCGCATTGACGATCACCAGCGCACCGACCGTCGTACCGTCGTCGAGCCGGACGCTCGCCGAGCCGACACCGCCTTTGAGCGACCGTGCCCGCGCGCCGGCCCCGGCGCCATGGTTGCCTTGGGCAACTGGTCCGTCGGAGGCTTGGGCGATCGCGTCGGTCCCCCACGATGCATCGGGGCGAGCTTGGAAGCCACCGCCACGGCCGAGGTCGAAGATCACTGCGGTGGAAACAATCGGTACGACGTCCTTGTCGCCCTCGCCGACGCGGATCCCTTCGCCGCGTTCCTCGAGCCAGCGCATCACGCCGCCGGCCGTGTCGAGGCCGTAGGCACTGCCGCCGGTCAGCACGACTGCGTTGACACCTGGGTTCGAGTTCACCGGGTCGAGCAGGTCAGTCTCACGCGTGCCGGGCGCACCGCCGCGCACATCCACGCCGGCGACTGCGGTGGTCGGCACGTAGACAACCGTCGTACCGGTCAGGTAGGGCGCATCCACGCGTTCAACCTGTCCGACCAGGACCCCCGGGACATCGGTGATCGCGTTGTGCGGACCTGGCTGCATCGTCGCTCCTCACACAGAAAACTGGTTGCCACCGACATTAGCTTGGCTGTTATGGCTTCTTTGGCAATGAATACCGATCAGCTCTGCGGTCTACTGGCCGAGCCCTCCCGACTGCGTACCTACTCCGCCGTAGTCCTCGGCGCCACCACCCCCGACCAGGTCGCCGGCGCAACTGGACTATCTGGTGCCACAGTCGGCAAGGCCCTCCAGAAGCTGATCAAGTCCGGCCTCATCACCGCCGCCCCTGCGCTACAAGCCGATGAAGACGCCTTCAAGAACGCCGTCCGAGCTCAGCGTCCGTCCTGGACGCCTCTCGACGACGACCCCGAGCGGGACGCCGTCCTCAAGGCGTTCATCCGAGACGGCCGGCTCACCCACTTCCCGACGCACCCGGAGAAGTTGCAGGTCGTGCTGGAGCACATCGCCACCACCTTCGAGCCCGGTCGCGACTACCCCGAGCCCGAAGTCAACGAACTCCTCAACCGCTGGCACCCCGACCACGCGGCCCTCCGTCGCGAACTGGTCGAGGCCGAACTGCTCGCCCGAACCGACAGCATCTACCGCCGCGACTGATGCTTTTGCTTTCCCTACGAAAATAGCGGCGCTCTCCAGCGGTTACTCAAGAGCTCTTGTACAAAGCGCATTGTTAAGCACTTCGAGCCTCTCTAGGCGGTCCGCTCTGCTCAACCACTGAGCGTGAGGACTGAGCCGCCGGCAACCCCTCGCAGCCAACCCGCCTCTCACACTCGACTCAACGCTCCCCCACTCACCACACAGGGTGGCGCCACTCGCCGCGCCCTCCCCCTCCCCCACGCCCGAGGGCGCTCGCCGAGTGAACCCACTGTGCCGAGTGGAAGCACCGTGTCGCCAGCAAACGTTTACCGGCGACACGGTCCGCACACTCGACGAGCACAATCCCGTTCACTCGCCCACTGGGTTCACTCGACGCAAGATTCCAGCGCCCGGTGGGTTCAGTCGGTCCCGCGCCCGGTGGGTTCAGTCGGCAGGGAGCGCGGGGCTCAGGTGAGGCGGCGTACGGGGGTGTCTTGGCGGGGCTTCTCGTTCGGGGCGATGCGGATTGCCGCGTCCAGCACGGTCGCCCCCTGGATTGCGACCAGGATGGAGCGGAGGTCGAGCTTCACGACCTCTTCCAGGTCGAGGGTCAGGCGAGAAACGCGGTGCAAGAGGTTCTCGATCGCAGCGATATCTGCAGGATCGGTGCCGCGGTAGCCGTAAAGCAGCGGCGCGGCCCGGACCTCGCGGACCATCTCGGCGGCGTCGCGAGTGGTCAAGGGCGGCATGCGATAGGAGCGGTCGCCCAAAAGGTCCGTGGCAACGCCGGACAGGCCGAACGTGACCACCGGGCCGAAGGAGACATCCTCCAGCGCCGAGATGACCACGGGAACTCCGACCGGCGCCATCTTCTGTACGACGAATTGCGCGCGCCCCGGATCCGAAGCCACCCCGAAGGTGCGCGTCATCTCGCCCCAGGCAGCCCGCATGTCGTCCTCGTCGTGGATGTGGCGCCAGATGTCCGCTAGGTCAGGGCGCATCCGCCACTGCTCAGCGGTCGCCTTCAGGATCACCTCGAAGCCAAGATCCGCCGCCCGCGCCACCGCCTCATCAGCGCTCAGCACGGGGAACGCCGGCAGGACCGAGATCCCGTAGAAGCTCAACAGCAGCTGCCGATCCGAGTCGTCCAGATCAGCACCCTTCGGATGCCGCTGCAGGTACTCGGCCACGAAGTCCTCAGCACCGGACGTGTTCACATCCGGCAGATCCGGTACGCCGCTATCCGACCGCCGGCGCCATTCCGCGTACTGGGTCGCCTTGGCCAGCGCACCGACGGCGTACTGCGGGTTGAGGAACGACGGGATCGACCCCCGCGCTGCTCCCCCGTCGCCATCCGGGACCTGCAGTTCCTTAGGCACACTCCGCGAGGCGAGGAACGTCGACACCACCGGCTTGTCAGACCCCGCCGCAGCAGCAGCCAGTACGGCGGCCACCTCGGCGCCGCCTGATTGCACCGGCGGCGTGTAGATGACCACGACCGAGTGCACCCGCTCATCGGCGAACACCTCAGCCAGAGCCGCACCGAAGTCCGCAGCCGCCGCATCCGGACTCAGATTGCGCGGCTCCCCCGCCACCTGCAACCCGACCTCGGCCATGGTGTCCAGAGCAAGCAAAGTGAGCGCATCGGAGTTGCTGACGATCGCGACCCGCCGCCCCTTCGGCAACGGCTGGTGCGCGAGCAGCTGAGCCACGTCGAACAGCTCACCCGTGGTGTCGACGCCGATCAGGCCGCTCTGCCGGAACATCGAATCGATCGTTGCAGCCGGCAACTTGCTCCGCCGTACGAGCTGGCCTACCGGCACACCCTGCGTCGCGCGCCCGGACTTCAGCGCCACCACCGGCTTGCGCCCGGCGAGCCGCCGCGCGACCCGGCTGAACTTGCGTGGGTTACCCAAGGACTCCAGGTAAAGCAGCACGACCTCTGTCGCCTCGTCGGAGTACCAGAACTGCATCAGGTCGTTGCCTGAGACATCGGCCCGGTTGCCCGCCGACACGAAACTCGACAGTCCAACGCCACGAGTCGCCATGTCGGCCAGAATCGGCACCCCGAGCGCACCCGACTGGCAGAAGAACGCCACCCGCCCGCGGCTGGGCATCGTCGGCGACAGCGTCGCGTTGAGCGACACACCCGCCGCGGTGTTGATCAGCCCGAGGGCGTTCGGCCCGATCACCCGCATGCCATAAGAGCGCGCCAGTCCAACCAGCTGCCGCTGCAGCTTGCGCCCCTCGTCACCGACCTCGGCAAACCCACTCGAGACCACGACCAGCCCGCGCACGCCCTTCGCGGCGCAGTCCAGCACGACATCGGCGACCTTGTCGGCGCGGATCGCCACGATCACCAGGTCGACCGTGTCCGGCACATCGCGAATGGTCGGGTAGACCGGAACGCCCTCGAAGTCCTCCGCCGAGGTGTCCGCATTGATGGCGTACATCCGGCCCGAGAACCCGCTGTCGCGCAGGTTGCGCAGGAGCGCGTTCCCGATCGTCCCCTCGCGCCGGCTCGCGCCGATCACCGCGACACTGGCCGGCGTCAGCAGCCGCGCGATCGACAGCGCCTCGGACCGCTGCTCGCGCGCCTGCATCACCCCGAACGACGTGTCGGTCGGCGCGATGTCGAACTCGACCATGATCACGCCGTCCTCGAATTCGCGCGCGACCTTGTAGCCGGCCTCGGTGAAGACGGTGATCATCTTGCGGTTGTCCGGCAGCACCTCGGCGACGAACCGGGTGATCCCGTTCTCCCGGGCCGCCTGGGCCAGGTGCTCCAGCAGCAGTTGCCCGAGGCCCCGGCCCTGGTGCGCATCCTCGATCAGGAACGCCACTTCCGCCGTACGGCGGCCTGTTCGTTCGTACCGGCCGACGCCGATCATCTCGTTGCCCACGGTCACGATCAGCGCGAGCCGGTCGTGGTAGTCGACCTGGGTGAACCGCGCCACGTCACGGTCGGACAACTGGGGGTAGGGGGCAAAGAACCGGTAGTACTTCGACTGCTCCGAGACGCGGGCGTAGAACTCGACCAGCAGGTCGGCGTCGCTCGGCGTGATCGGCCGCAGGCGCGCTGTGGCGCCGTCGCGGAGGACCACATCTGCCTCGAAGTCCACCGGGTAATCGGCCGGAGCCTGCACGGCATACTGTGCAAGCTGTCCAGCTGACGTGTCATCCGGCGAGGTCACCTAGTCAGCGTACTCAACACATCTGACAGGAGACGGCGAATTGGTCGAGCGGATCACACCAGTACTGGTGTTTCTGATCGCAGTGACCGTCATCGCCGAGCTGGCCGACAAGGCCAAGGTCTTCGATGTGGCTGCCCGCGAGGCCGCTCACCTGGCTCGTGGGCGGGTCTGGCGGCTCTGGCTCCTGGTAGTCGTGCTAGCCACCGGGCTCACCATCGTGCTCTCCCTCGACACCTGCGCGGTCCTGCTGACCCCGGTTGTCCTGGCGATGGCCCGGCAGCTCGACATCCCGCCGAAGCTGTTCGCATTCACCACGGTCTGGCTAGCCGGTACGGCGTCCCTCCTGCTGCCGGTGTCGAACCTCACGAACCTCCTCGCGCTGCACCAGTTCCGCCAGCTGGATGCGTCGTACCTGTCCGTCAGCTGGCGCCCTGCGATCGCAGCGATCGTCATCACGGTCGTCGTGCTCGCGGCGCTGTTCTACAAAGACCTCGGCCGCTCGTACGACGTACCGGCGGCTCCGGCGGTTGAGGACAAGGTGCTGTTCTGGACGGCGACCGGTGTCTGCGTAGCGCTCGGACCGGCGTTTGTGTCGGGCATCGAGGTCGCGTGGCCGGCAAGTATCGGTGCGCTCATTCTGGTCGTGTTGTTCGCCGTCCGCCGCCGCAGTGAGCTGCACTGGCGGCTCATCCCGGCGAAGCTCGTTGTCGGCGTCGTCATACTGTTCGCCGTCGTTGCCTTCCTCACCGATCACGGTCTGGAGGAGGTGCTTCGCCAGGTTGCCGGAACCAGCTCTGACCTGCGTCTTAGTGCCACGGCGGCGCTGGGAGCCAACCTGTTCGACAACCTCCCCGCCTACCTGGCCATGGAGCCCGTCGCGGCCGCCGACCCGCAGCGGATGGGTGCGCTGCTGATCGGCGTCAACACCGGCTGTCTGCTCACTCTGTGGGGCTCACTGGCCACCCTGCTGTGGCGCGCTCGCTGCAAGGCGGCCGGGGTCACCATCAGCTGGTGGTCCTTCCTGTGGCGCGGCCTCACCCTCACACCGCTCGTGATCGCAGGCTCAGTACTCGTACTGAATGGGTAATGTGCGGGACATGAGCGATGTCGAGAGCACCGAGCAGAGCACGGCGCAGGTGACGCGCGAGTTCCGGACAGCGCGGGACTTCCTGGTGGCCTACCGCGAGGACTACGAGACGGCATACCGGGATTTCAAGTGGCCGGTGTTCGAGCGGTTCAACTGGGCACGGGACTGGTTCGACGCGCTCGCAGTCGAGCAGGCCGAGGTGGCGGCGCTGACCATCCTCGAGGAGGACGGTGAGGTCAACTCGCGCACGTACGCCGAGCTGGCCGAGCGGTCCCGCAAGATCGCCGGCTGGCTGACCGAGGCCGGGCTGAAACCGGGTGACAGGGTGCTGATCGTGCTCGGCAACGTCGTACCGCTCTGGGAGACGATGCTCGCCTGTATCCGCGCCGGCGCAGTAATGATCCCGGCCACGACACTGCTCACCGACGCTGATCTAGCCGACCGGATTGCCCGCGGCAACGTTCGCGCGGTGGTGACCGCGAGCGGCGAGACCAGCCGGTACGACGGGATCGCGGATGACTGCATCCGGGTCGCTGTCGGGGAGCCGGTCGACGGCTGGCTGCACTACGACGACTACGAGTCGTACGACGGTCCTGTGCCAGACGTGGACACCGCTGCCGACGACTCGCTGCTGCTGTACTTCACCTCCGGTACGACGAGTCAGCCGAAGCTGGTTGAGCACACGCAGGTGAGCTATCCGGTCGGCCACTTGTCGACCATGTACTGGATCGGTCTGCAGCCCGGTGACGTGCACCTGAACGTGTCGTCGCCCGGTTGGGCCAAGCACTCGTGGAGCAACGTCTTCGCGCCCTGGAACGCCGGTGCGACTGTCTTCCTCTATAACTACGCGCGCTTCGACGCGGAGAAGATGCTGCGCGTCCTCCAGACGTATGGCGTCACCACCTTCTGCGCACCGCCGACTGTCTGGCGGATGCTCATCCAGGCGGACCTGTCCGCCGTAGAGGTCACCATCCGGGAGTGCATCTCGGCCGGTGAGCCGCTCAACCCTGAGGTGATCGAGCAGGTCCGCAACGCTTGGGGCGTCACCATCCGCGACGGCTACGGCCAGACCGAGACCACTGCGCAGATCGGAAACCCGCCCGGCCAAGAGGTCAAGCTCGGCTCCATGGGGCGTCCGCTGCCGGGCTATGCGATCGCACTGATCGACCCGACCACAGATGAGATCGGTGACGACGGAGAGATCTGCATCGAGCTCGCTCCCCCGCCCGTCCCGCTCATGCGCGGCTACCGCGACGCCACTGAGCTCACTGAAGAGGCCATGCGCAACGGCTACTACCACACCGGCGATGTTGCCAGCCGGGACTCCGACGGCTACATCACGTACGTCGGGCGCTCTGATGATGTGTTCAAGGCCAGTGACTACCGCATCTCGCCGTTCGAGCTCGAGTCCGTCCTGATCGAGCACCCGGCCGTAGCCGAGGCCGCAGTCGTCCCGTCACCGGATCCAGTCCGTCTGGCGGTCCCTAAGGCCTACGTGGTCCTGGCCGCCGGCCACGAGCCCACCCGTGAGCTCGCAGCCGACATCCTTCAGTTCTGCCGCGACCACCTGGCTCCGTACAAGCGCATTCGCCGCATCGAGTTCGCGGACCTGCCGAAGACCATCTCCGGCAAGATCCGCCGCGTAGAACTCCGCACCGACGAGGCCGCGAAGGTGTCGTCAGGTGAAGCCACCGAGCACGCGTACGACGAGGCAGACTTCCGATCAGTTCAGTAGGTAGGCGCTGATGACGGTGAGGTCGGTGACGGTCCCTGTCTTGTCGACGACGTGTCCCTTGAGCGAGATGTTCTTCGCGTCCTTCGGGGTCTCGAAGACGGCGAGGTAACGGCCGGTGCTGGTGCGGACGACCTTGGCGGGCTGCCAGGTGGTGCCGTCGTCACCTGACACCTGGACGCCGACAGTGCGCAGCTCCGGCAGGGTCGCGCCCGGTTGCGGGTCGACGACCAGCGGCAGCACAGTCACCGGTGTGCGCCGGACTGCGTTGGTCGCGTCCACGGTCGGGCGGAACCGCTGCCGAGAGAGCGCTCTCTAGACCTGTCATTAGATCCTGTGGTGTTCCAATGGGCAGATGTCCTTCCATCCCGGACTTGGCCTCGCTGCGGTTGTCGTCCTGCCGCTGCTGATCGTGATCGGTGTCGCAGGCTCCCGGTACGCCGGCCTGCGCCATGACAAGGGGATCGTCACCGCGGCGCTGCGCGCGGTGGTGCAGCTGGCGGCGGTCGGCCTGGTGATGGGGTTCGCGCTGCAGCACACGCTGGGCGCGATCGCCTTCGTGCTGCTGATGTTCGGCGTCGCCACGTTCACCAGTACGCGCCGGCTACACCAGACCGCCGTCGTACGGCATCAGTGGATGTACTGCGGTGCAGCGATCGGCGCAGGTGCTCTGAGCGTGCTGCTGATCCTCATCCTGCCCGGTGTGGTGCCGCGGAATCCAGGCACCATCCTGCCGATGGGCGGCATCATCGTGGGCGGTGCGATGACCGCCACCACGCTGGCCGGGCGCCGGGTGCTGAGCGAGTACGGCACCCGGTTCGGTGAGTTCGAGGCCGGTCTGTCGATCGGCCTGCTCCCCCGCGACGCCTTCAAGCTCGTCGTCGGCCCGGTCGCCGGAGACGCCCTCCTACCGGCTCTGGATCAGACCCGCACAGTCGGGCTCGTCTCGCTGCCCGGTGCGTTCGTCGGCATGGTCCTCGGCGGCGCCTCACCCGCCGCCGCGGCCGCGCTCCAGCTCGTCGTACTGATCGGGCTGATCGCCGCCGAAACGATCGCCATTCTGACCATCACAGAGCTGCTCTCCCGCTCGCAGCTTCCGGACGGGCGTACCGTTTCCTCATGACCGACAACAACATCTTCACCAAGATCGACGCCCTGGTGGCCGAGGAGCACGAGCTCCGCAGCAAACATGCTGCCGGCGAGATCAGCGACGGCGAGGAGCACGACCGCCTGAAGGCCCTAGAGGTCGAGCTGGACCAGTGCTGGGACCTGCTGCGCCAGCGCCGCGCCAAGCGGGAGTTCGGCGAGAACCCCGACACCGCCGAGGCCCGCCCGGCCTCGACCGTCGAGGGCTACCTGAACTAGAACCCTCGGAGCTTCTCCGGCGTGATGCGGATGACCACCGAGTACTCCGAGTGGAACTGCTCGGTGGTGTATCCGAGACCCGCCATGTCGTCGCTGTACTTCGCGTTGTAGATCGCGAGCGCTTCGCCAGACAGCGGCTCGGCGTCGATGGCCGCCGTACCGGAGATGACGCCGACGTCGCCGCCGCCGTGGGTGGCGTTGAAGTGCACGCTGACCCGGGGCTGGGCGGTGATGTTGTGCAGCTTGGCCTTGTGGCGCTGGCTGCTGATCAGCAGGTCGCCCTCGTGCCAGACGAACCAGACCGGGTTCGGTGCCGGTGTTCCGGACTTGCCGACGGTGGTCAGCCAGACCACTCGCTCGTCTTCCAGCTGCTTGCTGATCCGCTTGCCGAAGTCGGTGGACGTGTCGATCGAGAACATGCCGGGCCCCTAATTCGTCACGAAGGACCGAGACGCGCCCACTCGATCGCCGGGCAGTGGTTCATCACCATGGTGAGTCCCGCCGCGGTCGTGCGCGTGTAGGCGTCCTGGTCCACTACACCCAGCTGGAACCACACCGCCTGCGCATTGATTCCCACCGCTTGGTCCGCGATCTCACCGGCCAGCTCGGACCGCACGAACACGTCCACGCAGTCCACCGGGAACGGGATGTCGGCCAGACTCGCGTAGCCCTGCTCCCCGTGCACGGCCTCGGCCGACGGGTGCACCGGCACGATCCGCTTGCCCTGTCCCTGCAGGAACCGCGCCACGCCGTACGCCGCTCGGTCGGTGTTGTTCGACAGCCCGACCACAGCCCATGTGTCACAGTCGGCCAGGATCTTCCGGATGTCAGCGTCCATACCCAAATGGTCCCTCAGCCACGCAAATACGTGAGCACTGCGGAGACCCGGCGGTCCAGTCCGTCGTCCAGCTGCAGCTTGGCGAAGATGTTGCCGACATGCTTCCGTACGGCGGCCTCGCTCACCACGAGCTGTTGCGCGATCGCGCCGTTCACCCGGCCCTCGGCCATCAGCCCCAGCACCTCCAGCTCCCGCGGAGTCAGCGCAGCGAGCGGTCCGTCGTTCCGGCGTCGTGAGAGCAACTGCCGAACCACCTCAGGGTCGACCACCGTGCCACCGGACGCCACGCGGTCCAGCGACTCCAAGAACTCCGCCACGTGACCGACCCGGTCCTTGAGCAGGTAGCCGATCCCACCGGTCGTTGACTCAAGCAACGACGACAGATAGGCATCGGCGACGTACTGGGAGAGCACCACGATGCCGATCGTCGGGAACTCAGCGCGGATGGCGGCAGCCGCGCGCAGTCCCTCGTCGCTGTGCCCGGGCGGCATCCGTACGTCGGTGATGACGAGGTCCGGCGGCTCTTTGCGGACCACTGCGAGCAGGGTGTCCCCGTCGCCCACACTGTCGCGTACCTCGTGCCCGGCGCGATCCAGAATGCTGGCCAGTCCCTCACGCAGCAGCAGCGAGTCTTCGGCCAGCACAATGCTCAGTCGCCGAGTCGGCACGGGCACTCCATTCGCAGTCGGGTCGGCCCACCGGGTGGGCTGTCGACGACGAGTGTGCCGCCCAGGGCGTCCAACCTGGTCACCAGCCCGGTCAATCCGCTGCCCGCACCGACCGTCGCGCCACCCACACCGTCGTCGGTGACGCTGAGGACCAACATGTCACCCTCTCGCCGGCCCCACACCTGGCAGGTCCTGGCCTGCGCATGCTTGGCGACGTTGGACAGCGCCTCACTGGCCACGAAGTACGCCGCAGCCTCGATCGGCGGTGGCAGCCGGGAGTCGAGCGTCACCGAGACGCTGGTTGGCAGCGGACTGCGGTCGGCCACCTCCCTGATGGCCGCCTCCAGGCCCAGGTCGATCAGCACTCGTGGGTGGATGCCACGCACAGCCTCCCGCAGATCAGCCAGCGCCGCCTCCGCCTCGGAGTGCGCCTTCACCACGAGCCGCCGCCCCTCCCCCTCCGGCAGGTCGAGCTCAGCCAGCCCCAGCGTCATGGTCAGCCCGACCAGCCGCTGCTGTACGCCGTCGTGCAGGTGCCGCTCGATCCGCGCCCGCTCGGTCTCGAACGCGTCGACCAGGTCCAGCCGTGAGCGGCGCAGCTCGGCAACGTTCCGCTGTAGCTCCTCCTGTCGCGGGCCGAGCATCGCCTTGGCCAGCGACGCCTCCGCCGCAGCCAGTACGCCGACCAGGTAGGAGCTGACCACGTAGAACACCGGACCGAACGTGACAGCGAAGAGCAGCCCTTCCCCAACCGTGTCCAGCGTCCAGGGACCCATGCCCACCTCTTCGGTGTCGGCCAGGATCGGACTGACGAGGGTGATCCCGAGCGCCGTGGCGCTGATCCCAGCCACAGCCGCACTGAACGGCCACACCAGCAGACCGAGCAGGAAGCCGTAGCCGAGCTCCCGCATCGACGCCTGCTCGCGGCGGCGGAACTTGAGCTTCTCCCGGAGCGTCAGCGACACCGGTGTCACCGCATGCGGGCTCTTGATGCCGTCCAGCAACATCAGCCCAGCCCGCCAGCGCTCGGCCCGGCCGATCACCACACCGGTCAGCGGGAACACCGGTAGCAGCAAGATGCCGATCACAATCGGGCTCAGCACCGCACTGGTCGCCGCGAGACCGATCAGCACGCAGATGGTCACCAGACCGACCGGGACCGAGGTGAACAGGTACAGGTACGCACGCCACGGCCACGACGACACCAGGAAGCGCGGGGATGCCAGCGCTTGCCAGCCCGTCATTGGTCTCTCCACGCCGCCAACCCTAGGTCCGGTGCGGCCTCCTGAGCGGTAGCGTGCGCGCTACTCCGGGTCTCTTGTGTAAGCCCGCGTGCGCGGGGCCATCCAGCGGTTGGCTGGTTCCATGACCGCAACAGCGCCCTCGTACCCCAGCGTCGTACCGGAGTCTGCACCTGCACTGGTGCTCGACGGGATCACCAAGACCTACCGCTCCAAGGCCGGGGCGGTCGACGCCCTGCGTGGCGTCACCTACCACTTCCCGCGGGGCTCGTTCACTGCGGTGATGGGCCCGTCTGGCTCCGGCAAGTCGACCCTGCTGCAGTGTGCGGCCGGACTCGACCAGCCGACGACAGGTGTCGTCGTACTGGGCGGTGTGACCCTGCGAGGGCTCAGTGAGGTCGCTCTGACCAAGCTGCGGCGCGAGGAGATGGGCTTCGTCTTCCAGGCGTACAACCTGCTGCCATCGCTGACCGTGTACGACAACGTGGCGTTGCCGCTGCGGCTGACCGGTAAGCGCCCGCAGCGCGCCGAGGTTCACGCCGTACTGGAGCAGGTCGGGCTGGGTGACAAGGTCAAGCGGCGGCCGGCCGAGCTGTCCGGTGGACAGCAGCAGCGAGTGGCGATCGCCCGCGCGCTGATCACGCGGCCGTCGGTGTTCTTCGCGGACGAGCCGACCGGCGCGCTGGACAGCAACAGCAGCCGGCAGGTGCTGAGCTTGTTGCGCGAGGCAACTGATCGAGCCGGGCAGACGGTGGTCATGGTCACCCACGATCCGGTGGCGGCGGCGTACGCCGAACGCGTGGTCTTCCTCTCCGACGGGTTGATCGCCGGGCACCTCGACCGCGGCACACCGGGCCAGATCGCCGCTGCCATGAGCGATTTGGAGCGCTGATGTTCTTCCTGAGCAGTCAGACAATCCGGCGCCACAGACACCTGTACGCCGGTTCGTTCGTGGCGCTGGCGGTGGGCGTATTCCTGCTCGGGCTGGCTGCGACCGCTACCGCTGCGACCATCGCGCATGGCACCGCCAACCTCGTGAGTATCACCGTCACGACGCTTGGGGACGCTGACGCGGCTCCGCGGCCAGTGAAGGTGCCAATGTCCGGTGAGGACGTGTCGGGGCTGCAGGTCGTCCTCAGCCTGGTCGGGACGATCAGTGGGTTCATCACGATCTTCGTCATCGCCAGCACCTTCGCGTTCGCCGTCGCCTCGCGGCGGCAAGAGCTCGGGTTGCTCAGGCTGATCGGTGCGACTCCCCGACAGGTCCGGCGGATGATCATCGGTGAAGCGCTGGTGGTCGCTGTGGCTGCTTCGCTCACCGGTGCGCTCCTGGCCCAGCTAGCTACTCCCCTGCTGCTCAGCCAGGCGTCGTACACGGAGCTTGCGCCGGTGAAGCTGGAGCCGGCGTCGCCGTGGGTGCCGCTGGCCATCGCGGTCGGCATCGGGCTGGTAGTCGCGATGCTCGGCGCACGGTCCGCTGCTCGGCGCGCTGGGCGGGTCGGTCCGATCGATGCGCTGCGGGAGGCGTCGCTGGAGTCAGCACGGATCGGTCCGGTGCGAGTGATCTTCGGACTGCTGTTCCTGGCCGGGGCGATCGCCATGCTGGCACTGATCCGGCCGTCGAGCGGTGAGGGCGTCGTACCGCTGTCGATGTTCACCCCGATGGTTCTGGTGGTCGCACTGACCCTGCTGGCGCCGCTCATCGTCCCGCTGCTCGGACGGCTGTGGGCGATGCCCCTGGTCGCCTGGACGCA
Source organism: Kribbella antibiotica (assembly GCF_004349055.1). Taxonomy (GTDB): domain Bacteria; phylum Actinomycetota; class Actinomycetes; order Propionibacteriales; family Kribbellaceae; genus Kribbella; species Kribbella antibiotica. The sequence goes on from NZ_SMKX01000004.1 coordinate 24,500, forward strand.
CGTGAGCGGGCGGCTCGCCCGCAGCAACGTGATCGCGACCCCACGCCGCAGCGCCTCGCTGGCCGCGCCGATCCTGGCGATCTCCGCAGTGGCCGGCTCCATGGTCTTGAGCCTCAGCTTCGCCGCCGACAGTGCCGCCGCAACCATCCGCGACACCCTGCGCGCACCCATCGTCGTGACTGCTCAGAGCATGCCGACCGTGTCAGGGGTTGGCGCAGTGGATGCGGGGTTGCCAGTGCAGTTCGTGCGCGCCGGCGCCGAGGATGCGCAGCTTGAGGACGCCGAGGGGATCGACCCGGCGATCGCATCCCAGACCCGAGCGCTCACACCGCTCTCGGGCGATCTCAGCCAGCTCACCGGCAACACGGTCGCGGTGAGCAAACAGATGGCCGGGTTCGAGCACTACCAGGTTGGCGATGAGGTTCCGGCGACGTTCCTCGACCACCAGGCCGTGAAGCTGCGGATCGTCGCCATCGTGCCGGACGGTCTCGGCGTGAACCCCGACTTCCTCCTCCCCCTCGACCTGGTCCGACAGCACAACCCCACCGCCAAACCGGAGCGACTGTTCGTCCAGCCCGCACCAGGCGTCGACCCGACTGAACTCGTCACGCGGCTAGAGCACGCCGTACTGGCGACTGCTTGGGAGGCTGACCAGGCCGACGGCGTTCGGCAGGGCAACCAGCTCGGGCTGGTCCTGCTGCTCGGCCCGGCCGCCTTCTACAGCGCGATCGCGATCGCCAACACCCTGCTGATGGGCAGTCTGCAGCGGCGGCAGGAGTTCGTCACGTCGCGACTCCTCGGTGCCACCCCGAACCAGATCCGCCGGATGGTCCTGTGGGAGTCCTCGCTGGTCGGGCTGGTCGCTCTCAGCCTCGGTACGGCGATCACTGTCACCGTCGGGATCCTCATCCGGCACGCGATGACCGCGGGCGTGGCCGACGTACCGGTGACCGTTCCCTGGGGCATCCTGCTGGGGATCGGCGGACTCTGTCTGACCCTCGCGGTAGGGTCCGCCTTGGCTCCGACCTCCTACATCCTGCGGGTCGTGAGTCAGGAAACTGTCGTTCACCAGCGACAATGAGGGCCACCGTTCGACCGAGGAGCAGTTCACCCGTATGGCACGCCGTTCCAGTACCACTGCCGAGCCCGAGGACTTCGAGGAGCGCATCCTCGACGTCGATGTCTCCGACGAGATGCGCACCAGCTTCCTGGAGTACGCCTACTCGGTGATCTACTCCCGGGCGCTGCCCGATGCGCGCGACGGGCTCAAGCCGGTCCAGCGGCGGATCCTGTTCTCGATGGCGGAGAACAACATCCGCCCCGACCGCGGCCATGTGAAGTCGGCCCGCGTCGTCGGTGAAGTGATGGGTAAGTACCACCCGCACGGTGACGGCGCGATCTACGACGCCCTGGTCCGGACCGCACAGCCGTGGTCGATGCGGCTGCCGCTGATCGACGGGCACGGAAACTTCGGTTCGCTCGACGACGGTCCCGCCGCGATGCGGTACACGGAATGCCGGATGGCGCCGTCCGCGATCGCGATGACCAACGGCCTGGACGAGAACGTCGTCGACTTCCGGCCGAACTACGACGGCCGCGAGGAAGAGCCGGCCGTGCTGCCGGCCGCCTTCCCGAACCTGCTGGTCAACGGTGCCACCGGGATCGCGGTCGGCATGGCCACCAACATGGCCCCGCACAACCTGGTCGAGGTGATCCAGGCGCTGCGGCACCTGATCAAGAAGCCCGACGCCGACCTCGACGACCTGATGCGCTTCATCCCCGGGCCGGACCTGCCGACCGGCGGCAAGATCGTCGGCCTGGAAGGCATCAAGGACGCCTACGCGACCGGCCGCGGCAGCTTCAAGATGCGCGGCACCGCCCGGATCGAGAACGTCACCCCGCGCCGCAAGGGCATCGTCTTCACCGAGCTGCCGTACACAGTCGGCCCGGAGAAGGTGATCGAGAAGATCAAGACGCTGGTGCAGTCCAAGAAGCTGCTGGGCATCGCCGACGTCAAGGACCTGACCGACCGCACCCACGGCACCCAGCTGGTGATCGAGGTCAAGAACGGCTTCGTCCCCGAGGCGCTGCTGGAGCAGCTCTACAAGCTGACCCCGCTCGAGGACTCGTTCTCGATCAACGCGGTCTGCCTGGTCGAGGGCCAGCCCCGCACGCTCGGCCTGAAGACGCTGCTCGAGGTCTACCTCGGCCACCGGTACGACGTCGTCCGCCGTCGCAGCGAGCACCGCCGCAAGAAGGCGCAGGACCGGCTGCACATCGTCGACGGTCTGCTGATCGCGATCCTCGACATCGACGAGGTCATCCAGATCATCCGGACCAGCGACGACGCGGCCGCGGCCCGGACCCGGCTGATCGACATCTACGACCTGTCCGAGATCCAGGCCAACTACATCCTGGACATGCCGCTGCGCCGGCTGACCAAGTTCTCCAAGCTCGAACTCGACACCGAGAAGGCCGAGCTGGAGCGCGAGATCGAGCGGCTGACCGCGATCCTCGAGGACGAGGCGCTGCTGAAGAAGACGGTCGGCGACGAGCTGGCCGAGGTCGCCAAGACCTACGGCACCCCCCGTCGTACGGTGCTGCTGGAGTCGTCCGGCGCGACCAAGACCGCGGCCGTACCGCTCGAGGTCACCGACGACCCGTGCTGGATCCTGATGAGCTCGACCGGGCTGCTGGCCCGCACCAACGGGGTCGAGCCGTTCGGCGCCGCCGAGGGCCGCGCCAAGCACGACGCGATCGTCTCCTCGATCAAGAGCACGGCCCGCGGTCAGTACGGTCTGATCACGAGCGCCGGCCGGTTGATCCGGCTCGACTCGCTGGACCTGCCCGCCGTGCCGACGACGGCCGCCGCGCCGAATCTGCAAGGTGGCGCACCGATCGCCGAGTTCGTCTCGCTGGAGCCAGGTGAGAAGGCGCTGGCGCTGACGACGATGGATCCCGAGTCGATCGGTATCGCGCTCGGTACGGCGACCGGCGTGGTGAAGCGCGTCGTACCGGATCATCTGAGCAACCGCGACGCGTGGGAGATCATCCGGCTCAACGACGGCGACCAGGTCGTCGGCGCTGTCGAGCTCACCACCGGCGAAGAGGAGTTGTGCTTCGTCACCTCGGACGCGCAACTGCTGCACTTCCCCGCCGCTGTGGTCCGGCCTCAGGGCCGCACCGCCGGTGGTATGGCGGGTGTCCGGCTCACCGCCGGCGCGAAGGTGGTCTTCTTCGGTGCCGTCGAGCCCGGTCGCGAGGCCCAGGTCGTCACGATCGGCGGCTCGAACTCGGCGCTCCCGGGCACCGAGGTCGGCGCGGTCAAGGTGACGCCCTTCAGCGAGTACCCCGGCAAGGGCCGTGCGACCGGCGGTGTCCGCTGCCAGCGGCTGCTCAAGGGCGAGGACGGGCTGCTGCTCGCCTTCATCGGCAACGCCCCGGTCAAGGCCAGCGCGAGCAGCGGCGCCCCCGTGGACCTGCCGCCGATCGACCCGCGGCGCGATGGTTCCGGCGTGCCGGTGGCCCAACCGATCGCGGCTCTGGCCGCCGACCTGGCAGGCTGACCCCCATGAAGAGAATCGTCGCGCTGGGCGCAGTGCTCGCTCTGGCACTCGTCGGCTGCAGTGACAAGAAGGATTCCGGCGGTGACGCCGGCAAGCCCGACGACGCCGTCGCACAGCTCGCGGCCGCGAAGAAGGCGATCGACGAGGCCTCCAGCGTGCACATCGTGCTGACCGGCCGCGACCTGCCGGACAGCGCCCAGACGCTGGCCAGCGGCGACGGCGTCGCCACCCACGCACCGGCCTTCAAGGGCAAGCTCACGATCCGGACCGGCGGCTCGCCGATCGACTCCGAGGTCGTTGCCGTCGACAAGAAGGTCTACGCCAAGCTGCCGTTCACCGGCCAGTTCGTCGAGCTCACCGCCGACCAGCTGACCGGCTTCGGCGCACCGGACCCGGCACTTCTGCTCGACCCGGCCAAGGGCCTGACATCGGTGCTGCCGGCGCTCAAGGACCCGAAGGTGAAGGGTGACACTCGCGACGGCTCGAAGGTCCTGACCGAGATCACCGGTTCGGTTCAGGGCAAGACCCTGCAGGGGATCTTCCCGAAGGCCCCGGCCGACCTGGACTTCCCGAGCAGCTTCAAGCTCGACAAGGACTCCAAGCAGCTGGTCTCGGCAACCATCTCCGGCCCGTTCTACGACGGCGCCACCAGCAGCTACGACATCACCTTCGACAAGTACGGCGAACAAGTCACGATCACCAAGCCGTAGTGAGCCACCCAGTGAGCTCCCCAGCGGCCACCCGGCCGAGAGCCCAGCTCACGCTCGCATCGATCGCGGTCGCCTTCGCGGCCGCCGATACGTACGTCGTTGTTCTCGCGCTGCCCGACCTGATGTCCGGGGTCGGGCTGTCCGCGGACCAGCTGCAGCGGGCGGCCCCGATCATCTCGGGATTCCTGCTCGGCTACATCGCGGTGCTGCCGCTGATCGGCCGGATCGCGGACGTCGCCGGGCGCACTCCGGTTCTGGTCGGCGCACTGATGCTGTTCGCGGTCGGCTCCCTGATCACGGCGGCGGCGTACGACCTGCCATCCGCGGTGACCGGTCGGTTTCTCCAGGGTGTCGGGGGTGGTGGGCTAGTCCCGGCCACCCTCGCGCTGGTCGCCGACCTCTGGCCGGCTCAACGCCGCGGGCTGCCACTCGGCGTAGTCGGAGCGGTCCAAGAGCTCGGCTCGGTCCTCGGGCCGCTGCTGGGCGCCGCCGTACTGGCTGTGGCCGACTGGCGCTACATCTTCTGGCTGAACCTGGTCGTCGCTGTCGTCCTGGCGCTGCTGCTGCGTGGCCTGCGCCCACCACCTCTGTCTGCCTTCGTGGGCCTCCTTGCGTGCGTGGCGCTCGGCCTCACGCTGACCGCGCCTCAACGCCTCGCAACCGACGTGACACTCGGCCTGCCCTTCGTGCCCTTCACCGGTACGTCGAGACTTCTCACACCCATCGGGGTTGTCGCCCTCGCGCTCGGTCTCCTGTGGGCCTTCCTCGCGGTGCGGCGCTCGCGGCTGACAGACCTGCTGCGACAGGTCGATCTACCGGGCGCTCTGCTGCTCGCTCTCGCGCTCTCTGGAGTCGTGCTCGCCTTCGCGACTGCAGACCCCGAGCGTGAGCTGATGTCTCCGGCCGGCCCTTGGCTGCTGGTCGGCGCGGCCGTCTTCGCAGTCGCCTTTGTGTTCTGGCAGCGCCGGACTCCGCGTGCCATCGTCCCCTCCGGACTCCTCACCGCGCGTCCTGCCTGGGGCTCACTCGTTGTCAGCTTCCTGGTCGGATGCGCACTCATCGCCGCACTGGTCGACGTACCGGTGTTTGCCAGGACTACGCAGGGCGGCGGCCAACTCGAAGCAGCGTTGGTGCTCGTGCGGTTCCTGATCGCCCTGCCAGTCGGTGCTGTAGTCGGCGGTTGGCTCACCAGGCGCTACGGACTCGGGCTGATCACCGGCGCCGGACTGGCCCTGGCCGGAGCCATGTTCGTGCTGATGGCGTTCTGGAGTCGCCACGCACTCGATCACTTCGGGGCGACCGTCGTACTGCTGCTGTGTGGGTTCGGCTTCGGGCTGGCGCTGTCACCGGTCAACACGGCGATCCTCGGCGCGACTCCCCCGCCTCACCACGGCCTGGTCAGCGCGCTCGTGGTCGTCGCACGGATGGTCGGCATGCTCGTCGGCGTGTCGGCCCTGACCGCGATCGGGCTCCGCCGCTACTTCTCGATCGTCGACGACGTACCGTCACCGAACGAGCTCTGCCCGACCGCGCCCGCCACCTGCCGGCCCTTCATCGACGCGCTCCGCGACGCGGCGATTTCACAATCGCACGCGATCTTCGCCGGGGCTGCGGTGTGCGCTTTCCTGGCTGCGATCCTGGCTGTCGCACTGCTCGGCCGACGTGGCTTAATACACACTTGATGGGTCATTGCGTGGAACTGAGGGCAACCTAACCTACAGTGGTGCTGTGAGAGTTCCACCCGACGCGACCGGTCGGCCAGGTCTGTGCTCGACCTTCTGCCGTCAGCTCCTCGAACCGCTCGAGGGATCCGCCATTATCGCGAGCGGCTGGGTCGTTCTGGAGCAACCCGGGCCCTGGGGCGCCGATGCCGTCGTCAACAGTCATCTGGACCCGGTGTTCGGTAGCCGCTTCGATGCCGAGTGCAAGAAAGCCGACGTTCGCTTCGGCCTGATCCGGACGCCGGGACGGCACTCGTTCCCCGCCGGGCACGCCCAGCAGGTGTACATCGCCTCGACCGCACCGGGCAAGACATTCCTGCTCAGCGCGCATCTGGAGGATCCGGAGCAGCTCAGCAACCTCGACCTCGGCGCGATCGCCCGCGGCGACCGCGAAGCCGTCAATGCCTCCCTGCCTGGCCTGGTGCCGGTGGAGGAGTCGGTCATGCTGGTCTGCACCAACGGCAAGCGCGACGAGTGCTGCGCAATCCTCGGCCGGCCGCTGGTGAACGCGCTGGCCATTGCCGCTCCGGGACGCGTCTGGGAGGCCAGCCACCTCGGTGGCCACCGCTTCTCCCCCACTGCCGTGATGCTGCCGGAGGGCACCATGCACGGCCACCTCAACGCCAAGACCGCCCTCGACGTCCTGGCAGCCTCAGACCGCGGCGAAACCCTCCTGACCGGACTGCGTGGCCGCACCACGTGGACGAAACGCGGTCAGGCGGCAGAAATCGCCGTCCGCCACCAGACTGGTGAGCTCTCGTTGGACGCCCTCACTGTCGCGGGCGAAGATCTGGAATCCGTGACAGTGTGGCATCGCGACGGGCGGTCCTGGACCGTGCCTGTAACCAGTGCACCCGCCGATCCGCCTCGTCCGGAGTCCTGTGGAAAGGAGCCGTTCGCGATGTCGATCCTGAAGGCCGGAACCCCGGTAGCCGCAGTAGGTGCCACACGATGACCGCCGCCGGTTTCGAAGACCTGCTTGCCGCCAATGCCGAGTACGCCGCCGATTTCCACTACGGCGGTTTCGACGGTATCGCCCACGCCGGAGTCGGCGTCGTCACCTGCATGGACTCGCGCATCCCCCCGCTCGAGCTGCTGGGCCTCAAGCCGGGTGACGCCAAGGTCCTGCGCAGCGCTGGCGGCCGCGTCACCGAGATCACCCTGACCGGCCTGGTCCTGGGCGTGAACCTGCTCGGCATCCGCCGCATCATGGTCATCCCGCACACGCGGTGCGCGATGGCCGCGATGTCCGAGGACGAGCTCCGCGCCAAGGTCGAGGCGGCCGCCGGCAAACCAGCCGGCTACCTGCCCATCAACGTCATCCCCGACCAGCTCGAAGCCCTCCGCCGCGACGTCACCGCCGTCCGCGAACACCCCCTGGTCGGCGAAGAAGTCCTAGTAGGCGGCTTCATGTACGACGTAGACACCGGCCTCCTCACCCAACACGTCTAACCCACCCAGCGCCGACCGCCCCCCGGTCGGCGCTTTTCGTTGCTCCGCGCGTCAGCTTTGAGCACGGCTCAGTCATTTGCGGGGGCGCGGAATGACTGGTGGGTGCTCAAAGCGGTCAGGTGAGGAGCACGCGGCCGGTGTCTAGTTCGTAGTAGGCGCCTACGAGTTTGAGCTTGCCTGTGGTTTCGAGGGGGGCGATGACTGGGGACTGGCGGAGTTTGGCGAGGACCAGGTCGACGTTTGCGTGGATGGCGTTGGTGAGGCGATCACCGGGCCGGCCGGCAACGCGTCGTACGGCGGGGGCCAGGGTCTCGACGAGATAGCCGATCTGGCCGGCCTCTTCGGACGTGCGTTGGTGGGCGTCGAGGGCCTTGATGGTGGCGTCGAGGGCACCGCAGCGTTGGTGGCCCAAGACCATCAGCAGCGGGGTGTGCAGCTCGGCGACACCGAACTCGAGGCTGCCGATCACCGACTGGTCGAGAGCCTCACCAGCGCTCCGTACGACGACCAGATCGCCGAGCCCCTGGTCGAAAACGAGCTCGATCGGTACGCGGGAGTCCACGCAACCGAGCACCGTGGCGAAGGGGTGTTGACCCTCCGCCACGGCGACTCGCCGGGCAAGGCCTTCATCGAGGCGCTCGTCGCGGTCGGCGACGAAACGGGTGTTGCCGGCGACCAGGCGGGCCAAGGCCTCTTGACCGGTGCGCACCGGCGTTCCGCTAGGAGGCGTCGTACCGGTGGGGGCTGGGGCTGGGGCGCCTTTCGAACAGGCGGTCAGGGTCACGCCTGCGGCCAGTGCAGTGGTCAGGAAACGGCGGCGGCTGCTCGTACTGCTCACTCGGTTGCTCCTCAGGAAAGGGCGGTGAGGGCGAGCACCGCCTTCCCACGATAGCGTCGTGCATACTGTCTACAATACTGGTCTTTGAGTAGATCTCTCGGTTTCCAGGCCAGGATCTGATAGATACGCCTTATGAGACTCCGCCCCAGCTCATTTCCGCGCTCCCTCCTGGTCGGTGCGCTGGCCCTGACGAGCGTCCTGTCCGGCGCTCCGGTCGTGCACGCGACGCCGGTCACGACGGGCTGTATCGACGCCACGATCACCGGGACCGTCGAAGAGCAGCGACTCAGCCGCGGTATCGCCGGCGGGCCGTCCGTGCCGGCCGAGATCCTGCGCCGGACCGGGTTCGACAAGCAGGTGGCGCTGTTCAGCCGGCTGCTTTGCGCCATGCCGAGCCGCGAGGCCGCCAAGCTGCTGATCCGCGCTCAGGGCGAGGCGCTTTGGCGGACTGCGGTGCACCGCGCGCAACATCCGGTCTCCGGCGCCGACGCGCTGCCTTCCACCGACGATCGCGGGCTCTACTGGGCCCGCATCTCGATGGCTCTCGCCGTCCGTCAGTGGCAACCACGCTTCGCAGTCGGTACGACGGAACGCGCCGACCTGATCAAGTCGCTCGAATACGCATCGCGGGGAATCACGAGCACGCGGTTCTCTCCCGGCGTGAAGAAGATCCTGGTGACCGGGTTCGACCCGTTCACGCTGGATGCGGACATCCGGATCGGCAACCCGTCCGGCGCGAACGCGCTCACGCTCGACGGACAACGCTGGACGGTCAACGGGACGACGTACGAGATCCAGGCCGTGGTCTTCCCGGTGCGCTACACCGACTTCGACCAGAAGATGGTCGAGGAGGCCCTCGCACCGCACTACCGCGGCGGCCCGCAGCACGCCGACCTCGTGATGACCGCCAGCCAGGGACGCGTCGGGATCTTCGACCTGGAGGTCTTCAACGGCCGCCGCCGTTCGGTCAGCTCGATCGGCGACAACAACAACCTGTGGGGCGGCGGGACGGTCGCCGCACCGGTCGTCTCCCCCAGCATGCCGACCGGCCCGGAGTGGATCACCTCCAGCCTCCCGTTGGCCCGGATGTCCAAGGCCGACGTCACCCCGTTCCGCACCCGCGTGAACACCTCGGTCCTCGAGATCCCCGCCGGTCAGACGGCACCCGTCCGGCAGCCGCTCGGCCCCACCGAAGGATCCATCGCCTCCGAGGGCGCAGGGGGCGGCTACCTGTCCAACGAGGTCGCCTACCGCAACACCCTGCAGCGCGATCTCAAGGACCCATCGATGCCGGCCGGCCATCTCCACGTCCCCGTACTGTCGTTCGACCCCACCAACAAAACCACCATCACCGATCCCACCTACGAAGCCAACCGCGACGCGATCATCCGCGGCGCCCACGCAGTCCTCCGAGCGGCCTTCTAGCCCAGCCGTCCGACCTGGGGAGTGGCTACTTTTCTGCACAGGGGTGGGTAGTTGGGTGATCAGGCACGGTTCGGAGCAGGGTGAGGGCATCGTGAATCGAGGCGAACTGATGGTCGGGAGCCGGCGGTCCTGAGGCGGAGCCGATCAGGATTGTGTGCAGGCCGGCGTTGTGGCCGCCTTGGACGTCGTGAGCCGGCTGGTCGCCCACCATCCACCCGTCGAGCGCAGCACCCGCACCCTCCGCCGCGAGCGCGAAGATCCGCGCGTCCGGCTTACGGATGCCCACGGCCTCGGAGATACACCAGAAGTCGACGGCCGTCGCGATGCCCGTGTGCTCGAGCTTCAGAGTCTGCTGCAGGACCGTGCCGTTCGTGACTACCGCCGTTCGCCAACCGGCAGCTCGCAGTTGGGCGAGCCCGTCCAGTACGGCGCTGTCCACGCGAGTGAACAACGGATGCTCGCGGTCGTAGCTGTCGACCGTCGGCGCGACCCCGAAGTTGTGTCGCAGCCCGGCAAACAGCTCGGGGCGGGGAGCGAACCCTTTGTTGTCGTGGGCAACCAACCAGTCGACTGCCGCCTCGCCCAGGCCTGCCTCGGTGGACCACCAGCGGGCCCAGTCGCGGAACGCGGAGTCACGGTCGATGAGGGTGTTGTCCAGGTCGAAACAGATCAGCCGCGGTAGCCCCATCCAGCAAGTTTATCCGGCGCGGCCAGGGCCAGATCGCCGTCGGACATGCTTGCCGTTAGCAACTATTTTCCGGACAAGCAGGGTTTCCACCTTTGATTGGAAACAAGCCGATATCGGCACTGGCGGCTGCCGAGGGGTTGACACACTCACCGGGACAGGACCATCCTCTTGGCCAACAGTAAAGAAACTTTCCAATTAAGTTGCGCATCCGATCGTCGGCTCCCGGCCCACAACGCCAGGGCCTGACGAGACGTGCCTATGTCTCCTCTCCCGCCACCGTGGACGGCCGGTAGGCCCGCCCGCTCTAGGAGCCTGCATGCCGCCCGCCCGCAGCGAAACGTCTTCCCCGAGGCCGATTCCCGGTCTGGACAGATCCGTGGTCAGGTCCCGCGGCCGGACCGGACGGCTCCGGGACCAACTGCCTGAGACCGGTTTCCCCGGCGGCGCGGGTGCTGCCTCGGCGGCCGGGCTCGTACTCCTGATCCTCCTAGCCGTCTTCTGCGGGCTCGGCCTCACCACGGCCAGCCCGATCGCCGCACTGTTCAGTGAGCCCACGCCCGTGGTGCCGTCCGGAGTCACCGCGGCACAACGCCGGGACGCGGAGGCCCTCGCGAGGTCCATCGGCGCCTCCGCCACATCCGCCGCGCACGGCCTGCAGGTCGTCGCGGACTCGCAGGTCGACATCGGTCACGCGCTGAGCAAACTGGGCGCCGGTTACCACTCGTACCGCGGAATCGCGCTCCTCAACGCCGCGTCCCGCACGCTGATCACCGCACGCGGCGAACCGGTCCAGGTCGACACGCTCGCCGGGGCCGACCTCGGCCGACCCACCGTGCGCCTATACATGCCGCCCGGCGGAGTGCCACTGCTGCTCAGCACCGTCCCGCTGCCCGGCGGACGGGTACTGGTGGCGTCGACCGCGCTGCGGATTGCGCTGCCACCGCCGGGCGGGGCACTGCGTCAGCACCTTCGGCTCGTCGCGGACGATGGCACCGTTCTCGGCAGTGTCGGATCGGACACCGACCCCGCAACGAGCAGCCTCCTCGGTACCGCGGCGAGCGCGGCCCGCACCGGGCCCGGGGTGCTCACCGGCCCGGCGGCCCCAGGACCGGTCCCGCTCGCGGCCGTGGTCGCCTACGCCCCGGTCGCCAGCGGTGCCGGCGCACTCGGAGCCACCGTCATCACAGCGACCTGGTTGCCCGCCGATACCGCACCGGCACGCTGGCCTGGACTCGTCCCGGCGATCGCGCTCCTGGTGCTCGCCGTCGGTGGCACCATACTGGTGCGCCGCGGCCTGGTCGCACCGATCCGGCGGCTGCGGGACGACGCGCTCGCGGTGGCCTCCGGTACCGCCACCGGTCCGGTCCGCCAAGCCCGGACTGTCGAGGTAGGCCGGATAGCCGCGGTACTGGAGCGCTGCCGGTCGGGCGGTGGCAGTCGCCGGAGAACTCGAGGCATGCCCGCGCGGCTGACGGTCGGCCTCATGACGGTCTCCCTGCTGGGCTGGTCCGTAACGATGTTCTTGACGCTCGGTCAGCACTCGGCGGAGGTCTCGCCAGCGCTGGTGACAGCGCAGGGACTGCGGCTCGCTCGCTCCGCGGACGCGCTCCGCTCCGCCGTCACCAGCGGCCTCGGCGAACTGCGCGCGGCCGCTCGCCTGAACGCCGGCAACCTCACGGTCCACGACCCTGCGTTCCGCAGTGTGTACGTCGTCGACCAGACCGGTGCGGTATCGGAGCGCAGTGGCAAGACGCCCCTGCGCGAGGGCCCGATGCCCGCCGGTACCCCAGCCGAAGGCCTGCAGCAGCACAACACCAGCGGCCGCCTGCCCGTGGTGTACGCCCACGTCCGGCTCGGCGACGGCCGGACACTCGTCGGCGAGTTCGACGTCACCCGGCTCACCCAGCCGCTCCAGCCGGCCGGCGCGCGGGTACGCGTGGTCGATGACGCCGACCGCACGATCATCGACACCCACGGCTACCTCGCCTTCGCACAGCTGGCCGACCCGGCGCTCAGGAAAGCGGCCGCCGCCGCGCGCACCGGCCACTCATCCGCCGAGGTCACCGGTGACACCGTCCTGGCCGCCCGCTGGATCGCGTCGCGTGGGCCGGCGTCCACCCTGCACTGGATCGTGATGGCCGAGCAGCCCATCGGCGCGCTCGGCGTCGCCGACGACTCCATCCGCGACCGGGCCAGGGCCGCCGCCCTCTGTACGACGGTGCTGGCCGTCATCCTGGCCGGCTGGCACGAGCTTGTGGTGATCCGCCCGCTGCGCCGGGTCGCCGCCGCGGCCGAACGCGTGGCGGCCGGCGACCGCACCGAAACCGTCTATCCCCAACGTCAGGACGAGATCGGCACCGTGGCGTCCTGTGTGGACCTTTGCCGCCAGGCACTCGGCGTGCGCCGAAACGAGCCGGCGGCCGCCAAACTACTCACCGCAAGCAGGTCCTGAGATGCTCTTCCTGTACGTCGTTCTCCTGTTCGGCGCGGGCTGCCTGCTCACCGGCGGGATACTCGAGCAGCGCAGGCACTACGCCCGGCTGCACCGCATCCCGATCCGCGTGCTGGTCAACGGCATTCGCGGCAAGTCGTCGATCACCCGGCTCTGCGCGGGCGCACTGCGTGGCGGCGGACTCGTCACCACTGCGAAGACCACCGGCACCGCCGCCCGGTTCATCCACCCCGACGCCAGCGAGGAACCGGTCTACCGCAAGTTCGGCATCGCCAACATCGTCGAGCAGATCGGCGTCGTCCGCCGCGCGGCCGCCTACCGTCCGGACGCCTTGGTGATGGAGTGCATGGCCGTGCTGCCGGACCTGCAGGAGATCAACCAGAGCAAGCTCATCCAGTCGACCATCGGCGTGCTCTGCAACGTCCGCGAGGACCACCTGACCGAAATGGGCCCGACGCTCGACGACGTCGCGCGGTCGCTGTCCCGCTCGATGCCCGAGGGCGGAATCTGTGTCACCGCCGAGCAGGACCGGCTGGACATTCTGCGCGCGGAAGCGGACCGGCGGACGTGCAAACTCATCGCCGTCGACCCCGAGTCCGTCACCGACGAGGAGATGCGCGGCTTCGGCTGGATCACCTTCAAGGAGAACGTCGCGATCGCGCTCGCCGTCGCCGACCTGCTCAACGTCAACCGGCAACTCGCGCTCGAGGGCATGTGGGCGGCGCCACCGGACCCGGGTGTGCTGCAGGTCCACCGCTATCTGGCCGGGCGCACCCGGTTGCGGTTCGCGAACGTCTTCGCCGCCAACGACCCGCAGTCGACACTGATGAACATCGACCAGCTACGCAGCCAGGGCGCGATCGGGGACCCAGTGCACGTGGTGATCAACTGCAGGCCGGACCGGATCGAGCGCAACGCGCAGATGGGTGCACTCGTCCCCAACATCTCGCCGGACCGGGTGGTGCTCATCGGCGAGCCGACGCGCAGCGCCCGTGCCGCCGTCCCCGCGGAGTGGCAGGACCGGATCCTCGACCTCGGCGGCCGGCGGGCCCCCGAGGACCTGGTCCGTGAGCTGCTCAGCGGCCATGACCACGACGAGCTCTCGGTGGTTGCCATCGGCAACATTCACGGCCAGGGTGAACTGCTCGTCGAGGAGCTCGCCAAGCTGCCGGCCGAGCCGGCGGGGCAGCTCCGATGAACGGCGCCGAGCTCGCCCCGGAGGTCGCGACCATCGGCCTGGCCATCGGCCTGCTGCTCTCCCTCGTCTGCTATCTGACCACCAACCTGTCACCCGGCGGCATGATCACGCCCGGCTGGATCGCGCTCACCCTGTTCGAGGACTACCGCCGCGCGGCGATCATCGTGTTCATGACCGCGCTGACCTACGCCGGCACCAAGCTGTTGCAGCGCCTGGTGATCCTCTACGGCAAGCGGCTCTTCGCCGCGGTCGTCCTGCTCGGCGTTGTGCTGCAGACGACCTTGCTGGTCTTCCTCCAGGCCGACCTGCCGCTGCTGTTCCTGCATCAGACGCTCGGGTTCGTCGTGCCGGGACTCATTGCCTACCAGCTGGTCCGCCAGCCACCACTCCCAACGCTACTGGCGACCGGCTGCGTCAGCCTCATCAGCTACGCCACGCTCGCCAGTGGTGTCCTCATCGGGCTTGTCCCGTCACTGTGAAAGGCCCATCACTTTGAAAGGGAAGCCCATGCGCGCAGGAGCGTTCGTGCTCGCGACGGTGCTGGCGGTGTCCGGCACCGCTGCGGTGTACTACGCGAGCCAGGGCCCGGACGGCATGAAGCTTGCCTCGGCCGCCGGAGCACCGGCGCCGCGGGTCGGCGAGCGGTTCACCCGGCTGACCGACCCGGCGCGGACGGTCGTCACCAGCGCGAGCGGCGCGGTGGTCGCGACGCTGACCGACGGCTCACGCACGGTCGCGCTGAACGGACCGGCGCGGACCTTCACGGACCCACGGTCCGCCCAGGCCACGTTGACGACCACTGCCTGGGTCCGGCTCGCGCCGCAGCCCTGGTCGGCGGACGCCGAGCGAGCGCCGTGGTTCAAGCCGTGGCTGGCGGCCGCGACACGCGACGCCTCTCCCGACCTGCTCGCGCTCGGGACGCAGTACCTCAAGGGCGCTCCGACGGTGCGTGACCGAACTGGCGCGCGCATCGCGGGCCAGGCGACGTTCGGCCAAGACGCGGACTACGACCAGTACCTCCGCACAGGCGCAGTCGACAGCGCCGGATTCGTTCGGCTGGTGTACGGCTACCGCGCCGGATATCCGTTGCAGAGCAAGGCTTCCGTGCTGCCACGGACGGCGGCGGCGATGGCGGGCCCCGGCCCTGGCACACCCATCGTGCCGGACACCGGCAAGCAGGCCACCGACTACTCGCGCCTGCAGCCGGGAGACCTGATGTTCTTCACCAAGGCACCGGGCACCGGCGGTGTGGCCCGGGTCGGCATCTACCTCGGCCTGGACGGCACCGGTCGCCACCGCGTGCTGGGCGATTCTCCCGACAACGGCGGCCCATCACTGCTGGACGAAGGCAACGAGTACGCGCAGACGTTCCGTTCGGCGAAGCGCCTGTGACCAGCAACGCGCTCCGCCTGCTGGCAGCCGCCGTCCTGGTCGCCGTGCTGATCGTCGCTGAGAACCCGACGCCCAGGACCGACCTGGGCACGCTCGTCACCGACTTCACCGCGGGCCTGTCCGCGAATCAGGAGTACCACCAGCCGGAATCCGGCGAGCTCGCCGCAACCGCGACCGGCTTCAGCGCGGCGCTCAACCATCGGAAGACGGCGGAGTTCACCAACCTCGGCTTCACGGTGCTCGACGGCGTCGACTCCGTGACGGGGCGCGCGTACACGATGGTGGTGAACGAGCAGGCGTGGGGGATGTACGTCATCGACCGCTCGGCACCACTGTCGGTCGCCGTGGAGGTGCCACATCCAGTGTCGGACCTGCGGACCGAACTCGTCGGCATCGACCTGTTCCGGCACGAACCCGGCGCGGTGCTGCTGGTCGCGGGCGCGCATCGGCGGGCGGCGGACGTCGCCCACGAACCGACCTCGGTGTTCCACGCCATCGCGACAGTGCTGGCGCAACGGGGGCTGGCCCAGGTGCAGTTGCACGGCTTCGACGACCGGAACCTGCCCGCGACGGACATCGTGCTCTCGTCCGGGGCAGCCCTCGTGGGCGACTTGGCGCGCCGGACGGCCGACCGGCTTTCAGCAGGGGGCTTCGCCGTATGCCTAGCCTGGACAGAGCGTTGCGACAGGCTGGCGGGCACAACGAACGCGCAGGGCGAGATGGCCGCGGCGGCCGGCACAGTGTTCCTGCACGTCGAGATGAGCCGGACAGTGCGGGACTCCCCCGCGCGGCGGACGGACATCGTCCGGGCGCTGAGTTCATGAAGAAACGGTACGCACTGACGCTGGGCGCGCTGGCGCTCGTCGCGGTCACCGTGACGGCTGTCGTGACCCGGCCGGTTCCCCACACCGATGTCGCAGCGGCCATAGGCCCGCCCGTGGCGTCGGTGTCGGTCGTTGACGAAGCCGGCGCTCCGGTAGCGGCCACAGTGGACACCGGTGGCGGTCCGAAACCGGTGTCCGGCCAGGGAATCGCACAGGTGGAGTTGCGCTCAGGCCCTGTGCTCGCCATCGTGTCCGCGCCGGGTTACCTCGCCGAACCGGTGCCCCTCGGCCTCGATGACGCGGGCCGGACCGTCCCCGTGCGGCTGCTGTCCGACCATGGCGGAAAGCGTTATGTCGTGCACTCCGCAGGCGACGTCATGTTCGGCCGCCGGTATCAGAACGCCCCGCAGCCGCTGATACCCCGCACCGACGCGGCCAGTGGCGCCGAAGCAGTCGTCGACGCGGTCGCACCCGCGTTCCGACTGGCCGACCTGAGCACGGTCAACCTCGAGACGGTGCTCAGCTCCGCGCCGCCGGAAACCGCCTACCCCGGCAAGCGGTTCATCCTGCAGTCGCCGCCTGCCACGATCGAGGGCCTCAAAAAGCTCGGCGTCGACGTGCCCTCGCTGGCCAACAACCACACTCGTGACTTCACCGACGCCGGGCTGGCGGACACGAGGAAGGCGCTGTCCGCGGCCGGGTTCCCGATCGTCGGGCTGTCCGACAGCGACCGGCCACAACCGGCCTACCACACGAACATCCACGGCAACGAGGTCACGATGCTGGCCTACACCAGCGTCGACGGCGATTTCGTCAACGACAGCTACGCGCACTCACACGGAGGCGACGCGTGGCAGAACAAGCCACGCCGCTGGCACTTCGGCTCCCAGGTACCCGACGTGGCAAGGACCATCGGCGCAGCCTGGCAGGTCTTCGACCGGCTCGAACCTAGACTCTCGCCGCTCGAGTCCGCCGCGCTGTGGCGATCGATCACGCGGGTCTACCCGGAACTCCAGGACTGGGTCGCTCGGCGGGGGCACAGCGGCGCGGCACGGTGGAATCCCAAGACGTCGCCGGCCGAGATCACCGCCACGAAAAACGCATCATTGCGGCTGTCGCCGAAGAAGGGTCTCACGATCGTCCAGCTGCACTCCGGCTTCCAGTTCCAGACCGCCTCCGCCAAGAGCACCCGAGAGATGGCACGGGCCGCGATCGACGCGGGCGCCGACATCGTCATCGCCCATCACCCGCACGTCCTGCAGGGCATGGAGTGGTACAAGGGCCGCCTGATCGCCTACAGCCTGGGCAACTTCGTGTTCGACCAGAACTTCCTGGCCACCTTCGCCAGTGTGTTCCTGCGCACGGTCTGGGAGGGCCGGCGGCTCATCGAAGCGCGGCTCGTGCCGGTTGAGATCGACGGCTACCGCCCGGCGATCGCCACCGGCACAGCGGCCCGGCGCACTCTGAACGGCATGTGGGCCAACAGCCTTCGTAACGTCCAAGCCCAGCGGGCGCCCGACCAGAGCGTGTCGACGATCCCGCTGGTCCGTGACCCGGACTCCCGTCCGGCCCAGTTCCTCTTCGAACACGGCACCGCCCGCGTCGTCGCCAACGCCCCGCCGGAACACCCCGTGCCGGTCACCGTCCAGCCACACAGCGACGGCGCGATCCCGTCCGGCGGCCTGACCCGGCTCGACAGCCAACCAGGCCGGTCCAGTCCATCGAACCTCTCTTTGGGCCGCGACCTCTTCGGTTGGGGCCGTTTCGAGGACAACACCGCCGACGGCGTCCCGGACGCGGCAACGCATTGGCCACCGAACACCGGACCGCTGATCGGCGGCGGCGCCCTCGGCGAGGCCGGTTACCTGCAGCTCAGCGGCAACAGCAGCGGGAAACTCGTGCGCCCGGTCGCCCGCATCGCACTGCCCCGCCATCCGGACCAGGCCACCTACACAGTCCGTGCCAAGGTTCGCGCGTCCGCCGGCGCGACGCCGCTGTTGCGGGTCACGTCGTACCACTTCGACGACAGCGACCCCACCGAGGACCCGGACTCACGGCGCCTGCTCGACGTCGACCACACCGCGTCGGTGCCGTCCGACGGCGCCTGGCACGACATCTCCTTCGAGATCTCACCGGCCGACCTCGGCAACGGCGGCAACATGGTGCTGCTCTCCGTGGGCGTCCGGGGTGACTCGGCGATGGACACGGTCGACCTCGACGACCTCAAGTTCGTCGAATGGCGTTCCGCCGCAACCGGCGAATGGGCTCCCTACGACTACGTCCGTAACCGCGGCAACACCCCGGTGACCGCCACCTTGCATGGCTTGGGAGATTGACTGGGGTGTTGTCCGGGGTCGCAGCAGACCGGCCGGGGCCGGTCCGTCAGACGTCGATACGGCTCTCGTCGAGCTCGTAGGCACCCTGCACGATGAACTCCTTGCGGGGAGCGACGTCGTTGCCCATCAGCAGGTCGAAGACCTTGGCCGCGTCCTCGCCGTCGTCGACGGTCATCCGGCGCAACGTCCGGTGCCGGGGGTCGACGGTGGTTTCGGCCAACTGGTCGGCGTCCATCTCACCGAGACCCTTGTAGCGCTGCGGGGGCTCTTTCCACTTGACGCCCTTCTTCATCAGCTCGGCCGACTTCCGCTGGTACTCCGCGTCGCTGTAGGTGTAGATGTACTTGTCCTGACCCTTCTTCGGGTTGGTCAGTTCGAAGCGGTGCAGCGGCGGTACGGCGGTGTAGACACGACCGGCGTCGACCAGCGGACGCATGTAGCGGAAGAAGAGGGTCGCCAGCAGGCAGCGGATGTGCGCGCCGTCGGAGTCGGCGTCGGCCATGAAGATGATCTTGCCGTAGCGAACCTGGTCGAGATCGAAGCTGCGGCCCGAGCCGGCACCGACCACCTGGATGATCGAGGCGCACTCGGCGTTCTTCAGCATGTCGGCGACCGACGCCTTCTGCACGTTCAGGATCTTGCCCCGGATCGGCAGCAGGGCCTGGAACTCCGAGTTCCGCGCCACCTTGGCGGTACCGAGGGCCGAATCGCCCTCGACGATGAACAGTTCGGACCGGTCCACATCGTTGCTGCGGCAGTCGGCCAGCTTGGCCGGCAGCGCCGACGACTCCAGCGCCGTCTTGCGCCGCTGCAACTCCCGGTGCTGCCGGGCCGCGACGCGAGTCCGCGACGCCGCGACGACCTTCTCCAGGACCGCGCGGGCCTGGGCCTTCGCGACGCCCTTGGTCGAGGTGAGGAACGCCTCCAGCTCGGTCTGGACCACCTTCGCGACGATCCGCGACGCGGCCGGTGTACCGAGCACCTCCTTGGTCTGACCGTCGAACTGCGGCTCGGCCAGGCGGACGGTGACGATCGAGGTCATGCCCTCGAGGACGTCGTCCTTGATCAGCTCCTCGCCGCTCTTCAGCAGGCGGGTGCCCTCCATGGCGGCCGTGAAGCTCTTGGCCAGCGCCCGCTCGAAGCCGGACACGTGCGTGCCGCCCTTGGTGGTCGCCACGATGTTCACGAACGAACGGAGCTCGGTCTCGTAGCCGTCACCCCAGCGAACGGCGATGTCGACGTCGAGATCGCGCTCGACATCGGTCGGCGTCATGTGGCCGGCGTCGTCGAGCATCGGCACGGTCTCGGTGAAGTGACCGGTCCCGGTCAGCCGCACGACCTCGGTGACCGGCTGGTCGGTGGCCAGGAACTCGCAGAACTCGCTGATCCCACCGTCGTGCTTGAAGTGCTCCTCGGTCGCCTCTTCACCACGCTCGTCGCGGATCACCAGCTCCAGGCCGGGGACCAGGAACGAGGTCTGCCGCGCCCGGGTGACCAGCTCGTCGTAGTTGAAGGCTGCGTCCCGGGTGAAGATCTGCCGATCGGCCCAGTAGCGGATCCGGGTCCCGGTCATGCCCTTCTTGGCCCGCCCCGCCTTGCGCAGGCCTACCGCCGGAGTGAAGCCGGCCTCCGCGCCCTCGGTGTCGAACTCACCGGCGACACCGCGCCGGAACGATGTCGTCCAGACGACGCCGCCACGGTCGACCTCGACGTCCAGCCGCGCGGACAGCGCGTTCACGACGGAGGCACCCACACCGTGCAGACCACCGGAGGCGTTGTACGACCCGCCGCCGAACTTGCCACCGGCGTGCAGTTTGGTGAACACGACCTCGACACCGGTCAGTTTGGTCTTCGGCTCGATGTCGACCGGGATCCCGCGGGCGCGGTCGCGCACCTCCACGGAACCGTCCTTGTGCAGGACGACGTCGATCCGGTCGCCGTGACCGGCCAGGGCCTCGTCGACGGCGTTGTCGATGATCTCCCACAGGCAGTGCATCAAGCCGCGACTGTCGGTGGACCCGATGTACATACCGGGCCGCTTCCGGACCGCCTCGAGTCCTTCGAGGACGAGCAGGTTGCGGGCGTTGTACGTCGGGTCGAGCTCGGTACTACGAGGCGTCGGGGCGGCCACAGGGCTCCTTCACTGGTTCACCAACTCACTACGAGGGACAGCCTATGCGGCGGCACCCCCAAAACCTGTTAGCGGCCCCGACACTCGGGGCACCTGACAAGACAACACGAAAGGTGCTATCTCAGATATCGATCCGGACTCGATCGGGCGTGGTCCACGACACACCGAAGATCAGCAATCCGTGACCAGATCATGGCGCAAAGTGAGATAGAACACGCCCGACACCGCCTGGGAGACGTAAATCGGTCGAAAGAGAAACGATTCCGCGTCAACATGCGTCATAAGGGTGCAGGTGGTTCGTCTCACATTCGGACGCGTTGCCCCTACCGGGAAGCGATCCGCGTGTCAGGATGTTGCTATCTGGTGAGAACGGAACTAGATGAGATGAGGCCTCAAGTGACTACAGCACTCGCCCCGAGTTCGGCCCTGTCGGCCGCGGATCGTTGTGACCGCTGCGGTGCGCAGGCCTACGTTCGGGTGACCCTGACCAGCGGTGGGGAGCTTCTGTTCTGCGCCCACCACGGCCGGGAGCACTCGGACAAGCTGCGCAACATCGCCGTCACCATTCATGACGAGACGGGTCGGCTCGAGCCGGCTCCCGTCGCCGTCTCCACGGAGGACGAACGGTAAGCCAGGTCTCATAAACGCGCCCCGGCGGCGCCAAAGTCCTACAGAGCCGATGGCGGTCCCCCAGTGGGAGACCGCCATCCTTCGTTGTCAGGGCCTGCTGCCCTGCCGCTCTACTGCTTGATGAAGTACCACCGCTGACACAGACCGCCGTGGTAGGACCAGGTGATCACATCGGTCCCGGCCGCCGGGTTGCAGCTGTCGACGTCCATCGCCAGCCCGGTACTCACCGAGGTCACGGCGTAGCTGCCGTCGGCACTGGGCTCGATCCGCCAGCGCTGACACTCGGACTTGTTGCTCGGGAAGGCAATCAGGTAGCCCTTCAGGAGCTTCGAGCAACCGCGGATGTCGAGCGCCCGGTTGCTGCTCGGATCGACGATCTTGTAGACGTCGTCGCCGAGGCTCTCCACCTTCCAGCTCTGGCAGGGGCTGCCCGGTACCCAGTCCCACATCCGGATGTCGTCACTCGCGGCGCAGTTGGCGATGTCGAGCACGTTGTGCGAGGTCGCGGCCTCGATCCGGTACCGGGCGTTGCCGCTCTCCCCGAGCTGCGTCTGGTTGTACGACGGACGCACCGTCCACTGCTGAGTACTCAGCTGACCGCACGTCTGCTGCTGGATCGGCGCAAAGTCGTCGAAGATCGTGACGTTCTTCGCGGGATCCGGTGTGACCGTCGCGCACTTACCGCTGTGCGCGAACCGCACCTGTACGACGGTGTCGTAACTCGTCCCCTCGACGTACTCGATGGTGAGCTGCTGGTTCGCGGTCGGCTCACCGGTTCCACCACCACAGGGGTACTGAATCAGCTGGGCGCCGTCCTGCGGACCGAAGTTCGCGACATCGGCGCACTTCATGCTGTGCATCGGGCGAGCGCTGTACTGGTCGCTGCCGGCGATCGCATCGAGCCGGAACCGGGCGTTCAGGTCGACGGGCAGGCACTGGTACTGGATGTAGCGCGCACCGTTGTCGACGGTCGCACCTTCGACGTTCAGGCACTTGTTGCTGTTCTTGCTGACCAGGTCGTACGCCCGGTGTTCCAGCTCGAACTTCGGACCTGTGACGGCGTCGACCTGACCCGTCCACGTCTGCTGCCGCGCGCCGAACGCCGTACCGGTGGACAGTTGGGTGAACGCCTGCCGCAGGCCCGGCGTGGTGCCACCGGCGTACAGCAGGGCTACGTCGTCCTTCTTGTCACCGTTGTAGTCACCAACGGACAGGCTCGTCTTCGACAGGTCGAGGTCGTTGTTCGAGATCGACCACCAGGTGCTCCGGGTGAGCGTGGTCCCGGCCGGCTTGAACACCTGCAGCGAAGTGCTGCTCGAGCTGTCGTCGTACATCGCCACGATGTCCTCGCGACCGTCGCCGTCGGGGTCCGCGACCGCAGCCTTGCTCTTCTCCCAGCAGTAGGCGCCGGCACCCGAGTCGTACGCCGTCGTCGGCGCAGCGAACGCCGTACCGCTGGAGGTGAACGTCTCCACCGACGTCCGGCAACCGTCGAGGTTGCGCATGCTGACGAAGTCGGCCTTGCCGTCACCGTTGAGATCGGCCAGCAGCGGTGTGCTGCGGGTCCACTGGTTCGTCGCCTCGGAAGTGAGCCACTTGACCGGAGCGGTGAAGTTGGTCGCGGCCCTGAACACCAGTACCTCGAAACCACCGTTGAGCGTCGCGTTCTGCACCACGATGTCCGAGGCCTTGTCGCCGTCGACATCACCCGAGATGACCCGGGCAGTGCTCAGCGGCCAGCCGTTCGCCCCGCTCGTCCAGCTGGCGTCCATGGCGTCGTACCGGTTGCCTTCGGAAATCAGCTTGTACAGCCAGATCTGCCGACCGGCGCCTTCGCGGAGCAGGGCCATGTCGGCCCGGCCGTCCTTGTTCCAGTCCCCCTGTACGGCGCGCGTCCGGGTCAAGGCGAAGCTGCCGCCCTCACTCGTGTCCCACTCCATCACGCCGGTGTGGAAATTCGCCCCGGCCGAGGGCATCGACCAGATGGCAGTGCGGCCGAAGCCCTGGTCGAAGATCGCGTTCAGGTCGGCACGCCCGTCACCGTTGCTGTCGTTGCGCACTGGTGCCGGCGCTACGCCACCGGTCTGGGCCCGGAGGGTCCACGACTCGGTCAGCTCGCTCTGGTTGCCCGCCTTGTCGACGGCAGCGACATACAGGGTGCGGTCCGACGAGCCGGTCTCCACGGACGGCGTCAGCGTGATCGGCACAGTGGCCACACCGCCTTCGGCCTTCACCCGCATCGCCAGCTTGTCCGAGAGGAAGCCGTATACGTACTCCGCGACCTCGCCTTCCTGGCCCGACGCGGGGCGGAAGGTGACGGTGCCGGTCTTGTACGCCGGAGTCCGCCGAACGCTGTCGGGGAAGTCGGTCGAGCTGATCGAGGGCACGTTCGGGCTGATCGAGTCGATGACGAAATAGCAGTCCTTCGTGGCCGGTCCGGCCACGATCGCATCCCGCGTGAAGGCGCGGTAGCGGTAGACCTCGTTCTCGTTCAGCTTGCCGGCCGGCACCTCGGCCCAGGAGAAGGCCGCACCGGTAGCGGTCGGCCCGACGGAACTCGAGTAGACCACTGTGTTGGCGGCGTTGGCGATCTCCAGCGTCGTCGTCACGCCGTCACCGGTGTCCGGGTCGTTCGCGACCGCGGAGAACTGCGGCGTCCGGGTACCGATCGGCGTCGGCGCGGCAGCAGTACCGCACGGGCGGGGCCGGATCATGTTCAGCGACTTCGGCTCCTTCGGCGCGGTGTTGTACGTGATGGACAGCACGGCGGTGTCGAACTTGAACTTCTTCCACTGGTTCTGGTTGCCCTCGTCCGGTGCTCGCAGGCCGAAGCCGATGGTGGTCTTGCGAGCGTCCGCGGCCTCCTGCACCAGCTGGACGATCCGGGGCGTCGAATCGAACTTGACCCCCTTGTCCTCCGGCGGCGGCCACGACTCGGCGTCCTTCGTGTTGACCCGCTCGTGCCAGAACCCCTCGTTGTTGGTCCAGTCGATGTAGGTACTCGTGGTGAAGTCGTTCAGGTGCCACAGATCCACCGGCGTGCCCGAACCGGTCGGGCTGTGATCGAGCGTGATGCTGAAAATGGCCTCGCTGATCGTGCTGCCGGCAATGGTCTGGGCACCATTGGTCAGGTTCATCAGGAACATCGACCGGTACATGTTGCGCTTGGGGTCCTCGTAGGCGAGGCCGACCTTGGCGCCTTGCCCGGTGTCGTAGCCCCACCCGGTCTGGCCGCCCATCTTGACGTTGACGTGCAGCCAGCCGGCCTTCTGGCCGCTGAGCGACGGGTCGATGTAGATCGGGAACTTCGCCTTCGGGTCGGTGAGCAGCGAACGGTGCGGCGTGAGCTCGAGCACACCCGCCTTCAGCTTGATCCCGACCTTGGCCTGGCGCGGCGTGGCCGGCGTGCTGTCCCACATCATCGGCGGTGGCGCGGTGAACAGCTGCTCCCCCACCGGGTTCACTGCCGTCGTCGAACCGTCGGGGCGCACCGACAACCGCAAGCCGTCGCCGACGAACGGCGTCCGCAGCGCGCGGAGGGCGTCGGTCAGGGCAGCGGTGCGGTTCTTGACCACGAGCAGGTAGGAGAAGTTGTCTACGGCAACTTTGATCTGGAGGTCGACACCGCGGTACACCTCAGGGTAGGTGGCGATGTCACCGGCGATGCGCGGTGCCGGGAGCTTGTTCGGCCACCCCATCGTCACGCGGCTGCCGGGCTTGCCGATCCGGAGCAGGGTTTTGTCGCCACCACCGGACAAAATCAACGGCATGGCCGCGGCGACGGGCTGAACAGTGCCGTCCGGCTGCCGCCGCAGCGACGCATCCGGCTTCGTCCAGCCGGCTCCCTTGCGCACCCGCACCGGGATCGCGTGCGAGGTCATCGTCTTCGACCCGTTGGGATTGACGTAGACCTCTGATGTCTCGTTGCGCCAGTCGGCGACCTCGACGCGGCGCCCGGTCCGGGCCGCCTCGTCGGTGGCCTTCACCTCGGGTGTCAGTGGTCTGGTGAACTTGGCCGGCTGGGCTGCCGCCGGTGGCGGATCGCCCTGTACAGAAGCGATCAGCGGCACAGCAAGGAGTAGGGAAAGCAATCCGGGCAGCAAACGACGGCTGGGCGGCATGGTGGGACAACCCCTCGGAGGCGGCGGGCGGGACTTGCTTGATCATGCAGGAAAAGCCCAGCTACTGCTCACGTTTCGACCGACCTCGAATTGGCTGCCGGATCGCAGATCGAATGCCAGCCTTGCCTGGTCCCCCCACCGACATCCGGAGGTTTCTCCATGCCCGCCCACCCCGGTCGCCGGCGATCTCGCCGGTTCGCCCTGCCGCGCGCAGGTCTGATACTGGCTGCAGCGATGTCGCTGACAGCCGGTATGCAGGGCCAAGCCGCGCAGGCAGTTGCCAGCGAGCCCAAGAAGGACAACGAACCCCACACCACCAAGCTGGAGTCCGTCCCCGGCAAGAAGGTCGCGGTCAAACCGCGCCCGGTCGACGCCGGCGCCAAGTCGGACGTGACCAAGCGGCCGGAGGTCAGCTGGCCCGCCGCCGGGTCCACCGAGGTTCAGCCTGCGGTCTCCGCGACCGACCCGCAGTTCACCTTTGGGCCCGCTGCGCCCACGCAGGTCTCCCCCACCGAGCTCGCCAAGGGCAAGGCAGGCGCGCTCCCCATCTGGCTGTCCGCTCCCGCACCGGCCGCCGGTAAGACGGCTTCGGCCGCGGCAGACGCCGTACCGGCGAAGGTGAAGGTCGAGTCACTCGGCCGCCAGGGAAACCAGTTCATCCTCAAGCTGAACCGTGCCGACAACGTGGCGAAGACCGGGCAGACCCGGCTGACCGTTGCCTATGACCAGTTCCGCAACGCCTTCGGTGCCGACTACGCGCTCCGGCTCAGGGTCTTCCAGCTCCCCGCGTGTGGCCTGAACAAGGCAGCCCCGGGGCCGGACTGTACGCCGAAGCTCCTGAAGACGATCAGGACCGCGACCGGTGCCCTCAGCGCCGACGTACCGGTTGCTCCGGCGGGCTCTTCCGAAAGCACCTTCGCCGTTGCCGCGGTGGCTGCCAGCAGCGCCGGAGACTACAAGGCGACCGATCTGAAGCCGCAGGCCACCTGGACCGCCGGTGGCTCGTCGGGCGACTTCAGCTGGAGCTACCCGCTCAAGACGCCGCCGGCCCTCGGCGGACCCTTGCCGCAGGTCACCATCGGCTACTCCTCCGGCGGTGTCGACGGCCGGACCTCGGCCACCAACAACCAGCCGTCCTGGGTCGGTGAGGGCTTCGAGTTCGCGCCCGGTGGCTCGATCGAGCGCCGCTACGCGTCCTGTGGCTCGAAGACCGAGCAGACCGGTAACAACGGCAAGAACCCGACCGGCGACCAGTGCTGGGCCACCGACAACGCGACGTTCACGCTGAACGGCGCGGGCGGCGAGCTCGTCAAGGACGACGCCACCGGCGAGTGGCACGCGCGCCAGGAGGACGGGTCGACGATCCGCCGCCTGACCGGTGCCAACAACGGCGCCAAGGACGGTGAGTACTGGGAGCTGACCAGCAAGGACGGCACCAAGTACTACTTCGGTCTGAACCGCCTCCCGGGCTGGGACAAGCCCGAGCCCGCGGACAAGCCGGAGACCAGATCAGTCTCCACGCTGCCGATCTTCGGCAACCACTCCGGTGAGCCCTGCAACAAGGCGGCGTTCGCCGACTCCTGGTGCACGCAGGCCTACAAGTGGGCCCTCGACTACGTCGTGGACCGCAACGGCAACACGATGAGCCTGTTCTACGACCAGGAGACCAACAACTACGCGCGCAGCATGACCGCGACCAAGGTCAGCAACTACACGCGGGCCAACAACGTCAAGCGGATCGAGTACGGCCAGACCGACGGCAACGTCTACCAGACCAAGCCGGTCGCGCAGATGCTGTTCACCACGACCGAGCGCTGTATCGCGTCAGCGACCTGTGCCCCGGCCGACTACGTGGACACGCCGCTGGACCAGGAATGCACCTCGACCACCAACTGCAACAACAAGTTCAACCCGAGCTTCTGGACGAAGAAGCGGCTGACCAAGGTCACCACCCAGGTCTGGCGCGCCGGCGAGAACAAGTTCGGCGACGTCCAGCGCTGGGACCTGCGGCAGTCCTTCCGCGACCCGGGTGACGGTACCCGCGCCGGGCTCTGGCTGGAGGGCATCACCGAGGCCGGTCTGGCCGGCGAGCCCGCGCAGATGCCGGAGACCAACTTCGACAGCATCCAGCTGGCCAACCGCATCGTCCCCGTCGGTGACAACCAGCCGCCGATGAACTGGCACCGGATCAGCTCGGTCAACTACGGCACCGGCGGCCAGATCAAGGTCACCTACGCCCCCGCCGACTGCAAGACCGGCGACGTCCCGGCGAACATCGACGAGAACACCCGGCGTTGTCACCCGCTCAAGTGGACGCCCGACAACGGCACCGAGCGAACCGACTGGTTCAACAAGTACGTCGTCTCCCAGGTCGTCGAGACCGACCGGCTGGCCGACACCCGGCCGACCGTCATGAAGATCGACTACCTGTCGAACCCGGCGTGGCGCAAGGACGACGAGGACGGTCTCGTCGAGATCGGCATGAAGACCTGGTCGCAGTGGCGCGGCTACAGCCTGGTTCGCGTGACCAAGGGCGACGGCTCCGACGGCCCGCAGACCGTGACCGAGACCCGCTACTTCCAGGGCATGGACGGCGACCAGAAGTCCGACGGCACGATCAAGCACCCGGTCATCACCGACTCCAACAACAAGTCCGTTCCCGACCTGGCACCGCTGTCCGGTCAGGCCCGCGAGCAGACCACGTTGAACGGCACCGAGATCGTCGACCGCACGATCACCGACCAGTGGGTCTCCCCACCGACCGCCACCCGGGTCAAGACCTGGGGCACGGTCAAGGCCTACCAGGCCCAGAACGGCGGTAACACCCAGGTCCAGACCGTCGCCGGCGGCGGTCTGCGCAAGCTGGCCGCGCAGAACAACTACGACAACGACGGCGTCCTGAAGTCCAAGTACGACGCCAACGACGTCACCACCGCGGCCGACGACACCTGCACCTACTACGAGTACGCGAGCAACGCGGGCGAAGGGATCGGCGAGCTGGTCAAGCGCGAGTACGCCGTGGCGACCGCCTGCGACCAGCCGTACACCAAGGAGCAGGTGATCAGCGACCAGCGCACCTACTTCGACGGTGCGACGGACGTCAACGCCGTACCGACCAAGGGCAACCCGACCAAGACCGATCGCGTCGCCAGTTACGACTCGGCCGGTAAGCCCGTGTACGACGAGCAGTCGAAGCTGGAGTACGACACGCTCGGGCGGGCGACCAAGGCCATCGACGCGGAGGGCGCGGTCAGCACGACCAGCTACTTCCCGGCCAACGGCGGACCGGTCACGCAGCGCGTGCTGACCAAGCCGAACGGCCACACCACGACGACGGTGGTCGACCCGGCCTTCGGCGCAGAGGTTTCGGTCACGGACCAGAGCGACCGCAGCAGCGAGGCGACGTACGACGGCTTCGGGCGGCTCCTCAAGGTCTGGCTGCCCGGCCGGACCGGCTCGGCCGCGAAGCAGAGCAAGTCGGCGGGCAAGGCCTTCACGGCCGACAACGCCGTGATCCCGAACATGGAGTACGAGTACCGGGCCGGCATCGACAACGGCGCCAGCACGGTGATCACCAAGAGCCTGCAGAGCGACGGAAGCGTCAACGAGACCTACGAGCTGTCGGACGGCCTGTTCC
Source organism: Kribbella antibiotica (assembly GCF_004349055.1). Lineage (GTDB taxonomy): Bacteria > Actinomycetota > Actinomycetes > Propionibacteriales > Kribbellaceae > Kribbella > Kribbella antibiotica. The sequence goes on from NZ_SMKX01000004.1 coordinate 53,621, forward strand.
GGCCGGTGCAGAAGCAGGAGACCGCCCCCGGTGGCGGCCGGACCGTCACCGAGAGCTGGTACGACTCCCGGGGTCTGCTCGTCAAGGAGAACGGAGCGTACTGGAACGCGCAGCCGGTGACCGAGGACCTGTTCCACGGTGACCCGAACGTCATCCCGACCCAGAAGCTGATCACGTTCGACGGGGCCGCGCGGACCACCGAGGAGACCTTCAAGTCCGCGAAGACGGTCAAGTGGAGCACCAAGCGGAAGAACTCGGCCAACGAGGAGACGGTCGAGCCGCAGCAAGGTGAGCAGGCGACCACGAAGGTCACGAACGGCGACGGCAAGCTGATCGAGCTGCGCCAGTTCAAGGGCCAGACGGCGACCGGTACCTTCGACAAGACGTCGTACAGCTACAACACCCGCGGGCTGCCGACCCTGGTCACCGACGCGGCCGGCAACAAGTGGAGCTGGGAGTACGACGTCCAGGGCCGCAAGACCAAGGAGGTCGACCCGGACCGTGGCACGTCGACCTTCACCTACAACGACCTCGACCAGCTGGTCACCTCCAAGGACAACCGCGGGACGACGCTCGAGTACGGCTACGACCTGATCGGGCGCAAGACCACCATCACCGAGGTGCCCACGACGGGTCCGAAGAAGCTGATCTCGGAGTGGACCTACGACAACACCCCGGTGATCGGCCAGACCGGCGCGGTGGCCAAGGGCAACATCAGCTCGACCACCCACTGGGTCGACGGGCAGCCGTACACGACGAAGGTGTCCGGGTACGACAAGAGCGGTAAGCCGCTCGGACAGGAAGTCGTCATCCCGGCCTCCCAGGGCGCCCTGGCCGGTACCTACAAGTTCGCGAACACCTACAAGGAAGACGGCGAGGTCGCGACGACCTCGATGCCGGCGCTCGGCGGGCTGCCGTCGGAGACCCTGCAGTACGGGTACAACGACAAGGACCTGCCGACCACCCTGGGCTCGGAGATCTCGAGCTACGTGACCGGTACGGCGTACACCCCGATGGGTGAGGTCTCGTCGTTCGTGCAGAAGGGGACCGGTGGCAAGTCGGTCACCCAGGAGTTCGACTACGAAGCCGGCACCCGGCGGATGAACAAGATCACCACGTCCAAGGAATCCTCCGACGACCCGGTCTCGATCGTCCGGTACGCCTTCGATGCCACCGGCAACATCACGAAGATCACCGACGCCGGTGTGGAGACCGACACGCAGTGCTTCACCTACGACCACCTGCGCCGGCTCACGTCGGCGTGGACCCCGGGCAGCGGTGACTGCGCGGCAGCTCCGACCAAGGACACGTTGGGCGGACCGGCGCCGTACTGGCAGGGCTGGACGTTCGACGTGACCGGTAACCGCAAGACCGAGACCCGGACGAGCGCCACCGGCGCCACGACGGCGACGTACAACTACCCGGCAGCCGGCCAGCCGCGGCCGCACGCGGTGCAGTCGGTGGTCACCACCGGTGGCGCCGGCGGGACGAAGACCGACAACTACAGCTACGACGAGAGCGGCAACCTGAAGACCCGCAATCTGAACGCCGCGGGGATCGAAACCTTCGACTGGGACGCCCAGGGCGAAATGGTCAAGGTCGACGGCGCCGGCAAGACCACCGAGGTCATCAACAACGCCGACGGCGAGCGGATGATCCGCAAGGATCCTTCGGGTGTCACGCTCTACCTCCCGAACGACAACGAGGTCGCTCTCAAGGCCGACGGGTCGCTCACCGGGACCCGGTACTACAAGCACGGCCAGCAGACGGTCGCGGTCCGGGTCGGCGCCAACCAGCTCAGCTGGCTCGGGGCGGACCACCACGGCACCTCGACCACGGTCATCGACAACACCCCGGCCCAGAACGTGCAGCGCAAGCGGCTCGACCCGTACGGCAACCTGCGCGGCGTCGCGCCGGCTGCGTGGCCGGGACAGCGTGGCTTCGTCGGCGGGACCAACGACCCCAGCACGGGTCTGGTCCATCTGGGAGCGCGCGAGTACGACCCGTCCACCGGACGGTTCATCTCGGTCGACCCAGAGGCCAACTACTCCGATCCGCAGACGATCAACGGCTACTCGTACGCGAACAACAGCCCGATCTCGTTCTCGGACCCGGACGGCAACTCCTGGTTCAGCAGCGTGGTGTCGTCGATCGGCAGCGCGATCAAGACCACGGTCGAGCAGGTCGCGACCCGCGTCGCCGAGACGATCAAGGTGGCCGTGCCGATCCTGGCGCCGGTGATCAACATGATCCAGGACCCGGTCGGGACCTGGAACAAGATCACCACCTTCGTCAACACGATCAAGGAAGTCACCAAGACGATCATCAAGACCAAGATCGTGCCGATCATCAAAGAAGGTCCAGGTCTTCGTCGCGAAGGCCAAGGTGGTGGCCAAGACCATGGTCGCCACTGCGAAGGACAACATCAAGAAGGGGTGGAACGCCGGAGTCGCGGCGTACAAGGCCGTCAACAAGGCACAGGCCGACATGTGGAAGAGCGTGGGCAACAGTGTCAAGAACTGGGCCCAGTCCGAGATGGGGCGCAAGATCCTGCACCTCGGGGCCAACTTCGCCAGCGGCCTTCTCGCCGGTGTCGTCGTAGGCCTGGCCTGCGGGCCGGCTGCGCTGATCTGCGGTGCGCTGGTCGGGATGGCCGCCGGCGGCGTGATCGGCGCCGGCCTGAACAGCGGCGTGGCAGCCATGACCGGGGAGAAGATCACCCCGGGCAAGGTGGCCGGATGGTTCGCTGAGAACGCATCACCGGCCAGAGCCATCGCCGGTATGCGGAAGGTCACCGGAACGGGCACCGGAGACATCCTCAAGGCCAGCTTCCGTGGCGGGTTCAAGCCGGGCCAGGCGGCCAACAACGCCAAACAAACGTTCTCGGAGGCCATCATGACACCGAAGAACTGGGGAATCCCGAGCCGGTTCGACCCGGCGAAGTACGCCCCGAAGTAGCAGTCCTGCAGTACTCAGCTGAAACGGTGCTGGAGGTCCTTCGGGGCCTCCAGCACTGCTGCTTTCCCGTCCCCCCACTCGACCGTGAGCGGCGCGCCGGCCACCGTCAGCCCGTCGAGTCTCAGCTCGGACCACGGCAGCGACGGCGCCGGATTGATCGTCATCGTTCCACCGGGCACATCCGGCTCGATCCCCAGCGCAGCAACGAGAACGGCCACCACCGATGCAGCGGCCCAGGCTTGCGGACGACACGATCCCGGGTACGGCGTCGGCCGCGTCTCCGCGGTCACCCCGCGGCCGCCGTACAGCTCGGGGAGGCGGTAGTCGAAGCTCTCGGCGGCCCGGACCAGACCAGCCAGCAATGACGAAGCGACGTCGTCGTGGCCGGTGGCGTACAGGCCTTGGACGGTCATGGCCGTGTCGTGCGGCCAGATGCTGCCGGTGTGATAGCCGACCGGGTTGAACCGGGACATCTCCGTCGACAGTGTCCGGAGACCGAAGCCGCTGTCGAGATCGGGCGCACCGAGAACATCGGCCACGCGCTGTTCTTCGTCTGCGTCGAGGAGGCCGGTCCCGAGGAGATGACCCATGTTCGATGCCCGGCCGACCACGGCGTTCTTGGCGCCGTCGAGAGCGATCGCCGGGTAGCCGTCCACCCAGAACGCACTGCGGAAGCGCTCCTGGAGCGCCGCGGCCCACAGCCGCCACTCGTCACCGGCCTCACCGAAGGCTTCCAACAACTCAGCACCCCGTATGGCGGCTGCATACGCGTAGCCCTGGACTTCGCACAACGCGATCGGAGCCGTGGCGATCGTGCCGTCAGGCCATTGCACCGAATCGTTCGAGTCCTTCCAGCCCTGGTTGGCCAGGCCGTGACCGGATTCGTCGACGTACTCGAGGAAGCCGTCGCCATCCGGATCCGCGTAGTCCCGCATCCATTCGAGTGCGCGCCGGACGTTGGGCAGCAGCTCGCGCACCTCATCGGCCGGCATGCCCCAGCGCCAGGCCTTGTGCAGTGTGGTGATCCACAGCTGGGTCGCGTCGTGCGTCCCGTAGTAGACCGGCGGCAGGACGAAGTCCGTCCCGTGCTCGGCGGCCTCGGCACGGAGCTCGTGCGGGATCTTGCCGGGCTGCTCGGCGGTGTCGACGTCAACCTTCGTCCCCTGCCAGTTCGCGAGCACTCGCAGCGTGCCGGCCGCGAGCTCCGGATCGACCGGAATCAGCATTCCCGCGGAGATCAACGAGTCCCGGCCGAACAGGGTCAGGTACCAAGGTGGGCCGGCGGCGAGGTAGCGATCGCCGCCAACTGCCAACTGCAGCGCCCGAACGTCGTCCAGAGACCGGGCGAACCAGCGCCCAACTCGGTGATCACTACAGTGAACACTCGCGGTGTACAGAATTGTGTTCACCGGTGGGTCGATATCGAAGCCGCTCACCGACCGTGGGGCGGAAGCGATCACTTTAATGATCATCGTGAACTTCTCCCCCGGTTCGAGCTGCGCTGTCGCAGTCGGTCCGGGATCCAGCTCGGCGGTGACTCGCGCGCCCTCATTCTCCCAGTAGAGACGGCCCAAATCGTCGTACTGGGGGTGCAGAGTGGGCAGTGTCACGGCGCTGCTGTTGCGCACCTGAACGATGCCCGCGAGATCGGTGCCCAGGGCAACTTCCAGCGCGAACGTCAGCGTCTCCCGGGAGTTGTTTACCAGGGTGATGTGCTCAGTCATGCCGTCCCGGCCGACCTCGCGCCGGCGGTAGAGCAACGCGGTCTCTTCCCTGTCGACCTTCGCGACGTACACATGCGTCGACGCGCTCTGCTCATCCACCTGCAGCGGAATCGGCTCGACCCCGTCAACGGTGACCACCAGTCTGGACAGCATCCGGCGGTCGCGCGCATACACACCTTCGGTGCCAGAGCCGGTGATCTGACCTGAGCGCGGCGACAGAGCCACCCAGGGAGCAGCGAGTGCAGTGACCAAATCGTGCAACTGGGACATGCCTCCACCCTAAAGGCGCCCGCCGTACGGCAGAGTGTCCATGTGAACACTGCAATGACCGTCCTCGTCGGTGTGGCGATCTTCGTCGGCATCCTCGGCATCGTGATCCCGGTGCTGCCCGGAGCCATCCTGAGCCTGGCCGCGATCCTGGTGTGGGCGATCGTGGAACGTAGTGCCACCGGGTGGATCGTGCTGGCCGCGGCCGTGGTCCTGATCGGGGCCAGCCAGGTGGTCAAGTACATCGTTCCCGAACGGCGGCTCCGCGAGTCCGGCGTACCGCGTCGCTCGATGATCATCGGTGTCCTGCTGGGCATCGTCGGGTTCTTCGTGATCCCGGTGGTCGGCATGTTCGTCGGCTTCCCGCTCGGCGTCTACGTGTCGGAACGCCAGCGCCTGAAGACCCACACGGCAGCGTGGACCTCCACCAAGCACGCTCTGCGCGCGACTGGTCTCTCGATCCTGATCGAATTCATCGGTACGGCGCTCGCCGCGGCAGTGTGGTTGGTCGCCGTACTGTTCCTGGTCTGATTGCCAGGGTTTTCTCAGCCGCACCGGAGCCTCGTCTCAGGCCTGCGAGGGAGTCTGGACCGCATGGCAATGTTCAGAAATCTCTCAGCCAAACGCTGGCGCATCGCAGGCACCATCGCCGCCGTCGCCGTCACCACCACGGCAGGCGGTGTCGCCTGGGCCGCAACCAGCGCCGACCCGCCCCCGACCGCCGCACCGTCCACTCCTGGTGAGCAGCCGGCCGGTCCTAGCAAGGGCCCGGGCGGAGGTCCTGGCGGTCCCGGCAGGTTCTTCGGCCAGGGCGGCGCGCTGCACGGCGAGTTCGTCGTGAAGAAGGAGGGCGGCGGCTACCAGACCGTGGCCACCCAGACCGGCGAGGTCACCGCGGTCAGCAAGGACTCCATCACTCTCAAGAGCGAAGACGGCTACAGCCGCACCTACACACTGACCGAGGACACGCTGGTCAACGCAGCCCGCGACGGCATCGACGATGTCAAGACCGGTAACAAGGTCACCGTTTCCGCCATCGTCGCCGACGGCAAGGCCACCGCCAGCAGCGTCAACGACGGCACGGTTCGCAAGGCAGCGGGCGAAAAGTGGGGCTTCCACCGGGGTCCGCGCTAAAGACTCACAGCGGATTGCCAGGAATCTGCCAGGGTCACCATGGGTAACAGCGGCAGACTGTGGGCATGAGCCCGCATCTCCTGGTGGTCGACGACGAGCCGAACATCGTCGAACTGCTGTCCGCGAGCCTGCGCTTCGCAGGGTACGACGTGTCCACGGCCAGCCACGGCGCCGAAGCGCTCCGCAAAGCGCGGGAGGTGCAACCCGACCTGGTCGTACTGGACGTGATGATGCCCGGCCTGGACGGGTTCGAGGTGGTCCGGCGGTTGCGGGGTGAGGATCGGCATGTGCCGGTGTTGTTCCTCACCGCACGCGACGCCGTCGAGGACAAGGTCCTCGGGCTGCAGACCGGCGGCGACGACTACGTCACCAAGCCCTTCAGCCTGGACGAACTGGTCGCCCGCGTCCGCGCCCTGCTGCGCCGCTCCGGTCACCGCGAGCAGACCGCGACAGAGTCCGCCGTACTGCGATATGCCGATCTCGAGCTCAACGAGGACAGCTACGAGGTCTTCAAGTCGGGCGAGGCGGTGCAGTTGTCGCTGACCGAGTTCAAGCTGCTGCGGTGCTTGCTGGAGAACGCGGAGCGCGTGATGTCGAAAGGCCAGATCCTGACCGCGGTCTGGAACTACGACTTCGCCGGCGACGCGGGCGTGGTCGAGTCCTACATGTCGTATCTTCGCCGTAAGGTCGACACCGGCGACCAAAAGCTGCTCCACACCGTCCGCGGGGTCGGCTACGTCCTACGCACCCCGCGAGGTCCCAGCTGATGCTCAACCACCGTAGATTCACCGAGCGCTATCCGCTCCGGGTCACCATCGTCGTAGTACTGCTGACGCTGGTGGCACTCGCCCTGGTCGGCTCCGGGGTCGTCGCAACCACCATCCTGCGCGGCTACCTGGTCGACAAGGTGGACACTCAGCTGTCACAGGTTGCAACACCCTTCGCGAACGGCCGTGGCGGGCCCTTCGGCAACGGCGGGCCAGGCAAGGGACGGCCGCTTCCCAGCCAGTTCCTGGTCCAGCTCAACCTGCCGAACGGCAGCCCCGTCCCTACCGGGCCTTTTCGGGCGCCGCTCCGGGAGGGCGAGGTTCCGCCGAAACTGCCTGCCCTCGACGTCGACCAGATCCGCGCGTTGAAGGGCAAGCCGTTCAACGTAGCCGCAGTCTCCGGCAGCGACACCTGGCGGGTCCTCGCGGTGCCGCTCGACGACAACTCCGGGTCGGTCATGGTCGCTCAGAACCTGCATGACGTCGATCGAACCGTGCAGCGGCTCGTGGGCATTCAGGCTGCCGCGGGGCTCATCCTGCTGGTGCTACTTGCCGGCGTCGGCACCTACGTCGTACGGCGAAGCCTGCGCGGACTCGAAGATGTCGAGCACACCGCGGTCGCCATCGCCGGTGGTGATCTCGGCCGGCGGATCCCGGAGCGCGACCCTCGGACCGAGGTCGGCCGGCTGTCGCTCGCGCTGAATCAGATGCTCGTCCAGATCGAGAACGCCTTCGCCCAGCGCACCGCCTCCGAGTTCGCAGCTCGGATCTCCGAGGAGACTGCCCGTCGATCCGAGGAGGACGCGAAGCAGTCCGAGGACCGCATGCGGCGATTCGTGGCGGACGCCTCCCATGAACTCCGCACTCCCCTGACGTCGATCCGCGGGTTCGCCGAGCTCAGCCGCCAACGCGGTGTAGTCGAGCCGGATGTGATGAAGCGGATCGAGGACGAGGCCAAGCGGATGGGGCTGCTCGTCGACGACCTGCTACTGCTCGCTCGCCTCGACCAGCAGCGGCCGCTGCAGCTGGAGGCGGTCGACCTCCTGCCCGTCGCCGCTGATGCACTGCACAACGCGCAGGCCATGCAGCCCGAACGCAACATCTCGCTGAAGATCCTGCCCGACTCCGAAGCCCCCGTCGTACCGGGTGATGAAGCGCGTCTCCGCCAGGTCCTCGGGAATCTCATCAGCAACGCGCTGCACCACACCCCCGTCGACGCGCCGATTCTCGTCTCGGTCGGGACGCGCGGGCGCGACGCCGTACTGGAGGTCAGCGATACCGGTCCAGGCCTCACGCCGGAGCAGAAGGCTCGCGTGTTCGAACGCTTCTACCGAGCCGACTCGGCCCGAACCCGTACGACGGGCGGCTCCGGACTCGGCCTGTCGATCGTCGCCGCGCTGGTCGCCGCGCACGCTGGGCGGGTGATCGTCACCGATACCGAACCGCACGGCGCGACGTTCACCGTCCTGCTGCCGCTGCCCAGCTAGCCGAAACCTCGGCGGCGATCTCGCGGGAGATCTCGATCGCTCGCACAGCCAGTGGCGACTGCGCTGCGTTGGCCGGCCAGTGGAGGTAGATGCCACGGGTCGGCGCCGGCTCCAGAGGATGCAGAGCGAGCCGCTTGTCGGAGCGCGCATCGGCGCCGTACAGGGCGAGCCAGGGCAGCGCCGTCCAGCCCAACCCGGCTCGGACCATCGACAGGATCGTCTCGTTGCCAGGAGTGCGGAACGCGATCTCCGGACGCGCGCCCGCCGCAACGGCCGGCTCCATCCACACCTGGTCGCACGTCTCGTGACAGCCAATCATCGGTCGGCCGTCCAGCGCGGTCAGGGCAACCGGCCCGGCCGGGAGGTCGCCGGGGCGTGCCACCAACAGATACGGGTCGTCGACCAGTCTGAGTTGCTCGACGCCATCGTCGAGCGGACGGTCGTAGAACAGCAGATCGAGGTCACCGATCTGTGGCGTTTCGGCCGGCATATCGATCAGCTTGATCTCGCAGCCGGGCTGCTCGGCACGCAGCCGGCCGATGAGCGGCGGCAGGATGACGTGGGACACGCTCTGGAAAGTGCCGATGTCGATCCGCCCACCGCCGGCCTTGAAGCGGTCGATGGCATCGGAGAGCGCGTCTGCTTTGGCCAGCAACTCGCGTCCCTGCTCAAGCACCACACTGCCCAGCGGCGTCAGCCGGACCGGCCGCGGACCGCCTGGCCGCTCGAAGAGCGCTCCCCCGACGGACCTCTCCAACCCGGCCACCTGCTGGCTGATCGTCGATTGCGTGTAGCCGAGGCGGGCGGCCGCGCGACCGAACGTGCCCTCCTCGACGATGGCAGCCATCGTCACCAGGTGCCGTAGTTCCACGTCGACCATGATTTGACTATAGACCAGAGCGATTGCCTTGATCGGAAACAATCGCTTTTCACGATGTCCTCGCGGCTCTAGCGTCGAAGACATGACAACCAGGTTGGTACGTGGACTGATGGCCACCCGCTTCGTGAGCCAAGCCGGTGGTGTGGCGAAGTCGTTCCTGGTCCTCTACCTGACCCAGGAACGCGGGATCTCACCGACGACGGCCGGTGCGGTGATCGCGATGATCGGTGTCGGCGACATCGCTTCCCAGCTGCTCGGCGGTTGGCTGAGCGACCGGATCGGGCGTCGCCGGACGATGCTGATCGGCTTCCTGGGCGGAGCTGCCGCCTTGATCGCGCTCGGCGCGGCGACCGCTCTCCCGGCAATCTGCACGGCGGCGCTCGGTGTGGGCCTGATGGGAGAGCTTTTCCGGCCGGTCAGCTCGGCCGCAGTGGCCGATTTGCCTCCCCAGGAACGATTGTCAGCCTTTGGCCTGCTGTTCTGGGCGGCGAATGTCGGCTCCACGGTCGCCACAGTGGCTGCTGGAGTCCTTGTCCGGCAGGGATATGGGCTCCTGTTCTGGGTCAACGCCGGCGCTGCGCTCGTGGCAGCGATGATCGTCTGGTGCTGCGTCCCTGAGACCCGGCCGGTGCGCTCAGCTGAGCCCCGGCGAGCGCTGTTGCCCGTCCTACTGCGCGACCCGGTGATGGTCGCCATGACAGCAATCCACATCGTGTACTTCGCCATGTTCGTGCAGGTGTTCTCAACACTCCCGCTCATCATGGCCGGCGACGGGCTCGGCCCCGCCAAGTACGCCGCAGTGCTCGCACTGAACGGAATAGTGATCATCACGGTCCAGCCGCTCGCGGTCCGCCTGCTCAAGGGCCGCGACACCGCAACTGCTCTGGCCGTCTCCATGCTCCTGGCCGGCATCGGCGGTGGGCTGACTGCCGTCGTACAGGGTGGTGCTGGTTATGCCACCGCAATCCTGCTGTGGACGCTCGGCCAGATCGGTGTCTCGGTCCTGTTCGGCGCCACCTTCGCCAGCCTCGCCCCACCCGACCTCCGCGGCCGCTACATGGGCGTCGCCAACGCCACCTGGAGCGTCGGCGCCGTACTGGGCCCCCTGCTCGGTACGGCGCTCCTGGCACACGCCGGCCGCACCACCCTCTGGCTGGTCAGCTCAGCCCTCGGACTGACGCTGGCTATCGCGGTGCGGCGCCAAGCAGGATCCCTGCGAGCACGCGCCACCGCGAAAACTCCTCTCGCGACTGACACCACCCTGCATCCGGCCATCGACTGAACCGACTATGTCGCCGGCAATCGCTATCCACCGACACACTCCTTCCACTCGACGCCTCGGCGCCCAGTGGGTTCACTCGCGAGCGCCCAGTGGGTTCAGTGGCGGGAGGACGGTGGGTTCACTCGGCGAGCTCATAGGTCCAGGGGCGCACCGCGCTAAAGGCCATCGACCGAACGGACTGGGTCGCCGGTAATCGATATCCAGCGACACACTCCTTCCACTCAATGCGTTCGGCGCCCAGTGGGTTCACCCGCGGGGTGAGCCCGATAGGTTCGCCCAGTGGGTTCACTCGGCGAGTTCACCAGATCCAGTGGCACCACCCTGCCGGAGACCATCGACTGAACCGACCGTGTCGCCGGCAACCGCTATCCACCGACACACTCCCTCCACTCGACGCCCCGGCGCCCAGTGGGTTCACTCGCGGATGCACGATGGGTTCAGCCGCGGGATCACAGTGGGTTCAGTGGCCCGGCGACTACAGGATCGGGAAGGTTCGGTCTGCGGTTTCGCCGTATTCGAGGACCTGGCTGGCTGGGCCGAGGATCTGGGGGTCGGGCTTGGTGACCAGCTCATGGTCCTTGTTCGTGTACTCGTACAGGCTGAGGACGTGACGCATGGCTTCGAGGCGGGCGCGCTTCTTGTCGTTGCTCTTCACGACAGTCCAGGGCGCGTGGGGCGTGTCGGTGTAGTGGAACATCGACTCCTTCGCCTCCGTGTAGTCGCCCCACTTGTCGAGCGAGGCGAGGTCGGTCGGTGACAGCTTCCACTGGCGGACCGGGTCGATCTGGCGGATGGTGAAGCGGGTCTGCTGCTCGGACTGCGACACCGAGAACCACAGCTTCACCAGGAGGATGCCCGAGCGCACCAGCATCCGCTCGAACTCCGGGGTCTGCCGCATGAACTCCTCGTACTCGTCCTGCGTGCAGAAGCCCATCACCCGCTCAACACAGGCCCGGTTGTACCAAGAGCGATCGAAGAGCACCATCTCCCCTGCTGACGGCAGGTGCTCGATGTAGCGCTGGAAGTACCACTGAGTCTGCTCACGCTCGCTCGGCTTCTCCAACGCGACGATCCGCGCGCCACGTGGGTTCAGGTGCTCCATGAACCGCTTGATCGTGCCGCCCTTTCCAGCCGCGTCACGACCCTCGAACACGATCACCAGCTTCTGCTTCGACCGCTTCACCCAGTACTGCAACTTCAGCAGCTCGATCTGCAGCAACCGCTTGTCCCGGTCATAGACCTCGCGCGCCAGCCGCTCGTCGTACGGGTATCCCTCGCGCCAGGTGTCGACCGGCGTACCGTCCGCGCGCAACAGAACCGGATCATCATCTTCCTCGTCGAGCACACGGAAGCCGAGCTCTCGAACCAGATCAGGGGTGTTCATGGACCTAGGCTCGACTGCGCGAGTGACATCCAGGTGAACAGCTCATCGATCGAGCACCGGCAACGGCTCGGCCTTTCCGACGATGAATGCGTAAGTCAGCGCCCCGATCACCGCAACCACCCCTGCGACCAGGAACGACGGCAGGTAGTTGCCGTCGTACAGGTCGAGGAGGAGACCGAAGATGAACGGGCTGATGATGCCTGCGATGTTCGATGCGAAGTTCTGGATACCGCCGATGGACGCGACGTGTCGTGAGCTCGGCGCGACATCACCGGGCAGGGACCAGATTCCGGTGGCCGCGATCGCCAGGCTCGCGTACGAAATGGCCAGGAACAGCAGGGCGACGTACACGGACTTTGCCGGCGCGGCGAAGACGATCGCGGCGCCGCCGAGCAGGCCCCCGACCATCACGGTCTTGCGTACTCGGGTCACGTCGGCACCGGCGCGGATTCGGCGGTCGGCGACGATGCCCGCGATCCAACCGCCGGCGATCGCGGTGATACCGGGGAGCGTGCCGAGGGTTCCTAGTTGGGCGAGGTCGAGATGCCGGGCGTCCTTCAGGTACGACGGGAACCAGGTGAGGAAGAAGTAGATGACGAAGTTCAGGCAGAAGAAGCCGAGCATCATGCCGCGGATCGTGCGGTAGCGGAACAGATCTCGCCAGCGGATCCGAGCAGCGGCCTCGTCGTCGGTCTCTTCCAGCCTCGCGCCGTTGGCTGCGATGTACTCGCGCTCGAGGTCGTTGGCGCCGGAGTGTTCGCGCGGGTCGCGGTAGTACCAGTACCAGACCGCGGCCCACATGATGCCAAGGACACCGAGCACCACGAACGAGAAATGCCAGCTCACCAAGGCGATCAGCGCCGTCACGATCGGCAGCGACAACACCGTCCCGACCCGCGATCCCGAGTCGATCACTGCAGTCGCGAACGCTCGCTCATGCCGCGGGAACCACCGCGACGCGGCCTTGGTCGCACTCGGGTACGCCGGCGCCTCCCCCGCGCCGAGCGCGAACCGGAACGCGAACAACGACCAGAACCCACGCGCCAACGGCGTCAACGCCGTGACCACACTCCACCACAACGCCGCGAACGTGAACGCCTTCCGCGACCCGTAGCGGTCGGTCATCCACCCCGCAGCCAGCATCGCGCCGTCGTACGCCCAGAAGAACGCGCCGAGGATCAGGCCCTTCTCCGCGTTCGACAGGTCGAGGTGCAGGTCCTCCTGAATGAACGGGAGTGCCACACTCAGGTTGGCGCGGTCGAGATAGTTGAGGGACAGACCGATGAACGCGAGCCCTAGGATCAGGTAACGCCTACGGGTCGCGCCGGGCGGCGCCTTCCCAGAGGTGGCGGTCACTGCGTGCTCCGATCTGAGTACGGATCGTCGCACGCTACCGCGCACGCTGATTTTGTGCGGACATACGTTTCATCCAGTGGAATGAGGGCAATTCCGTGTTCGACGACGATGGTGAAGAGATCCCTCTGCTAGGTGGCGACGTCACCGTCGGCCTGGTCCGGGTCGGCAGCACGGTACGGCGACCGCCCGGCGAGCGCGCCGAAATGGTTCGCGGCCTGCTCCGCCACCTCGAGTCGGTCGGCTTCACCGGCGCTCCGCGCTACCTGGGTCTCGACTCCGCCGGCCGCGAGGTCCTCACCTACATCCAAGGCGAAGTCGCCGGCCGCCCCCGCCCCGCCTGGGTCGCCGACGAGGACCGCATGGTCTCGGTCGCCGAACTGGTCCGCGCCTACCACGACGCCGTCCTGGACTTCGGTATCCCCGACAACATCCCGGCCCCGATCGAGCCACCGCATCTCCCGGACCTCAACGACCCGCCCGAGCTCATCGGCCACCAGGACATCACCCCGGAAAACATCGTCTTCCGCGAAGGCCGCGCGTACGCGCTCATCGACTTCGACATGGCCCGCCCGGTCAGCCGCCTCCGCGAAGTCGTCAACCTGATGCTCTGGTGGGCCCCCTTCGGCGCCGACGAAGACCTCGACCCACCACTCCGCGGCCTGAACCGACCCCACCGGGCCCGCCTAATAGCCGACGCCTACGGCCTCGCTGAAGTCGACCGCCCCCGCCTGATGCCCCTGGCCGTAGCCCTCAACGAACGCGCCTGGCACACCATGAAGCACCGAGCCGAAACCCAAGGCGGCGGCTGGGCCCGCATGTGGGACGAAGGCGTCGGCACCGTCATCAACCACCGCCAGCACTGGCTGGACGAAAACGCCGACCCCATCACCCGAGCCCTGCTTGGCTGAGGTCTGGCCTTCCCTGCGAAACTCCGCGTCTCCTCAGCGGTTACTCAAGAGATCTTGTGCAAGACTGATTGCAGGCCGAGGGTGATGAGGACGAGGCCGGCGACTCTGGACATCGTCGTGCGGAAGCGTGGGGTTCGGAGGGTGCGGCTGGACAGGTGTACGACGGCGGTCCAGCTGAGGAGCCAACCGGCCGCGACCGCTACGTGGGCGGCTGACAGAAGCATCAGTTGTGGGAGCAGCGGGTGGGTCCGGTCCAGGAATTGCGGGGCCAGGGTGAGGTAGATCGCGGCGGCCTTGGGGTTGAGGACATTACCCAGGTAGCCCTGAAGCAGATCGCTGCGACCGGTCGGCGGCGACCCGACCGCCGGAACCGGCTTGGTCGATGCACGGAGAGCCTGGAGTCCGATCGCGACGAGGTACACCGCGCCAACGAGCTTCACGATCAGGAACGCCGACGCCGACCTCATCACCAGCGCGGACAGCCCAAGACCGGCCAGCAGCGCGTGGGTGAGCAGCCCACAGGTCGTGCCGGCGATCACAGCCAGGCCTGCTCGGACACCAGTTGCAAGAACCCGATCGGTGACGAGCGTGAAGCTCACGCCCGGTGTCAGACACAGCGGAAGGACGGCCAAACCGAACAAGAGCGGACTCACGAGCGCAGGCTGGCTGCGACCAGCAGGAGTGGTGGTCGGTCGCGATGGATCGCCAGCCGAGGATTCGCCCGGACCTGCTCCGGCGACGGCTGCGGCTCGGCCACCGCGTCCAGCTGGAATCCGTGCCGCAGTAACGCGCCCAGTACCGACGAGGTCGTGCGGTGGTACTTCACGACGTCGTCGACGAACCAGTTTCGTTGCCGTGGGCCCTCATCGGCGTAGCTGTCCAGTCCGTCGTCGCGGGCGTGCAGCGGCGCCGTGACCACCGGATGCTCGATCGAGAACACGAACTTCCCGGCCCGCGACAGCCACCGGCTGATCCGGCCGACCAAGCCAGCGAAGTCCTCCAGGTAGTGCAGCGCCAAACTGCTCACCACCAGATCGACCGATTCTGCCGGCACCCGCAGTACGGCGATATCCGAGCGCTGGTACCGAATCCGCGGATGCTGCACGGCGTTGGCCAGCATCGCGGCCGAGGCATCGACGGCCAGCACCTCGACCGCCCCAGCCACAGCCAGCCGCTCGGCCAACGCACCCTCACCGCACCCCAGATCGAGCACTCGCAATCCCGCGGCCGGCGGGAGCAATGCCGTCAGCGCCGGAATCTCGAGGTCGTCGTTCAGTCCGAGCCGCTCCCGCCGCAACTTCTGATACCCCGCGAGGAAGACAGGATCGTCGTACAGCTCGGAGCCCTTCATCACAACCACCGGGCCAGGTCGTCGACGCCGATCATCGGCAGTTCCCAGCGCAGTGCGAACTGCTCCAGGTCCACGGCATCAGCCATCACGCCGTCCGCCCGCATCACCTCACAGCACACCCCGACCGGAGCCAGCCCAGCAGCCCTGCACAACGCGACCGTCGCCTCGGTATGTCCCTTCCGCTCAGCCAGCAGCCCTGGCCGTGCAGCCAGTGGGAACACATGCCCAGGCCGCAAGAAATCACCCGGTACGGCGTCCGCCGCGGCCAGCCGCCGAATCGTCGCTGCACGCTCAGCCGCGCTCACCCCAGTCCCGGCCGCCGACGCGAGATCCACCGGCACGTGCATCGCCGTACCCTGCCGATCTCCTTCTCCAGGCATCGGCGGAATCTCCAGCCGCTCCAGCACCTCCGGAGCGCACGGGATCGTCGTGTGCCCACAGAGCTGAGTGAGCAGGAACGTCATCGACTGCGGCCGGAACCTCTCCCCCGCGAAAACGACATCACCCTCGCCTTCCAGCCGCGGATCCCACACCACGACCCCGGCACCCGCCGCGATCTGCGCGACCGCCTTCTGCACCCCGGCCGGTCCGCTGAGATAACCGACCCAAGGCAGTTGCGACACCGCCCGGACCAGCGCGGGCCCCTGGCCGTCGCGGGCCATCCGGGCCAGCAGGTCGCTCTCCAGGTTGACCCTCTCCCCCGCGACCAGCGTCCCGAGGTTCGTCCGCTGCAGGGTGTGCGGGACCAGGACCACCGAGAACCGGTCCTTGAGCACCTCCGCCACGGTCAGGCTGACCCCGTTCAGCGCGACCGAGGACTTCGCCACCAGCCGCGTCAGCAGCCGCTCGCCCGGCTGGATCCAGAGCCGCCGCCCGCTGGGCTCGTCATCGACCCGCAGCACCTTGCCGACCCCGTCGACGTGCCCCTGAACCAGATGCCCGTCGATCCGGTCGCCGGCTGCGAGCGGCAGCTCGACATGGACCGGGCGGCCGGCCGTGATCCGGTCCAGGGTGGTCCGGCGCCGGGTTTCGTCGGTGACCGCCGCGACGAGTTCGCCGGGCTTCGCCGACTGCATCGTCAGCCGCACACCGTCGAGGCACACCGCCCCACCGACGACCAGTTGGATCTCCGGATCGAGCGTGATCCGGAGAAAGTCCGCGCCGACCTCGGAGACGGTGGCGGTGTGCTCGATGCTGCCTGTGAACATAGGTTGCTACCTCTGGTGACGAGATCAACCAGGGACCCGGCCGGATCCGAGCAGGAGCGGAGTATCACCGCGTGGCTCCGGCCTCGCCGGATTGCTCCGCCGCATCGGCGGAGGCGATGGGCCCGGGATCACTCCCTGCCATCACACCTTGGAATCGCACCAGCGGTCAGTAAAGCACAGCCAGGGTCCTCAGCCGGTGAGCTTCGACAGGAAGGAGATGTCGAGGGTGGCCGGCTTCAGCTGGTACGGCGGGGGCGTGACGCCGGCCAGGTGTTGCAGGAGGTAGTTCCAGCGGCGGCGGACCACGTAGTGCTCGTAGCCGAGCATGATGTGTTCGGCGCGCGGGACGATCAGCAGGTCGAAGTCTTTGCCAGCGGCAATCAATCGCTCGGTGAACCGCATCGTGTGGTGCGGCTGCACGTTGTCGTCGAGACCGCCGTGCATGAGTAGGAGCTTGCCCTCGAGCTGCTCGGCGTAGTCGAGCAGCGAGCCGTCCGTGGTGGCGTACGTCTCGCCGAAAGCCTGCAGGTAATAGCGATTGTCGAGGTTGCCCGACTCCGCCACGCCCACCTTGAAGAACTCGGGGAACTCCCCCATCGCCCGCACGGTCGCGTACGCACCACCCGACGTACCGAAGAGGCCGACCCGATCCAGGTCCATCCAAGGCCGAGTCTCGGCCAGCTGCCGGATCGCGGTGACGTGGTCGTCGATGCCGGCGTTGTAGTTCCCGTACGACGCGTCGTGGAACGCCTTGTCGCGACCCGGCACGCCACGACCGTCCACCACCACGACCCCGAAGCCGAGTGCCGCCATCGGATCCGCGTCGGCGCCGTACAGACCGGGATCGAAGGTCGGGCTGACGCGGTTGACCTGTGGTCCCGCGTACGGGTGATCCACGACCGGGTAGCTGACCGCGGGGTCGAAGTCGTGCGGTTTGTAGAGCAGCCCGAACAACTCGGTCACTCCGTCGGCCGCGAGCACCCGGAACTCTTCGGGTGGCCGCCAGCCGGTCGCCATCAACGCCGTACTGTCAGCCGCCTCCAACTCGACCAGCAGCTGCCCGCTCCACGATCGGACCGAGTGCACCGGTGACAGGCCGACCGTCGACACGCTGTCCACGAAGTAGCCGCCGTTCGGCGGAACCGCGACCTCATGATCCAGGTCGTCGTTGGTGATCCGCGTGAACCCGCTACCGTCCAAGCCAATCCGGCAGACCGTACGGCGCAGTGGGCTCCCGTCGACCAGTCCCGCGGCAGTGAAGTAGACGACTCGCTCAGCCAGGTCCACGTGCAGGACCTGGCGGACACTCCACTCCCCCGAGGTCACCTGTCCAAGCAGTTCACCACTGTGGATGTCGTACCGGTAGAGGTGCGGCCAGCCGTCCCGCTGCGAGTACCAGAGCACCTCGTCCCCACACACCCGGGTGATCGCGGGCAGCTCCATGAACTGGTTCGGCTCGACGCGGGTCGAGGCAGTCTCGGTCAACACCAGCTCGACCGCACCGGTCGAAGGGTCTAGCCGCTTCAGCTGCAGTGTCCGCTGATCCCGTGGCTGATCGAGGAAGTAGATGGTCTCGCCGGACCACCACGCCCACTTCCGCGAGATCGGTGAGAGCAACGGCAGTACGAACGGCTCCCCCTGCGCCCGTACCGCGGTGCCTGTCTCGACATCCAGTACGACGTACTGCGCCAGCGGCACGTGCTCGTCACCCGGGTAGGCGTACCGCTGGGTCAGCAACTCCGGCGCACCACCGTCGTCCGGCAGTACGTCGATCAGATGTGTCTCCCGAACCAACCGACTGTCCAGCTGATGCGTCAGGATCCGGCGCGAGTCGGCCGACCACACAACCGCCGGCGGCAGGTGCGGCAGCCCCAGCTTGCCCAGCAGGATCTTGATCGCGAACGGGCTCGTCCCGTAGTCGTGGTCCACCGAACCATCCGTCGTCAACGGCCGCTCCGAACCATCGGAGACCGTGCGCAGCCACAGATCCGGACCGTTGCGGAACACCTCATGCTTCCCGTCCGGCGACACCACAGCCAGGAAGTCGCCAGTGCCAGGAGGTGTCGGAAGCATCGCGACCGACGTCCGCGTGCCGGCGGTGGGGTCAACGAGGTAGGTGCGGTCGGCACCCGAGCGGGTGACCTGGTAGCTGAAGCGCGCGCCGTCGTCGCTCCAGATCGGTGTGATGCGGCCGGCGTCGACCAGCCTCGGACGGTTGTGGCGCAGCAGGGCTTCAGCAGCTTGTACGTCGATCATCGGGCGGAAACCTTTCAGTGAGTCAGAACGGGAGCGGCGTCGACCTGGTCGGCGGGCGCCGGCTTCTTGTCGCGGAGGAGCAGGAAGGCAAGGAGGGCAGAGCCGGCCACCGCGATCGCACTGGCGACGAAGGTGCCGGACATTGATTCAGCGAAGGCGGTCTTCGCGAGCTGAGCGAGCCCTGCGTCGCCTGTCTGAGCGGCGACCGCCAGTGCTTCGCCGATCGAGCCGCGGGCCGCCTCGGGTGTCGAGTCCGGCATGGACGAGGTGAAGTGACCGGCGAGCGCGCTACCAAGGATCGCGATCCCGAGCGCAGCACCGGCCTGCTGGACGGTGTCATTCAGGGCCGAGCCGACGCCGGCGTGCTCAGCAGGCACAGCGCCCATCAGCGCCGCGGTCGCCGCAGGCTGCGCCAGACCGGCGCCGATCCCGAAGACTCCCAGAGCGAGCGCGACCATCCCGAAGCCGTCGTCGGCACGCAGGGTGGCCATCACACCGAAGCCGACGGCGAGGATCAGCAGGCCGATCACGGTCAGCGGGCGGTTGCCGATCTTCTGGCCGAGCGTGGCACCGATACCGTTGACCAGGATCACCGCGACCGCCATCGGGACGAGGGCCAGACCGGCGCGGGTCGGCGAGTAGCCGAGGACGAACTGCAGGTACTGCGTCAGAGCGAGGATCAGACCGCCGTTCGCGATCTGCAGGAGCACGAGCGACAGGCTGCCGCCGCTGAAGTTGCGGTCCCGGAAGAGCTGCAGTGGAACCATCGGCACCGGCGTACGGAGCTCCCAGACGACGAAGGCGACCAGGCTGGCCACGGCGATGATCGCCATCGGCCACGACACTCCACGCTCCGGCAGCTCGATGATCACCCAGACCAGCGACACGAGCCCGACCATCGACAGCAGCGCGCCGACCGGGTCCGGCTTGCGCCACGGGCCCTTCGACTCCGGCATCCAGATGACCGCGGCCGTGATCGCCACGACAACCACCGGCACGTTGATCAGGAAGACCGAACCCCACCAGAACTTCGCGATCAGTGCACCACCGAGGACCGGGCCGCCGATCAGGCCGACCATCAGCACCGAACTCCAGATCGACATCGCCTGACGGCGTTCCTCGTCGTCGAAGACGGTGATCAGCACCGACAGGGTGCTCGGCATCACGACCGCTCCCCCGATACCCATCAGGACCCGGCCGGTGATCAGCATCTCCGGACTGCCGGCGTACGTCGCCAACAGCGAGGCGACGCCGAAGATCGCCAGCCCGATGATCATCACCTTCTTCCGGCCGTAGCGGTCGGAGAGGCTGCCGGCGGTGAGCAGCAGACCGGCGAAGACCAGGATGTAGCTGGCGACGATCCACTGGATCTCCTGGGTGGTCGCCCCGAGATCCTCGGTGAGGACCGGGATGGCCACGTTCAGCACACCGTTGTCCAGCACCAGCACCAGCGTGCTCAGGCAGAGCACGATCAGAATCAGCCACCGACGCGGATGACGAGCAGTCATCACGCACCTCCTCAGAATGTTCGTTGAACGGTGTGCAAGTTGCTTGAACAGTGTGCAGGACAACTTGAACAGCGGTCAAGTCCTGCACAACGTTCAGGTCATCCGGTAGGCTGCCGGTATGGCGAGCGAGGAATACCCATCGGTCTGGACCCGGCCCAAGCGCAACCGGCGGCGCGAGCAGCCGGCGCTCAGTCAGGAGCAGATCGTCGCCGCGGCGATCAAACTCCTCGACGCCGAAGGCCTCGAGGCCCTCACCATGCGCAAGCTCGGGGCCGAGCTGGGCGCCGTGGCGACCGCGGTCTACTGGCACGTGGCCAACAAGGAGGAGCTGATCGAGCTCGTCGTCGACCACGTGTACGGCGAGATCGACGTACCGGAGATCTCCGCACCGGACGAGTGGCGGGCAGCCGCGACCACGTTCGCGCACAACTTCCGGGCCACGATCCTGCGGCATCCGTGGCTGGGCTCGACGCTCGCCGATATCGGCGTCACCCTGCTCGGCCCGAACATGCTCCAGTCCTCCGACCGCACCCTCGGCCTCTACCAGGCCGCGGGCTTCGGACTCCGGGAGGCGAACCACGCCTCGACCGCCGTGCTCAGCTATGTCGTCGGCCTCGCCGCGAGCGAGGCCGCAACGGTCAGCAAGGTGAAGCGCAGCGGCCTGTCCGAGCAGGAGTGGATGGCCAAGGTCTGGCCCGCCGCCGAGCAGGCCGCAGCGCCGTACCCCCGCCTGAAAGCCTTGTACGGCGAATACACGAGCAGCTCCGCCGCCGACAACGGTGATGAGGTCTTCGACTACGGCCTCACCTGCATCCTCGACGGACTCGAAGCTCGCCTCAGCTGAGGCTCTGCCAGAAGCGCTTCAGCACCGCTGACCGATCCGGAACCTCCGTGCCTGGCGGATGCATCCGCATCAACACCGATCCGCGGGGTGCGGCCACGACACCACCAGTCATGCGATGCCGCAGACGGTCGGTGCGGAGCTCCGGTACGCCGGTCTGCAGCAGCAGCTCGAAAGTTGTCCGGAGCTGGAGCTCGGCGAAGGATGCGCCCAGACATCGGCGGGCTCCGGCGCCGTACGGGAAGAACTCGAACGGGGTCGGCTTCACGGTCGCCCAGCGCGCCGGCTCGAACGCGTGTGGCCGGTCGAAGACCTTCGGGTTGCGGTGCTCGAGGGGCCGGGGTAGCGACATCGGGACGGTCGGCATCAGTCGCTGAGTCTCCTTGATCACCGAGCCCAAGTCGTCCTGGGCGTGCCCACCGGCGAGGGCGATCAACGCCCACGCCATCGTGACCGATGTCGTCAGATAGCCCGAGGCGAGCATCCCGTGCAGCTCCCCGACGATCTCGGCCGTCGACAGCCGACGGCCGTCCTCGTCCGTGGCGTGACAAAGGATCGAGAGTGCGTCCACCCGCGGTTCCTCGTCGCGGTTGGCCTCGATCACCGCGGACACGTCCCGGTGCACACCTTCGACCAGCCGCAACCACCTTCCGTACGGCGTCCGGCGGCCGAACTTGAACAGGAACACCCGCGGGTCCATCGTCGCCACCAGCAACTGTGTGACCCGCTCGCTCAGCTCGGCATCGGTGTCGTCGAGGCCGATCAGGCAGGCGAGCATGTTCGCGTTCGTCAGCCGATCGAGTTCGGCCACCAGATCGAAGGGCTCACCCGTCGGCCGGGCGAACCGGGAGCGTTCGAAGTTCCGGATGACGACCTTCTCGTAACTGTGGATGGCCGATCGATGCATGATCGGCAGCAGCAGCTTGCGGGACCGGACATTCCGCCGGCCGTTCAGCGTCGCCGTCGCGTCCGCGAGTACTCGACCTGCCTCATCCAGAAGCGCAGGTTGTTCAGGTGAGCCGACCCGGACGGACCCGGGACATCGGCTCGCAGCGTGGCGTCGTACGGGCGGTTCGATCCCATTTTCGCAGTGTTGCGCCGACCGGGGCCCTGGGCAACCAAATGCGCTCAGGGCCGGCCGTTCGTGCAGCGGATCAGCGTTGCAGGACAGTCCGTTCGACGACGGTCCAGGTGGTGGTGGTCAGCAGGTACAGCCCGGCCGCGAGCGGGACGAAGGCCACGGTGAGCAGCGTGCCGTAGGGCAGCCAGCGAGCGAGTCGGCGCGACAACGGCGTGGCGGACTCGTCGAGCTGCCGAAGCGCGAGCCGTGCCGAGAACCACGCGACCACGGCCAGCAGTACGGCGAGCACCACGAACCCCGGGGTCGCAGCGAACACCGGCCAGTGCAGACCGAGCGGTGCACCGAGCGGTGCACCGAGCAGCGTGCCGCTGATCAGCTGGTTGGTCTCACCGCCGACGAGTGCCCGCGAGAACAGCGTGTACATCAGCCAGAAGAACGGCAGCTGCGCGAACATCGGCAGCATGCCGGCGAAGAGCGTCGTACCGTGCTCGGTCTGCAGCTTGGCGAGCTCGCGCTGCAGACGCTCCGGATTGTCGCGATGGCGCTCGGTGAGCTTTTTCATGTGCGGCATCAGCGCCGCCCGAGCGCGCAACCCGCGGTGCGCACGCACGCTCAGCGGGAGCAGGCAGAGCCGGACCAGCAGGGTGCAGGCCACGATCGCGATGACGGCTGCCCAGGAGCCGGTCAGTGGCTGCAGGACGGTGACGAGGGAAGACAGCAGGTGATAGGCACCGGAAACCGGTGCCTCCAGGAACGAAGGCACAACGAACTCCAAGAGTGAGAAGGATCAGGTAGCGAGAAACTCGCTACCGTCCCGGGGCTCTTGGTCTCGGTCGGCCGGCGGCGTCCGGATCACGGAGCCGGAGGAACGCGGTGCGCTCGGCGCGGTCGCGGACCGAGGCGGCGCGGGCGAGCAGCGGTGCCGGGGTCGGCGCCGCTTGGCGGGCGACCAGCAGCACGGCCAACAGCAAAGCCGCCGCTGTGAAGACAGCGGCGGCCAGTGATGCCGTATCGAGGACAGGGATCACCAGTGCAAGCGCACTGGCGATCCACTGGCTCATGTCAGTCGAGGTAGTCGCGCAGGACCTGCGACCGCGACGGGTGCCGAAGCTTCGACATCGTCTTGGACTCGATCTGGCGGATCCGCTCGCGGGTCACGCCGTAGACCTTGCCGATCTCGTCCAGCGTCTTCGGCTGGCCGTCGGTCAGACCGAACCGCATCGAGACCACACCGGCCTCGCGCTCGGACAGCGTGTCGAGCACCGCGTGCAGCTGCTCCTGCAGGAGCGTGAACGACACGGCCTCGGCCGGGACGATCGCCTCGGAGTCCTCGATCAGGTCGCCGAACTCGGAGTCGCCGTCCTCACCGAGCGGAGTGTGCAGGGAGATCGGCTCGCGGCCGTACTTCTGCACCTCGATGACCTTCTCCGGGGTCATGTCGAGCTCCTTGGCGAGCTCCTCCGGAGTGGGCTCGCGCCCGAGGTCCTGCAGCATCTGGCGCTGGACGCGGGCCAGCTTGTTGATGACCTCGACCATGTGCACCGGAATCCGGATGGTGCGGGCCTGGTCGGCCATCGCGCGGGTGATCGCCTGCCGGATCCACCAGGTGGCGTACGTCGAGAACTTGTAGCCCTTGGTGTAGTCGAACTTCTCGACCGCCCGGATCAGACCGAGGTTGCCCTCCTGGATCAGGTCCAGGAACAGCATGCCGCGGCCGGTGTAGCGCTTGGCCAACGACACCACCAGGCGCAGGTTGGCCTCGAGCAGGTGGTTCTTGGCGCGGCGGCCGTCCTCGGAGATCCACTCGTACTCGTCGCGGACCTTCTCCTTGAGCTTGTTCGCCTCGTCGGAGCTCTGCTCCTCCGCGAACAGACCGGCCTCGATCCGCTTGGCGAGCTCGACCTCCTGCTCGGCGTTCAGCAGGGGGACCTTGCCGATCTGCTTCAGGTAGTCCTTGACCGGGTCCGCGGTGGCCCCGGCGACCATCACCTGCTGCTCGGGCTCGTCGGTCTCGTCGGCCTCGGACACGATGAAGCCCTGGTCCTCGGTGATCTCCTTCTCGAGGACCTTCACCGTGTCGGGCTTGAAGTCGGCGTCGTCGACCTCGTCGAGGGCGCGCGGCTTACCCGTCTTGGGGTCGATGGCCAGACCGGCCTCGGACACTGCCTTCTTCGCCGGCGCCTTCTTGGCGGCAGCCTTCTTCGCGGCGGGGATACCGTCCTCCAAGGGGTTGGCGGCCTTGACCGCAGTAGTCTTCTTTGCGGCCGCCGCCTTCTTCGCGGCGGGGTCGGTCACTCGGGCGCTGGTCCTCGGAGCCGCGCTGCGGGCGGTGGCGGCCACCACTGCCCGGGCCGCTTCGGGGACATTCTCGGACGAGCTGGACGACACGAATTACCTCTCGTCTGACGCAGGGTTTGTACGACGTTCTGGTGCTGGTGGAACAAGTTTTTGGAGACGACTGTTTGCGGTTGCGCGCTGGTCAGGCTGCGACAACACTCCATTGTAATCCGCGGACCAAGCCACGCCGTGCCGCGACCCCCCGAACGACGCCCTCAGGCCCCCACCGTACGGCGTAGCCGCAGCGGTGGAGGCCTGATTCGTGACCTGATATTGCAGAGCGCCAGCCGTACTGTTACCCGTTTCTGGTCTGCCGCAGCGGACGAGCGACCACCCGCTGCCGACCGACCTGTTCCTCCTGCTTGAACTGCCGCACCCGCACCAGCGACGCCACGTCGATCACGTCGGCGACCGACTTGTACGCACCGTCTTCGCCGTACGGCTCGGACGCCTCGCGCCAGCCGCGCGGCCGGACCTTCAGCTGCTTGCCGAGCAGGGCGACGAAGATCTTCGCCTTCTGGGCGCCGAAGCCCGGCAGGGCCGACAGTCTGGCGAGCAGGTCGTCCCCGGACTTCACGTCGGACCACAGGCCCGAGGCGTTGCCGCCGTACTCCTCGTCGAGGTGCTTGGCCAGGGTCTGGATCCGGGCCGCCATGGCGGTCGGGAACCGGTGCACCGCCGGCGGACCGGCGACGATCTCGACGAACGCGTCGGGATCGTAGTGCGCGACCGTGGTCGGGTCGAACGGGCCGGCCATCCGCTTCGCGATCGCGACCGGGCCCGCGAAGGCACGTTCCATCGGGATCTGCTGATCCAGCAGCATCCCCACCAGCAGAGCGAACGGGTCTCTACTGAGCATCTCGTCGGCGTCGGGCTGCTGCGCAAGGCACAACTTCTTGCTGCGTGTCGAGGTCACCTCACTCCTCCCCTTCGTCAGCTTTTACTGCCAGCACCGGACACGGAGCGTCCAGCAGCACCCGCTGGGCGTTGCTGCCGAGGATCAGCTTGCCGACCGGCGACCTGCGACGCAGACCGATCACAATGAACTCTGCATGCACCTGCTCGGCGACGGCCACCAGGTCCTCCGCCGGATCGAGTCCACGCACCAGCTGCCGCACCTCGTACGGCACACCGGTCGAGTCGAGCTGCTCCCGCACCTCCTGCAACGCGGCATCACTCGCCGCGGCGTCATCACTGTCGAAGCTCCGTCCACCCCGGTGTGAGTTCACCACCACCAGCTTGGCGTCGCGCAGCGTCGCCTCTTCGGCCGCTCGCCTGAGGGCGGCTCGGCCCTCGGCCTTCGGCACATATCCCACGACGATGGTCGTCATCGCCCTGCCTCACCTCCGGGTGTCAATGTCGACCCCTTCCGAACGATACTGCCCCCGGCCGCGGTCGGCATCCGCTGGATTTACCCCAGCGTGTGTCGCGGTCGGCCGAGCGTCTGCAGGAACTCCTGCGCCGCCGTATCCGTTACCAACACGGGTACGCCGGTGCCCGAGTACTACCCGCGGCGGGACGCTCTAACCTTCCGGTTGCCACACCTTTGCAGGGCTGTCACCCAACGCGCCAGCCCTGTAGGCCGGGTCGTTATCGAACTCGTCCACCCAGTTGCCCTGGGCAAGATCGCCGGTTCCGCCCGGCTGACCGTGGTTTCGCGCTCCCCCGAGCGTGTTGTCCACCGTTGTCTGGCTAGTCAAACCCGATCGCACAACTAGTCGATCGGCCATTCGTGCACCGGAATGTTTTCGTGCATGTGGTCGCGATAGCG
The DNA here is from genome assembly GCF_004349055.1 of Kribbella antibiotica. Taxonomy (GTDB): domain Bacteria; phylum Actinomycetota; class Actinomycetes; order Propionibacteriales; family Kribbellaceae; genus Kribbella; species Kribbella antibiotica. The sequence goes on from NZ_SMKX01000004.1 coordinate 80,121, forward strand.
GCGCAACATCCCGCGCAACGCGTCCTTCCGGCTGTGCGATCCCTTTGTATACAGTCGATGAAACTCTTCGACCTGCCACGAGGCGCCGTTCTTGTTGGTCAGGCACCGCTGCTCGATGATGCCCAGCAAGCGATCCCGGACGGCGGTGTCGACGCCCCAGGCCTCAAGCCCGGTGGCAGCAAGTGGGAGCAGGCGTCTGAGCACCAGCTCGGTGGCCCGCGCCGTACCGACTCCCGGCCAGAAGACCTCGGCGTCGATACCGCTCTTGGCTGCCTCGTGAAAGTTTTCTTCAGCGGCACTGAACGACATCTGCGACCAGATCGGCCGTTCGTCATCGGCGAGTGCGCGGACCAGGCCGAAGTAGAAAGCTCCGTTGGCGATCGTGTCGACGACGGTCGGGCCGGCCGGCAGCACGCGATTCTCTACGCGCAGATGCGGCTTCTCGCGAACAACGTCGTACACAGGACGGTTCCATCGATAAATAGTTCCGTTGTGCAAGCGAAGTTCCGAAAGGGCCGGTGTGTCACCACGGTCCAGTACGGCGATCGGATCCTCTTCGGAGGTGACCGGCAACAGGGCCGGGTAGTACCGCGAGTTCTCCTCGAACAGGTCGAAGATCGAGGTGATCCATCGTTCACCGAACCAGACGCGCGGCCGTACGCCTTGGGTCTTCAGCTCGTGCGTGCGCGTGTCGGCGGCCTGCTCGAACAACGCGATGCGGGTCTCGCGCAACAACTCCTTGCCGAACAGGAACGGCGAGTTGGCACCGACCGCGAGCTGCACGCCGGAGATCGCCTGCGCCGCGTTCCAGTACCGCGGGAACGCCTCCGGAGTGACCTGCAGATGGAACTGGGTCGACGTACAGGCCGCTTCCGGCACGATGCTGTCGGCGGTCACCTGCAGCCGCTCGATGCCGTCGATCGAGATCTGCACGTCCTCGCCGCGAGCGGCGAAGATCTGGTCGTTCAGCAACGCGTACCGCGGGTTCGTGCTGAGCGCGTCACGGCGGATGTGTTCGGTGAGCAGCGTCGGCAGGATGCCGATCACCACCATCGACGAGCCGGTCCGCGACGCCTTCTCCTCGGCAGCGTTCAGGCTGTCGCGGATGTTGGACTCCATCGTGTCCAGCCCGATCCCGTCGATCTGCCCGGGCGGCACGTTGATCTCGATGTTGAACTGCCCGAGCTCGGTCTGGAACGCGTCGTCCTCGATCGCGCTCAGCACCTCGGAGTTCTTGAACGCCGGATCACAGTGCTCGTCGACCAGGTTCAGTTCGATCTCGATCCCGGTCATCGGTCGATCGGGCGCGAACCGGTCCTCGCGCAACATCCGCGCAAACGCATCCAGGTTCCGATGCACCTGGTCGCGGAACGCCGTCCGGTCCGCCCGGGTGAACTCGACCCGGTCGACTTCCTCACCCATGTGCGCCTCCCCTGCCTCGCTCTTCGCATCAGTGTGCCTGAAGGTGCCCACTCATGCGGGTTCCACTCGCGTGGTGGACTTCAGACCGGGTAGACGATGAAGCTCTGGCGCACGATTCGCTGTGGTTCAGCCGTAAGGACTTCGTCCAGTTCACCCAGTACGGCGGGAGCCAGCCGCAGCTCGTGCTCATCGGGGTGCTCGGTCGCGCCCATCGGGTAGTCCTCCCCCGGCCGCACGCTCATCTCGATATGCGCCCCGAGCATCCAGTCGACCGGATTGCCAGCGGCAACGAACGCCGCCAGCCGCGACACGCTCGCACGAAACGCCGGCCAGTCAGCGACGTACAGCCGGCCCGGATAGACCGTGTCGCCGGTGAACAGCAGTCGCGTCGCCCGGTCGTACACCGCGATATGCGAGGCGTGATGCCCCGGGATCGGGAAGATGTCGAGAACCCGATCCCCCAGATCGAACTGCGCAACACCCTCAGGCCAGTTAGGCAGCCCGAAGTAAGTCGCCACCTCGCCCGGCGTCAGCCCGACCACCTCGGGTGGTGATGAGGCGAGGGGGTCGCGTGCGCTGCCCGCCGTCGCGGCGAACTCGCCGTCGCCTCCCACGTGGTCCCCGTGGGCGTGCGTGTGGGCGACGATCAGCTGCTGCCCCTCCAGCAAGCTGTCGATCAGCGGGCGGAGCGGCACGTGACCGGTTCCCGTGTCGAGGAGCAGCGCCCGCTCGGAGCCGAGCAGCAGGTACAGGAACGGTGCCTCGAAGTTGGTGTGCAGCGCTTGCCGGATGATCACCGTGCGCTCGTCGTACCGGTGTACTTGATGGTCCATACCCGAAATTGTCGGTGATACCGGCAAGACTATGGACGTGCGAGGTGAACCGTCGGTGCTGCATGTCGATCTCGACGCCTTCTTCGCGGCCGTCGAGCAGCGCGACAAACCCTCGTTGCGCGGCAAGCCGGTCGTGGTCGGTGGTATCGGGCTCCGCGGAGTCGTCTCCACCGCGTCGTACGAAGCCCGCAAGTACGGCGTTCGCTCCGCGATGTCGACCTCAGAGGCGCGTTCGCGGTGCCCGCACGCGGCCTACCTCTGGCCGCGCTTCGACGTGTATCGCCAGAGCAGCCAAGCGGTGATGGCCGAGATGCGCGCGCTTTCGCCACTGGTCGAGCCGCTGTCGCTCGACGAAGCGTTCATCGACCTGGCCGCAGCAGGCCTGACCGGGCTCACCGATGACGATGTCCGCGCAATCGCCGAGGACCTCAAAGACTCGATCCGTGCGGCGAGTGGCGGGCTGACCGCGTCAGTCGGCGCCGGCACGTCGAAGCTGATCGCGAAGATCGCCAGTGATCTCGACAAGCCCAACGGCGTCGTCGTCGTGCCGGCTGGCACCGAGGCGGCGTTCCTGGCGCCGATGCAGGTGACTGTGATCCCCGGTGTCGGGCCGGCGACCGCGCAGCGGCTCAGCATGGCCGGTGTCCGGACGGTCGGCGATCTGCAGCAGCTCGATGAGGACGAGATCGTTCGGACGGTCGGGTCAGCACACGGCACGAGTCTGTATCGGCTCGCCATCGCCGCCGACGAGCGTCCAGTGGTCAGCGACCGGGAGACCAAGTCGGTCAGTGTCGAGGACACCTTCGAGACCGACATCGTCGACAAGGCGCTGCTGATCGCGATCGCCGACCGGATGGCGCATCGCGTCTCCGAGCGGCTGCAGAAGGCTCAGCTGTCCGGGCGGACGGTGACGCTGAAGTCGCGGATGCACGACTTCACCACGCACACCCGCTCCTCCACGCTCGCCGGCCCGACCGACGACCCGCGCGTGATCGCCCGGGTCGCGCGGCGGCTGCTCGACGGTTCCGACCTCTCCGGAGGCATCCGGTTGCTCGGTGTCGGTGTCTCGTCACTCGCGGACTGGATCCAGGACGACCTCTTCACCGAGAGCGAGGCCGAGGCGGAGGAGGCCGCGGAGATCGAGCAGCCGATCGAGATGCCTGACCGGTCGCGCGAGCGGCCCGGCTACCACCCCGGCCAGGATGTCCAGCATCCCGAGCATGGTTCCGGCTGGGTCTGGGGCTCAGGACGCGGCCGCGTGACCGTGCGTTTCGAGACCGCGGAGACCACGCCCGGCCCGGTCCGGACCTTCGCGATCGAGGATCCGCTGCTGTCGAAAAGAGCTTCCGTCGCAGCAGAACAAGACTCCGAGGCCGAAAATGGACACAATAGGCCGAATGAATGAGGAGCGGCGGGGGGTCTACCCGTTCTGCGGCAGCTGTACGGAGTCGTCGGTGGCCTGGCGGGTCACCGGCAGCGGTAGCCGTTTCTACGGTCACAGCGACATCTGCGAGAACTGCGGGTCCTCCGTCCGGACGCTCTACCGGACCTTCCTGTGGATCCCGCTCGCGAAGGCCGGGCGGTTCCGGATCATCCCGACCGGCGGCCGGACGTACGTCGCCCGCAAGGTGATCGATCGCCCGGTGATCGCCGTAGCGGGTGAGCCGGCCTCGGCGATCGCCGATCATCCCGAGCTCGAGCGCGACCCGTCGTACCGGCAGGCTGTGTCGTACTGGGATGCCAAGGAGCCGGGGCAGGCGCTGCCGTTCTACCAATCGGCGCTGACGCAGCGCGAGAGTGTGCTGCCGGCCGACGACCCGGCGACCCTGCTCGTGCGGTTGCGAGTCGCCCAAGGTCTGCTCGCGACGGGGAACTACGGGCGCGCGATCGCGTGGTTCGAGCTGGTGACGCCGCAGCTGACCCAGGTCTTCGGTGCGCAACACGAGCTGACGCGCGCGGCGACGGAGGGCGCGACCGGCGCGCGCCTGATGATCGGCGGCCCACGGTCAGAGGCGAGTCTGCTGACCGACATCGTTGCGGCTGACACCAGCGACCTTCGTTCGCACGATCCGCAGTTGATTCGCGACCGGGCCGCGCTGGGGCGCGCATTGCTGGCGGGCGGCGAGATCGCTCAGTCGCTTGAAGCGCTCAGTGCATCGGTCGTCGAGGCAACAGCTGCGCTCGGTGCCGACCACCCGGACACTGCGGTCTACCGGGCGGCGTTGCGCGAGGTGTGTGAGGTCGGTACGGCGCGTGGGCGCAAACGCGATCTCGCAGCCGTTGAGGCGGCGCGGCAGTTGCTTGTCACCGAAGGCGCACCGACAGACAGGTGACACACCCTTCGATCTTCTCGAACTCACTGATGTCGACGACGACCGGCGTGTAGCCCCACTGCGTGAAGAGCTCTGCCGACTTCGGTGCCGACGCGGCCATCAACAGCCGGTCCTCACCCAGCAGTACGACGTGCGATCCCGCCTCCTCCGGTACGGCGCGGAACGGGTCGAAGGCCGTCGGATCGTCGACGAGTGGCTCGTAGCCGATGACCGTGCCATCAGGCAGCGCAGTCACGGCCGACTTGAGGTGTAGCACCTTCTGCACCGGCACGGCGCGGACGTCGGCTCCCAGCGAGCCCAAGGCCTCGGTGAGTTGCCGGATACCTTCGGCGTTCGTGCGCCCGCCCAGACCGACGTACACGGTCTTGCCGACCTTGAGGATGTCGCCGCCGTCGAACGTGCCGGGCTCGGTTACGTGGGCGATCCGGTAGCCCTGGTCACGGACCGCCTGCTCGGCCGCTGCGGCCTCGGGGCGTCGCTCATTCGCTCCCGCCCGCGCGATTACCGCCAGGTCGCCGTACACGACCATCGTGTCCTCGATGAAGACGCCGTCCGGGCATTCGTCGATCGGCGGGACCTCGACCGGGATCCAGCCGTGCTGCGCGAGAGTGTCGACGTACTGATGCCATTGCCGTACGGCGAGATCGGCGTCGACGGGCTTGCGCTCGATATGCGTGACGAGGCCTTCGGCCAGGCGAGGACTCGGGCGGCGGACCAGGGCATTAGGCATAGCGGCAGGTTAACCGGGGTACCGGGCGCTCATCGATGAGTGGAGGAACCCCTGATGCCGAAGATTCTGCCGGCCACCGGCGGCGACGTGGTTGAGGTCATTCTGGCCGACCATCGCTGGTTCGAAGAGGCGCTGCGCGAACTGCGCGACGTGGAGAGCGACCGGGCCGCCGTACTGGCCGATCTGGCCACCGTTTTGATTGCGCATGCCGAAGCCGAGGAGACGAAGGTCTACCCCGCGCTGCAGCGCAAGAACGCGATCGACGCCGAAGAGGTCGAGCACTCCGAGCACGAGCACGACGAAGGCAACGACGCGCTGCTCGATCTGATGGAGGTCGAAGACACGGCGAGCGAGGAGTTCAGCGAGAAGCTCCACGAACTCTCCGAAGCGCTCACCCACCACCTCGACGAGGAAGAGCGCGACGTCCTCAACCCGGCGCGGACCGATGTCTCCGACGAGACCCGGCACACGCTCGGCGGAGTCTTCGCCGACGAGCGCGCCCGGTTGATCGGCTCCGGCTGCGGTGACATCAAGAACGTGCGCAAGCTCGTCAAGAAGGCACACGCCGGCTGACTGCTAGCGGGCCCCGAACACCTGCTCGGTGGGGACGATGTCCTTGCCGAGCGGGAGCAGCGAGATCGGGATCAGCTTGAAGTTCGCGATCCCGAGCGGGATGCCGATGATCGAGATGCAGAGCGCGATGCCGGTGGTCAGGTGACCGAGCGCGAGCCACCAGCCGGCGAAGATCACCCAGATGATGTTGCCGAGCACCGAACCGGCACCCGCGCTGCGCTTGTCGACGATGGTGCGGCCGAACGGCCACAACGTGTAGCCCGCGATCCGGAACGACGCGATGCCGAACGGGATCGTGACGATCAGGATGCAGCAGATGATGCCGGCGATCGCGTAACCGACCGCCAGCCAGAAGCCGGCGAGCACCAGCCAGATCAGGTTGAGTAGCGTCCTCATACCCTTAGCTTGTCAGCTGATGGGTGTGCTCCCGCACCAACTGGGCGACAAGTCCGGGATCATTCCGGGGCATCCAGTGACCGCCCCTGACCACCCGGACCGTGAGGTTGGGTGCCCAGCGCGCGATATCGGTCTGCAGCGGTGTGGTGACGAACGCGTCGCCGTCCGGCGACACTGCCAGCACGGGTACGTCGGTATGGCGTTCTGCCGGCTTGAGCATCCGCTGGAACACGTTGGCCCGGTACAAGTTCAGCCCGTTGACGTAGTCGCCCAGGGAGCGCTCTCCCGTTTCTGAGGGGAGACCGTCGGCCGACTGCTCGAGACGACCGAAGACCTTGTGCGCCCAGCCGCGCCGCCAGCCGTGCTCTGGCAGCCACGGCAGATGGAAGTAGTAGACGTACCAGGAGTGCGCGAGCTGCCGGATCACTTGTCCGACCGGCCGATGATTGCGGATGAAGAAGCCCGCATGATCCAGCGACGGTCCCGAGATCGACACGTACGACGAGATGCGTCCGCGCAGCCGCTCACTCGTGACGAAATGCCACGACTGGATCGAGCCCCAGTCATGCGCGAGCAGGTGCACCGGCCGATCCGGCGACACCGCATCCAGTACGGCGAGGAAGTCGTCCTCCAACCGCTCCAGCCGGTACGCCGTTCGCTCCCGCGGCTGGTCGGACTCCCCCGCGCCGCGGACGTCGTACGTGACGACCCGGAAGTCGTTGCTCAATTCGCGAGCGACGGGCTCCCAGAGCCGCGCGTTGTCGGGGTAGCCGTGCACGGCGACGAGCACGGGGAGGTCGGAACCTTCCGCGTAGTCGTAGAGCGCTATCCGCGTTCCGTCGTGGCTAGTAATCGGTTGTGCTGAGGGTGGCAAAGGTCATCCCTGCTTTCACCAGGCGTTCGCGCAGTGCCGGACCCATCGCCGCGGCGGTGGTGGTCTGGCCGGCTGTTTCCGGGAGATCGTCCAGAGAGAGACAGAGAGCGCTCTCCCCGAGCATCTTGGCGGTCTCGTCGTATCCAGGGTCGCCACCGGCGACCTCGGTGATCACTTGCTTGCCACCACCGCGGCCGACGAAACGAACCTTGAACCAGGACTTCGCGCGCGTCTCCGGGCTCGGCCCGTCACCGGGCTGGAGCCGCCCGAGCAAGGCCTTCCGAGCCTGCGGGATCTGCGCGGCGGCGGCGAGCAGCGCGACGCCACCGATGCCTCCGGCAACCATCGGCAGGTGTTTGACGGCCGCGTAGTGCGAGTAGCGGAAGTCCGGTCCATAACTGTCCAGCAGGCGAGCCGAGTAGCCGACAATCTGCGGATCTACGGTCGGCAACGGCACGGCCCAGAAGCCCTGCTGCCGGTGGATCCGCCCGGTGACCGCTCTCGCGCTGCGGCCGACCGGTCGCACTTCGGCCTTCTTGCGGGCTTGGTGCGCTTCGAGGTTCTGCTTCGGCCGCGAGAACGCGGTGATCGCGGTGTGGAAGGTGCCACCCGACGGCTTACCGCCGGCCCGCACCAGACCGTCGACCGCGATCGGCACACTCGCCGGCAACTGCTCGACCGTGAACTGCACACCGAGGTCGTACGGGATCGAGTCGAATCCGCAGGCGTGAATAATCCGGGCGCCGGTCTGAAGAGCGCGTTCGTGGTACTTCGCGTACATCCGGTCCACGAACTCCGGCTCGCCGGTCAGATCCAGGTAGTCGGTCCCCGCCTCGGCACACGCGGCCACGAGCGGTTCGCCGTACTGGATGTAGGGGCCGACGGTCGTGACGACGAGCCGCGTCGACTCGGCGAGCGCTTTCAGCGACGCCGGGTCGGTCACGTCCGCGATCAATACGTCTTTGCCGAACGGTTCGAGCTTGGCGCGATTCCGCCCGGCCACGGCCCACTTGAGCTCCGCGGGCGCGTTCTTCTCCAGATACTCCGCGGTGAGCGCTCCGGTGAAGCCACTCGCGCCGAGCAGGACTACGTCGTACGGGCGACTCATCGACCGGTGGCCTTCTCGGTGTCGGCGAGGCCGCCGGCGCCTGACGCGCGTGACGACGCGGCTGCGCCGCGGGCCTCGATGTCGGCGAGCGCTGCCCGGTCTGCCTTCGGCACGCTGAAGCGCGATCCGGCCTCGATCACGTGCGGGATGAGCCAGCGGAACACCTTCAGTACGCCGATCCACTCCGGCACGTGCACAGTCCGCTTGCGACGCTTGATGCCGTCGGTGAACTTGCCGACCGCGAACTCCAGCGGGTAGACCTTGCTGGCCAGCGGGATGCCGGTCCGCACCTTGCCGAACACCGGGTGGTCGTCGACACCGCGCACCATGTCGGTGTCCACGAACGTCATGTGCGCCACGCCGACTCGCACGCCCAGGTGCTTCAGCTCGGGTCGCAGTGTGTCGCCCATCGCCTCGACGCCGGCCTTGGCGACGTTGTACGACGCCAGCCCCGGAACGTGCACGACGGCTGCGAGCGACGACACGAGCAGCAGGTAACCCTTGCTCTCGAGCAGGTAGGGCAGCGTCAGGTGCACTGTGCGCCACACGCCGTACAGGTCGACGTCGAGCACGCGCTCCCAGACGGCGGGGTCCATGCTGCGGGTGAAGCCCGGTGCGGCGATACCAGCGTTGGCCATCACCACGTCGATCCGGCCATAGCGTGCGTGGACCGACTCGATCGCCGTACGGAGCGACTCGGTGTCGGTGACGTCGGCCTCCCACCAGCCTGCGTCGGGGCCGCAATCCTCGGCCACCTGCTTCAGCTCGTCCGGCTCCAGACCGATCAGAGCGAGCTTGGCGCCGTCCTTCGCGAGGCTCCGGGCCACGGCGGCGCCGATCCCGCGAGACGCTCCGGTGATGAGGACAACCTGTCCGGGCAGCGGTCGCATCTGTGTTCCTCCGGCTCTAGCTGTTGAGTGGATACTCAACAGTAAGTGCTTATTGAGCCAATACTCAATAGACTGGCCCGTATGAGCCAGACCTCATCCGCCAGACTGCGCCCCGACGAGCGCCGCGCCCAGATCCTCGAGGCCGCCCGCCAGGTGCTCCTGGACGACCCGCACCGCGAGCTCACGGTCGAGCTGGTCGCCGCCGAGGCGAAGGTCTCCCCTGCTCTGCTCTTCCACTACTTCGGCTCGAAGAAGAAGTTCCAGTACGCCGTCATCGAGGAAGCCGCCGCCGAGATCCTGCTCCGTACGGCGCCCGACCAGTCCCTCCCGCCGGCCGAGCAGCTCCGCGCCGGGATCCGCGCCTTCGTCCGCGCCGTCCTCGAGGCTCCGCAGCTCTACCGCGCCACCCTCTTGATGTCCGCCGCCGGCGACCCCGAGATCCGTAAGCTCCACAAAGAGATCCGCGGCGTCTTCAGCACCTGGGTCATCGGCGCCGTTCGCGAACGCGGCCTCGAGATCACCCCAGTCGTCGAACTAGCCCTCCACGGCTGGCAGGGCTACGTAGAACAAACCCTCCTCACCTGGATCGAAGACCCCACCATCACCGCCGACGAGCTCGAGCACCTCTGCGAGCACTCCCTCGATGCGATCGTCGCGACCACGCAGCACTAACGTCCGAAAATCCGGAGACCCGCCTCCGTCCCTCCGAACGCTAACTGCTGCACTCCCCCTTGCCGCGACCGCGAGTAGCGCCAGCGTGCGACCAGCATCGAGTGTGCCGACCATGTCGCCGGATATCGATTTCCGGCGACACACTCCGCACACTCGACAACCCAGAACGCCCAGTGGGTTCACTCGGCGGCGCAAAGGCCCAGTCGCCCACTGGGTTCACTCGGTGGTCGCACGGTGGGTTCAGTGGGCGTCGCACGGTGGGTTCACTCGCGGCTGCGTGCCGACGGCGGGCGTCGGGGATGTTCAGGCTAGGGTTCGCTGGTGCTGACGGTTGCCACGGTGAATGTGAATGGGATCAGAGCTGCCTATCGCCGCGGGATGGCGCCCTGGCTAGCGGAGATTGATCCGGATTTGCTGCTGATGCAGGAAGTTCGGGCGACCGACGAGGTGTTGCGTGATCACCTCGGGGGTGACTGGAACATCGCCCACGCGGAGCCGGCGATCGACGGGCACAAGGGTCGCGCCGGAGTTGCGGTTGCGAGTCGGCGGCCGATCAAGGACGTTCGGATCGACGTCGGCCCGGAGCGGTTCGCCGATACTGGGCGCTGGGTCGAGGCAGACGTCGTACTGGATGACGGGTCGGTGCTGACTGCGGTCAGCGTCTATGTCTTCACCGGCGAGTTCGAGACGCCGCCGCGGCAGGAAGAGAAGTACGCGTTCCTGGACGCGATGACGGCCCGGCTCACCGAGCTGCGCGCCGACGGCCGGCACGTGCTGATGTGCGGCGACCTGAACATCGCGCACCGCGAGGAAGACCTCAAGGCCTGGAAGGCGAACCGGAAGAAGAGCGGTTTTCTGCCGGAAGAGCGGGCCTGGATGGATCGTTTGTTCGAGGCCGGCTGGGTCGACCTCGGCCGCCGGTTCGGCGGTGAGGGCCCCGGCCCTTATTCCTGGTGGTCCTGGCGCGGCAAGGCCTTCGACAACGACGCGGGCTGGCGCATCGACTACCAGATCGCCTCCCCCGGTTTCGCCGAGCTCGCCACCGGCTGCGAGATCCACCGCGCCCCGACGTACGCCGAGCGCTGGAGCGACCACGCTCCGGTCGTGGCAACGTACGAGATCTAGGCGCAGCGCGCCGACGCGCGGGCGGGTAGTCTCGCCCGCATGTCCGAGTTGAACAGTGCTGTAGAGCCGCCCGTCGCTGCGAAGAAGCCGATCGAACGCACCCATCACGGCGATGTGTTCGTCGACGACTACGAGTGGCTGCGCGACAAGACCAACGACGAGGTGCTCGGGTATCTCCGGGCCGAGAACGAGTACACCGAGGCCCGCACCGGCCACCTCGAATCGTTGCGTGAGGCAATCTTCACGGAGATCTCGGACCGCACGCTGCAGACCGACCTGAGTGTGCCGGCCCGGCGCGGCGAGTACTGGTACTACGCCCGCACGGTGGAGGGCCAGCAGTACGGCATCCACTGCCGGGTCAAGGTGAACGGCGACGAGCCGCCGGCGCTGGACGCCGAGATCGCCGGTGAAGAGGTGCTGCTCGACGGCAACCTGGTCGCGGGCGACTCGGAGTTCTTCTCGCTCGGGACCGTTGACGTCTCCCCCAACGGTCAGCTGCTCGCCTACTCCGTCGACCTCAAGGGCGACGAGCGCTTCACGCTGCGCATCAAGGACCTGAACACCGGCGAGCTCCTGGCCGACGAGCTGCCCGAGGTTCACTACGGCTCGGCGTGGTCGGCCGACGGTTCGACGATCTTCTACACCAAGGTCGACGACGCCTGGCGCCCCTTCCAGATCTGGCGGCACACGCTCGGCGCGGCCGAGGACGTGCTCGTACTCGAGGAGCCGGACGAGCGGTACTGGGTCGGTGTCGACCTGACCCGCAACGAGCAGGCGATCATCGTCGCGCTCGGCAGCAAGCTCACCAGCGAGGTCTACCTGCTCGACGCCAACAACCCGACCGGCGACCTGGTCCTGGTTGCTGAGCGCCGCGAGGGCGTCGAGTACGACGTCGAGCACGCGGGCGACCAGCTCCTGATCACGCACAACGCCGACGCGGCGAACTTCTCGCTGGCCACGGCCACCCTGGAGGCACCGGGCGAGTGGACGACCATCCTCGAGGGCGACGAGTCGAGCCGGCTGCTCGGCGCCGACGCGTTCGCCGATCACGTCATCCTCTACCGCCGTCGCGACGCGCTGACCGAGCTCGCGATCATGCGCCGTACCGAGGAAGGCTTCAGCGCGCCCGAGACGCTCGAGTTCGACGAGCCGATCTACACGGTCTCCCCCGGCCGCAACGACGAGTGGAGCGACACCCGGTACCGGTTCGGCTACACCTCGCTCGTGACGCCCGGTACGACGTACGACGTGGATGTCGCCACTGGCGAGCGCCGTGTGCTCAAGCAGCAGCCGGTGCTTGGCGGTGTCGACCTGAGCGCCTACACGCAGTACCGGGAGTGGGCGGTCGCGGCGGACGGCACGAAGGTGCCGGTCTCCCTGGTCGCACGCAAGGACGTCGCCAAGGACGGCAACGCGCCGGTCGTGCTCTACGGCTACGGCTCGTACGAGAGCTCGATGGACCCGTGGTTCTCCATTCCGCGCCTGTCGATGCTGGACCGCGGTGTGGTGTTCGCGATCGCGCACGTGCGTGGTGGCGGTGAGCTGGGCCGGCACTGGTACGACAACGGCAAGACGCTCACCAAGCGGAACACGTTCACGGACTTCATCGCCGCGACTGAGCACCTCGTCAAGGAGGGCTGGACGCGCCCGGAGCGGATCGTCGCGCAGGGCGGCAGCGCCGGTGGTCTACTGATGGGCGCAGTGGCGAACCTGGCTCCGCAGGCCTTTGGCGGCATTGTTGCCGAGGTCCCGTTTGTCGACGCGCTGACCACGATCCTCGACCCGTCATTGCCACTGACGGTGATCGAATGGGAAGAGTGGGGAAATCCCCTCGAGGACGCGGCCGTCTACGAGTACATGAAGTCCTACTCGCCGTACGAGAACGTCACCGCGCAGCAGTACCCGCGCATCCTGGCGATCACCAGCTTGAACGACACCCGCGTGTTCTTCGTCGAGCCGGCGAAGTGGGTGGCGAAACTCCGTTCCACCGCCGCCGGCGAGGTCGACGTCCTGCTGAAGACCGAGATGGAGGCCGGGCACGGCGGCCGCAGCGGCCGGTACGACGCCTGGCGCGAGGTCGCGTTCACCCTCGCCTGGGAGCTCGACACCCTCGGTCTGGCGTAAGTTTTCAGGGAATATCAGCCTGGTTCGATGTGTTGTGCACCACAGTACAAACACTCGAACCAGGCTTTTTCTGTACGGATTCTCAGGCTTTTCAGCGGCGAGCCGGTGGACACTTCCCGGCAATTGCCTGTGCTGGCGTGCGTTCCGGCGGACAAGCGTGCCGTTGGGTACCGGAATGCGGAGAACGCAGCGCCGGGAACTCTCAGGGAAAGTTCAGGGAGTTTACACACTCCCGTGGAATCTTGAACCCTAGTCGAGCGTTGCTCTCCATGTAACGACGAAGGGAGTTTCGGTGGCTCGCATGGCTCGTGTCCGCAGCATGGACGAGGGTATCGACGGCAAGGACAGCGTCGGCCTGTATCTCGAAGAGATCGCCCGTACGCCGTTGCTGACGGCAGAAGAAGAGGTCGAGCTCGCTGAAACGGTTGAGGCAGGACTCCTCGCGGAGCAACTGCTGGCCGAGGGGCGGGTTGGACGGAAGAAGGGCGGAGCGCCCAAATATGCCACGGCCGACGAGCTGGAGTGGCTGGCGGAGGAAGGCCAGCGTGCCCAGCAGCGGTTCGTGACGGCGAACCTGCGCCTGGTGGTATCGATCGCCCGCCGGTACGGACGTTCCCAGATGCCGCTGCTGGACCTGGTCCAGGAAGGCAACACGGGACTGATCCGCGCGGTGGAGAAGTTCGACTACCGCAAGGGATTCAAGTTCTCGACGTACGCGACCTGGTGGGTGCGGCAGGCCATCACCCGCGGTATCGCGCAGCAGGCCCGAGTGGTCCGGCTGCCGGTGCACGTGGTGGAGCAGCTGAATCAGATCGGGTCGGCCCGGCGGACGCTGGAGCGCAAGCTCGGGCGTGAACCGGAGGTCGAAGAGATCGCGGCGGAGCTGGACCTGGACCCGGATCGGGTGACCGAACTGATCCGGATCGGCCGGGACCACATCAGCCTGGACAACCCGATCGACGACGAGGGTGAAACCTCGCTGGGTGACCTGATCGCGGCCGAGACCGCGCCGGGGCCCGACCAACTGGTCGCGGACGCGTCCGACCGATCGGGGCTGTTCAGCCTGGTCGATCAGCTCGACCCGCGGTCGGCCGACGTGATCCGGCGCCGCTACGGGCTGCACGACGGCCGCCAGGCCAAACTCGCCGACATCGGCGCCGTGCACGGCATCTCTGCCGAGCGCGTCCGCCAGATCGAGCGCGAGGCCCTGGGCCGGCTGCGCCTGATGGCCGACCCGAGCCTGGCCGCGTAACCAGCACCCCGAAACCCCTCCGAAGGACCCCTGAGCCGCCCTCCTGGCTCGGGGGTCCTTTCAGTTCCCGCTAGTTCCAGGCGTCGATCAGGGGCAGCAGCTCCGCCAATCGATGCACTGTCGCGTCCGGGGTCCCCTCGGTATGGCCGATCTGGCTCGCCGGGATCGCGCTGTGCGGGACGTGCGCGGCCCGCATCCCGGCGTTCTGAGCGCCCCACACGTCGTCGAAGAGCCTGTCGCCGACGTACAGGCAGGCCGCCGGGTTCGCGACCCCGACCGCCTTCATCGCCGCCAAGAACGCCTCTGGGTGCGGCTTCGTGTACGGGATCTCGCTCGTGTAGACCGCGCCGTCCAGCAGCTCGAGGACGCCATCGCGGGCAAAGATCTCCTCGTGCCAGCGACGCTCCCACATCGTGTTCGACAGCACCCCGACCTTCAGGCCACGCTCTCGCAGTCCGCGCAGGGTCTCCAGCGCGTCCGGCTCGAGGATGGTGTGCGGCGTCCAACCGAGCTCGTACTGCGCTTGGGCGGCCTCGGTCATCTCGATCTCCGCGAGCAGGCACACCTCCGCCAGCGTGCCACTCAGGTGCTGATCACGCGAGCGCATCCAAATCGAGTTCTCCGCGTCGATCAGCCGCTTCGTCAGCTCGTCGGCACGCTCCTCGTCGATCAGCACCGCCACCGACCGCCACAACGCAGGCAGGTCGACGTCGTGCCAGGTCGCCAGGGTGCCACCCCAGTCGAACAGAACAGCCTCAATTTTCGTCACGTCGGCAACCCTGTCAGACACCGCCGACAATCCGCTCCTGGTTTAGCTGACCCGAGCGATCCGCTGCCGTTTCGCCAGCCAGGTCACGGTGAACAGCACGAACGCCAAGCTCGGGATGTCCGACAACAGGATGGTCCACGGTGCACCGCCCTGCTCCGACCAGCCGTCCAGCCCGCCGAACGCAGCCGGCCACAGGAACGCAAAGAAGTTGTTCAGCACGTGCAGTGCGATGGCGGCTTCCAGTCCCCCGGTCCGCACGGTCAGCCAGCCGGCCAGGACCGCGAACAGGAAGATGTCCAGCATCGCCCAGCCCGTATAGCCGTGGGCCGATACAAACGCCATGCTGCCGATCACAATGCCCGGCCACGGAGAGCGGAACAGCACCCGCGCCCACTTCGCCCGACCCTCTGCGCTGTCCGGCCCGTACGACCCCACTGCCTGGATCAGCCAGCCGCGGAAGACGAACTCCTCGGCGGTCGCCTGGAACGGAACCAGCACGAGGATGAGGATCAGCGGGACGATGAACTTGCCGAACCCGATCCACGAGCCGCCGTCCGACCCGCTGTCGTCCGCGGGCACGATCTGGTCGACCAGGATGCCGAGACCGAAGCTGAGGATCACGTAGCCGATTGCCGGCAGCGTGCACCACGCGAGCCAGCGCCAGCGGATCTTGTTCAGGACGGAGGCGACGCTCCAGGCCGGTCGCCGCTGCAGCAGCCAGGCCGCGAGGACGACCAGGGGCGTCAGCACGCCGAGCAGAACCAGGTTCAGCGCCAGGTCCTCGTTCGTGTTGCCGAAGAGCTCTGCGCCGCTCGCGTCGAGTGAGGGCTCCTTGCCGCCGAGCAGCATGTGGACGACGAACCAGACACCGCCGACGGCGACGGTGGCCGCGAACAGGGCGATACCCAGCGCCACGGTGCCCACGATCGGGCGCCACCACCGGTGCTTGGCTGTCCGCGCCAGCCGGTGGAACGGCGTACCGGCGGGAGCAGGAGCCACCCAGGGCTCCTTGGGCCGCGGTTGCCACTGCGGGGCGCCCGCATAGACCTGGGGATAGCCGGGCGGAGGCGGGAAGCCCGGCTGCTGGTAGCCGGGCGGAGGTGGGTAGCCCGGCTGCTGGTAGCCAGGAGGAGGTGGGTAGCCAGGTTGCTGCGGATAACCGGGCTGCTGCTGGTAGCCCGGCGGCGCGTAACCCTGCGCAGGCGGATAGCCCTGCTGCGGCGGGTAGCCCGGAGCGGGCGGGTTGCCCTGCTGCGGGTAGCCGGGCGGCGGGTAGGCCTGCGCGGGCGGGTATTGCTGCGGCGGCGGGTAGCCGTACGGAGGCGGCGGCTGAGGGCCCGGCGCGGGAGGCGGCGGGTTCTGCTCAGGGGGCGGTGGGTTCTGCCCGGCCGGAGCCTGGGGCGAATCCTCGGGGCGCGGCTCGCCTGAGTGCGGATGCATGCAAGGACTCTAGAAGATCGACCCAAGACAGGCGGACAGGTTCCGGACTGTAAAGATGGTCCCGACGTGCCTGGGCGAGCGGTAGGAGAGTGCTGTGGTGACTGACCCGACCTCGGGACCAGCGGCGACAACGCGAGCGTTGCCGCAGTCGGTGCTGACGCCGCTGACCGGCTCGGCCATCTTCCTGGTAGTGGGAATCGAAGAAGGCGGCGAGGAGACCGCACGCGATCTGCTCGAAAGGGTCAGCGGGCTCACGCGCTCAGTCGGCTTCCGCGTCCCGTCCGGTGCCTTGTCCTGCGTCACCAGCATCGGCTCCGACGCCTGGGACCGGCTCTTCAGCGGCCCACGCCCGGCTGAGCTCCACCCGTTCATCGAGCTCCAAGGCGCCACCCACCGAGCGGTCTCCACCCCTGGCGATCTCCTGTTCCACATCCGCGCCGGCCACCTCGACCAATGCTTCGAGCTCGCTCGCCAGATCATGAACGTGCTCGGCGACGCCGCAACCGTCATCGACGAGGTCCACGGCTTCAAGTACTTCGAGATGCGCGACCTCCTCGGCTTCGTCGACGGCACCGAGAACCCCGCCGGCGACGAGGCGAAGGACGCCGTACTGATCGGTGCGGAGGACCCGGACTTCGCCGGTGGCAGCTATGTGATCGTGCAGAAGTACCTGCACGACATGAAGGCGTGGAACACGCTCACGACCGAGCAGCAGGAGCACGCGATCGGCCGCACCAAACTCGACGACATCGAACTCGACGACGACGCCAAACCCAGCAACGCCCACATCGTCCTCAACGTCATCGAAGATGCCGACGGCAACGAACTGCAGATCCTCCGCGACAACATGCCCTTCGGCCAGATCGGCACCGCGGAGTTCGGCACCTACTTCATCGGCTACGCCAAGTCCCCCGCCGTCACCGAACTCATGCTCCGGCGGATGTTCATCGGCGAGCCCGAAGGCAACCACGACCGCATCCTCGACTTCTCCACCGCCATCACCGGCACCAACTTCTACACCCCCACCAGCGACTTCCTGGACGACCTGCCCGCGATGCCCTGAAACTGTCGGTGGCCTGGGTGAGACTGAATGCATGTTGCTCACCGAGGTGGTTGAGACTTCGGCTGCGCTGGCGGGGACGCGGTCGCGGCTGAAGAAGGCGGAGTTCATCGCCGCGTTGCTGTCCCGCGCCACGGATCCGGTCGAGACCGAGATCGTGGTGACGTATCTGTCCGGCGAGTTGCGGCAGCGGCGGACGGGTGTGGGCTGGCGGACGTTGATGGATGCGCCCGGGCCGGCAGTTGAGCCTTCGCTCACCGTGGAAGTGGTGGACCGGGCGTTTGCCGAGTTGTCGGAGATGTCCGGAGCTGGGTCCCAAGCACGCCGGCGGGACGGCGTGGACGCGCTGTTCGGGCAGGCGACTGAGGCGGAGCAGACGTTCCTTCGGCTGCTGGTCGGTGGTGAGCTGCGGCAGGGTGCGCTCGATGGCGTGATGGCCGACGCGGTCGCGCGGGCGAGCGGGATCCCGCTCGCCAAGATCCGCGCCGCGACCATGTTGCGCGGATCGGCGGCTCCGGTGGCCGTTGCCGTGCTGACTGAAGGTGAGGCGGGGCTCGCCCAGTTCGGGCTGCAGGTTGGTCAGGGCGTGCAACCGATGCTGGCGCAGTCGGCGACGAGCGTCGCCGAGGCCTTCGCCAAGACCGGTACTCCGTCCGCGCTCGAGTGGAAGCTGGATGGCATCCGCATCCAGGTGCACCGCAACGGTGACGAGGTCGTCGTCTACACGCGGACGCTTGACGACATCACAGCCCGGGTGCCCGAGGTCGTGACAGCTGTCCTCGCGCTCGACGCCCACCAAGTGGTGCTGGACGGCGAGCTGATCGCGCTGCGACCCGATGGACGTCCAGAGGCGTTCCAGGTGACCGGCTCCCGCACCGCGACGCGCGCCGCCACGGGACCGGAGTCGGTGCCACTCACGCCGTACTTCTTCGACGTCCTGCATCACGACGGCCAAGACCTGCTCGGACTCGACGGCGCCGAGCGGCATGCCGCGCTGAGCAAGCTCATCCCGGCCGAGAGCCAGATCCCGCGCCTGGTGACCGACGATCCGGAGGAAGGGCAGAAGTTCTTCCAAGACGCCGTACGGCGAGGGCACGAAGGCGTGATGGTGAAGTCGCTGACCGTCCCGTACGAGGCGGGTCGGCGCGGCTCGGGCTGGGTGAAGGTGAAACAGACCCACACCCTCGACCTGCTCGTGCTCGCCGCGGAGTGGGGGCACGGCCGTCGGACCGGCTGGCTCTCGAACCTGCACCTCGGTGCGCGCGACGAGACGACCGGCGAGTTCGTCATGCTCGGCAAGACGTTCAAGGGGCTGACCGACGAGCTGCTGCGCTGGCAGACCGAGCGGTTCCAGGAGCTCGCCGAGCGCAGCGACGACTACACGGTCTACGTCCGCCCCGAGATCGTCGTCGAGATCGCGTTCGACGGCGTTCAGACTTCGCCGCGGTATCCGGCCGGTATGGCGCTGCGGTTCGCTCGCGTGTTGCGTTATCGCGAGGACAAACGGCCGGAGGAAGTCGATACCGTGCAGACAGTGCGCGCGATCCACGAGGGCGTCGACGGGGAAGGTGAGCCGGATGAGTGAAGACCCGAGGCTGGAGACACGACGGCTGGCCCGCGCGTCGCTGGACCGCGATGACCCGACCGGCTGGTTCGAGAACCTGTACTCCGCTGCGGCCGAGGGTGCCGCCGTCGTCCCGTGGGACCGCGGTACGGCGAATCCGTTGCTGACCGAATGGTTCGAGGCCTCGGAGCCCGACGGCACCGGCAAGACCGCGATCGTTGTCGGCGCCGGGACGGGCTGGGACGCCGAGCTGGTCGCCGACCGCGGCTACCAGACAACCGCGTTCGACATCTCCCCCACCGCCGTCGAGACCGCGCTGCGCAATCACCCCGGTTCGAAGGCGCACTACGTCGTCGCCGACCTCCTCGACCAGCCGGCGGAATGGCGTCACGCCTTCGACTTGGTCGTCGAGATCTACACCGTGCAGGCGCTGCCGATCAGTCTGCAGCCAACCGCCGTGCCGAAGGTCGGCGAGCTGGTCGGCCCCGGCGGGACGCTGGTCGTGATTGCCTCAGCTCGAACTGAAGGTCAACCTGATGCTGAGGTCGAGGGCCCGCCATGGCCGCTGACCAGGGCAACCATCGAGTCGTTCGCCTCCGCTCCGGACCTGCGCCTGATCGAGATCAACGAGTCGCCGAGTCCGAGCGATCCGACGGCAACACGCTGGCGGGCGGAGTTCCTTCGCGACTGAGTCACAGCTGTAATACAGGCGACCTACGATCAGTGCCCGTGGAGTCTCAAGCACCGCCCCTGACCGATCACGATGCCTCCGCCGAGCAGCAGCCGGCAGACCAGCCCAGCTGGGTGCGGAGGTTCGCTCTGCCGATCGAACTCGCCATAGCCTTCGTCGCGTTGTACGTGATCGCGGTCTGCACCCCGTTCGGCCAGGCGGTCGAGGATTCCCTGTTGCGCGGCTACAGCGACGAGGCCTGGCTCAACGCGATGGATCACGCCTTCCGCCCGCCCCCGCTGGAAGGCGAGGAGCTCACCTTCTTCGTCGGTGTCGCCTTGATTGCATTGGTCGCCGTTCGCGGCCGACGCTGGTGGCTGGCTGCCGCAGGCGTGTTCGTGCCGGTCGCCACCGCAGCCGCGACTTTCATCCTGAACCGGTACCTGCTCCTCCGCCCCAACTTCCTCGGTGAGCCGGGGGCCGTCGTCGAGACCAGCTTCCCGAGCGGCCATGTCGCCATCACGGCAGGCGTCGTCGCCGGCGCGATCCTGATCTCCGGTCCGCGGGCTCGCCGATATGTCACCGCTGTCGGGGTTCTCTGGCTCGCGTTCATCGCAGCCGCCGTACAGAACCTCGGTTGGCACCGGGCCAGCGACGCCATCGGCGCCACTCTGCTGGCCTGCATCTCGTACGCGGTCGCCGTCCGACTGATGCCGACGGCAACGCGACCGACCGCCGCGACTCGGCCTCTCGGGCTCGCGCCGGTCCTGGTGATCGCGGCCGTCGGTGCGATCCTCGGCGGAGGCCGGAGCGGTTATGTTCTCGAAGGGATCCCGCTCGCGCTGATCGGGGTCGTCTGCGCGCTACTCATCTGGTTCACCGTCGCCCGCACCACCCGCATCGTCGGCGGCATCATCGTGGGCACCCTCGTGCTGGCGCTCGTCTCCTCGGCCGGCATCCAGTACTGGCGCAACCACGGACCAGTGAACGTGGTTGCCGGGCCGGAGCCGACGATGATCACCGGACCGGGCACACCCGGCAAGGGCATCACCTACGGCCAGGCCGGCACGAAGGCGCGCATCGACATCTACTTCTGGTTCGACGATGCGGGCGCCGCGCGATTCGAGAAGGCGAACGGCGAAACGCTCGACGCCCTCCTGCAGGACGGGTCCGCGACGGTCACCTACTGGCCGCTGAACCCGAATGACGCGCTCCCCAAGATCTCCGGCCTGTTCGCCGTTGCCGCCGCGAACGGCAAGGGCCGTGGCTTCCTCCGCACGTACTTCAGCGACTTCGCGAAGACCTGGAACGACGCTCAACTCATCCAGCTCGGCGACAAACTCGGCGTCCCGCCGGGCAAATTCGCCGCCGACCTGACCTCGAACAGCTACACCACCTGGCTCGCCACCATCACCGACGAATCCATGAAGCATCAGCTCGTCTTCTCCCCCTCGGTCTTGGTGAACGGCAAAATCCTGGACACCGACGACGTCACTCCGGCCCTGCTGAAGTCCGCGATCGGTCGATGACCTGGAGCCGGGTCGCGCGGATCGACGTCGGCCAGGTCGTCGGCGAGGTCGCAGATCGGACCGGCGTACGGCTTGAGGTTGAAGGGTTGTGCGTCGGTGGCGAGGTCGGCGCGGCGTACGTCCGCTGGGCCGACGGTCGCCGTTCGATCCTGAAGTGGCGGCCCGGGATCGACCTGGCCGACTACGAGGCCGGTCCTCTGACCGTCGCCGAAGCAGCAAGGTCGGCCGGTCTGCCCGCGCCTCGCACCGAGCTCGCCGTACAGCTGGACGCCGCCGTGGCAACCGTCCAGCAATTGTTGCCCGGAGCACCGATCACAACCCTCGACGAAGGTCTCCTGAGCCAGGCCCTCGACGTCAACCAGAGCCTCCGCCACCTCCTGACCGACCATCCAGAAGTCCCAACTCTCGACCTCTACCTCACCGTTGACGGACCAGGTTTCTGCCTCCACGGTCCCTTGAGATCACACAACCCCCGTACGACGCGCCTCGACGACTGGATCACGGATGTCGGCGCGGCCCACCCCGGCCCACTTCGCGGCGACGACGCGGTCCACGTCGACTTCCATCCCGGCAACCTCCTCGCCGTCGACGGACAACTGACCGGCATCATCGACTGGGACGGCGCCGGCCGCGGCGACCACCGCCTCGACCTCGTCACCCTCCGCTTCGGCCTGCACGGACAACAGCCAGACCCCAGAGTCATCGCCCACCTCGACGCGATCCTCGACGAGATCCCGCCCGACGCCCTCCGCCCGCTCTGGGCGCACATGAGCCTCCGCATGACCGACTGGGCCATCCGCCATTTCTCCCCCGCCGACGTCGACCACTGGTCGGCCCTCGCCGAATCCCGTACCGACTAGCCCGGCGACGGTTCTCAACGACGTCTGCTCATAGACAAACCAGGCTCGGCCCTCCGGCCGAGCGGCTACCGTCGGTCGGCATGTGCACTGTGCCGGACAGCCGGCGGGGCGAGGTTGTCGAGGTCCTGCACGGCCAATCGATCGCCGATCCGTACCGTTGGCTGGAGGACGCTCCTGGCGACTGGATCGCGCAGCAGAATGCGGCGGCCGAGGAGTACCTGTCGGCCCTCCCGCAGCGCCAGTACTTCGAGAACCGGCTGCGGGAGATCCTCGCCCGGGCGCGGATCGGCGTACCGGTGTTCCGTGCTGGTCGCTACGTGTTCGAGTACAACAACGGCACTCGCCCTCAGACCGCCCTGTGCACCGCGGTCAGCCTCGATGTCGAACCGCAGGTGCTGCTTCAGTTCGAGGACGGCACGACCGCGATCGACAGTTTCAGCGTCAGCCCCGACGGCCGGTACGTCGCCTGTGCCACCCGCTCCGAAGGTAATCCACGACTCACGTTCCGCGTGATCGATCTCGAGATCGGGCAACAACTGGCCGATCTCGTCGAGGACGCGAAGTACTGCCGCGCCACCTGGTTACCGGACTCGCGGTCCTTCGTCTATGTCCACGCTTCGGCGGACAGCAGCGAGATCGGTGGGCACCTCTCGGTCCACCAACTCGGTGATCCGCAGTCCCTCGACCGGATGATTCTCGAGCTCCCACCTGGCAGCGTCAGCGATACCAAGGTGGCCGCCGAACACTTGGTTGTCCAGCTCAACGAAGGAACAGAACAACGAACCAGGCTCTGGTTGTTTCCACTCCCCCAGCTGACGAATCCGATCAAGCTGATCGACGAACCGGTTGCTGCTACTCGCTTCGTCCGCACGGCCGGCGACCGGCTGGTGCTATGGACCGATCTCGACGCGCCTCGTGGGCGGGTGGTGACCTGCACCGTCGACGATCCCGCCTTCGTTGATCTCGTTCCCGAATCGGACGACGCGCTGACCGCCGTCCAGGCTGCCGGCAACGGGTTGTTGATCGTGACCCTGCACGACGCCCATCCGCGCTTCCAGCTTGTCGATCTGGAGGGCGCAGCCTCGACGGTCGATCTTCAGGGCGGGGCCGTTGTGGCCGTCACTGCACAGGAGGGCCAGGACGACATCTTGATCGGCCTCTCGTCGACGTCTGCACCGACGGAGCTGGCGCACGTGAACGCAACGACCGCGCAGGCCACCTGGCTCCGCCGCGGCAGCACGCCACCCCATCGCGTCCTGCGTGGCCTCGAACCGAGCCGTGGCGTCCCGTACTTCCTGATCAGCCGTGCCGACCTCAGCCACACAGCCCCGCGGCCCACCATGCTCTACGGGTACGGCGGGTTCCGGTCTCCGCAGCTTGCCGACCATCGCCCGGATCGCGAGGCCTGGCTCGAATCGGGCGGCGTACTGGTCATCGCGAACCTTCGCGGCGGCGGGGAGTTCGGCGCCGACTGGCATGACGCCGGCCGGTTGAGCCGCAAGCAGAACACCTACGACGACTTCATCGCCGTCGCCGAACACCTGCAGGCAACCGGCATCACCACCCGCGAGCAGTTGGCGATCCACGGGCACAGCGGTGGCGGCATGCTCGTCGGCGCCGTCCTCACCCAGCGACCGGAGCTCTTTGCCGCCGCTCTGCCGACCGCCGGTGTCATGGACATGCTGCGCTTCCATCTCTTCACGATCGGCCGGGCCTGGGCACCCGAGATCGGCCTGCCCGAGGATCCCGAGCAGTTCGCCGACCTGCTCGCCTGGTCACCGCTGCACAACGTCCGGCCGGGCACGCGCTACCCGGCGGTGCTCGTGCTGACCAGCGATCACGACGAGGTCGTCGTCCCGCTGCACAGCTACAAGTTCGCCGCAGCCCTGCAGCATGCCCAGACCGGCGCCGAGCCGATCCTGCTCCGGATCGAGACCAGAACAGGCCACGGACCCGGACGACCGACATCAGCAATCGCTGCCGAGGCAACCGCCCTGCTGTCCTTCACCGCCGCCCGGACGGGACTGCATCCTGAGTCGTGAGGCGGGGGCATTTCGTCCATGTGGCATCGTCGAAGACTGACGACATCCGTCAGCAGCACGAGAGGCACCCATGAGTAGCAACATCCGCGCCGTGCTCACCAATATCGAGGTCGATGACCTCGACGATGCCATTCCGCTCTATCAAGAGCTGGCCGGAGACGTCGCGGTCAGGCGATTTACGTACAAAGAGCTTGACGTCGCAGCGGTCGGCCCCTACCTGTTGCTCTCCGGTCCGACGGCCGCCTACGTGTCGCAGAAGGCAACCGTCGTCGTCGAGTCCCTGGATCTAGCGCTCAAGGCGTTGGAGGCCGCAGGGGCCGAACTTCTGGAAGCACCGAACGAGGTTCCGAACGGCACCCGCATCGTCGCTCGGCATCCCGACGGCTCGGTCTTCGAGTACATGCAGCCACCCGGATAGTCTCCGCGGTCGGGCCGTCATCGACTAGAACATATGTTCGATAGTGATGTAGGCTGCTGCTATGGCGGGGCAAGGTGTGGTGGGGCCGACGGCTTTGCGGATGATGCTGGGCAGTCATCTGCGGCGGTTGCGTGAGCGGGCTGAAGTTAGCCGCACTGATGCCGGCTGGGCGATCCGGGCGTCGGAATCGAAGATCAGCAGACTGGAGCTTGGCCGGGTCGGCTTCAAGGAGCGGGATGTCGAGGACCTCCTCAGCCTGTACGGCGTGAGTGACGCTCGCGAGCGTGATCGGCTCCTTGAGCTGGCCCGCGAGGCGAATAGTCGCGGCTGGTGGCATCGGTACGGCGATGTCACGCCGGACTGGTTCGATGCGTATCTGGGGTTGGAAGCGGCCGCGGAGTTGATCCGGACCTACGAGATCCAGTTCGTGCCAGGGCTGTTGCAGACTGCGGAGTATGCGCGGGCTGTGGCGCAGTTGACGGCCGGGGCTCCTCGGGAGACTGAGGACATCGAGCGGATTGTTGCCCTGCGCGGTCGTCGGCAGCGAGTGCTTGATCGGGAGCCGCCGCTGAAGTTGTGGGCGGTCGTCGAGGAGTCGGCACTGCGCCGGCCGATCGGCGGGAAGGACGTCCTCCGTCAGCAGTTGGCTGCGTTGCGCGAGGCGGCTCACCAGCCGAACATCACCTTGCAGATCATCCCGCTGGAAGGTCCCGGTCACGCGGCCACCGGCGGCGCCTTCAGTCTGATGCGCTTCCCGCAGCGGGATCTACCGGATGTCGTCTATCTGGAGCACCTCACCAGCGCGCTCTACCTGGACAAACGCGACGACGTCGAGCACTACACGCGGGTCCTCGATCACCTTGCCGCCACCGGTCCCCCGCCCCAGCAGACCGACGCCCAGCTCGTTGCCCTTCTCGACCGCGTCAGCCACTGACCGCTCACCACTGTGCTGCTACCACTGCGGGCCCGCCGCGACGAGAGCCTGTACGTCGGCCAGCCGCATCGTGGCGGGGTCGAGGTCGGTCAGCCCCCACGTCGCGCCCGCTGCTTCGAACGCCTTCGGATCCATCCCGGGCTCCAATGCGACCACCACATCGAATCCCTCCGGCAGCGCCTCCGTGCCGAACGTCTGCCGCAGGCGATCGGTCGCGACGGCCAACTCATCGGCCGACGACAGGTTCACCGGGAAGAATCCGTCGTACTGGGCAGCTCGCAAGATCGGCTTGCGATTGCCCGGGAACCCCGCGACCCAGATCGGTACCTGCCCCTGCGCCGGCCGCGGGAGCAACCGCACGTCGTCCACCCGATAGTGCTTCCCGTGATGCACAACCGGCTCACCACTCCAGCCGGCCCGCAGAATCTCCAGCGACTCATCCAACTGCTCGGCGCGAATCCGGTCATCCACCGTCTCACCGGTCCGCGAATACTCCCCCGCGAAGCGATCACTCCCCAGCCCGACGCCCAACGTCAGTCGCCCGCCACTCAGCACATCCAGCGTCGCAGTCTCCTTCACCAGCTTCACCGGCCGCCGCCGCGCAACCGGCGTCACCATCGGGCCGATCCGCAGCCGTTCAGTCGCACACGCGACCGCCGCGAGCGTGATCCACGGATCCGCCACCGCCTGGATCGGCTCCCGCCACCACAACTGATCCCAAACGAACAGCCCATCCCACCCGGCCTCTTCAGCCGAGGCCGCCAGCCGCGCCACCACCAACGGATCCGCCAACTCGTCGAACAACGGCAACCACACCGCGGCGCGCATCAGCGAGCGTCCGTCTGCTCAACCAGCGCAGCGAGGAACGGCTCCCACAGCGGTTCCGGAATCCCATGCCCCGCACCCTCGATCACCACGAGCTTCCCGCCCGGCACCGCGTCCCGCAGCGCTTGACCATGCGCCAACGGAAAGACCGGATCGCGCGACCCATGCACGACGAGCACCGGCATCGTGAGCTCACCGAATCCCCCGCCCTGCGGACCATCGAACTTCATCGCATAGTGGTTCGTCAGCGACGCCTCAAAGTTCGTCGCCCGCGCAATGTCACTCCGGACCAAGACCCGCGCAGCGGCCTCGTCGAACACCCCCGCCGACTCCGCCTCGATCGCCCGTACGACGTACTCCTCGACGGCGGCCGAGTCGCCGAAGTCCGGCGTACTGAAGCGCGGGAAGTCATCGGAGGGCGGCGGCAGTTCGTCGTCCCCGGTCGTCGTCGAGACGAAAGTCAGCGACGCAACCCGCGACGCGTGGTCGACCCCGAGGTGAAGGCCGGTGCCGCCTGACATCGACTGCGCCACCACGTGCGCCCGCTCAACCCCCAGCGCATCGAGCAGGCCGATCGCGTCAGCCGCCAGATCACTCATCGCGTACGGTGGCTCGCCGACTGGGTAGGTGGTCGAGCGGCCGGTGTCGCGCTGGTCGTAGCGGATCACGTACCGGCCGCGGGCGGCGAGCTTCGCGCAGAACGCGGTCTCCCACCACAGCATCGACGCCGAGGCGCCGTGGATCAGCAGCACCGCCGGATCGGCCGCGTCGCCGAACGTCTCCGCCCACAGTTCCACACCGTTGACCTTGAACAGCTTCTCTGTCGTCATGAGTACGACGCTAGAGCGCTCCCGGCATCACGAAAAGCGATTGTTTGCGATCGAATCAATCGTCAACCGCGATAGCAGCTCGAGCCGGCACTCCCGGCCCGGGAGATCTACTTGCTGTGGCAGGCCGGCCGCACCCATTCGCCGTTGGCGGCGCACGCGATCAAGATCGCGCGACGGGTGGCGGCCGGCCTCACCTGATCAGCTGACGGTGAGCACCTTGGACGGCGTCTGCGTCCCCTGGTGATCTGCGTCCGGCAGCCACACGACGCGGTAGGTGTACGTGCCCTTGGCAGTCGGCTTGACGACGAACGAGTACTTGCCGTTCGCGCTCAGCACACCCGTCCCCGCCGCTGCCCAGCTCGTGCCGGACTTGCGCTGCAGGTGTGCCCTGGTGCCCTGGTGTGCAGGCGTGAGGTAGCCATAGAAGTTGCTCGTGGCCCCCAACTTGATCGCCGCCGGGACCAGGTACGACGAGATCCCCGGCCGCACCTCGACCAGCGCCACCGCGCTCCGTGTGCCAAGCACACCCGCGTTGCCGTTGTGGCCCCACTGGTAATGCGTAGAGGGAGTCGGCTTCTGCACCGACGTCGCCACACCGTTCGCATCCGACGTCACCGTGGCAACCGCCGCGTACGCGGTAGCGTTCTTCGCCTTCGCGTAAAGCACGATCGGTGCACCGGCCAGCGGGCTACCGTCCAGCTTGGTGACAGTCGTCGACACCGTGACCGAGCCGCCGTACGTGATCCAGGCCCCGCTTGTCGTCACGGTCGCCTTCGTCCCGACCAGCTGCACGTCGGCACCCGTGCTGACCTTGCCCGTGCTGTCCTTCACCCACGCACGGAACGCGTAGCTGGCCGAGTTCGCCAACCGGGTCATCGCGTAGACACTCGCGGTCCCCGTGTAGACCGACGTACCGGAAGTCAGCAACGGCGGCGGCGTCGAGCCAACAGCCGTACGAACCATGACCGTCGAGCTGGCCGGCTTCGTCCAGCGCAGAGTCGCGGCAGACACCCCACCCGTGACCGAGAAGCCGGTCACCGGCTCCGGCGGCGCGGTCAGGTCGACGCGGTTCTTGTCGATCTGCAGCGTCACTCCGGCATTGGTTTCGGAGACGTCACCGGTGTGCTGGTGGACGCGCTCGTGGTTCGTCCACGTGGTCGCCGGGATGAACCGGCTGGTGCCGATCGGCGTCGAGCCCCAGTGCGCGAACCACAGATTGTCGGGCCGCGTGTACGTCGTACCGGTGAAGTTGCTCGCCAGGTCAGCGCCACCAGAGCTGGCCGACACGTAGGCGCCGCCCTGGTATCCGCGAGCGTGCAGCTCCTGTGTCCACCCGCTCAGGTAGGACAGCACGGCCGACTTGCAGGCCGCGGTCGAGGTGTAGTGCTCGACGTCGCTGTAGATCGCGCTGCGCTGGGCAAACCCGAGCGCCTGCGCGGCGGTAACTGCGGCCGCCGCGGCAGTCTTGCCCTGGCCCAGTGCGGTCGCCGGGTCAGCGGACATCTTCTTTGCAGCGCTGAAGTTCGAGCAAGGCGCCTGCAGGCCGACATCGACCAGCAAGAACTGCCAGCCGTTGGCCGCGTTCGCGGTCACCCAGTCAGGGGTCAGGTTCGCCTGGTCACAAGCGCGGACAGCGCCGCTGATGTAGATGCCAACCGCCTGGTACGACGGCTTCCAGGCATCCATCGTGGTCTGCGGCGGCGCCGAACAAGTGTCGAAAGCGTCCCCCACCAAGTTGCCGGTAGCAACCACCGACGGCGCGACCGCGGCCGGCTGAGCAGCCTGCGCAGCCCGGGCCTTCGAGGTGGCGCGCCCGGAGCCGAGGATCGCTGCGGCCGAGCTCTCTGCACCTGGTTCGTAGTACGCCGTCGCCTGTACGCCGGCCTCTGGGATCGCCCGGCGCAAAAGCCCCGGAGTGGACGGCGTCGCCGTGGCGAGCGGCTCAAGCACCAGCCCCTCGCTGCGGCCGACCACATGCGCCGGACACTTCGCCTGCGCCGTACTGCGGCCAAGGTAGACGGCCGCCCGGTCGAACCGGACACAAGCGGTTGGGTCAGCGGTCAGGTCAACCACGGCCCAGTCCGAAGGCACAGTCACCTGGTAGCCGCGGTACGAAACCGTTCGGGTCTCTCCTGCAGCGGCGGGGCCGACGGCGGCAACGCCGGCGACCAGTCCGAGGGCGAGTGCGACCACCCCGGGTCTGAACAACCTCACAACAGCTCCTCACATCTGACGGACGGCCAAGCCCGACGAGAAGCCATAGCTGCGGAGCTCCCCCAGGCCCGATCCTTCTTCCCCCAAGTCAAGCTGCGTCGGGACGCCGCTGTCGAAGAGCATTCAGCACTCGACTCGATGCTCGGAGACTATCGCTGCCCGGAGCCCGTGAGACCCCGATTGCACTAAGTGGCAATCAATTCGCGGATCTCGCTTTCGGTCCAGGGGTGGGTCGGTCGGCGATGCCGCGGGTGATCCGGCCTAAGATTCCGCGGTGACTGATCACGATCCTTTCGGCGACCTCGACGCGAACGCACTCCCGGAGCGCCAGCAAAAGATCCTGGTGGTGATCCGTGACTGGGTGCAGCGCCACGGGTACTCGCCGAGCAGCCGGCAGATCGGTGACGCGGTCGGCCTGCGGTCGTCGTCGTCGGTCTCCAAACATCTGGCGAGCCTGGAAGACAAGGGCTTTCTGAACCGCAGCTCGTCGGTCTCCCGCCCGATGGACGTACGGAAGTTCCTGCCCGAGTCGGCCGCCCGCGAGGACAACGGCGCGAACGTCTCGGTCCCGGTCGTCGGTGACATCGCCGCCGGTACGCCGATCTCCGCGATCGAGCACCTGGACGACGTCATGCAACTCCCCCGCGAACTCACCGGCCGCGGCAACGTCTTCGGCCTGCGCGTCCGCGGCGAGTCGATGATCGACGCGGCCATCTGCGACGGCGACATCGTCGTGATCCGCCAGCAGCACGAGGCGCACTCGGGCCAGATCGTCGCCGCGATGATCGACGAAGAGGCGACCGTGAAGGTCTACAAGCGCCGCAACGGCCACGTCTTCCTCGAGCCGCGCAACCCGGCGTTCGACGTCATCGACGGCGACAACGCCGCGATCCTCGGCGTCGTCGTGTCGGTCCTGCGCACGGTCTGATCGCTTCAGTCCTGGAGCGGTACGACGGTGTAGCCGCGGGCGCGGATCGCCTCGAACCCGCGCTCCCGGATCTCCGTCGATCCGAACACGGCGACCACCTTCTTGGTGACCAGGTCGAACTCAGGCGGCGCCACCCCGAGCTCACCGAGCACCTTGGTGATGGTCCTCGTGCAGTGGCTGCAGGTCATATCCGGCACTTCGAACACTTCGGCCGAGGTCTCCGTGGCTGGTGAAGCATGGTCGACCACCGCCTGCGCCACCTCGTGGTGGCCGAGCAGCCGGACGAACGTTTCGACGAAGGCGTCGGTGACGAGCGCAAGCACGCTGGTGCGACCCTCGTCGTACACCTGGGGACTGCGCGCGAGGCACCGCGGTCGCTGACCCGGTGCGAGTCGCCGGTACTGCGCTGAGTTCGGGAGCGGGTCGAGGGATTCGTCTTGCGCGTGGGCCAACTGGGCGTCCTTCATGGCGCGGAGCGCGACCACGGTGTCGACGGAGTAGCGGACTCGGCCGGCGAACGTGACGAACGAGGCCGGGATCATCCCGCGCCGATAGGTCGAGGCCTGCAAACCCCAGTACCAAGTGGTCGCGACGGCGTCGAAGATACCGCTCTCGGCGAGTCCACGGGCCAGTTGCGCAGCATCGCCGTACGGGGTCTGGGCTTGGAGGAAGGCGTGCTGCACGAGCGTTCTGGCGGCGGCGTCGATGCCGGTGCGGAAGACCTCGACCGCGGTCCGGTCGGTGGTAGTTGCCGCCAGCAACTTGATCGCGCTCTCCGGCAGCTCCGCCGTACGGCGTGCCAGCTCGGCATCGGCGTCGAGTCGCGCCCACAGCTCGAGGGTGGCCTCGCGCGCGACGATCGGGACGACCGCACCGAGCGGGCCGGTGTGGGCGACGTTCACGATGCCGCGGCTGTCGCGCCAGGTGATCCGATGCGTCGCCGAGGTCACCAGGTACGGCGGGCAGGGGGACATCGACTTCGTCACGTACTCGAGTTGGGCCGCGCCCAGTTGACCACCGAGAACGCGAGCAACCGCTTCCTCGCGATACTCGATCCGTCGATCCTCGGCCGGTGCCGCCGCGTTCTGCAACAGCCCTGGCACGGCGAGCTCGAACAAGATGCGGGCGACCTCGGAGCGATCGTCCCAGAGACGTGGATCAGTGGTCATCGGCGCCTCCCGGGGACTCCAACGGCACCACCGAGTCTAGGAACTGCCGCCGCGTCGGGCGTCGTCACGCGGCGTGTCCGGTCTACTGTCGAACCCGTGAGCAGCACGCAGGCAGACAGCACCGAGGCCGGCAGCGGCGAGTCGAACGGCGGCGAGAGCCTCATCACCGTGATCGTCGCCCTGACCGCGAACATCCTGATCGCCATCGCCAAGACCGTCGTCGCCGTGATCACCGCATCCGCGTCGATGGTCGCCGAAGCCGCCCACTCCTGGGCCGACGCCGGCAACGAGGTCTTCCTCCTGATCGGCGAACGCCGCGCCGCCAAACCCGCCGACGCCACCCACCCACTCGGGTACGGCCGGGTCGGGTACATCTGGTCGATGTTCGCCGCCTTCGGCCTGTTTGCCGTCGGCGCCGCCGTCTCGGTCTGGCACGGCATCCAAGCGCTCCGCAGCGGCGAGGCCGAAGAAGCCTCCTACACCTGGGCGTACGCCGTACTGGGTGTGTCCTTCATTCTCGAAGGCATCTCCTTCGCCCAAGCCCTCCGCCAGACGAAGTCCGCAGCCTCCCTGCGCCACGTCCGCCCCCTGCAGTACGTGAAGGCGACCTCCAACCCGATCCTGCGAGCAGTCTTCGTCGAAGACCTGGTCGCCCTGATCGGCATCCTGGTCGCCGCCCTCGGCATCGCGCTGCACCAACTCACCGGCAACGCCGCCTGGGACGCCATCGGCTCCATCGTCGTCGGCCTCCTCCTCGGCTTCGTCGCCCTCTTCCTGATCAGCCGCAACATGGATTTCCTCACCGGCGAAACCGTCAGCCCCACCGCCCACAACCGAGCCCTGACCGCCCTCCTCGAACACCACGAGATCGAAGCCGTCAGCTTCCTGCACATGGAATGGGTAGGCGCCGACAAAATCTTCCTCGTCGCCGCCGTCGACCTCACCGGCAACGCTCCCGAATCCGACGTGGCCGCCCGCCTCAACACCATCGAAGACGCCCTCAACGCCCGCCCCGAAATAGAACGGGCCCTCCTCACCCTCACCCGCCCCGGCGACACCACCCAGCTACTGCCGAGCAGCTAGCCCTGACTTGTCCCAGTTGGCGTGCAGCCGGTCCAGGTATGTCTGGGCCTGCGCGCCGGGGTGGGCGCCGCGGGCGAAGGCTCGCATGTTGCCGGCGCCGGTGTTGTAGCCGAGGGCCAGTAGCTCGTCCTTGGTGAAGGTGGACTTGCGGTGGGTGGGGAGTCGGTTGGCGAGGTCGTGGAGGTGCCAGGCGGCTGCCTCGATGGCGAGCTCGGGGTGGTCGGGGAGTTCTTCCCATTGGCGCTTGGCGAAGCGGCCGCGTTTGGTTTGGTCGAAGGCGGCGCGGTGCATGTTCGCGATGCCGAAGGACGCGTCGGGCTTGATGCGCTGCCAGGAACGTTCGAGCTCCGGCGTGTGCGGCTTGTAGTCCTCGTTGTAGAGGATCGCCATCAGCAACTGAGGGCTGATTCCGGCCTTCTTGGCCGACTTCCGGACCGGTACGGCGAAGTGCGCCGGGTCGTAGTCGTCGTACCAGTTCCCGACCGACCGGTCCGCCGGTGCCGGCTGAGGTGTTGTCGCCGGCTTCGGCGTGGGCTTGGTCGACACGACGGATTCGCGAGGAGCCGCCTTGGGCTCGTCGTTGTCCCGCGCGCTCCAGACGCCGACCACAAGCACACCAGCGATCACAACCCACCAACGCTTACCCACTCACCCACCGTAGCCGTTCCCGGTCGGCGCACCCCTCTAGACATCTGACATTGACGATGTAACATCAGAAGTGGCTTATTCCGATGAACGGAGACGACCATGACTGTGACGGACTCCGCCAGTACCGACCGGCTAGGCGACCACAGCGTCGCCGCGCAACTGCTGCGCTCATCCGACACGGTGTCCTACGACCCGCTCGTCGAGGTCGACTGGGAGACGCCGCTCGACAAGGGACACCACGGCCTGAGTCCGGAATGGAGCACGCTGTACGGCACGGCGTACTGGAATGAGATGGGCGAAGATCTCCAGAAAGCGCTCACCCGCCAGGAGGCAGCGTCGGTCGCAAGCACCGGGATCTGGTTCGAGATGATCCTGCAGCAGATGATGCTGCGCGACTTCTACGCCAAGGACCCGACCGATCCGGACTTCCAATGGGCGCTGACCGAGATCGCCGACGAGTGCCGGCACTCGATCATGTTCGCCCGCGGTGCCGCCAAGCTCGAGGCGCCCGCCTACCGGCCGCGCCGGCATGTGATCGAGCTCGGCCGCGCCTTCAAGACCATCGCCTCCGCCGAGACCGCGTACGCCGCGATTCTGGTCGCCGAGGAAGTCACCGACGTGATGCAGCGCGACTGGATGCGCGATGACCGGATCGCCCCCTTCATCCGGACGATCAGCAACATCCACGTCGTCGAGGAATCCCGGCACATGAAGTTCGCCCGCGAAGAGGTCCGCGAACAACTCGCGCAGGCCGGTCGGGTCCGGCGGATGAAGAGCAGCGTCATCGTTGCCGCAGCGGCCTACTTCATCATCAAGAGCATGGTGAACAGCCAGGCCTACGCCGCAGCCGGGCTCGATGTAGAGCGCTCTCTGCGTGAAGCCCGCGCCAACGAGCACTACAAGTCGATGCTCCGCTCTAGCTGCGCCGGGCTGATGGAATTCCTGTCATCGGTCGGGCTGCTCACCCGTCCGGCCGTCGCGATCTATCGCCGCGCACACCTGATCTGAGGTTCGGATGCCCTACGCGATCACGCAGACATGCTGCGCCGACGCGAGCTGCGTGTCGGTCTGCCCGGTCAACTGCATCCACCCGACACCGCAAGAGCGCGCGTTCGGCAGCACCGAGATGCTGTACGTCGACCCGAACACCTGCATCTCCTGCGGCGCCTGCACCGATGCCTGTCCGGCAGACGCGATCCACCCGATCGAAACCCTCACTGGGCCGCTGCAGCAGTACGCCGCCATCAACGCCGCCTACTTCGATGACATCCCCGCAGCCACCGACCCAGCACCGAACTTCCACCTCTGGGACCAGCCCGAGCCGCCGCGTCCGTTGCCCTCGACCCGGATCCCGTTGCGCGTGGCAATCGTCGGCACCGGCCCCGCCGGCATGTACGCGGCCGAAGACCTCCTGCTCCACACCGACGCCGAGGTCACCCTGATCGACCGCCTGCCCTCCCCCGGCGGCCTACTCCGGTACGGCGTCGCTCCCGACCACCTCGCCACCCGCAAGGTCGCTGAGCGCTTCACGCGGTTCCACGATCATCCGCGAACGCGCACTGTCCTCGGTGTCGAGATCGGCCGCGACCTCACCCACGAAGACCTGCTGAGCCACCACAACGCGGTCATCTACGCGGTCGGTAGCGCCACCGACCGCCAGCTCGGTATCCCTGGCGAAGACCTCCCCGGCAGCATCCCCGCCCGCCGCTTGGTCAGCTGGTATAACGGCCACCCCGAGGTCACCCCCGACGCGATCCACCTCCCAACCGGCCGCGTCGTGATCGCTGGCACCGGCAACGTGGCGCTGGACGTTGCCCGCATTCTCACGACCGAACCAGCCGCTTTGCGCGACACCGAGATCGCTCCGAGAGCGCTCTCCGCGCTCGCAAACCACGAAGACCGCGAGGTCGTGCTGCTCGCTCGCCGCGGTCCGGGCGAGGCGTCGTACAGTCTGTCCGAGCTCTTCGAACTCCAGCACCTAGCCGGCGTCGACCTGGTTGTCGACGATCACGACCCCCGCATCCGCGCCGCCGTCGCCTCAGCTGCCAATGCCAAGGCGGCAGCCCTCCGCGACGTCGCCTTCGAGACGATCGATTGGGACACCGACCCCAAGCCGGGTCGCCGAATCGTGCTGCGCTTCTACACCTCCGCGGCCGAGCTCACCGGCGACAGCCGAGTCCAGGCAGTCCGCACCACCGACGGCCTGGAACTCGCCACCGAACTCTTCATCCGCTCAGTCGGCTACCGCGGCGCAGCGATCCCCGGCCTGCCCTTCGACGAAGAAGCCGGCACCGTCCCGAACGACGCCGGCCGCGTCACCGATCGCCCCGGGACATATGTCGTCGGCTGGATCAAACGCGGCCCCACCGGCGGCATCGGCACCAACCGCAGTTGCGCGAAGCAAACAGTCGACGCCCTCGTAGCCGACGCAACCGCCGGCCACCTCGCACCCCCTCCCGGCTCCCGCCGAAAGTTCCTCCGCCTAGCCAAGCGGCGCCGCTAACCCACCTCGGGGCTGGCCGTTCGCGCACGAACCGCCCTGGCGCCGAACCGCCACCACCCACTAACTGGGCAGCCCACCCCATCCACCACGCTCAGATGTGGCGCCGAACCGGCCGCCACGGGATGTTGGTGGGTGGTGGCGGTCCGCCTATCCCCGGCCGACCAAACCCGCCCCGCGAGTGGCGCCACTCGCCGATCCGTCCTCGACTGTGCGAACCCTGTCGCCGGCAACCGCTATCCAGCAGCACATTTCTTCCACTCGCGGACGCGAACACCCGGTGGGTTCAGTCGCGGAGGCCCGGTGGGTTCACTGGGCTGGGTTGGGCGAGGGATGGGCGTGCGGCACTGATCAAGTGCGGGGTTCCGGGGTAGCCGGAGTGCGGCTGGGCGTCGGGCGGCGCGGGATGGGGAGGTTGGTCAGCGCTGGGGGTTCGCGCTTGCGACGCAGGAGTTGTGAGGCGTCACAAAGGGTGGGAACAAACTTTGACTCGCGGGCCGAAGCGCTCAGCACCGATCACCGCGAGAATCGACGGGTCCGCCCCGACATCCCGGAAGGTGCCAGCATGCCCAGAGTTACCGTCGCCCTGAAAGCGCTTCTCGCCGCCACACTCATCAGCTTGGTCGCCGCGCAACCAGCCACGGCGGCGCCTCCGAGGACCACCGAAGCAACGACGGCAGCGCGGTACTACGAGCAACTCGGCCCGCACCAGGTGACGAAGACGGCAGGTGGCCCCGACCACACGCTCTACTACCCCAGCGATCTGACCACCAGCACCACCAAACATCCGGTGGTTCTCTGGGGGAACGGCACTTTCGCGACGGTCGAGCAGTACGACGAGTTCCTCCGGCATCTCGCGTCGTGGGGCTTCGTGGTGGCTGCCGCGAACACCGGGCAGTCCGGCTCCGGCCAGGAGATGCTTGCCGGCGGCAAGTTCCTGATCGCCGAGAACACGCGTTCCGGCAGCATCTTCCAGAACCGCATCGACACCCAGAACATCGGCGCCGCCGGCCACTCGCAGGGTGGCGGCGGGGCCATCAACGCCGGTGCGGATCCGATGGTGAAGGTGACTATCCCGGTGCAGCCCGGGCCGATCGGATTCGTCCCCAGCCTCCGCGGTCCGAGCCTGTTCATCGCCGGCCAGCTTGACATCGTCGTACTGCCGCTCTTGGTTCGCCTCCAATACGGCGCGGCCACAAACCATCCCGCCGTGTTCGCCGAGCTCAGAGGCGCCGGCCACAACGCCACCGGAGAGCCCCGCACACACCTGATCGGGCTCAGTACGGCGTGGTTCCGCTACTGGCTCGCCGGCGACCAGCGCGCCAAGTCGGTCTTCTTCGGCCCGCGCAGTTCGGCCGAGCTCTTCACCGACGGCGCAGCCTGGTCGGCCGCAGACCGCAACGCCAAGGCCGATGCTGTTGGATAGAACCATGGCTCAGATTCTGGTGTCGCATCTCGGCTACAGCAGCGCGGCGAGCAAGGCCGTGGTCGCCGAAGTGCCGTCCGCGATCATCAGCGCCACGCTGGAAGGAACCGGTACGGCGATCGCTCTCGAACCACACCCAAGTGAGCGAGTCCCCGGCTGGACCGGCGGCCCGTACGCGCGCATCCCATTCCCCCCAAACGTTGCCGACGGCACGTACGTCGTACGGGTGGTGATCGAGGGCGGTGAGGTCGTCTCATCGCCGTTCGTGATTGGCGCGGAGCGGATCCAGCGGCAGTCGATGTCCGACGTACTGGCGTATTTCAAGGCGATGCGGTCGAGCGGCGAGATCGACCGGAAGGACCGGGCCGCGAAGTTCTGGGGTGATGATTCCGGAGCGACCGTCGATGCCCGCGGTGGCTGGCTGGATGCGAGTGGCGACACCAGCAAGTTCTTGTCGCATCTGACGTACACGTCGACGATGAGTCCGCAGCAGATTCCCTTGTGTGCTTGGGCAATGCTGGCTGCGCGCGACCAGCTGAACCCCAACCTCACCAGGATGCTGAGCACGCGGTTGCGGGACGAAGCGCTGTGGGGTGCGGACTTCCTGATGCGGTTCCGGTCGCCGGAAGGCTATTTCTACACCGGCATCTTCGACGCGCTCACCAAACAACTGGAGGAGCGAGTCGTCACCGCTCCCCTGCAGAACAGCGTGCGCACCAGCCGCTACCAGGCCGGCTACCGCCAAGGCGGCGGGCTCGCGATCGCCGCCCTCGCCCGAGCGTCAACCGTCGATGATGACGGCGAGTTCACCCGCGCCGAGTATCTGCAGGCAGCGCAGCAGGG
Source organism: Kribbella antibiotica (assembly GCF_004349055.1). Classification (GTDB taxonomy): domain Bacteria; phylum Actinomycetota; class Actinomycetes; order Propionibacteriales; family Kribbellaceae; genus Kribbella; species Kribbella antibiotica. The sequence goes on from NZ_SMKX01000004.1 coordinate 118,205, forward strand.
TTTCGAGCATCTCGAACAGCACAACCTCGAGTACCTCTTCGACGGCACCGAGTCGGTCCTCGACGACTACACCGCCCTGTTGGCCGCCACGGAATTAGTTGCGGCCGGCATCGATGCCGAGCAGGCTGCCCGGCAGCGAGCCGCGTCGCTGCAAGACAGATACGTGCAACCCGAGACCGGTCCCGGATGGTTCCGGGCCGATGAGCTCGGCCGACCGTTCTTCCATGCAGCCGAACCGGGATTGCCGATCCTTGCCCTGCTGCGATACGCCGACGTACTGCAGGATGAAGCGGCACGAGAGACCGCTCTCCGGGCGATGCTCGACATCATCCAGCGCACGGACGCCGTACCGAATCCGTTCGGCTATCCGCGCACCCTCGTGCAGCCGCTCGACGAAGAAGCGCGCGAGTCGTTCTTCTTCCCGCACGCGAACGAGACCGGCTACTGGTGGCAGGGCGAGAACGCCGCCATCGCGTCGCTGTCCACCGCGGCCAGTGCATGCGCCCGGATCGCCGAAACAGCAGCGCAAAGAGATCGGTTGACCACCTTCGCCGACGATCAACTGGCCTGGGTCACCGGCCGGAATCCGTTCGACGTCTGCATGTTGCAAGGCCGCGGCCGGAACAATCCCGACTATGCCTCGGACTTCCCGAACTTCCCCGGCGGCATCGTCAACGGCATCACCGCAGGCTTCACAGACGAGCAGGACATCGCGTTCCTGCCCGTCGATGGTCCCGACGGCGACGAGTGGCGGTGGGCGGAACAATGGATTCCGCACACCGCGTGGTTCCTGCTCGCCACCGCCGCAGCGCGATAGACCAGGTCAGCTGACGATCTTGCCCGGGTTCAGGTTGCGGCCCGGGTCGACGGCGGTGAAAATTCCGCTCACCATCTGTACACCCGGCTCGGAGATGTCGTCCGCGAGCCAGCGCGAGTGCTCCGTGCCGACCGCGTGGTGGTGCGACAAGGTGCCATTGGCATCCATGAATGCCTGCTGCACCGCCGACTTCACCACGTCGTACTGAGCAACCGGGTCGCCCTCGCCGGCCTTGAACGCGAAGGTGAAGTACAGGCAGGCGCCGCTGTGGTACGAGTGCGACAGGTGGCACATGACCCAGCCCTTCACGCCGAGCTGCGCAAAGGACTTCTGCACCCGCTCAACCGCCGTGTCATACAGCGGCATCAGGTGCGACCACGACGCCGAGGTCTCGGATACGTCGGCCAGCGCACCCCGGTCGAGCAGGAAGTCGCGGATGTACGGCGTATCGAACTTCTTCTGGTCGTAGAGCGCTCCCGGGCCCTCTCCGACACCGATTCCGCCGTGCGCGGCGACGATCTTCTTGACCAGCTTGCGCTGCCGGGCAACGTGTTCCGCGCTGCCCTCGTACCCGATGAACGACAGGCACATCTGCTCGAGGTCCCAGCCGCGCCGCTTCAGTACGGCGATCAGCGCCGAGCTCATGAACTTCGAGAAACCCTTGCTGACCTTGCGAGTAGCGAACGAGAACTGGGTCTCTCGGGAGTCCGAGATCCGGGTGATCGACGGCGTCGCGTCGCTGGCGGAGATCGCCTGCATCGCTGCCACGCCGCGCTTCCAGTCCGGGAAGAAGTAGCCGATGACGACCCGCTTCTCCGGCTTGCGGTGCACCTGGACGGTGGCCTCGGTGATGACACCGAGCCGGCCTTCGCTGCCCAGGATCATCTCGCGGACGCTCGGCCCGCTCGACGTCACCGGCACAGCCCGCGTCGCGAGCGTCCCACCAGGCTGTACGACGCGCATCGCGCGGGTGATGTCCGCGATGTCGCCGAACTTGTCGGACTGCATCCCCGACGAGCGGGTCGCGATCCAGCCACCGAGCGAGCTGTGGGTGAAGCTGTCCGGGAAGTGGCCCATCGTCCAGCCGCGCTCACCGAGCTGCTTCTCGAGATCCGGGCCGAGGGCACCGGCCTGAATCCGGGCCAGCCCGGACTCCTCGTCGATCGACAACACCTTGTTGAGCCGACCCAGGTCGAGCGAAACCACCTGACGCGTCTCGTCGGACGGCGCCTCCAGGCTGCCCGCGATGTTGCTGCCGCCACCAAACGGAATCAGTACGGCGTCCGCTGCCAGCACCGCGTCCATGACGGCCACGATCTGCGCCTCGTCGGCCGGGTACACGACGACATCGGGGATCCGGCGCAGATCACTCGCGCGGATCCGCACCAGATCGCGCAAGCTCTTGCCGAAGGCATGCACAACGCGGTCCAGGTCGGTGCTGACGACGTACTCGTCGCCGAGAGCGCCAGAGAGCGCTTTCTGCAGATCTTCGGACAGCTGCGACGCCGGTACGGCGAGGTCCTCGAAGGCCATCGGCGGCTCCGCCGGGGCATTCAGGTCGACGTCGATGACCTTCTGGACGAAGGGCGCCAGCGAAGGCTTGTCGTCGTGGGAGAACGCGACGCCGTCGACGCCCCAGCCCCACCACTTCATGTGCTGCACAGTCTTGATATCGGGCATGTTCAAGTCCTCTCAGAACAGTCAGGAGCCGGCGAGCTTGGCGACGATCGGGGCCATCGAGTCCAGCGCGTCCACGGCGATGCCGATCGACGAGATGCCGAACCGCTCCCGCCGTACCAGCAGGTCGTTGATGATCTCGTCGACCGAGCCGAACAGGGCATGCGGCGTACCGAGGGCCTGCTCGGGCGTGAGCCCGAAGCCGGCGGCCAGGTTGTTCGCCATCTCGGTCCGGTCCGAACCGGGCAGCGCCAGATGGATTCGGCTCTGCAGAACGAGGTCGGGGAAGCGCTCACCCGCGGCCTCACGGATCCACGCGATCTTCTGATCCGTGGCGTCGACCGTCGCGTTCACACCGACCGATGAGTCGATCAGGCCCTTCTGCATGTTCATGTTGATCGCCACCACGTCGGCCTCGCGCCCAGCCAGCGAAAGCACCCGCTTGCCACCGCCACCGATCACGATCGGCGGATACGGCCGCTGCGTCGGCTTCGGCGTCCCCTGGAGACCACGCACCTGGTAGTGCTTGCCCTCGAAGTGGCACGGCTCGTCAGCGAACAGCCCCTTCAGTACGGCGAGCGCCTCCTCGAGCCGGTCGATCCGCACACCGGGCGGATCGAGCTGAATGCCGGCCCGCTCGTAGTCGGTGTGCAGCCAGCCCGCCCCCAGCCCGAGGTCGAAACGCCCGCCGGAGAGCGCGTCCAGCGTGGCCGCTTCCTTCGCGAGCACGACCGGGTGCCGGTAGTCGTTGCAGAACAGCATCGACCCGATCCGCAGCGTCGTGGTCGCGTTCGCGGCGGCCATCAGGGCGGCGATCGGCGCGATCTGCTCGTCCAGGTGGTCGGAGACGGTCAGGCTGTAGTAGCCGAGGTCCTCGACCTTGCGGGCCAGCGCGGCCCACGACTGTGGGGTGACCTCGTTGGGCGAGGAACACTGCACAGTGAAACGGAACGGCTTGTCAGCCGGCATTGCGGACTCCTTGATCGTGAAGAGCGGTCACTGCAGCCTGCATCCGAGCGGCGAACTCGGGCACCGATTCCCCTGCTCGGGGCGTCAGCGGGGCACCGATCGCGAACCGGACCGGGGGCCGTCCCGGACGCGGCCAGTTCCGCCCTCGCGGCATCGCATCGTATGCGCCGGTGAGCCCGATCGGGAGACAGGGCACCCCTTTGCTCACGCACAGCGCGGCGGCGCCGGCCTGGAAATCACCCATCAGACCGTCGCGAGAGCGCGTTCCCTCCGGGAACACGAGGAGGCTGAAACCGTCGTCCAGCAGCCGGCCCGACGTACCGCGCATCGGCCGGTTCTTGCCCCCGTCGTTCTTGCCCCCGTCGCTCTTGCCACGGTCGATCGGGAACGCGTTGAACACCAGCCCGGTCAGGATCGCCCGCTTCTTGCTGTCGAAGAAGTAGTCCGCAGCCGCGCCGACCGCCAGCCGCCGGGTCAGCGCGAGTGGGAGGAACGTCACCATCAGCGGCGCATCGAGGTGGCTCGAATGGTTCGCGACCACGACCATCGGCCCGGCGGCCTCCGGACGACCGTCGACCTTGACCCGGACCAGATACCGCATCAACGGCTTCAGCACCCCGCGCTGGATCACGATCCGCAACAGCCCAGCCGCTCGCGACTCGAGCCAGGCGGGCTGACGCTTCGCAACAGGGGCAGGTTCTGGAGTTGCTTCAGCGCTCATCGGCGTTGACCTTACCTGCGACCCGATCGCAGAAGGAAGCGGCTTGGTCACATAGTCTGCGGCCATGAGCATCACCCTCGGACTCGAGACGTCCTGTGACGAGACCGGCGTCGGCATCGTGCGCGACGGCGTCCTCCTCGGCCAGGCGCTCGCCTCGAGCATGGACCAGCACATCCGGTACGGCGGCGTCGTACCGGAGGTTGCTGCTCGCGCGCACCTGGAGTCGGTCAGCCAGGTCCTGCGACAGGCCCTCACCAACGCTGATGTCAGCCTCGACCAGGTCGACGCGATCGCGGTCACGTCCGGCCCCGGCCTGGCCAGCTCCCTGCACGTCGGCGTCTCCGCCGCCAAGGCGTGGGCGCTCGCGCTCAACAAACCCCTGTACGCCGTCCATCACGTGGCCGGCCATGTCGCCGCGGACACCCTGGAACACGGTCCGCTGCCCGAGCGCTCGATCGCACTGATCGTCTCCGGCGGCCATTCGTCGCTGCTGATGCTCGGCGACCTCGCCACCGATCCGATCGTCCATCTCGGTGACACTCTCGACGATGCGGCCGGCGAGGCCTTCGACAAGGTGGCCAGACTGCTCGGGCTGCCTTACCCCGGCGGACCGTCGATCCAGCGAGCTGCCGAGACCGGAGACCCCACTGCGGTGGACCTGCCGCGGCCGTTGCTGGGCAGCAAGGTGAGCGAGTGCCATCGGTACGCGTTCTCCTTCTCCGGCCTCAAGTCCGCGGTCGCTCGGCATGTCCAGCTCGCGCAGCGCACAGGAGCGCCGCTGCAGGCGGAGGACGTGGCGGCGTCGTTCCAGGAGGCGGTGGTCGACGTTCTGGTCACCAAGGCGGTCGCGGCGTGCCGCGACCATGACATCGACACCCTACTGATCGTCGGCGGCGTCGCAGCCAACGCCCGCCTCCGCTCGGTCGCCGAGACGCGCTGCCGAGCGGCCGGCATCACGCTCCGTGTTCCCGCGCCCAAACTCTGTACCGACAACGGCGCCATGATCGCCGCGATCGGCGATCTGATCGTGCACTCCGGCGCGAAGCCCTCCGGCTACGAATTCGGCGCCGATTCGTCCGCTCCCCTCGACCGCAGCCTGCTGGTCTGAAACTGCCGGACGGACTTCGGGGTCCGGTAGGTGACCTGACCTGATGCCGAGCGTAGTATTCTGGCAACACCGAACATCGGCATCGCCTTTCTGGGCCGATCGTTACCGTCGCCGGCCGGAGTGTGGCCGAACCGTGCGGTGATCGGCCGCGCATCGATCGGCGAAGCGCCGTCAGTACAGATCCGCCGGAATCCACGATCTCGATCGCTGGCCGGAGCGCCGGATTCGCGCTCCTAGGGGTGGCCCGCAGCGGGCCGCTCTGCGACGTGTCGCCGTCGGGGCGCTGACACGCGGTGCCGCGTTCGCCTTGGACAGTGGTCCGTGGCACGACAGAGGAGGACCCTTGGCCCGACGAGGTCAGCGCCAGTCCGGGGCTGCCAGCAGCGGCTCCGGCCGTCGGCAATCCGGCGACACCGGCGACAGCGGCGGCGCTCGCCGCCAATCCGGTGACACCCGCAGTTCCAGCGGTGGCGCGGCCGGTGGCCGTAGCTCCAGCCGCTCTTCCTCCGGGAGCCGCGGCTCCAGCAGCAGCGCGAATGGTCGTGGGTCTGGTGGCGGTGCCGCTGGTGGCAGCGCAGCCAACCGCAAGCGTCGCCCGGCCAAGGACGCCGAGGGTCTGATCCCAGTCCTGGCGAAGGCCGTCCGTGAGGTTGAGGGTGCCGTCGAGCGGGCTGCGATCAAGCCGTCGACCCGGACGAAATTCCAGGTCGTGGCGCTGCTCGTCCGCGAGGAGCGCGCCCGGGTGAACGGTGACGCCTCGGCGACCGACGCGCATCGGGCCGAGCAGCTGCGCCGCCTCGACGGTGTGGCCACAATTCTCGCCAAGACGGCCGCCCTCGAGCCCGCGCTGCTGCAGTTGCTCGCCGAGGACACCGTCATCTCCGAGTCCGCCGCAGCCCTGCGTCGCGAGATGCTGACCGCGGCCGGTCTGGAGGCTCCCGAGGAGCCGAAGGCCCCGGAGCCGGAGACCGCTCCCGAGCCGACCCGTCGCGTCGTGCCGCAGACCGTCGTCGCCCGGCAGCTCGCGAACCCGTTCCTCGCCCCGGACTTCAGCGCCGCCCCGGTCTCCCGGCCGGTCCGCGCCCGCCGCCTCGCCGGGTGGGAGCTCATCACTCCCCTGCTCCGCTCCTTCGAGTACGCCGCTCCTTCCGCGAGCATGCCGCTGCCGGAGCCGACCAACTTGCGGATCGCCGTCGGTCAGGAGCTGATGCCGCATCAGTCGCGCCTGATCGCTTCGGCTGCTTCCGGCCACCGCAGCTTCCTGCTGGCCGACGAGCCCGGTCTCGGCAAGACCGCCCAGGCGCTGCTCGCGGCCAAGGCGGCCGACGCGTATCCGCTGCTCGTCGTCGTGCCGAACGTCGTCAAGACCAACTGGGCCCGCGAGGCCGCGATCTGGACGCCGCAGAAGAAGGCGACCGTGATCCACGGTGACGGTGCCTCGATCGACGGCTTCGCCGATATCGTCGTGGTCAACTACGAGGTGCTCGACCGGCACGTCGGCTGGCTCGGTGACCTCGGTTTCCGCGGCATGGTCGTCGACGAGGCGCACTTCATCAAGAACAAGAAGTCCCAGCGGTCGCGGAACGTGCTCGAACTGTCGGAGCGCATCCGCACCCGCAGCACCCGGCCGCTGCTGATGGCCCTGACCGGGACGCCGCTGATCAACTCGATCGAGGACTTCACCGCGATCTGGCAGTTCCTCGGCTGGATCGACGAGAAGGGCCCGCGGGCCGACCTGATGGAGTCGCTCGAGGAGACCGAGCTCGTCCCGGCCGACCCCGGCTTCTACGCCGCGGCCCGGACGTCCGTGATCAACATGGGGATCGTCCGGCGCCGCAAGGTCGACGTCGCCGCCGACATCCCGGCCCGCCGGATCGCCGATCTCCCGGTCGAGCTCGACGGAGCGGTCGGCCGTTCCATCCACGAGGCCGAGCGCGAGCTCGCCGAGCGGCTGGTCAAGCGGTACAACACGGCGCTGGAGACCCGGACGTCCGGCGTCACCGTGGAAGGCATCGACCACGAGCTGGTCCGCCGGGTCGCCGGCTGGGAACGCCAGGAGATGGACAACAAGAAGACCGGTGAGAACGTCTTCTCTCTGGTCCGCCGGATCGGTCTGGCCAAGGCCGGCCTGGCCGCCGACTACGCCGCCCAGCTCGCCCAGAGCGTCGGCAAGGTCGTCTTCTTCGCCCGGCACATCGAGGCGATGGACACCGCCGAGGCGCTGTTCGCCGAGCGCGGGATCAAGTTCGCCTCGATCCGCGGTGATCAGACGGCGACCAAGCGGCAGAAGAACATCGACGCGTTCACCAACGACCCGGATGTCTCGATCGCGGTCTGCTCACTGCTCGCCGCGGGCGTCGGCCTCAATCTGCAGGTCGCGTCGAACGTCGTACTGGCCGAGCTGTCCTGGACGAACGCCGAGCAGACGCAGGCGATCGACCGGGTGCACCGGATCGGTCAGGAGATGCCGGTCACCGCGTGGCGGATCATCGCCGCGCAGACCATCGATACCCGCATCGCCGACCTGATCGACTCGAAGGCCGGCCTGGCGGCCATCGCCCTCGACGGTTCCGACGAAGAGACCGGGTCGTCCGCCGACGTCCAGCTCGAAGCCCTCGTCTCGCTGCTCACCGACGCACTGTCCTGACGGACCTTCGGCGCCGGCCCCCTCGGGGTCGGCGCCGTTCTGCGTTGCAAGGCGCCGGGTTCTAGGGCGCCGGCCGGTACGACGGCAAGGCGTGCGGCAGCTCGCCGTACGTCGGAATGGCATGCGGTGCGAGCAGGTCGCCCAGCCACGGCTGCCCACCGGCCACTCGCAACCAGCCGCCGTGCTCCCGCGCCAGCGCCTCGGCCGCAGCCAGTACGCCGACACCCTCGACGCCGAGCTCGCGAACGCGACGGACATCGACGACGACCGTCGAAGACTTCGTGGTGATCACTCGCCGCAGTTGCTCGGCAAATTCCGGCGCTGACCCGGCGTCCACCGTGCCCGCGACCTTCACGACGACACAGCCGCCGACCGCCGACCAGGCACAAACAAACGACCCACTACCGTCGACCGGCTTCCCGAGCGTCCGAACAATCTGTGGCTGACTCACTCGCACCACTCCTCACTCCGCTGCTTCCGTAGTACCCACTCCCCTTGCCAGAGGAACGTAGCGAGCAGCAAGTCCATCACCGGGCTCATAGTGTCCACCATCGACCAAGTCATGCTGCGGCACGCCACTCCGGAGAGTAACGATGGACGCGTGCGGCGTTCTAGAGCCGAGGTGTGAGCTCGCCGACCGGAAGCGGGACGATGACGGTGTTGGTTTTCGGGGCGAGGGGGCAGGTCCAGCGGGGGCTGTAGGCGCAGGACGGGTTGTAGGCGAAGTTGAGGTCGATCACGAGCCGGCCGTCGCGGTAGTCACCGCCGAGGTCGGCGCCTTTGACGGTGTCGATCAGGTAGCGACCGCCGCCGTACGTGCGCTTGCCGGCCAGTGCGTCCTTTACGGGGACGAAGAGGCCGCCGCCGTACGACTCGAGCCACCACACGTCGAGATCGCCGATGTCGGGCAGGTGCACGACACCGACCCGGCTGAACGGGATCACGCCGTCGGTTGCCGACGGCACCTCCCAGCGCACCGGCTCGACATCGTTGTCGATGGCAACATCAAAGCGCAGGTCGGGGCGGTAGGCCCCGATCTCAGGACCCTTGTACGACGACCGCTCCTCGACCGGCGAGGCCGGATGCGTCTTCAGTAGCTCGTCCCGGCCGGTCTGCCAGAGCTTGTGCGCCTGGGCCGGGTCCGCGGTGGACCGGACTGCTTCGTAGAGCGCGAAAACGTGCCGCCGCCAGTCGGCCGTCTCCAACGACATCAGACGCCCCAGACCGCGAGCTCATCTGCGCGCGGAGCTGATTTGAGCTCGGAGGTCGGGTGATCGAAGGTCATCACGGCCCGGGTCGACGCCTCGTACGCCGGCCAACCCGGGTCACCGGTCGCCGCGAAGGTGACCCACACGCCATGCATGGTGTCGGCCAACTCCTGCGGCGCGACCCCGCCGTACAGGGGCGATTTGGCGGTGCCGAGGGTGTCGAACATGAACGCCAACTCAAGTGAGTGACATGCACCGACACCTTCAAGCGGCGACTTCCATGCGAACTCGTAGAGGTACGGCGTTCCATGCGGACCCTGCGCGGCTGCGAGCTGAATGCTCGGGACGGTGAAGATCGAGTCGGTCACCACCGCGTTCAAGATCTCGCCGGGCGACTGGTCCGGCCGACCGGCGATGTAGGCCGCAGTGATCTCCGGCGGAACGCCCATGCCAGCGAGCGCGGGCGTCAGCACTTCGGGCGTGATGGTGGCGGCCAGGCCGGACGGCACGGTGAAGAAGCTGAACTCATCACTCGTGGAGCCAACCAGTACGTCGACGCCTTCCGCGGAACCGCGAGCGATGGCATCGATCGGCACCTCGAAGATCAGCTTGTTGTCGATCACCGGCATCACCGGCATGATCCCGCCGCCGACCGCGATCGTGCTCGCGCCCCAGCGAGTCGGGTCGGGCTTGAGCCGCATCTCGATCGCGACCGCGCGTTGTGCGGCCAGCAGATCTTCGATGCTGACCGAGGCAAGCCCGGCAGCCGAATACTCCACGCCGAGCCGCTTGGCGACCTCGGCTGCGACAGCACCGGCGTCCGTTTCGAGCGCGGCCACTCCGGCCGAACCACTCTGCACGATAGCCCGCCGGAACAGGCCCTTGGCAGCAGGGATCGACAGCAGGGTCGCGACACTCATCCCGCCGGCCGACTCACCGGCGATCGTCACGCGGTCCGGATCGCCACCGAAGGCTGCGATGTTCTCCTGCACCCACTGCAGCGCCGCGACCTGATCGAGCAGCCCGCGGTTGCTCGGCGCGCCCGGGACCACGCCGAAGCCCTGGATCCCCAGCCGGTAGTTCACTCCGACAAGTACGACGCCGTCGCGGGCGAACGCCGTACCGTCGTATTCAGGAACGGCGTTGGACCCGTTGCGGAAGGCACCGCCGTGGATCCAGACGAGGACCGGCAGACCGCTACCGCCGGGAGTCCACACATTCACGTTGAGCGTATCCGGGCCGGGGATGCCCGGGTTCGCCAGCAGTCCGTCGTACGGCGGCTCGTAGCCGGGCTGCGGGATGGTCGCCCCGAGCGCGGTCGCGTCGCGCACGCCGTCCCACGTGACCGGCTCGGGGGCTTGGTAGGCCTTCTCCCCCAGCGGTGCCGCTGCGTACGGAATCCCGAGGAACGCAGTCACCTCGCCGTCCGTCCGGCCCTTGACCTGTCCGCCCGAAGTCACCACGATCGCGTCCACGCATCATGCTTACCACGCCGTCACCAACCTGCACTGGAGTCGTGCGCGGCGTCACTTGTCGCGCGAGAGCACATCCAGCAGGAGCTCAAGCGCATCGATGACCCGCGCCCGGTCGTCGCCCAGCCCTTCGAGCAGGTCAACCTCCTGCGCGAGCTGCCGCGGGAACAACCGATCCGTCACGGCTTCCCCTTCGGGCGTGAGCCGGATCAGCGCCGCCCGCTTGTCGTTGGGGCTGGGCTCGCGCTTGACGAAACCGCGCGCCTCAAGCCGATTCAGCGTCTTGCTGACGGCCGCCCGCGAATGCCGCATCTGGTCGGCCAGTTGCCGCGCGATCGTCGGATTCGTGTCGTGCCGAAGCCGGATGCAGATGTCGAGCTCCGCGCTGGTCAGCGGTGCATCGACGTAGATCGGCTCCATCGCCTCGTCCAGCAGCCGCTGGATCCGCTTCAGCGGCCCGATCACTTCCATCGCCGACGTGTCCAGATCAGGCCGGGCGGTCGCCCACATCCCCTGCACCATGTCCCGGCCCATCGATCTCCTCCACGGCAACTGTTAACCAGTTGACGATCCTACCGGCGGACGGCCCCCAGAGCCAGCAGCCCCGTTTCGGGTGAGCTCCTTCAGCAGCGCCACATCTTCAGCATGAGTCGGCGTCTCGACCAGCATCGGGACGTCCGGGAAGTTCTTCAGGAACGCCTCAAGAGCCGGTACGCCGATGGTTCCGCGGCCCAGGGATTCGTGGCGATCGCGGCGGGAGCCTTGCGGATCGCGGCTGTCGTTCACATGCAGGAGCGCGACCGGGAGATCCGTCGTGATCTTGGCGAGGTCCTCCCCCGCGGCATGCAGATGGCAAGTGTCGAGGCAGACACCAACCCGCTCGTCGTTGACCGCCTGGATGTAGTCGCCGGTGGTTTCGAGATTGGCCGCTGCCGCCTCACCTCCACCAGCGGTGGGCTCAATCAGGAGCCGCACGTCGGTACGGTCGAGGATCGGCGCAATGACGTCGTGCAGGCCGTTCAAGACCGTCGTACGGCGGGTGCCGTCGACGAGCGAACCGGCGTGGACCACGACCATGCCGGCGCCGATCGCGGCGGCTCGTTCCAGACAGAGTTCGAGGGCGTCGACGGATTGCTTGAGCACTCTCTCCGAGGGTGAGCACAGGTTGATCAGGTGCGGGGCGTGGAGGACGACCGGGATCTCACAGGCTTCGCGGAACGCCTCATCGGCGGCCGGGTCGGCGGCTCGGGGCGCCCAGCTGCGCGGGTTGCCGCCGAAGAGCTGGATGATCTCAGCGCCGACCTCGCGCGCTTCGGCCAGGCCGACCTTCACCAGGCCGCCGCCGACGGCGACGTGTGAGCCGATCACTCTGCACTCCCAAGGTTCTAGACTTCTGGGTACAGAATAGTAGGGTGGCGCAATGGCTAGACCGATGACCTTCGATGCGGACGTCGTGATCGATCACGCGGTCGGGATCTTCTGGCGGCAGGGGTTCGCCGCGACCACACCGCAGAACCTGGTCGACGAGCTCGGCATCGGCAAGGGCAGCCTCTACAACACCTTCAAGAGCAAGCACCACCTCTTCACGCTGGCCTTGCGGCACTACAGCCAGCAGCGGATGGATGAGTTGGCCACCGGCCTCGAGGGACCTGGGGCTTTGAAACCCCGCTTGCGGGAAGCGCTGGCGACGCTGGCCGGGGTCGGCGAACATCAACTCGGCTGCCTGACCGTCAATGCGGTCGCCGAGGTCGGGATGGCCGATGCGGCCGTCGCGGAGATCGCCACCGAGCTGTTCGAGCGGATGCAGGAGATCTTCCGATCGGCCATCAAGCGCGGACAGGAATCCGGCGAGATCGCTGCGACACGGGCGCCGGCCGCCGCCGCTGGTGCGCTCATGGCGGCCGCGATCGGCACCGCCGTACTGGCGAAGGCCGGCACCTCCCCCACCCAACTCCGACGCATTCTGGATGCTGCGGTTGATATTTGACCGCTAGGTACACAACTGCCTAAAGTGGTCGTCGTGACTCGCTTCCGGTACGTCGGTCCCAACTGGTACGCCGTCGTGATGGGCACCGCGATCATCCCGGGCGCCGGGATCGGCCTCCCGCATCAGTTTCCGGGCGCCGTCCACGTCTGGCAGGTCTTCGCGGTCCTCGCGTTCATGTCGCTGCTCGTCCTGGTGGTTGCCCGCGGCATCCATTGGTTCGCGCACACCGATCAGGCCCGGGCCGGACTGCTCGATCCCGCCATTGCGCCGTTCTACGCCTGCATTTCGCTCGCGTTCCTCGCGGTCGGGCTGGTCTCCTGGACGGTCGGCCACACGTTCCTGCCGGACGGCCTCGCGATCGGACTGAGCGCCGTACTGTGGATCATCGGCACGGTCGTCGGTATCGCCTGCGCAGTCGGGCTGACGCTGCTGATGATCATCAAGCACGACCTCGCGATCGCAGCGGCCGGACCAGCCTGGCTGCTCCCGCCGACCGACATGATGGTGTCCGCCGCTTTCGCGAAACCGCTTCTTGAGCACCTGGATCCCGGTCAGGGCAAGTCGTTGCTGATCATCGCGCTGTACATGATGTTCGGTCTCGATCTGCTGATGACGATCGTGGTTCTGCCGCTGATCCTGCATCGTCTATTCGTCAACGGTCCGCTCCCGATCCAGGCGACACCGGCGCTCTTCATCGTGATTGCGCCCTTCGGTCAAGGAGTCAATGCCCTCGGCAACCTTGGCGACCAAGCCGTTCGATCCGGGCTCCCAGCGCCGTACGCCGAAGGTCTGCAGGCGCTGTCGGTCGTCGGCGGCGTGCCGTTGATGGGGTTCACGCTGCTGTGGGGCGCGATCTGCCTCGGGCTGCTCGCGTGGGCGTTCACCAAGGGGCTCAAGTTCTCGATGGCCTGGTGGGGCATCCCGTTCTCGTGGGGCACGATCGTCACAGGCATGACCAACATCAGCAAGCACACCGAGATCGGGGCGCTCTCCTGGTTCACGGTCGCTTGCTACGTCGTACTGGCGGGGCTGTTCCTCTACGGCTGGCCGATCACCATCTGGCGCCTCATCACCGGCAAGCTGCCCGCGGCATAGAACAGCGCCGGCCCACACGCCAGGTGCGGACCGACGCCGTACCAGTACTTAGTGCTTGAAAGCGTCCTTGGCCTTTTCGCCGGCCTGCTTCAGGTCGGCCTTGGTCTGATCGACCTGGCCCTCGGCCTGGAGATCGCGGTCATCAGTCGCGTCCCCGGTCATCTCCTTGACCTTGCCCTTGGCCGCTTCAGCAGCATTCTTCAGCTTGTCTCCGACGCTCATGATCACTCCTCCGCGTTTCCGCTAGGACGCCCCGGTGCCCACACCGAAACGATCCATGCACTCAGCGGTAAACCTTCGCGAACTCCTCGAGCGGAGCACCCTGATACCCCCACGGAACCCGGCTGACACGGCCGAACATCGCATCCGCCGACGCACGAGCCTCAGTCTTCGCAAGCTTCTTCAGCACGTAGGCGTACTTGTTGTGCGCCATCAGATCCGGAGCTTCCCGGTGCCGGTCGGGGTGCAGCCACTTCGCCCGCGACTCGATCAGCGGGTCCTGCCACTGACCCGAAAGCTTTGCGAGCTTCCCGATCCGCTTGGTACTGCTCTCCTCGGAGAAGCTCATGATGTAGAGCCGAGCCTCGATCACTGCGTCCGTGATCACCGTCCCGAGGACGCTGCCCGGCCGCGCCCGATCCGACGCCTGCGCCGCGAAGTCGAGCAACTCCTCGATCGAGGTCCCGTACCACTTGGGCGCACTCGCGTGAATGTAGCTGGTGTGCGCCGCATAGCTGTCGGGATGCCTATCTGTCGCTTCGGCCAGCAACTGCTGATGCACCGGCAACTTGGCTCCCAGTCCGATGGCCACCCATTGATAGACGGTCCACGGTGTCGCATCGTCCGGGGCGGCGTCGATCGCGGCCTCCACGACCTCCTTCGCCGCGACCAGGATGTCCTGGAACGTCGCGAATCGCTGCTCGGTGACGTACTTCGCCTGCGCGCCAGTCCGGACCTCCCAGCCCTCCTTCACCAGGGTCTGGGCGAGCAGAAGCAGCAGCTCGGGATCCCCGGGAGCCTGCTCAAGCCGTGCCTCGAGCTGCTCGGACCGCCCGATGGCAGCCTCGCTGAGACCGTCGGTCCAGACTGCGCGCCGATCCGGATCATTGGTTTGCTGCTTGAACGCGGCCAGCGGGGAGTCGAGATCTCCGTCACGCAGTGCGGCGTAGGCGGCGTCGAGCTCCTGGTCGTCCCAGGTGCGGTCGAGGATCAGCCCGTCGGTGCTCGGCGGAGCACTCGTCTTCCGCGAGAAAATACCCATCCCGGAAGGATAAACGCGCGCACGGGCCGCACTGGACCGGATTGCACGTTGCTGCAAACGATAAGTCGTTACATTCTTGACGTGGTGAAGTAACACTCGTACGGTACCGGGGATGCTCCCGCTGTCCCTGTGACGAAAGGCGTCCTCCTTGTCCTCCTCGCGCTTTCTCCGCCATGCAGTCGCGCTGGCGGCCGCCGTACCGGTCCTGTTCGCCGCCGCCGTCGTCCCCGCCGAGGCGAAGAGCGACTTCAGCATCAAGCCGTTCATGGGCTGGAGCTCGTGGAGCGTTCAGTCGTCGAACAATCCGGCGTACGGGACGAAGTGGCTGACCGAGGCCAACGTGAAGTCGGCCGCCGACTCGATGGCCAAGAACCTGCGGCACGCGGGCTACAACCAGATCAACCTGGACGCCGGCTGGAACGCGAACTGGAACTGGGAGTTCCGCACCGACGCCAACGGGATCCCCGAGGCCGACCCGGAGCGCTTCCCGAACGGCATCGAGAGTCTCGCGCGCTACGTGCACAGCAAGGGCCTCAAGATCGGCCTGTACGGCGGCGCCGGGCTCCAGACCGCGATCTACGACAAGAACGCGCCGATCCTCGGGACGAGCTGCACCACGCAGGACATCACCGTGTACCCGCTGGTGAAGACGAACATGTGGGGCGGCGACTGGAAGATCGACTTCACCAAGCCGTGCGCGCAGGCGTACTTCAACTCGATCGCGAAGCGGTTCGCCGCCTGGGGAATCGACTTCCTGAAGGTCGACGGCGTCATCGCCGAGAACGTCCCGGACATCAAGGCGTGGTCGAAGGCGATCGACCAGAGCGGCCGCAAGATGTGGCTGACCGCGAGCGCCTGGCCGATCCCGCGCGAGGCCGGTGAAGGACTGCAGCCGTGGGCGAACAGCGTCCGCGTCAACACCGACGTCGAGTGCTACTGCAACACGGTGTCGACGTGGACGAGCTCCGTCGACAATCGCTGGGAAGACCTGCCGAAGTGGCTGGACGTCGTCCGGCCGAACTATTGGCCCGACCTCGACTCGATGCCGATCAACAACAACACGGGCGTCGGCATCCAGGACGGCATCAACGAGACCGAACGCCAGTCCGTGATGACGTTCTGGTCGATGGCCTCGTCGCCCCTGTACGTCGGTGGCGATCTCCAGAACATCGACCGTCGTGCTGTCGCGATCCTGACGAACCGCGAGGTGATCGCGGTCGACCAGGCCGGTGTCATCCCGACCCGCGTCACCGACGGCACTCTGCAGATCTGGAAGAAGCGCCTGCCCGGCGGCAAGCTCGCTGTCGCCGTCTACAACCTGGGCGACACCACCGCCGACATTCCGGTCAGCTGGAACCAGCTCGGGATCCACGGCAGCAAGAACGTCCGCGATCTCGTTGCCCATGACAACCTTGGCCGCGCCAACAAGTCCTGGACCGCTACCGCCGTACCGGCGCACGGGTCGCGGCTGATCACGCTGTCCTGATTCGTCCGGCTCAGCTTCCTGCGGCGGGCGACCTGCCCTCGCCCGCCGCAGGGTGACACCTATCCGACACACGATGGTGATTGTGCAGTTGTACGGCGCGGGAGCAAGCTAGGGACCGTTCCGCCCCGGACCCGTTGTAAAGGGGAAAAAACCGCATGACCACGGCACATATCGACGTCACGGACCACGAACACCTGCCGAACGACGGCTGCGAGACAGTCGACCACGAGGGCCACGTCGACCACGTCCACGGCGGCGAACGCCACCCCGAAGCCGCTGTGCACGCCGGCCACGCCGACGCGCACACCGCCGACGACGGCTGCGAAACCGTTCCGCACGGCGACCACGAAGACCACCTGCACGACGGCCACCGTCACTTCCAGCACGACGACCACGTGCACGAACACTGACCCGTCAACTGTTGAGTAGCGCAGCCGCCAGTCCGACTGCATCGTCGCGTCCATAGGGATCGTCGTCATGGGCGTTGGCAATCAGCAGCATGTGGATGGCGCGGTACGTCCTGAGCCGCTCGGCCTCATAGCCGAAGCGGCTCACCACCGCCGCGTCAAACGCTGCCTCGACCTCACGGATCCCCGGGTCCCAAAGGGCGAACATCGTGCTCGCAGTAGCTGCGTCGTACGCCGGATCGCCGCTCACCGTCAGCAACCCGAAGTCGATGATCGAGGTCGGGCGGCAGTCCGCATCAACCAAGATGTTCCCCGCGGTCACATCGCCGTGAACAAGGCCATCCCCGTCGTCAGGCAACTGCCGCAGCAACCGCTCGACCTTCCCGTCGAGATCGTGAATCGCCGGCCCGAGCTTGCCCCGGAACCGCTCTACCCGCCGCACGGTCAGCTCTTTGAGTGCATCCGGCCAGCTCTGCCCTGGCCTCCTGAACGGGTCGACCTCATCCAGCACCGGAAGCTCCGGCCGCACCGTCACCGTCGCCAACTCCCCCAGCACGTCGAGCAAACAGTCCCGCGCCGGTTCCCCAAAGTGCGGAGCGACGCTATGCAACGGAACGCCCGGCAACTCGGCCTCAACCGTCACCCGATACGACGACCCTTCGTGCACCTCGAGAATCTCCGGCGTGCGGACGGTGAGCCCGTCCTTGCCCAGCGCCGCGTAAAAGTCAGCCAGCAACCTCAGCTCCGCCGTACCGGCGTGAAACCAAACCTTCGCGATCGTCCCGCCACCCAGCCTGAACACCGCGCCTTGCATCCCGATCGCAATCTGCTCAGCATCCGGATACCCCGGCAGATGGTCTCGCAGCAGAATCTCGGTCACGGCCTCACCGTAGAGCGGGCCGCCAGGTCGGCGCGCGTGGTTTTCCGGGGGAGGCGGACCGCCACCACTGTCCAACTCTGTGCGGGCCGTGCGGTTCACGCTCAGCGGCATCGGATCGAGGGGCGGAATCGGACGTTAGTCAGTGGGGGCGGTCCGCTTTTGTTTGAGCTGGCGGCGTTCGGTGTCGGTGAGGCCGCCCCAGATGCCTGCGTCTTGGCCGGTTTCCAGGGCCCAGTCCAGGCAGTCGGCGCGGGCGGCGCAGCGGTGGCAGACTCGTTTGGCTGCCTCGGTCTGGCGCAGGGAGGGGCCGGTGGTGCCGATCGGGAAGAAGAGTTCGGGGTCCTCGCCCCGGCAGGCGGCCTCGAGGATCCAGCCGGCCGCCCGCACCCGCATCTCCGTCTCGCTGCTCATGAAAGTAAGACCACGGCGGCGAGCTTTCTGTGACACCGTTCAGTGCAGCGTGTACCCGCCATCGATGACCACGACTGATCCGGTCATGAAGCTCGACGCGTCCGAGGCCAGGAACAGGACGGTCGGCGCGATCTCCTCCGGTACGGCGTAACGCTGCATCGGCGCGTCATCGATCCAGCGCGCCTTGAACCGCGGTTCGTCAACCGGCGCCATCTCGGTCTTGGTGTAGCCAGGCGCGACAGCGTTCACCCGGATGTTCAGCGGCGCCCACTCGGCGGCCAGCGACTTCGTCAGCTGATGCACCGCTGCCTTCGATGCGTTGTACGCCGGCTGCCACTGCGGCCGATTCACAATCTGCGCCGAGATCGACCCCACGTTGACGATCGTCCCGCCACCCACCGTCTTGAAATGCTCCGCCGCCGACTGACTCAACTTCCACAGCCCACTCACATTCGTCGCGAACACCTCGTCCCACTCCGCATCCGGCACCTCCAACGCCGGCCGGTGGAAACAAGCCCCCGCGTTGTTCACCAAAATGTCGAACCGCCCGGTCGCCTCCACAGCCGCCGCAACCGCCGCCCGCCCCGACTCCCGATCATTCACATC
>NZ_SMKX01000050.1 GCF_004349055.1 Kribbella antibiotica
GGGTTGGGGTGGGTCGCGACTGGCGTTGAGGTGGAGTACCACCGGGGAGCGGCCTGCCGGATGATCCGGCTGTCGGGCGGAGTACCGCCCCGCCGCGCGCCTGGGCACTCGAGCTCGATGCCTGGAGGAGTGCGCGTGACTGCTGAATTGATGGTTGGGACCGATCTCGCGGCTGAGATGGTGGCGAATGCGGCTACCCGTGCGGAGAAACTCCGCGAGTCGACCGGGGTGCAGCCGTGTCTGGCGACGGTGCTGGTGGGGGATGGCCCGGCGTCGGCGACCTATGTGCGGATGAAGCAGAACCGCAGCAAGAAGGCGGGGATCGGTTCGCGCAGCGTGGTGTTGCCTTCGGCGACGACCACCGCTGAGTTGGTGGCGACGCTGACTGAGCTGTCCAACGACTCAGCGGTGCACGGGATTCTGTTGCAGCACCCGGTTCCGGGACACATCGACGAGCGGGCCGCGTTCGAGGCGATCGACCCGGCGAAGGATGTCGACGGGGTCACCATGCATGCGTTCGCCGCGATGGCGTTCGGGGAGCCGGGATTCCGGTCGTGTACGCCGGGCGGGATCATGCGGTTGCTGGAAGCGTACGACGTACCGATTTCTGGGGCGCATGCGGTCGTGATCGGCCGCAGCCCGATTCTCGGCAAGCCGGCCGGGATGTTGCTGCTGGCATCGGACGCGACCGTGACCTACACGCACTCGCGAACCGTCGGGCTGCCCGAAATCGTCCGTACGGCGGACATCGTGGTCGCCGCGGTCGGCAAGGCGAACTTTGTCCGCGGCGACTGGCTGAAGCCGGGTGCGGTCGTGATCGATGCCGGATACAACGAAGGCAATGTCGGTGACGTGCATTTCGGCGAGGCCGCTGCAGTGGCGCGGTTGATCACGCCGGTGCCGGGCGGGGTCGGGCCGATGACGATCGCGCTGCTGCTGGAGCAGACGGTCGATGCGGCGGAGGCGCAATCCGAGACGGCTGTCCAGTCTGTGGCGGGACTGGCCTAGGCTGTAGCGGTTGTAAAAGTACTTTGACGAGGAGGCGTGACGTGGCGGTGCGGGCGATCCGGGGAGCCACCCAGCTCGATGTCGACGAGCGCGAGCATCTGCTCGCGCGGACCGCCGAGCTGGTGAAGGCTGTCCTGGAGGCGAACGATCTGGACAGCGCGGATCTGATCAGCATCCTGTTCACCGTCACGCCGGACCTGCACGCCGAGTTCCCGGCCGTGGCCGGCCGCCAGATCGGGCTGACCGACGTACCGCTCATGTGCATGCAGGAGATCGACATCCCGCACGCGCTGCCGCGAGTGGTCCGGATGATGGTGCACACCGAGACCGACCGCTCCCGCGACAAGGTCCAGCACGTCTACCTGCACGGCGCGAGCGCGCTCCGTCCCGACCTGACAGGCGCCCAGTGACCGAACTGCGCGGCCCGGTCCGCATCGTCGGCGCCGGACTCATCGGTACGTCGATCGGTCTCGCCCTGGCCCGGTTGGGTGTCGTGGTCGAGCTCGTCGACGCGAATCCCGACAACGCCCTGATGGCGGAGCGAATCGGCGCCGGCTCACGTCTCGTCCAGATCGAACCGCAGTTGGTGGTGGTCGCCGTACCGCCGGATCACGTCGGCGCGGTGATCGCCGAGCAGCTCGCGCAGACCGACGCGATCGTCACAGATGCCGCCAGCGTGAAGTCCAAGCCGTTGACCGACGCTCGCCTGCTGTCCGCGGACCTGTCCCGGTACGTCGGCAGTCACCCGATGGCGGGCTCGGAACGCAACGGGCCGTTGGCCGCGCGCGCCGACCTGTTCGACGGCGCCACCTGGGCAATCACGCCGCACGAGACGAGTTCGCCGGAAGCCGTTGACCTGGTGCGCCGCCTCGCCGAGGCCTGCGGCGCCCGCACGGTCGACCTGTCCGTCGAGGACCACGACCTCGCTGTCGCCCGCGTCTCGCACCTGCCGCAGCTGATGTCATCGCTGGCGGCCGGGACTCTCGTCGATGCCCCGATCTCACACCTGCAGCTGTCTGGCCAGGGCGTTCGCGACGTCACCCGGATCGCGGCCGGCGACCCCGGCCTGTGGACGCAAATCGTCTCCGCGAACTCAGCAGCCCTCACCGGCCTGCTCGAACAGATCCGCGACGAACTCGACCGCGTCCTTGTTGCCCTAGGCAAAGAAGAGGCCGGCGACGAACTCACCTCGGTGCTCGCCCGTGGTGTCTCCGGCGCTATTCGCGTCCCCGGCAAGCACGGTGCCCCGCACATCGACCTGGTCAGTGTCCTCGTCACGATCCCCGACCGGCCGGGCCAGCTCGCCCGGCTCTTCAACGATGCCGCGGCTTCTGGCGCCAACGTCGAAGACCTGCGCATCGACCACAGCCCCGGCCGTCCTGTCGGTGAGGTGGAGCTTCTCGTCAAGCCGGGGTCCGATGATCAGATGGTTGCCACGCTGACCGAACGTGGGTGGGTCGTTCACCGCTGACGCGGTTGCGCTCTATGCGCATCTCGGATGCGGCCGGTCCGGTACGGCGCTGCGGCCGATTTACAGTGGGAGTGTTGCTGGCGCCGGTGCCTGGCTGAGGTACTGGCGAGGTCGGCGACCGCGTGCCGGTTGCTTGAGGTACCCGCTATTTGAGAAAAAGTTACCGATCAACGATCGCGGCGGAGCGGAACGCGGGGCTGATCGCGCTGGGTGGTAATTCTTCGTCGCTATGTGCGAAACAGTTTCCACTCAAGGCCTTGGCGGATCGGAACGCCCCGCGCCGGCCTCAGCCATCCTGCCGCTCATCGGCCAGCAGCGGCGTACGGCGAGAAGGCGACTACCTGCAGTCGTTCGTGCCGAAGAATTCGCGCGACGCGGCTACCACCAGGGCAGGCCCCGGCCGCGGTGGTCGAGAGCTGTCCGAGCGGGCAGATATTCTCAGACCATGATCATCGCTGTGGACGGGCCGAGTGGGTCCGGTAAGTCGAGTACCGCTCGGGGTGTGGCCGACCGGCTGGGACTGCGGTTCCTGGACACCGGAGCGACGTACCGGGCGGTGACGTGGTCGGCGATCGAGCGCGGGCTGGACCTGGATGACACCGACGCCGTTGCGCAGCGGGCCCGGGACCTGCGGCTGGAGTTGAGCACGGATCCGCTGCGCCAGTTCGTGATCGCGGACGGGACCGACATCACCGCGGCGATCCGTGAGCCTGGGATCAGTGAGCGGGTCAGCAAGATCGCGACCAATCTGGACGTGCGCAAGGAGCTGATCCGTCGGCAGCGCGAGATCATCGACGAGGCGCAGGCGAGCGGCGGGATCGTGGTCGAGGGCCGCGACATCGCGACCGTGGTCGCCACCGACGCCGAGCTGAAGGTGCTGCTGACCGCGGACCAGGAGGCCCGGTTGGCCCGTCGCGGTGCTGAACTGGCCACTGGGTCGGTCAGTGCGGAGCAGTTGCGGGACCAGATCGTCCGCCGGGACGCGGACGACTCGACCGTGGCGGAGTTCCAGGTTGCGTCGGACGGCGCCGTCACCATCGATTCCACCGATATGTCCTTGGAGGAGGTCATCGACGTGATCAGCAGACTCGCGAAGGAGGCCTCTACGGAGTGACTCCGCACATGTCACGCTTCGCGCGGCGAGTCATGGGGCCTGATTCCCGTTCTTCCCTCGTCCCTCCAGTCGCTGCGCTCCCTCCGCTCCTCAGTCCAGAACGGGGCCCCATGACCGCTGACCTGACAAGGCGGCAGGACGACCTGCCGAGCACTGGCGATCTGCCGAAGCTGCCGCACCGCCTGGCCGTCCCGGTCCGCGCGATCGCCAGCCGGTACTTCGCGCGTAAGTACGATCTGCGGGTCCACCACCAAGAGCTGTTCCCGCGGACCGGCCCGGTGCTGATGACACCGAATCACCTGAGCCTGCTCGACGGGCCGCTGCTGGGCGCGATCGCGCCGCGGATGCTGCATCAGCTGGGCAAGATCGAGGCGTTCGGCGGGCTGCAGGGCTGGTTCCTGCGGGCGACCGGCCAGATCCCGATCGACCGGACGTCTTACGACCCGCGGGCGATCCGGCAGTCGATCAAGGTGCTGCGCGACGGACGGGTGCTGAGCATCTACCCCGAGGGCACCCGCGGGACCGGCGATTTCCGCCGCATTCAGCTTGGTACGGCGTACATGGCGATGGTCACCGGGGCTCCGATCCTGCCCGTCGCGCTGCTCGGTACGAGGCTGCCGGGCGGCGATATCGAGGGGTTTCCGCCAGCCGGAAGCCGGGTCGACGTGGTGTACGGCGAACCGTTCACGGTTGACCGAGTATCCTTTCCTAGGCGGCACTCCGACGTACGGGCGGTTGCCGACCAGATCGGCGACATGCTGCGTGCCCATATCAAGGCCGCCGTCGCAGCCACCGGTCACCCACTCCCGGGTGCGCCAGACAAGAAGGACCCTGATGACTGACCTGCCCACGGGCTACGACTTCGACGAAACGACGCACGACGCGGAGGACTCTGGTCCGCTGCCCGTGCTCGCGATCGTCGGCCGGCCGAATGTGGGCAAGTCCACGCTCGTCAACCGCATCATCGGCCGTCGCGAGGCCGTCGTCGAGGACACCCCGGGCGTCACCCGGGACCGCGTCCCGTACGACGCCGACTGGGCCGGCCGCAGCTTCGTCGTGGTCGACACCGGCGGCTGGGACCCGGACGCGGTCGGCATGGCCGCCCTGGTCGCGGCCCAGGCCGAGGTCGCGATCAACGCCGCCGACGCGGTGCTGTTCGTGGTCGACGCGACCGTCGGGATCACCGACGCCGACGAGGCCGTCGTCCGGGTGCTGCGCAAGTCCGGCAAGCCGGTCGTGCTCGCGGCCAACAAGGTCGACGACCAGCGCATCGAGTCCGAGGCCATGAAGCTGTGGGGCCTGGGCATCGGCGAGCCGTTCCCGATCTCGGCCATGCACGGCCGGGGGACCGGTGACATGCTCGACGCGATCCTGGCCGCGCTGCCCGAGGCGCCGCCGGAGCGCGACCCGAAGACCGGCGGTCCGCGCCGGATCGCGATCGTCGGCAAGCCGAACGTCGGCAAGTCCTCGCTGCTGAACAAGGTCGCCAAGGAGGACCGGGTTGTCGTCAGCGACATCGCCGGTACGACGGTCGACCCGGTCGACGAGCTGATCACGTTGGTCGGCAAGGAGTGGCGGTTCATCGACACCGCCGGTATCCGCCGCAAGGTCAAGAACGTCCAGGGCCACGAGTACTACGCCTCCCTGCGGACCAACGCGGCGATCGAGCGTGCCGAGGTCGTCGTCGTGGTGGTCGACGCCTCGCTGCCGATGACCGAGCAGGACATCCGGATCATGAACGCGGTCGAGGAGGCCGGTAAGGCCCTCGTCATCGCCTACAACAAGTGGGACCTGGTCGACGAGGACCGCCGGTACTACCTGGAGAAGGAGATCGACCGGGACCTGGTCCAGTTCCGCTGGGCGCCGCGGGTGAACATCAGCGCGCTGACCGGTCGGCACATGGAGAAGCTGGTCCCCGCGCTCGAAGCCGCCCTTGAGGGCTGGCAGACACGCGTCCCGACCGGCCAGCTGAACGCGTTCCTCGGCCGGCTGGTGGCAGCGCACCCGCACCCGGTCCGCTCCGGCAAGCAGCCGAAGATCCTGTTCGGCACCCAGGCGACCACGATGCCGCCGACCTTCGCGATCTTCACCTCCGGCCAGATCGAGCCGTCGTACCAGCGGTTCATCGAGCGGCGGCTGCGCGAGGACTTCGGATTCGTCGGCAGCCCGGTGCACGTCCAGATCCGGGCCCGGCAGAAAAACAAGATCAAGCGTTAACGCAGAGTCAATTCTTCGGGGGAAATGCTTCTATTTCCCTCGAATGGATAGCGGTATAGCCCGGCTTCCGGCAGTGTGCGAGTCTCCGACCCGCTCATCGGAGGCCGCGCCATGCCCCGCTTCTTTCGCCGTTTTGGACGCAGTGCGTTCATGTCTGTGCTGGCTGCTGCCCTGGTGGCCGCGCCCCTCAGCGCGGCGCCCACTGCCCTAGCCGCTGAACCGCCTGGCGTCACTCGCGCCTACGAGGTTGAGCCCGTGGGCGGCGTCCCCTCCGGCTGTACGACACCCGCCGGGAAGGGCGCCGCGGTCGTCAGCTCGGAGCGCGGCGCGAACGCCAGCGCGCGCTCTCTGCTCGTGAACGACACATCCACGACGTCACACACCGTGATCACTTGCCCACTAGATCCGGCAGCCGGTACGTCGTTGTCGTTCGCCGCCTTCCCGGTGAGCGTCCCGAACGGCTTCCTGATGAGTCTGCTCGGTCGCTGGCAAGGCGGCGCCAGTGGCGTGATCTACCACTTGAACGTTCAGTCCAACGGCGCGATCCAGTGGTACGACGGCACCCGCTGGTCGCCGCTCGCACCGGCTGGCACCGTCCACGTCGGTGCCTGGAACACCTTCCGGATCGACGGGGGAGCGCTGGCGGCGCAGGTCTCCGTCAACGGCACCGCCGTCGGTACGGCGAAGCGCGCCGGAACCGCGGCCGTTCTCGACCTGACCGGGTATCAGTTCGCCAGCAACGGGACCGCGCCGACGGGCGACAAGGTCTTTTTCGACGATGTCCGGACCACGGCCGGTCGGGGCTATGAGACCGAGGCCGCGGACGCCGTACCGACTGGTTGCAGTACGCCGGCGGGTAAGGCTGCGGGTGTGGTCAGCACGCTGCGCGCGAACACGGGATCGCGCTCTCTGCGGCTGAACGATCGGGCCACCGACAAGCAGACCGTGATCACGTGCCCGGTCGTCCCGCAGCGGGGGATCGACCTGAAGCTCGCGGTCTACCCGGTCGCGCTTGCGCAGGGGTTCCAGATCTCGCTGCTGGGCCACATGGAGGGGTTCGCTGATCGGCGGCTCGTATTCCACATCGCGGTTGGCGCTGACGGGAGCCTGCGCTGGTACGACGGGAACTTCTGGACGACCGTGAGCCCGCCGGGCGTCGTACGGATCGGGGCTTGGAACCAGCTCGCCGTACGGGTCGCTGCGGACGAGGAGGAAGCCCAGGTATCGGTGAACGGCGTCCGGCAGTTGGCCGGCGGTCCGATCGGGATGCGCCGGGTCACTGACCTCACTGCCTTCGAGGTGTCCAGCAACGGGACCGCGCCGACTGGGGACGAGGTCTTCGTGGACGACGTGTCTGCGTTGCCGGCTCCCGACGTACCGGCGCCAGGTGCGGTTGAGGTCGGCCCTGCGGTCACCGTCGACTCGGTGACGAACGACCTCCTGCAGATGCCGCACTCAGCCGTGAACACCGGCGCCGAGGCGATCGTCACGTACGGCGCCCACCCGGACGTGACCGCCAGCAACGGAACCCGCATCGCCACCTCATCCGACCAGGGCGCCAGTTGGCGTCCTCAACCCAGCCGCAACCCGATGCCCAACGAGCAGTCGTACATGCTGTCCAAGCTGCGCAACGGCGACCTGCTCGCGATTTCGTACCACACGTTCATGCGCACCGGGAACCGCAGCGCGGACGTCGAGTCCACCGTGTCTCACGACGGCGGGCAGACCTGGAGTGCCATCCGCGTCGGCGCAATGACGACCCCGGTGAACATGAAACCGATCAGCTCGACGACCAGCCGGCCCGGCCGCACCATGGGCGGCTTCGTCCTGATCCACAGCGTCGTCGAGGACCCCGACGGCACGCTTTACCAGTCGGGCTACGGCTACTACGACGGCGACGCCCGCTACCGCCAGCTCCTCCTGCGCTCCACCGACGGCGGTCTCAACTGGACCACCCAATCCACCATCGCCTACAGCGCGACCGTGAACGGCGAAGGCTTCTGCGAAGCAGCCGTGGCGCGCACGGCGGACGGCAGTTTGCTCGCGGTGATGCGGACCGGCTCCTACCTGCAGATGTACCAGGTTCGCTCCACCGACAACGGCAAGACCTGGACCGCTCCCGCGCCGCTGAAGGCCAACGGCGTTGCCATGGCTGGGGTGTACCCGAGCCTCGTCCTGCTGCCCGACAACCGCCTCCTGCTGTACTACGGCCGCCCCGGCCAGTCGCTGGCCATCTCGGAAGACGGCAACGGGACGAGCTGGTCCCCGCCCACCTACGTGGACTACCGAAACTCCGCCAACGGCTCGTTGATCCAGACCGGCCCCACGACCCTGCTGGCCTTCGGTGATCGCGGCGCCAACTGGTCGCTCAACAAGCCCACCACCTCAACGATCTGGTCCCGAACCATCACCGTCCCACCCCGGTAAAAACCAGTCCCCGACATGCGGTATGGTTTACGCGTTCGGTTCTACGGAGCCGAACGGCGGGCTGTGGCGTAGCTTGGTAACGCGTCTGGCTGGGGGCCAGAAGAGCGCAGGTTCAAATCCTGTCAGCCCGACCCCAAAGAGGAGCACCGATTTTGTCGGTGCTCCTCTTTAGTTTTGAGCCCATGAAGACTCTGGGGGATCGACGCAATTGGACCGACGACGACTTGCGCTCGGCCGTGAAAGCCAATCATTCTTGGCGCGGTGTCGCGCGAGCACTGGATCTGAAAGGCACCTCGGCAGGGGTGATCCGAACGCTGAAGCGGCACGCCGGTCGGCTCGAACTCGACTCGGCCCACTTCACGGGCCAACGCCCATGGTCGGACCAGCAGCTCCGAGAAGCGGTGCCGAAGGCAACGTGTTGGGCCGACGTGCTGTCGGCCCTCGGCGTCCTCGACAACGGCGCCAGTCGTGTGCGCGTCAAGGGCCACGTGGTCCGGCTGGGCCTGGACTTCGCGCACCTCAAGGGCCCGCGCGAGGAAGCCTCCGAAGACGATGTATTCAACGGGCCGGTTCGGATGGACACGCTGCGATATGCGGCATCAGCGGTAGCCATGGCCTGGTTCACACTGCGCGGCTGTGCTGTGGCCCTACCGATCGAACCTCAGGAGTACGACTTGCTGGTCACAACCACCAAGGGCGTGCAACGGGTTCAGGTGAAGACGTGCGCCGCCCGCAACAGCAAAGGTTACTGGGGCGTGGGCATCGGCCGACGTCCATACACGCTCGACAAGACCGCGAGCAAGATGCCGTACGACCCTGACGCGCTAGATCTCTTCTTCATCCTGCTCGGAGACGGAAGCATCTATGTCATCCCCAGTTTGGTGCTGGCTGGGAAGGTCGGGATTTCCGCCGAGAGCTACGCCCCATATCGGGTGGGTGACGCCTCGAGCCTGCTGCAGTGAGGGGGCACCGGTCAGCGGTGCCCCCTCGCGCGGTCAGTGGACGTCGGCGAGTTCCTTGGTGCCGGGCTTCTCCTGCGGGCGCAGGGATTCTCCTTCGATGTCGACGTTCGGGGTGATCCGGTCGAGCCACTTCGGGAACCACCAGGCGGCCTTGCCCAGGAGGCTGAGGACGGCCGGTACGAGCGTCATCCGGACGACGAACGCGTCGATCAGGACACCGATCGTCAGGCCGAAGCCGATGGCCTTGATGATCGGGTCGTGGACGAGGATGAAGCCGGCGAAGACGGAGGCCATGATGAGGGCGGCGGCCGTGACGACGCGGGCGCCGTGGCCGAGGCCTTCGACGGTGGCCGGGGTTGCGGCCTTGCCGTGCACGAATTCTTCGCGGACCCGGGAGACGATGAAGACCTCGTAGTCCATGGCCAGGCCGAACAGGATGCCCATCATGATGATCGGCAGGAAGCTGACCATCGGGCCGGGGTTGTCGATGCCGAACAGGCTGGCCAGGTGGCCCTGCTGGAAGACGGCGACGGTGATACCGAAGGTGGCGCCGATGGTCAGGACGAAGCCGAGGGTGGCCTTCAGCGGGACCAGGATGGAGCGGAACGCCAGCAGTAGCAGCAAGAACGACAGCCCGACGATCAGCAGGAGATAGATCGGGAGGGCGTCGGCCAGTTTCTGCGAGACGTCGACGCCGACTGCAGTGTTGCCGGTGACAGCGATCGTCGTACCGGGGGTTTCGAGCGGTTTGATCGTGGTGCGGAGGTCCTTGACCAGGTCGCTGGTCGCCTCGGAGGCGGGGCCGCTCTTCGGGATGATCTGCAGCAGGCGCGTCTTGCCGTCTTCACTGGCGGCGGCCGGCTGAGCTGCGATGACGTCCTTCAGCGTGGGCGCCTTGGCGAGGATCTGCTCGACGATCGTGTTCGACTGAGCGGGGTTGTCCGTCTTCACCACGACGATGAGCGGACCGTTGGCGCCCGGCCCGAAGGCTGCGGCGGTGAGGTCGTAGGCGACCCGCTGGTGGCTGCCGGCCGCGGCTGACGCACCGTCCGGCAGCGCGAGCTGCATGTCCTTGGCGGGGATCGCCAGCAACCCGAGACCAACGATGCCCAAGGCAACGATCGGGACGCGGAAGCGGGTCACGAAACGGCCCCAGCGGAAGCCGAAGCCCTCCTTAGCTGTTGTGCCATTGACCGATGGGGCTGCCGGCGCCTTGCGAACCTTGCGCGGCAGAATCCGGTCGCCGATGAAGCCGAGCATGGCCGGAACCAGCGTGAGGGCAACCAGTACGGCGGTCAGCACGGTCGCCGCGGCCGCGAGGCCCATCGCGGTCAGGAACGGTACGCCGACCACGGACAACCCGGCGAGTGCGATCACTACCGTCGCCCCGGCGAATAGTACGGCGGAACCCGCGGTCGCAGTCGCCCGTGCCACCGACTCCTCGGCGTCCATGCCTGCGGCGAGCTGAGTGCGGTGCCGCGAACTGATGAACAAGGCATAGTCGATACCGACCGCCAGGCCGAGCATCAACGCCAGGATGGGACCGGTCGACGACACATCGGTGAACGCTGTCACGACGAACAGGCCGGCCATCCCGGCGGCAACACCGAGCAGGGCCGTCAGGAGCGTCATACCGGCTGCTACCAGTGAGCCGAAGGTGATGACGAGCACGAGGGCTGCGACGACGACGCCGATGACCTCGGTGACACCGACCTCCGGTACGCCGCCGACCACCTGGCCGCCTGGGACCACCTGCAGGTCGCCAGTGCTCAGCGTGGACAGGCCGTCGTACGCCTCGGTGGTTGTCTTGGCCAGCTCATCGGCGGGCTTGGCGAACTGCACGCTGATCAGGCCGGTACGTCCGTCCGGGCTGATGGCCTTGGTGGTGAACGGGTCGAGTGCCGCAATCACCTCGGGCACCTTCGCGGCCTTGGCGACGGTCGCGCCGACGGCGGCCTTCACGTTCGGGTCGGCCAGCGTCTTGCCGTCCGGCGCCTTCACCACGATCGTCGCCGACGCGCCACTGGCGGCCGGGAGATCGTGCTTGAGGGCGTCGAGGGCGCGCTGCGACTCGGTCCCCGGGATCGAGAAGGTGTTCACCGTCTTCCCGCCGAGGGTCAGCGCACCGACCCCCAGCGCGACGATGAAAACCGCCCAGATCGCGGCGATCAGGCGCCGGCGCTGGTAGGAGAACCGGCCGAGCCGGTACAGGAGGTTGGCCATCGGATGGCATCCGTTCTGACGTGCGGGCAGAAGCCGGCCGCCCGTCCTCTGGTGGCGAGCCGGTAGAACAAATCTTTGGGTGGATCAGTTGGGTCTGAGCAGGCGGCGCAGGCCGATGTCGCACAACTGCCGCAACTCTTCGTCGGTCTGTTCGCCGGGGTGCCGGCACTCGCCCATCAGGCCGCCGATGGCGAACCCGGCCAGGCCGAGTTCGAGCCTGCCGTCCGACCCGGCCAGGAACCGCTGCAGCCGAAGGCCGTCGGCCACCAGCTGACCGATCTCCGGGATCTCGTGAATGACCGGAATGATCTCCTGGACCACGTCCATCACGCCGCGATAGTGGATCGCGAGTTCGGTGAACTTCCCGATCGCGAACTCCTGTGCCGCATCGTTCGACAACTTCTCGGCCGCCTCGACAACCTTCGCCAGGTCGGCCGCAGCCGGCTCCAGCACTGCGGCCAGCACAGCCATCTTCCCGTTGAAGTGGTAGAGCACGGTCGCCTTCGAGCACCCCGCCGCCGAGGCGATGTCCTGTAACGAGACCGCGTTGAAACCCCGGTCCTGGAACAACCCCATCGCCTGTCGCACAATCTCGTGCCGAGTGCGCTCACGGGCCGGAGTGGTGGTCATGCCCCCATCTTCCCTGACCGATCGGCCAGTTTTCAACCGATCGGTCAGGATTGTGCCCCGCATCACGGAAACTCGCCCTTTGAGCACCCACCAGTCACATTTCCCTGCCGCCAGTGACTGATCGGTGCTCAAGGCCGCCGTTTCCACTTGCCTTGAGCGCGAATCAGCCATCCGCGCGGCGAATGCGTGACTGGTGGGAGCGCAAAGGGGAGTGGTCGGAAATGAGAGGCGTAGGGGTGCGCCGACGCGGGACACTCGTGGAGTGATCGTGATGCAGCCCGTCCTCGAGGTCGCCCGCTCGGACGGCTTCGACCTTTGGCCGGTGGCGACGATGGCGCCGTACGGCTGGCTGGCCCTCGGTGGCGAACTCACACCTGCCGAGATCGGTACGGCGGTCCATTGCATCGTCGACTATGTCGCCGTCGACCCCGGCGACGAGCCTGCGATGCCCGCCGATCCGCTTGACGCGTTCCTGCACGGACTACTCACGGTGGACGCACCCATCGCGCCCGGTGGGCTGCGGGTCATCGACGACGCCTCAGACGTCACCTTCGTGCCGGGCTGCTGTGATGGGCTGGAGGATTGGCGCGACTGGCGGCGGCTGTTCAGTGCTGGCGGCACGATCGGTTTCGGACATCCACCGACGTCACCGTCTGCCGAGCGAGTCGGCGACTGCATCCTGCTCACGGTCGATGCCGAGCAGGACGGAAGCCCGACGATCGAATTGCCGGTCGCTGAGCTCAGCCGTTTGCTGGATGCAGTCGAGCGGGATCTGACCGACTTCTACGCGCTCGTCGTCGAGTGGGCGCCTCGGCACTTGCCCGGGCGGGAGGCGGCGGTGAGCGCGGCCATCGCCCGGGTGCTGGATCTGGAGGGCTAGGTCACCAGCCGCGTCCGCGCCACTCGGCGACGCTGGGGCGTTCGGTGCCGAGGGTGGTGTCGCCGCCGTGGCCGGGGTAGACCCAGGTTTCGTCGGGGAGGGTGCCGAAGAGTTTGGTGTCCACGTCGTTGAGGAGGGACTCGAAGCGCTTCGGGTCTTTTTCGGTGTTGCCGACGCCGCCGGGGAAGAGGCAGTCGCCGGTGAAGACATGCGGGGCGCCGTCGGGGTCGTCGTAGACGAGGGCAATGGAGCCAGGGGTATGGCCGACGAGGTGGATGACGCGGAGGCGGCAGTCGCCGACGGAGATCTGGTCGCCTTCGTCGGCGAGCTGGTCGGTCGGTATGTCGATGCCTTCGGCGTCGAAGCGGCCGGCGACGGTCGTGGCGCCGGTGGCGGCGACGACCTCGGCGAGGGCCTGCCAGTGGTCGCCGTGGCGGTGGGTGGTGACGATACGAGCCAGGCCGCCGTCGCCGATCAGGGTGAGCAGGGTGCTCGCGTCGTTGGCGGCGTCGATCAGGACCTGCTCATCGGTCTGCCGGCAGCGCAGCAGGTAGGCGTTGTTGTTCATCGGCCCGACGGCGACCTTGGTGATCATCAGCTTGGCCAGCTCGTGGGTCTGGGCGGGCCCGCCGACCTCGACGTTTCCGTGGTACTCCGGCATGCGACGCTCCCTGGAATCTAGGTGCCTGCTCTGACTACTCCGGCTGATCCTCGCACCCCCGCCGATTTGCACGGAAGGCCGGTTCCGATCGAATATACTTTCGAAACGGTTGCTCCGCTCGGCAGCTTGGAAGTTTTTGTCGGTGGGCCTCGATAGCATCACGGGGCATGCCCCGGTCAACCCCCGAGAACGTCTGTGAGTGAGCTTGTGTCTGACCGTTTGATCGTGCGCGGAGCACGTGAGCACAACCTGAAGGACGTCTCGGTCGACCTGCCCCGGGACGCGATGATCGTCTTCACCGGGCTGTCCGGCTCGGGCAAGTCCAGCCTGGCCTTCGACACGATCTTCGCCGAGGGCCAGCGGCGGTACGTCGAGTCGCTGTCGGCCTATGCCCGGCAGTTCCTCGGCCAGATGGACAAACCCGATGTGGACTTCATCGAGGGGCTGTCCCCAGCGGTCTCGATCGATCAGAAGTCGACCTCGCGCAACCCGCGCTCGACGGTCGGCACGATCACCGAGGTCTACGACTACCTCCGGCTCCTGTTCGCCCGCGCCGGGCGCCCGCACTGCCCGGAGTGTGGCGAGGCGATCGCGCGGCAGACCCCGCAGCAGATCGTCGACCGCGTGCTGGAGCTGGATGAAGGCATTCGCTTCCAGGTGCTGGCCCCGGTCGTCCGCGGCCGCAAGGGGGAGTATCTCGATCTCTTCCGTCAGCTGAGCGGCCAGGGCTTCTCCCGGGCCCGCGTCGACGGCGAGATCATCCAGCTCACCGAGCCGCCGAAGCTCGACAAGCAGAAGAAACACACCATCGAGGTGGTCGTCGACCGGCTCGCGGTGAAGGGCTCGGCCAAGCAGCGCCTGACCGACTCGGTCGAGACCGCGCTGAATCTGGCCAGCGGCCTGCTCCTGCTCGACTTCGTCGATCTGGACGAGAAAGACCCGGGCCGCGAGCGCCGGTTCTCCGAGAAGCTCGCCTGCCCCAACGACCACCCGCTCGCGATCGACGAGCTGGAACCGCGGTCGTTCTCGTTCAACTCGCCGTACGGCGCGTGTCCGGTCTGCTCGGGTCTCGGCACCCGGATGGAGGTGGACCCGGAGCTCCTGGTCCCCGACCCGGAGAAGTCGCTCGAGGAGGGCGCCATCCAGCCGTGGTCCGGCGCGAACGTCTCGCAGTACTTCGAGCGGTTGCTCGGAGCGCTGGCCAAGGACCTGAAGATCAAGACCACCACACCGTTCGCCGAGCTGCCGGCCAAGGCGAAGAAGTCGCTGCTGACCGGGCACGACAAGCAGGTGCACGTCTCCTACCAGAACCGGTACGGTCGCGAGCGGTCGTACTACACGACCTTCGAAGGCGTCATCCCGTACGTCGAGCGCCGGCACGCCGAGGCGTCCAGCGACACGAGCCGGGATCGCTTCGAGGAGTACATGCGCGAGGTCCCGTGCCTGGCCTGCAACGGCGCGCGGCTGAAGCCGATCTCGCTCGCGGTCACCCTCGGCGGCAAGAACATTGCCGAGATCAGCCAGATGTCGATCGACGAGGTGCACGACTTCCTGCGCGGGATGGAGCTGTCGCCGCGCGAGAAGCAGATCGCCGAGCGGGTCGTGAAGGAGATCGGCGAGCGGCTGCGGTTCCTGCTCGACGTCGGTCTGGACTATCTGGCGCTGAGCCGGCCGGCGGGTTCGCTGTCCGGTGGTGAGGCGCAGCGGATCCGGCTCGCGACCCAGATCGGTTCCGGCCTCGTCGGCGTGCTGTATGTGCTCGACGAGCCGTCGATCGGTCTGCACCAGCGCGACAACCGGCGGCTGATCGACACCCTGGTCCGGCTCAAGGACCTGGGCAACACACTGATCGTCGTCGAGCACGACGAGGACACCATCGACCACGCCGACTGGGTGGTCGACATCGGCCCTGGCGCGGGGGAGCACGGCGGTCAGGTCGTCGTCTCCGGCACCGTCGAAGAACTGCGCAACCACCCGGATTCCATCACCGGTGCGTACCTCTCCGGCCGCCGTGAGATCCCGATCCCGGCGGTGCGCCGGCCGCTGACCGAGGGCCGCGAGCTCACGGTGTACGGCGCTCGGCAGAACAACCTGCAGGACATCGACGTGACCATCCCGCTCGGGGTGTTCGTCGCGGTCACCGGTGTCTCGGGTTCGGGTAAGTCGACGCTGGTCAACGACATCCTCTATACCTCGCTGGCCCGCCAGATCTATGGCGCTCGGACGGTTCCCGGGCGGCACACGAAGATCTCCGGGATGGACCAGGTCGACAAGGTCATCCACGTCGACCAGTCACCGATCGGGCGGACCCCGCGGTCGAACCCGGCGACGTACACGGGTGTTTGGGACCATGTCCGCAAGCTGTTCGCGGAGACGCCGGAGGCGAAGGTCCGCGGGTATCTGCAGGGCCGGTTCTCGTTCAACGTCAAGGGCGGCCGCTGCGAGGCGTGCTCCGGTGACGGCACGCTGAAGATCGAGATGAACTTCCTGCCGGACGTCTACGTTCCGTGCGAGGTCTGCCACGGCGCGCGGTACAACCGCGAGACGCTCGAGGTGCACTACAAGGGCAAGACGGTTGCCGACGTGCTGGACATGCCGATCGAGGAGGCCGCGGAGTTCTTCGCCGCGATCCCGGCGATCTCCCGGCACCTGACCACGCTGGTCGAGGTGGGCCTGGGGTATGTCCGGCTCGGGCAGCCGGCGCCGACTCTGTCCGGTGGTGAGGCGCAGCGGGTCAAGCTGGCCTCCGAGCTGCAGCGCCGCTCGACCGGCCGCACGGTGTACGTGCTGGACGAGCCGACGACGGGTCTGCACTTCGAGGACATCCGCAAGCTGCTCGGTGTGCTGGGCGGGCTGGTCGACAAGGGCAACTCGGTGCTCGTCATCGAGCACAACCTCGACGTGATCAAGACCGCCGACTGGATCATCGACCTCGGTCCGGACGGCGGCCGCCGCGGCGGCACGCTGGTGGGGGAGGGGACACCGGAGGACATCGCGGCGAACCCGGCGTCGTACACGGGTGAGTTCCTCCGCGAGATCCTGGCGGGGCGCGCGGCCAAGCCGAGCGCCAAGCTGCTCGCGTCCGAAGCCAAGGCGCTCCCGGCCAAGAAGACAGCCGCGAAGAAGGCGCCCGCGAAGGCTGCGGCAACCAAGGCACCCGCCACTAAGCCTGCACCGGCCAAGACAGCACCAGCGAAGAAGGCACCGGCCAAGAAGGCGACCGCGGCCAAAGCCACGGTCACGGCCACGGCGACGAAAACGACTGCCAAGAAGGCGGCCGCGAAGAAGGCTCCGGCCCGCAAACGCGTAGCAGGCTGACACCGCGACCTCCCGCCTGATTCCGGGCGGGAGGACGCGTCGGCGTCGTGGTCGTGCCGTCCGAGGGGACGGGGATAGTTGCCTTCACCAACAGTCATGCCGGCCGACGGTTCACCGACGAACTCCGGACCGCTGGTGGGGCGGAACCGAATGACCCGGTTCGCCGTCGGAGCAGGCGGTAGTCACCGGTGCCGGAGTGACCCATAGCTCCGACTATGGTTGCGCTCGCGGCGCAACCAATTACCTCGGAGGAGAAACCGTGACCGGACGTTGGGACATGGGCCAGGACACCCTGAGCCAGTTGGCGAAGAAGACCTCGAGCGGTACCCAGGACCTCGGTGGCCTGGTGAAGCAGCTGGTCGCTGCCGCTCAGCCGCTGGAAGGCAAGATGAACGGTGCCGGCAAGCAGATGTTCGACGGGTTCAAGGCCCAGGTCGACGGCATCGCGGGCGACCTGAACGCGGGACTCGCCGCGATCAACCAGGGCCAGTCCGGGATGGACACCGCCTTCCGCGGCGGTGACAGCGAGATGGCCGACCAGGCGAAGAAGGCGCAGGGGTCCGCGGACTTCACTGCCGCCAAATTCGGTAAGCGCTGAGAGAGGAACTGACGATGGCAAACCGCAACAGCTACGACACCGGCGCTTCGGGCGAGGTCCAGTCGACGATCAACAGCCTCGCCGGTCAGATCTCCGGCCTGATCGCTACCCACAAGCAGAACGTCACGGCCGCGCTGTCGGACGCGTCGGCCAGCGGTGTGACCGAGAACTACCGTGGCGTCGAGGACCGCTTCAACAAGGCGGCCGACCAGACGCTCGCGATCATCAAGACGCTCAAGGACACGATGGCGCAGAACGACACGACCGCCGCCGCGACCCTGAAGAAGGCGTCGTCCGCGGTCGACGGCATCGGCGGCTGACCGCCCGCATCGCATCCCTGGCCCTGGACACCTCGACCCCACGGTGTCCGGGCCTGTCGTCGGCCGGGCGGGTCTCCGGCAGACCTGAGGAGTGACTGAGTGGACTGGGATATCAATGTCGAGGGCGTGAGCAAGGTCCTCACCGACACCGGTGCCGCGGCGACGCCGTTCGACGGGCTGGCCAAGGACTACGGCACCAAGCTGCAGACCGTTTCGGAGGGCCTGAACTACAGCTCCTTCATGGTCGTCGCGGCTGCGATCGGTGAGTACGCGCAGCACTGGGCGCCGACCATCGAGGCTGCGGCCAAGCAGATGAGCGCGTCGCTGATGGGCGCCCAGAACGCCGTCAAGGCGTACATGGAAGGCCAGAACGAGATGGCTCTGAACGCGCAGCGCGCGGCCGGCCGCGGCGAGATGCCGGTTGTGCCGGGCGTCGGAGCGCACGGAAGGAACCGCGCCGTATGAGCGAGCAGGAAGCAACACCGGCGCCGGACGACGTCGCCCAGGCCGGTCGCGTGCGACTGGCCGACTGGCTGACCGCCGAGGCCGGGAACCCCGAGCTGGCGACATCCGTCGAAGAGCTCGCGGGATGGCCGGCGTACCAGGCTGAGGAGTTCTTGGTCTTCGTGCCGCCGGGCTTCGCCAACCGGATCTTCTTGCTGACAGACCGCGGCATCACGTCGTTCGCCCCGAGCGAGCAGAGCCTGCCGCAGGCGATGGAAGCGGCCCGGCAGTAGTCGTGACCGCGGTGCCTTGGCACTGAACGCCGTACCTGAAGTAGATCGTCGACCCACGTGTGTGCGAGGACTGAGCTGACATGATCAAGCCCGAAGGCATCCCGATCGCGGAACTGGACAAGGTGGTCTCCGCGCTCGACCGCAACGTGTTCGGGCTGGGTCCGCTCGGGCAAGGCTTCACCGACGTCGGTAACAACGTCCACAACACGTTCCAGCGGCTGAACGACGTCTACCACGCGCCCGAGCGCGAGCTGCTGGTCAACTCGACGCGCAAGGTGCAGAAGAACCTCACCGAGTTCGGCCCCAGCCTGCCGAAGATGTCGACCCACCTGGAGCACCTGGCCAACGAGGTCCGCGGCAAGCTCGGCACGCTGAAGAACATCCGCAACGAGGCGTACACCTGGCACCGCCGCAAGGACGGCAATCCCGAGTGGCAGAACGACCAGGACATGATCGACGACAACAACCGGATGGTTGCCGACGTCTCCCGGATCATCAACGAGGAACTGCCGAACCTCTGCTTCACCGCGGCCAACGAGATCGTCCGCCTGCACGGCGGAAAGCCCTGGGACTCCAAGACCGGCGTACGGGAAGGCGAGAAGGCCCCCGAGCCGAAGAAGCAGGACGGTGACCCGCCGGACCCGGCCTGGGGCACGCCGGAAGAGCGCGACCGGCCGATGTGGCAGGACATCCTGATGGCTCCGGTCGACTTCGTCGTCGGTGTCGCGACGGTGCTCGGTGAGACCATCGAGGGCATCCTCACGCTGATCCCGGTGCTGCCGCTGCTGGGGATGATCCCGGGCTTCAACGGCTTCATGAAGGACACCTTCGGGTACGACGTTCCGACCTGGGACGATGCAAAGAACGCCTGGATCGGGCTCGGCACGATGGTCGGGCAGATAGTCACCGCGCCCTACCAACTCGCGTGGTGGGGCTTCGACAAGCTCACCGGTCAGGACACCCGGCCCGACTGGGTCAAGGAGTGGGGCGAGACCGGCCTCACCATGGGTGAAGGCATGCTCAAGGGTTTCGTCGCCTGGGACGAGTGGGCGAAGAACCCGGCCAAGGCGTTCGGTATGGCGCTCACCAACGTGGTCGCGACCGTGGCCACCGGCGGGACGGCCGGCGGGATCAAGACGGCCGCGATGGCCGGCAAGTTCGGTGCCGCGAGCATGGCGGTGACGAAGGTCGCCGGGATGGCGGAGAAGCTGCAGCTCGGCCGGATGGCGCTGCACGACGGCGCGCTCGCCGCGGTGACGAAGATCCCGAAGGTCGGCGACGTGGTCAGCGGCCTGTCGAAGATCCCGATCGTCGGCGACACCTTCAAGATGCAGGGCGTCCCGAAGATCGACGTCCCGTCGGTCGACACCCCGAACGTCTCCAGCCACACCCCGTCCGTCGATTCGCCGTCGGTCCACGCTCCGACGGTGGATGCGCCGTCCGTGCACACGCCGACGGTCGACACGCCTTCGGTCCACACCCCGACTGTGGACAGCCCGTCGACGCCGGTCTCGCACGCTGACCCGGTGACGCACGCGCCGGCCGCGCATGCAGACGCAACCCCGTCTGCGCCTGCGGCCCACGCTGACCCGGTCACCACGCCGTCTTCGCATACGGACCCGGGCGCGCCGCAATCCCCAACGACTACGCCTGGCTCGACGACCACGCCTGGTACGACGACGCCGGGTACGACTACCCCTGGCTCGACTACCCCCGGCTCGACGACCAGCCCTGGCACCACGAACACCCCGGGCACGTCGACCACGCCTGGTACGGCGAATACGCCGGGTACTCCGAGCTCGACCCACACTCCGGGCACGACGAACACGCCCGGTACGTCGACCACGCCGGGCACCACGAACACGCCGAGTCCGACGAACACCCCGAGTCCGACGAACACGCCGAGTCCGACGAACACGCCGAGTCCGACGAACACGCCGAGTCCGACCCACACCCCGGGTTCGACGACGCCGGGTGCGACGCACACTCCGAGCCCTACGAACACTCCCTCGCCGCAGACCACGCCGAAGCTCGACTCGCTCGACCCCGCGCCGACCCACACGCCGGCCGCGACACATACGCCAGGGACGACAACGCACACGCCGGGCACGACAACCCCGAATACGACGCATACCCCTGGCACGACAACGCCCGGCACGACCCACACCCCGGGTACGACGACGCCGAGCTCCACGCACACGCCGTCGTCGCCTGCGAACACGCATGTGCCCGACACGAACGTGCCGCCGGCAACGCACGCACCGGACGCGCCTGCTGCGCGGGCAACCGACCCCGCAGTCGCGCCGATGCCGATGCACCCCGGCACGCCCGCTCACAACGCTGCCCCGAACACGGGCACGCCGCACACCCCGAATTCCCCAGATGCGCCCCGCGCTCCGGATGCACGCCGTACCCCAGATGCACCCCGCACACCGGACGCCCCGCGCACGCCGGACGCGGACACTCCGCGGACGCGAGGCGACTACGACCAGCCGGGCGCACCGCGTCGTACGCCGGACCAGGCGAACGCCCCGAAGCAGTCGATCCGGGAGCGTCTGGACGGCGACGAGCCCACGATCGGCCAGCGCCTCGAACCCGACGGCCCTGTCCGCCCGACGCCCCGCCAGTCGATCGGCGACCGCCTGGACGGCAAGGAACCCACCATCGGCGAACGCCTGGACGGCGTCGAGCCCACCGGCTCCCGCACCCCGGATGGCAGCCGTACGCCGGATGGCACGCGCACTCCCGATGGAACCCGCAGCCCGGATGGGACGCGGACCCCGGACGGCACTCGTGCGCCGGATGGCACACACACTCCGGACGGAACCCGTACCCCAGACGGCACCCGGACGCCGGACGGAACGCGTACGCCGGACGGAACGCACACCCCGGACGGCACCCGCACTCCCGACGGCACCCATGCACCGGATGGCACGCGCGCACCGGATGGAACGCATTCGCCCGATGGCACCCGCGCTCCCGACGGGACCCGTACGCCGGATGGCACGCACAGCCCGGACGTGACGCCAACGCCTGGCGTGGTGCATACGCCTGGTGGGAGCCACACGCCGACGCATCCGAACCCGGCGAACGATCCGCACTGGGACAACCCGCTCAACCGTCAGCGCGAGATCGACGCGATGAAGCCGGACTACATGCAGCCGGCGCCGGGCAAGCCACGCACGGAGGTCGATCCGGAGGCGTTCGTCCGCCCGGATCCGCTGGACCCCCGTCGCAACGACCTGCGCGACGCTGTCGGCGACCCGCCGCACCGCAACCCCGAGAACTGGGTCGGCAGGATCAACCCGGATCACCAGCGCAGCCCGCAGTACCAGATGAACTGTGCCGACGTGTCGCGCCGGACTGCGGATGTTCTCAACGGCGGTACGCCGGATCTGGCCGCGGGCCGGAAGATGGCGAACGGCGAGGACCCCGAAGGCACGCTCGAGTGGATGGACCTGGAGAACTTCCCGGCCGAGAACCAGATGCGGGCCGATCCGTCGCGCCCGGCGGAGGAGTTCACCAACGCCGCCTACCAGCGGCTGCATGACGCGCTCGCCGGCCGGACGCCGGGTACGCACGCGAATGTGTTCGTGACCTGGAAGTCGCAGATGGCGGGCATCCCCGGTGGTGGGCACGTCCTGAACGCGTTCGTGGACGAGGCGGGCAACGTCAAGTTCCTCGACGCGCAGCCGACCGGCGGGATGATCAAGGACGCGTACCCGCCCGGGCACACCGGCCAGCACCCGCAGAACCCGTACAACGGTGACATCACCTCGATCCAGTTCGCCATCCGCGAGCCGGGTGGTCGCTGGGAAGGCACGCCGCGCCCGTCGCACATGCCGCCGGCGTCGCAGATGTCGCACATCCGCGGCGACACGTTCCGCAGGACCGACGCCGAAGCCGCCCAAATCCCCAACGTGGCCCCGGCAACCCACGGCGCAAACCCGAACGCCCCCGGCTTCGAGCCCCCACGCCAACCCTCCATCGCCGACCGCCTAGCGGGCCTGGACCAACCCTCCACAGGTCGCCACGCCGCCGACCCCACCCGTACGCCGGAGTCGCACGCGCCGGATGGTCGTACGCCGGACACCGATGCGCCGGGCGGCCGTACGCCCGATGGTGATGCACCGACCGGTCGCACGCCCGAGCCGCATGTGCCGGACGGTCGTACGCCGGACACCGATGTGCCGGGCGGTCGTACGCCAGACGCTGATGCGCCGACCGACCGCGCGCCGGACGGTCAGGTGCCAGGCGACCGCACCCCGGACTCGCACGTCCCCGACGGGCACACCCCGGAGACACGCGTGCCCGAGGGCCACGCACCCGACGCTGATGTGCCGACCGGTCGCACGCCCGACACGCATGCGCCGGGCGGCCGGACGCCGGACGCCCACACACCCGACGGCCGTACGCCGGATGCCGACGTACCGACTGGTCGGACGCCGGACGGTCATGCGCCGAGTGGGCGGACACCTGACTCGCACGTGCCAGGTGGACACACTCCCGATGGTCACGTGCCAGGTGGGCGGACACCGGACGCGCACGTTCCCGACCGGCACGCACCGGAAACGCATGCACCTGACGGACACACCCCGCGTGCCGACGCACCTGCTGGTCGTACGCCGGACGCCCACGCGCCCGACAGTCGTGCTCCGCAGACACGCACGCCGGACACGCATGCTCCGGACACACGCACGCCGGATGCGCATGCACCTGACGCGCACGCTCCGGATGCGCGCACGCCGTACCGGGGGGAGCCGGAGAGTCCGTTCCGCGGGTCTGAGCTGGGCGAGGCTGGGTTCCGGGCTTCGGATACGGATGTTGCGGCCGTGCGAGCGCAAGGAGTGATGGAGCCCGGGAAGCTGGGCGAGATCCGCCAGCGGGGTCGGCAGGCGCTGGGTGACCAGTTCGACGACCTCTCTCCAGCGGAGATCACTTCGCTGGAGCGGATGCTGGTCGGGCACGACCACCAGGACATCAACGATGCTTTCCGCGCGGGCGACCGGTCGGTTGAGCAGGTGCCGGTGGTTCGGGTTGCCGCGTCGGTGCTGAAGAAGCTGCCGGACTTCGTGGGTCAGATCCACCGGGGCATCAGCTTCCGGTCGGCTGAGGACCTGGAGCGGTTCCTGAACCGGTACCTGCCGGGGCGGACCGCGACGGAGCCTGCGTTCACGCACTCGGCCAAGAAGCAGAACGGCGCAGACGACTTCAGCGGTGGCCAGTACGACGCCGGTCGGGTCGTGCTGCACATCGATACGAAGCACGGCAAGGACCTGTCGTTCATGCGTGATCCCGCAGTCGGTATCGACGAGATCATGCACGGACCGCACACGCCGTTCTATCCGACGAAGCTTGAACTCGACCCGGAGACCGGGGTCTGGCATGTGCACGTCCGTGACCACGGCGGTCCGGTCGACCTGCCGCCGGGTCACACGCCCGAGCCGATCGTCGTGGAGCGCCCCCAGACCACGCCGAACTCGTACTGGGCAGACCAGGCAGCCCGCCAGGCACCGCCCAACCCGGGTCTCCACCAGCAGCACCCGACACCCGACTACGGCCCGCCGCAAGGGCACCCGGTGCCGGACTACGGCCCGCCGCAGCACCCGGGCAACCAGTACGGCCCGACCGGCAACCAGCCGCACCAGTCGTACGGCCCGGACGGTCAGCCGCACCAGCAGCAGCCGTACAACCCGAGCGGCCAGCCGCAGCACCCGACACCCGACTACGGCCCGCCGCAGGGCCACCCGGTACCGGACTACGGCCCGTCGCAGGGCTTTGGCCCGACAGGACACCATCCGGACCAGCACCCGCAGGGCTACGACCCGCGCAATCCGCAGGGCTAC
The DNA here is from genome assembly GCF_004349055.1 of Kribbella antibiotica. Classification (GTDB taxonomy): domain Bacteria; phylum Actinomycetota; class Actinomycetes; order Propionibacteriales; family Kribbellaceae; genus Kribbella; species Kribbella antibiotica. The sequence continues at coordinate 24,413 of NZ_SMKX01000050.1, forward strand.
GACCCACGCAACCAGCAGCCGGGCTATGACCCCCGGCAGCCGCAGCCTGGGTATGACCCGCGCCAGCCTGGCCCGCACAACCAGGCTGGGCACGACCCGCGGCAGCCGGACCCGTACAACCAGCCGGGCCAGCACCCGAACTACGACCCGCGTAACCAGCAGCCGGGCTATGACCCACGGCAGCAGCAGCCCGGGTATGACCCGCGCACTCAGCAGCCGGGGCACCAGCCCGGTTACGACCCGCGGAACCAGCAGCCGGGCTATGACCCACGGCAGCAGCAGCCCGGGTATGACCCGCGCACTCAGCAGCCGGGGCACCAGCCCGGTTACGACCCGCGGAACCAGCAGCCTGGGTATGACCCGCGCTACAACCAGCCCGGGCAGCAGCCTGGGTATGACCCGCGCTACAACCAGCCGGGCCAGCAGCCTGGCTACGACCCGCGGAACCAGCAGCCGGGTCACGACCCGCGGCAGCCGGATCCGTACAGCCAGCCTGGGCCGCACCCTGGGTATGACCCGCGGAACCAGCAGCCCGGCTACGACCCACGGCAGCAGCCGAACCCGTACAACCAGCCGGGACACCAGCCTGGTTACGACCCGCGGCAGCCGGACTTCGGTCCGCAGTCGCGGCACACGCCGGACAACCCGTACGGCGGCCAGCCGCACGGTGGTCACCCGGACGGTCACAACCCGTACGGCGGTCAACCGCAGCATGGGGACCAGCCGTCGTACGGCGGTCAGCCAGGCGGGCATGAGCCTGGGCCTGGGCCGGGTCAGATCATTCGGGAGGCGACCGGGGCCAACGCCGGCTACCCCGTACGAACGCCGGAGAAGGGTGAATTCGTCGAATTCGACGACGACCTGGACGACGGGTACCGCGCGATCCGGGAGCGGACCGACGACGTGCCGAAGATCGCCGAGGCGCTGGACCTGCACGATGAGGACCCGGCGAAGCTGGCCGAGATCGCGGATCTGGTCGATGTGGCGAAGCGGAACATGTTCGTGAACAAGCACGACGTGGCGATCGGTCCGGGCGATGTCCGGCACGGCAACTTCCAGGCGATGCCAGGGATGGCGGATCTGTGGAAGAAGGCTGCGGCGGGCCGGCTCACAATCCGGGAAGAGAACTTTGTTCGGTCGCTGGTCGCTCACGAGTATGTGGAGGCCAAGCTGCTGGAAGCCGGTATTCCGTACAAGCTGGCAGACCCGAAGATGTGGGAGCTGGACGAGGACGGGAGCTACTCGTACCGGGCTCCGGCGAACCCGGGTCCGCATGAGCTGGCACCGTTGTCCTTGAAGGGCAGCGACGACGCTGACCTGCTCGACCTGTGGGCGAAGTACGGACTGACGTCGCCGTTCGAGGGACCCTTCCGGCCGGGCGATTTGTCGAAGGCGAATCTGGATGCGATCGTGCAGGCTATTAAGGAGCACAAGGGATGGTGACCGATATGGCCGCCGCGGAGCGGATGGTTGAGCGACTGCTCGCAGTGGAGTGGGACCGCGATGCTGCCTTCGCGCACCAGCGGTCTCGCGCCCGGCTGGCTCGCGAGTTCCTGCGGCGAACGGCGCAATGGGCCGTAGCCGTTGGGGCCGAGCGGGGCTGGCCGGCTAGCGACCTGGCCGCGGCCGTGAGTCCGGACGTCTCTGTCGACCCTGCGCTGCTGGCCAAGCTCGACCTGGACGAGACCTCGAGCAACCTGTTCCCGGTCCCGTCGGAGATCGGCCCGCAGATCGTCCGTTGGGCGGCGCTGGGCGACTTACCGCGGCAGCGGTTCCCGCAGTTCCTGGATCCCTACGAGCCGTTGCTGGAGCTGTTCGCCCGCGGCGGCGGTTACGCTCGTGCACCGGGTGAGTTGGATCTTGGCTTCGGCTCGGTGCCGATTCGGAAGGTGGCCGCTCGGGCCACGCTGGCGGCCTTGCCGATCGATGCGGCCTCGCTCGACGCTCTGGATCAGGAGGGCTGATGTCCGGCGCGTATGGGACGCAGGTTCTGGAGTCTGTTGCCGTACGGCGGCGACGTCTGCGCGAAGCGTGGCTATTTGGCGCCGAGCGGGCCAAGAACACGTTGAACGAGCAGACCGGCAAGGTGCTGGCCAGTGTGATGATCGGCGCACTCGGGTGCGCCGGTTGCGCCGGCGTTGCGTACTTCAAGTCCGCGCAGGCCAAGGAAACCCAGCAGCCCACCAACGGTGTGACGACCGGCCCGGTCAACCCTTCGCCGACGAAGTAGCTACCGCCCGAACAGGTGGCGGAGCCATGTCCGCCGTGGCTGGGGCTTGAGCGCTGCGGGGAGCACGGCGGCCGGGGGAGTGGCCAGGGTCACAGGGACCTGCACCATGAGGTCGCCTTGCAGCCAGAACAAGTCTGGTGAGCACTGGTCGGCCGCGCCGCGGTAGCTGTCGGCCACCCAGGCGGCCAGGGCGTCAGCGCGAGCTTGCCCAGCGTCAGCGGGGCAGTACGCGATCGTGCTGAGCCGCGGCACGCCGATCAGCACGCCGGCGCCGATGGATGCTTGTGGCAACAAGTTGTCCCGGTCGACGACCGCCATCGACACCAGCGGGTCACCGTCGCGGCGCAGCACCGAGATCCCGTTCTGCTCGAGAGGTTCGATGTCCGCGATTTCCTGCAGGCTCAGCTGCACCGGCGACGGTACGTCGGGATCCCCGAGCCCGAGCATTGATCGCCGTACGACGGTCAGTCGCCGCAGCTCCGACCCGGTGCGGATGAACACGACCACCTCGAAGTGGTCGCCGAAGGGGATCAGCGCATCGGCGACAGGCCCGGCCGTCCGCGCCGACCAGCCGCGCTGGACCAGTAATGCCCGCTGGCGTTCCGCGACATCACCGAAGCGGTGTTCGTCGGTCGCGAGCTCACCCTCCGCGACGACGGCGCGCAGCCAGGCCTCGATCTGCTCGGCCCAGCGGGCGCGTGGTAGCTGTAGGCAACGATCGACGATCTCGCCGACGCTCACGACAGCGGACATCTGCAGGGAACCACGGCCCCAGCCGACCTCGACGGTACGTTCGGCGGGGTCGACAACACAGCCCGGCAGCCAGATCGGCGCGAGCTCCGCGATGATGTCGACGATGTCGGAATCGTCCGGTCCTGTCATTGGTTGACCTCACCCACCACTACAGTGTCTCGCACGTCCGTCGGTAAGAAGTAAGTAGTCCCCCCGCGCATCTGCGCGGCACGCCCAGCGGAGGAATACCTTAGTGGCAAGCCGGATCGTGCACCGCCCGGCGCGGCGTACACCTCCACCCGGGGTACAGCAGCAGCGCGTCATCGAGCCAGCGCCGAGTCTCGGCGGAGGTGGCGGCGGAGGCGGTGGCAACGCGATGCAGATGCTGCTGCCGATGGTCGGCAGCATCGGGTCGGTCGCGATGATGACGATGGGCCGCTCAGGTCCGATGGTGATGGTCGGTGTCGGCCTGCTCGGTCTGACGCTGGTCGGGTCGGTCGGCGGCATGCTGACGTCACGCGGCAAGGGTGGCAAGGACCGCAAGAGTCAGCGAGCTCGCTACCTGGACTACCTGGAGCGGATGCGGGACGACTTCTCCAAGGAGGAGCGCAAGCAGCGGACCCAGTCTCTTGAGCTGAACCCGCCGCCGGATGCGCTGCTGGACTGCGTAGCGGACGTCACACGCTTGTGGGAGCGACGCCGTACCGACAGTGACTTCCTGCAGCCGCGCTGCGGTAGCGGCCGGGTCCCTGTCGTGCCGGCATCGCTCGGCCAGGGCGGATCGGCGATGGAGCCGCCGGACCAGTTCATGACGGCTGAGGCGAACGCGCTGGTACGGCGTTTCACCGAGATGCCGGACATGCCGCTGACTGTCCCGCTGGACCACGTTGGCAACGTCAGCATCGTCGGTGACCGCGACGGCGTCGTACGGGTGGCGCGTTCGCTGCTCGTGCAGGCCTCGGTGTTCCATGCGCCGGAAGACGTGATGATGGCCGCCGCCTACCCGCAGCGGGCGCTGCCGGACTGGCAGTGGCTGACCTGGCTGCCGCATGTGCAGGACGCTGAGCGCAAGCAGGGCCCAGTGCCGTTCCGCCGGATCGCTGAGACGCCGTACGCGCTGTCGCAGCTGCTGTCCGGTGACCTGGCCGAGCGGGTGCAGTGGGCAACGGAGTCTCGCCGCGGGTCTGTCGGTTTCGACGACCGCCGCAAGCTGACCCGCCGCCTCCTGGTTCTCCACGACACGTACGGCGACGTGGCGGCCGAGGTGCGGCCGGGAGCCGACGACTCGCTCGTGCCGGGGGAGCTCGGCGTCACTGTGCTGCACCTGGTCGCGGACCGGCGGCAGGAGCCGAGCTCAGTCACCATGCGCATCTCCGTGTACGGCGATGAGGTCCGGATCGAGGACCTGCGCGGCCCGTACCCGATGGTGGCCACTGGCCGGGTGGACCGGATGGAGGCCTCGATCGCCGAGAGCATCGCGCGCGAACTGGCGCCGCTGCGGCTGTCGGCCGAGTCTCTAGAAGAGGGCGGGCCGGCCGGCGACGTCGACTTCATGGGCCTGATCGGGATCTCCGACGTCGCCAAGCTCGACTTCAAGCACCTGTGGCAGCAGCGTCCGGACCGGGCGTTCCTGCGGGTGCCACTGGGCGTGGACGACTCAGGTGCCGTCGTACAGGTCGACCTGAAGGAGTCTGCGCAGCTCGGAATGGGTCCGCACGGCCTGTGCGTCGGTGCGACCGGTTCCGGCAAGTCCGAGGTACTGCGGACGATGGTGATGGCTCTGATGGCCACCCACAGTCCTGAGGACCTTTCGTTCGTCCTGGTCGACTTCAAGGGTGGCGCGTCGTTCGCACCGTTCGAGCGGGTGCCGCATGTGTCCGGCATCATCACCAACCTGCGCGACGACGCCAGTCTGATCGAGCGGGCGTACAAGAGCCTTGAGGGTGAGGTGCAGCGTCGTCAGCAGGTGCTGAAGGACGCGGGCAACATCGCCAACATCACCGACTACCGGCTGCACCGGCGGCAGAAGCCTGAGATGGCGCCGCTGCCGCACCTGTTCATCATCATCGACGAGTTCGGTGAGCTGCTGAACGAGCGGCCGGACTTCATCGACCTGTTCCTCTCGATCGGCCGCATCGGCCGTTCCATCGGGGTGCACCTGCTGCTGTCCAGCCAGCGCGTCGAGTCCGGCAAGCTGCGCGGCCTGGAGACCTACCTGTCGTACCGGCTCGGTCTGCGGACGTTCTCCGAGGAGGAGAGCCGGACGGTGCTGGACACCACCGATGCGTTCCACCTGCCGCCGCTGCCGGGCTTCGGGTTCCTGAAGGTCGACACCAGCGTCTACCAGCGGTTCCGGGCGGCCTACGTGTCCGGTCCGTACGTTCCGCCGGCGGATGTGGTCGTCGAGGACGAGGGCACGGACGCACGGCCCTTCGAGCTGACGCCGTACCAGCAGACCGAGGCCGAGCTGGAGGCTGCGAAGCCCGTCGAGATCAACAACGATGCGACGGAGCGTACGACGGGCCCGACCGAGCTGACGATCTTCGTGGACCAGGTCCGCAAGGCCGCTGACCAGGTGCTGAAGATCTGGCTGCCGCCGCTGCCCACCGCGTGCACGCTGGATGCCCTGGGCGGCCGCACCGACTTCGTCGAGGGACGCGGTCTGCAGCTGGCTGTCCAGGTGCCTGCGATGCAGCCGCCGATCGGTGTGGTCGACGACCCGGCCAACCAGCGCCAGGAGGTCTTCCGCCTGGACCTGACCCGGGCCGGTGGACACGCTGCGATCGTGGGCGGTCCGTCGTCAGGCAAGACGACCGCACTGCGGACGATCGTCACGTCGCTGGCTCACACGCACACTCCGCTCGAGGTGTCGATCTACGCGCTCGACCTCGCCGGTGGTGGCATGCAGGCGCTGTCCGAGCTGCCGCACGTCGGTGGGGTCGCGCTGCGAACCGACCGCGAGCGGATCCGGCGGACCGTGGAGGAGATCCGCGGGATGATCGACCACCGCGAGCGGGTCTTCCGCAACCACGCCATCGACACGATGGAGGGTCTGCGCCAGGAGCATTCGGCCGGCCGGATCCCCGAGCTGCCGTCGGCAGACGTCGTGCTGGTGATCGACAACTACGGTGCGATCCGTACGACGTTCGACGAGCTCGACGAGCCACTGTCCGACATCCTGCAGCGGGGCAGCAGCTACGGCGTGCATGTGGTGACGACGATGGGGCGCTGGGCCGACGTGCGGATGCAGAACCAGGCCATGTTCGGGACCATGCTGGAGCTGCGGCTCAACGACGCATCGGACTCCAACATCGACCGGCGGCTGCAGGAGGTCCTGCGCAAGGCCGGTCCGGGCCGCATGCTGATCCCGGGCAGCAAGCTGTACGGGCAGCTCGCGTTGCCGCGCATCGACGGTGTCGCCGCCGACGAGAACCTGGCCGGCATCCTCGAGGCGCAGGCCGTGACGGTGCGGTCCACCTGGCAGGGCCCGCGGGCTCCGCAGATCCGGATCCTGCCGCTGCAGCTGCCGCGCAACCAGGTCGGCGACGACATCCGGCAACCGGCCGTCGTACCGATCGGTGTGGACGAGCGTGGGTTGGCGCCGGTCTACCTGGACCTCGCTGGGCGCGACACCAACCTGGTCGTGTTCGGTGACAGTGGCTCCGGCAAGACGAACATCGTCCGGCTCATCGTTCAGCAGCTGCTCGCACAGCACACCTCCGATCAGCTGGTGTTCGCCGTACTGGATCCGCGGCGCGGTCTGCGCGAGTACGTGCCGGCGGACTACACCGGTGGCTACGCGCCGACTGGGCGGGTTGCGGCCGGTCTCGCGGCTGGTGTGTCACAGGAGCTGGCCAAGCGGATGCCCGACGACACCGGTGCGATTCCGGAGGAGGGCCAGGGCGGCCCGCGCATCGTCGTACTGGCTGATGACTATGACCTGCTGACCACTGGCGGGCAGTCGCCGATGGACCCGTTCCTGCCGTACATCGCAGCCGGCCGGGACATCAAGCTGCACTTCATCGTGACCCGGCGCGCGTCGGGTGCATCGCGTCAGGTCTACGAGCCGTTCCTGTCCGCGGTCATGGAGTCCGGAGCAGCCGGTCTGGTGCTGTCCGGCGACCGCAGCGAGGGACAGCTCTTCCCAGGCGCCTACCCGGGCGACTACCCGCCCGGACGTGGATTGTTCGTACGACGAGGCGACGGACCGCAGCTGGTCCAGACGGCGGTGGCCGACCCGGTGCAGCCTGCCGCGCAGAGCAGTGGAGGAACGACATGACCTACGACCTGGTGGCGCTCGTCGACGGGCGCCCCTCGAGTGAGGACGTCCTGGCCGGACTGTCCGCCGCGGGCAACGACCTCGGCGTCCGCGCGGTCAGCGGCGGCGCCGTCGTCCAGCTGTGCAACGCGGACGACCTGCCGCTGGTGTCGATCGAGCTGCCCCTGCTGATCCAGGTGCCCGGCGAGGTCGAGCGCATGCTCGGTACGACGGTCGGTGTCGTCGACACCCCGGCCTGGTGGGTGGAGATCCGCGCGACTTCGCAGGACGGCGCGCGCGAGCTCGCCGAGCAGTACGCGAACACCCTGATCAAGCGGCTGGGTGGCAAGGTCTGGACGTCCGACGGCATCCGTACACCTGAGAACGCGAACGAGGAGACGGTCTGAGATGCCGAACGATCTGACTTTCAGCCCGGGTGTCGACCTGGTCACCGAGAAGGTGGCCGTGGTCATGCAGGACCGCCCGGTGATCGGGATGTCGGCCTGGCTGAGCGACGCGCTGACCTCGGCGAAGATGGCCGGCCGCGACCTGCAACTGGTCACCCCGAAGACCTCCGCGCTGACCTTCGCGGTCCGGTCGAGCATCTTCAAGGGTGCCTACTCCAAGTGGGTCGTCACCGATGACGACGGCGAGTACTTCGACGGCCTGAACGGCGTCCGGCTGAAGTGGAACGGCGAGATGTTCCTCGCCCGCGCGGCCCGGCAGAACGGTGAGGGCACCTCGGACCTGCACCCGGACTACGCGATCCAGGAAGCACCCTTCGGCCAGCTCCAGTTCACGGTGCGGGTCCGGCACCAGGCCGTCGAGAGCCTGATGATCGGCAAGATGGCCGAGCGGCTGTTCACCTCCGCGACCGGGAGCGGCCCGGCCGGCTGGTCGACCTCCGAGCCGGTCACGCAGCCGTGGAGCCCCGAGGCGCTGACCGAGTACTGCCGCGACCGCGCGCCGCAGCCGACCTGGCTGACCCTGGCCGGGCAGCCGGGCAAGGAGTTCAAGCCGTCGGTCGGAACGCTGGACATCCGCCGGACCATGTCCGGTGTCGACGAGACCGTGACGCTCGCGGTGACCCAGCCGGGCATGGACTTCCCGGACGTGAACCAGGTCGGGGAGTGGGTCGACGACATCGCCGACAACTACGAGCTGATCTCCGCGATGGTGATGGGCTCGTACGGCGAGGCCGACGGCACCTACAAGCCGCGGTTCGTCGGGATGGCCTGCCCGATCGGTGTCGGCGCCGGCAACGAGGCAGTCCGGTCGTCCAGCGTCGCCGAGATGGTGAAGGTGCCGGGCATCAGCCGGGCGATCGCGATCGGCCCGTCCCACGCGCCCGCGATCTGGTACCCGATCGGCAACGGCCGCGACCCGAAGGACTGGGAGATCTACGCGGCGCTGATGAAGAAGCTGATCCCGGCGGAAGCTTTGGCAGGCAAGCGGTGACGCACGACCAGACTAGGAGCACTGTCAGATGAGTACGTACAGCCGGGTGACGGTGATCGGTCAGCGCCGTCGGCTGGATGCAGTACTGCCGGCCGACGAGCCTCTGGGCGTCCTGCTGCCAGACCTGCTCCGGATGCTCGACGAGCCGCTGCAGTCGTCTCCGCAGCGGCGCTTCCTGACCACGGCGACCGGCGTACTGGTGCCGCCGGAGGGGACGCTGGCGTCGGCGCAGATCATCGACGGCGCGGTGCTACGGCTGGCCGCCGAGGGTGAGCTGCCGCCGCCTCCGACTGTCTATGACGTGACCGAGGAAGCCGTCGAAGACCTCAAACGCCGCGGTACGACGTTCAAGCCCGCGCACCGGCGAGTTCTGGCCGCGACCGGGCTGGTGTTCTCGATCATCGCCGGTGCGATCTCACTGCTGGTCGCAGCGCCGAACGCGATCGCCGCAGCGGCGCTGCTGGTGCTGGCCGCGATCGCTGCGTTCGTCGGGATCGCTCTCGGGCGCTCCGGCAACAAGGTGGTCGCCGTCCCGCTGGTCATCGTTGCGAGCGTGTTGCTGGCGCTGTCGGTCGGCTTCTGGGTGCTGGACGCTGGCGCATCACTCGGATTGACCATCGCCGTCGGCGCGCTGTGTCTGGCCGTCGGTCCGCTGTTCTTCTCGGCCGCGGGGCTGGCCGGTGGTGGTCTGGTCGCCGGTATGACGTCCGTGCTGTTCGTTGTGGTGTGGATGCTCGGTGTTGGCACCGGACTGGCCGCGGACCGCGTTGGTGCGCTGGCCGGGATCCTCGCCGTAGTGCTGCTGGGTCTGCTGCCGCGGATGGCGCTCGCGCTGTCCGGACTGTCGGGGCTGGACGACAAGCGCGCCTCTGGTCAGGAGATCATGCGCGGCGACGTGCAGAGCGCGTTGAATGCAGCTCACCTCGGGCTGGCGCTGGCGACGGTTCCGATCGCTGTGTCCTCGGGTGTGGCCGGCATCTTCCTGCTGAAGGCAGGCGGCCCGTGGGCGGTCGCGCTGGCGCTGGTGCTCGCGTTCCTGCTGGCGTCGCGGTCGCGGCTGTACCCGCTGGTGCAAGAGGTCGCGGTGCTGTTCGCTGCGGCGTTCACGATCGTGTCGGGCTGCGTGCTGATCGCTGCGTTCAACGGTCAAGGCGGTGCGTTCATCGCGCTGGGCCTGCTGGTTCTGGTGGCGATGTTCTGCGCCTTCGGTCTCGGTTTCGCACCAGCGGAGCATGTCCGTGCGCGGCTCACACAGCTGCTCGACTATCTTGAGGTTGGCGCGATCATCGTGACGGTCCCGCTGGCGCTGGGAGTTTTCGGCGTCTACACCAACCTGCTGCACGCATTCTGACGACCGGATGGAATGACTGAATCTGACTGGCAGGGTGACATGCTGCGCCGGATGGCGGAGCAGTCACCGGCCGAAGAGCCGTCCCGCACCGGCCCTCCGCCCCCGGCTGACCAGCCGGTAGTAGAGGCGCCGTCCGCTCCGCCTGCGCCGGTGCCTCCATCTGAGCCAGTGCCGGCGCCGGGGGAGCAGCCTCCGTGGCCCTGGCCGCATGGCGATCAGCCGCCGCCTCCTGCTCAGCCGCAGCAGCATCAGTACCCGCCGGCACAGCAGCAGCCTTATCCGCCGCAGCAGTACCAACAGCCGTACCCGCCGGAGCAATATCCGCAGCAGGGGTATCCGCCGTACCAGCAGCCGCCGCAGTACGGGCAGGTGCCGCCGGTCGAGCCGCCGCCTTACGCGGTGCCGCAGTACCCGGCCCAGCAGTATCCGCCGCCGCAGTACCAGCAGCCGCCGTACCCACCGCAGCAATACCCGGAGCAGCAGCAATACCCGGAGCAGCAGTACCAGCAGCCCTACGCGGATCCGCAGTACCAGCAGCAGCCCCCGCCGTACCACCAGCAGCCCCCGGGACAGGCGCCGTACCAGCAGGCTCCGCCCCCCGTGCCGCAGACCGGCTGGGGACCGCCGCCGACCCCACAGTCCGACCAGCTCGGTACGCCGTTGGCTCCCGACGGCGACTCGGTGTTCCGGCGCTTCCGGCGGTTCGCCTCCGAAGCGGCGTACCTGGTCGGTGCCTCCGGGCGGATGCAGCGCGACGTGGACAACATCGCGACCATCCGCCGCCCGATCGCGATCATGCGCCGCGTCGGCGTCCTCAGCCCGGTCACCAACGGCGGTACGTCGACCGTCAGCGCCCTGCTCGCGATGATGCTGGCCAGCCAGCGCTCTGACCGAGTGGTCGCCATTGACGCGGACCCGGGCGGCGCTGAGCTGTCCCGCCGTCTCGAGTTCTCCGTCGGCGCCGGCCCGATCGAGCGCGTCAGCCTGGTCCGCAGCGAAGGCACAGCTGCCGCCGTACGACGCTCACTGGCCGAGGCGCAAGGCCAAGGCGCCCGTGATGTCGGTGTCGCTGTTGTCGACTGCCCAGGCAGCATGTACGACGAGGTCAGCATGGAGATGGCGTCATCGGCGCACTGCATCGTGCTGGTTGTCCCGTCCGTGCAGCACGTGGCGAACTACTGCCTGCAGCAGCTCGACCAGCTCACCCCGGACGGTCAGAACGTGCTGCTCACCCGTGGTGTCGTCATCATCACCATGGTGCAGCGCGCCGAGCCCAGCACCGTCGACTGGCTGATCGAGGCGTTCCGCCAGCGCGGTCTGGAGCCCCTGGTGCTGCCGCACGACGCTCACATCGCCCAGGCGTGGCCACTGCAGTCCGAGCAGGTGCAGGACGAGACCCGCCGGGCCGTCCTGGATCTGTCGGCGCGAGTGGTCCAAACACTCACCGGTGCGGCCGGCTGAGCTGATACCTTCCCCGCCCCACCACCCCGGTCTGGGGACCAAAAGTCTCAAACTGCGGTTCAATCGAGCAGTGGATTGAACCGTTCCGGCCGCCCGCCCGTTTGTCAGAGCATTCAACTATTTTCTGCCGGCAAGCTCCTGGAGGTCCAGATTCATGAGCGATGACACGATGGCACCACCCACCTCACAACCAGACACCGAAGCGGGTGGCCTGCGCGACCGGAGGTCGGTGCTCCGCTGCGCGGCGATCGCTGCGCTAGTGGGTGCCAGCGCCCCCGTCCTCGCCGCCTGTGGTAGCGGCGACACCCCGGGTGCAGCCCCGAGCACCGGCGGTAGCTCGGGGCCGACGACCGCGCCGACCACTGCACCGAGCAGCGCGCCTACGACGGGCGGCAGCGCCAGCGCACCGACCGGCAAGGTGCTGGGCGCGGTGTCCGACATCCCGGTCGGTGGCGGCAAGGTGTTCGCCGACGCCAAGGTTGTGGTGACGCAGCCGACCGCAGGCGAGTTCAAGGGCTTCTCCGCGATCTGCACGCATCAGCTGAACCCGGTCGGCTCGGTGGAGGGCGGTCAGATCATCTGTCCGTTCCACCAGAGCCACTTCAGCATCACCGACGGCGCACCGATCAGCGGACCGGCGCAGACACCGCTGCCCGCAGTCAAGGTCGCCGTCAGCGGTACGAACGTCGTACAGACTGCCTGACATAGCGAAGGGCCCGGCCAGTTCAGTCTCGGCCGGGCCCCTCAAGGCAGTGCTACTTCTGGGCCGGATCCACCTTGCCGGCGAACAGGAGCTTGTCCGGCGAACCCGTCCCCGGCTCGCCGACCTTGCCCGGAGTGGAAGCACCGAGGAGCGCGGTCGTCACCTCAGCAGGCGTGGCCTCGGGGTGATCGGCCAGGTAGAGCGCGGCCGCTCCGGCGACATGCGGCGTGGCCATCGACGTACCGCTCATCTTGTCGGTCGACTCGGGCCCGGTGATCCCTACCGACACGACGTCGACGCCCGGACCGAACAGGTCGACACACTTGCCGAAGTTCGAGAACGTCGCCTTCTGGTCGGTGTCGTCGGTCGCGCCGACGGTGATCGCGGTCGCCTCCCGCGCCGGCGAGCTCGTGCAGGCATCCGCACCTTCGTTGCCAGCAGCAACGGCATAAGTGATGCCGGAGGCAATCGATGCCTTCACGGCGGCATCCATCGCGTCATCGGCCGGCCCGCCGAGGCTCATGTTCGCGACCGCCGGCTTCTTCGCGTTCTTGGTGACCCAGTCGATCCCGGCCACCACGGTCTCGGTGGTTCCGGACCCCTTGCAGTCGAGGACACGGACCCCGAAGATCTTCGCGCTCTTGGCGACACCGAACGTCGTACCGGCGATCGTGCCGGAGACGTGACTGCCGTGACCCATGCAGTCGACGCCGTTCTGGCCGTCGCCGACGGTGTCGGTACCGACCGACGCGCGGCCGTCGAAGTCCTTGTGGGCGGCGTAGATCCCGGTGTCGATCACGTAGACGTTCACCTTCTCGGCCGTCGAGGTCGCGGTGAACTGCTGGTCGAGCGGCAGGTCCCGCTGGTCGATCCGGTCCAGACCCCACGGCGGGTTGTCCTGGTTCGTGGTGAATCGCTGGTTCTGCTGCACGAACGCGACCCGCGAGTCACCGGCCACCTTCTTGGCCTGCTCGGCGCTCATGCTCGCCGAGAAACCCTTGATCGACGAGTCGTACTGATCACGGACATCGACGTCGTACTTGGTGGCCAGGCTCTGGTTCGTGGCTCGGGTTTCGCCCTGCGAGCGCTGCCCGGCCAGTACGACGATATAGCTGCCGGGGATGGCAGTCGGGCTGCCCGCACCGCGGATGGTGGTATTGGGGGAGTCGGGCTCGGCCGCTGTACTGGTTGCGGCTGCGCCGGTCAGAGTGAGTGCTGAAACCGCGAACGCCGCGAGTGCGACGCGCGGTGTGACGAACTTCCGGGACATGGGCGGATTCTCCCTCGAGTCAACGCAAGGCCTTGTTGCCTCACGCAAAGGACCTGCGCCTACCCTGGTCCACACGCTACGGACCGCGCCCATCCCAGCCGGGGGTCAACTCCGCCTTATGACCCAACCCGTAACACGACCGCAAGGTTCAGCCCGTTTGCCGGATCTCTCGATGGGCGTACTTGCGAGCAGCGAACTCGTGGGCCTCGGTGAGGAGCGGGAGCAGCGGCTCCAGGGCGACCGGGTCGACGATCGCGACCCAGTGCTGCGAGGCGTAGAAGGGGTGCGGCATCAGGGCGTCGCGGGCGGCGTAGTCGTGGCCGGAGCCGAGCACCCAGTCAGCGTCGCGCTCGGTCGGAGGCGGGCCGAACAGACCTGTGTACGTCGCCTTGGTCAGGCCGAGGTTGAGTCGCCACGCACCGGGTTCGTTGAGCCGGGAGACTCGCTCGTAGTGGTCGCCGGTGACCAGGGTTGCGAAGGGCTGCTGGCGTTCCGGCGGGAGGTCGCCGGCCGGGTCGTAGAGGTAGAAGATGTCGTCCTGCGCTTCGAGGACCCGGACACCGGGGTGCGCACGGATCAGCCGATCGAGTTCGTCGAGTGTCATGCCTTCAAGTCTGTCATTCAAGTAGCAATGGAGACTTGGCCCGAATTCAGGTTTTGTCGGTGGGCCGAACTAGGGTTGTCGAGTGGCTGATCCAGCGTCCTACCGACCCGCTCCTGGGTCGATCCCTGACTCGCCCGGTGTCTATCGCTTCAGCGACTCCGCCGGGCGGGTGATCTACGTCGGCAAGGCGAAGAACCTGCGGGCGCGGCTGTCGTCGTACTTCCAGGACCTGGTCAACCTGCATCCGCGCACGCAGGCGATGGTGACGACCGCGGCGAAGGTCGAGTGGACCGTCGTCAGCACCGAGGTCGAGTCGCTGCAGCTGGAGTACTCCTGGATCAAGGAGTACGACCCGCGTTTCAACGTGAAGTACCGCGACGACAAGTCCTACCCCTGGCTCGCGATCACCCTCGACGAGGACTATCCGCGGGTGATGGTCGGCCGCGGGCCCAAGAAGAAGGGCGTTCGGTACTTCGGCCCTTACAGCCACGCCTGGGCGATTCGCGAGACCGTCGACCTGCTGCTGCGCGTCTTCCCGATGCGCTCGTGCAGCAAGGGTGTCTTCAACCGGCACCGCCAGATGGGCCGGCCCTGCCTGCTCGGCTACATCGGCAAGTGTGCCGCGCCCTGCACCGGTCAGGTGACGCAGGAGGAGCACCGCCAGATCGTCGACGACTTCAGTGGGTTCCTGTCCGGTCAGACCACGACATATGTGCGCCGGCTGGAGAAGGAGATGAAGGCCGCGGCGGTCGAGCTGGAGTACGAGCGGGCCGCCAAGATCCGCGACGACCTGGCCGCTCTCAACAAGGCGCTGGCCAAGAACGCGGTCGTCCTCGGCGACGGCACCGACACCGACGTGATCGCGCTCAGCGAGGACCCGCTCGAGGTCGCCGTCCAGATCTTCTACGTCCGCGGTGGCCGGATCCGCGGTGAGCGCGGCTGGATCGCCGACAAAGCCGACGGTACGGCGACCACCGGCGACCTCGTGTCGCGCTTCATCCAGCAGACGTACGCCGGTGATTCGGGCGACGCGATCCCGCGCGAGATCCTGGTTCCGGTCGTGCCGGACGATGTCGAGGCGCTGACGGAGTGGCTGGAGGAGACGCGCGGGACGCGGGTCGCGATCCGGGTGCCGCAGCGCGGGGACAAGAAGTCGCTGATGGAGACCGTCGAGCGCAACGCGCTGCAGACGCTGACCATGCACAAGACCAAGCGGGCCAGCGATCTGACGACTCGCAACCAGGCGCTGGAGGAGATCCAGGCCGGTCTCGACCTGCCCGAGGCTCCGCTGCGGATGGAGTGCTACGACGTCTCGAACCTGCAGGGCACCGAGGTCGTCGCCTCGATGGTGGTCTTCGAGGACGGACTGCCGCGCAAGAGTGAGTACCGCCGCTTCGTCATCAAGGAGGTCGAGGGGCAGAACGATGTCGCCTCGATCGCCGAGGTGCTGACACGGCGCTTCAAGCGGATGATCGAGGACCGCAAGGACATCCCGCCGGGGGAGGACCCGACGGCGTACCTGGTCGATCCGGAGACGGGCCGGGCGAAGAAGTTCGCCTACACGCCGGGGCTGGTCGTCGTCGACGGTGGACCGCCGCAGGTCGCGGCCGCACGGCAGGCGCTCGACGAGCTCGGGCTCGGTGACATCCCGATCTGCGGTCTGGCCAAGCGGCTGGAAGAGGTCTGGATTCCCGACGACGAGGATCCGGTGATCTTCTCCCGGACCTCCGAGGGGCTCTACCTGCTGCAGCGGCTGCGGGACGAGGCGCACCGGTTCGCCATCACGCACCACCGCAACCGGCGGTCGAAGTCGATGGTCGAGAGCGTGCTGGACGACGTACCGGGGCTGGGGGAGGTCCGGCGCAAGACGCTGCTGCGGCACTTCGGTTCGCTGAAGAAGTTGCGGCACGCGACGATCGACGAGGTCGCCGAGCTGCCCGGATTCGGGCGCCGGACGGCGGAGTCCGTCGTACTGGCGGTGAACGCCGCGGCAACGACGGCCGAATCCGGCCGGGCGCCGTCGGTGAACACGGCCACAGGCGAGATACTGGGAGAAGACGTCCCGGTGGCCGGGACGGTCAACGGGGACCCAGGGAGATCTGAGAACTGATGGACGACACGAACGGCAACCTGATCATCGTGACCGGCATGTCCGGCGCGGGGCGGAGTTCGGTTGCGGACGTGCTGGAGGACCTCGGCTGGTTCGTGGTCGACAACCTGCCGCCGATGTTCCTCACCACCATGGTCGAGCAGACCATCGACACGGGGACCCAGCCGCGGCTCGCGGTCGTCGTCGACGTCCGGACCGGGATGTTCTTCGACGAGCTGAGCAACGCGCTGCACGACCTGCGGGTGAAGGGCTACCGGCCGCTGACGCTGTTCCTGGAGGCCTCGGACGACGTCATCGTGCGCCGGCAGGAAGGCGTGCGCCGGCCGCACCCGCTGCAGGGCGAGGGCCGGCTGCTGACCGGTATCCAGCGTGAACGCGAGCTGCTCGGCGACATCCGCGCCGGTGCCGACCTGGTCATCGACACCTCGAACATGAACGTCCACCAGCTCGCCGCGAAGATTGTGAACGCCTTCGGGGACGAGGAGAACGCCGAGCTGCGGGCGACCGTGGTCTCGTTCGGCTTCAAGTACGGCATCCCGGTGGACGCCGATGTGGTCGCCGACATGCGCTTCATCCCGAACCCGTACTGGCAGCCCGACCTGCGCCCGATGACCGGGCAGGACAAGCCTGTGTCAGACTTCGTGCTCGGCCATCCGCTGGCCCAGCAGTTCCTGCAGAACTACTCGGACGTGCTGGACACCCTGCGGACCGGCTACCTGAACGAGGGCAAGCGCTTCGTCACCGTCGCGATCGGCTGCACCGGGGGTAAACACCGCAGCGTCGCGATGTCGGAGGAGATCGCCCGCAGACTGCGTGAGAAGGGGTCACCCACCTTGGTAGTCCACCGCGATCTAGGCCGCGAGTGACGAGGAGTCCTCGGGTCGTTGCTTTGGGCGGAGGGCATGGCCTGGCGGCCTCGCTGTCCGCCCTTCGGCATGTCACCGATCAACTCACCGCGATCGTCACCGTCGCCGACAACGGCGGCTCCTCCGGCCGGCTGCGCACAGAGCTGGGGGTGCTGCCGCCGGGTGACCTGCGGATGGCGCTCGCCGCGCTGTGCCGCGACGACGAGTGGGGCCGCACGTGGGCCGACGTACTGCAGCATCGCTTCCGCAGCAACGGTGAGCTGCACGACCACGCGGTCGGCAACCTCCTGATCGTCGCCCTGTGGGAGCTGCTCGGTGATGCTGTCGACGGCCTCGACTGGGTCGGTCGACTCCTCGGCGCCCAGGGCCGCGTGCTCCCGATGTCTTCCGTGCCGCTGGACATCACGGCTCGCGTGATCGGCCTCGATCCTGATCACCCGGAAGCCCTGACCGAGATCCGTGGCCAGGCCGAGGTCGCGACCACCAACGGTCAGGTCGTCGACGTGGCTCTCGACCCCTCTGACCCACCTGCCTGTCCTGAGGCCCTGGTAGCTGTCGCGGAAGCCGATTGGGTCGTCGTCGGCCCCGGCTCGTGGTTCACCTCGGTGATCCCGAACCTGCTCGTCCCCGCGCTCTGCCGCGGCCTCGAGCAGACCAGCGCCCGCCGCTTGCTGACCCTCAACCTCGGTGAGCAGAAGGGCGAGACCGACGGCTTCTCACCCGAGACCCACCTGGAGGTCCTCGCCGCGCACGCCCCCGACCTCCGCATCGACATCGTCCTGGCCGACGAAGGGCACGTCCCCGACCCCGCATCACTGCGTCGTACGGCGCAGTCACTCGGGGCCGATGTGGTCATCGCCGACATTGCCAACGACGACCAGCACCTCCACCACGCTCCCGACAAACTGACCAAGGTCTATCGGGAGCTCCTGGTCTAACGGCCGCTGAGGTCCGAGTCGACGTCGTGCTTGGCGTCGTACACCTTCGTGCCGTTCGCGTCGAAGCCGCGGATGCGGACGGTTTTGAAGTCGTCGTTTCCGCCGGTCAGGCCCCAGATGAAGTAGCCGTTGGAGATCAGCGCGCGGACCGGCCCGGTCGGCAGATCGACGATGATCTGCGCGACGCCGGCAGGCACCTGGCCCCAGTGGTGCTGGATGCCGAAGTTGCCGGTGGCCGGAACCGTGCTGCGGGCGTAGTCGTAGCTGGTCTTGTCGTACATGTGGCACCAGGCCACAACGTTCTTGCGAGGTGCGACGAGCAACGCGGTGAAGTCGGTTCCGGTCCCGGTCTTCAGCACGACCTTCCAGCTCGGTGTGATCAATCCGGCGTCCCGGTTCCGCTGCTCCTGGGCGGGCCCCGGCGGGTTCGCCTCGTCGATTGTCCTGCAGCGTGTCCGGATCCGGTCGTCGCTCTCCGGGCTGACGGGCACCGGCATCAGCGGCTTCCCCGTCTGCGGGTCCTTCAGGAACACCACCTTTGGGGTGATCGGTGGCACGGTGATGATCTTGATGCCGGCCGGGATCGGCTTCGAGGCCGGCTGCGTGGGTGGCACGTATTTCCACTCGTAGACCCGCTTGCCGGTCGCGTCGTACCCCCGGATACGGCGGAAGCTCGGTCCCTGGTCGTGGTTGCCGGCGTACCCGAGGGTGAAGTATCCGTCGCGGCCGACAAGGGCCTCGCGGGTGGCGCCGGTATCGGTCCCGATCAGCACCCGAGTCACGCCAGGCACCGGAATCATCCGTTGCGCCGATACAACCTGCGGCTCCTTCGCCCCATCCAGCGTCCTGGTACTGAGCCGGTCGCTACGGATGTGCTGGTCAGGGGATTCCATCGTGCAGCTCGCAACGACCGACCTGTCCGGTGCCATGAACACTGCGTACAGCAGGTTCTGGTCGCCGCTCTTCAGCAGAACCTGCCAGCGATTGTCGATCGGCCCAGCGGTGTCCCAGGTATTCCGGCCGTTGCCGAACTCCAGTTCCTGCTTGTCGGACGGCGCGCAGCGGCTGATCGCCTCGGCATCAGACACCGGGCTCACCGGCGGGGGAGGCGCGGCCGTCTCACCCGTCTCCCGATCGATGGCGAGGCCGTCCTTCGTGATGGTGATCCCGGTCGGGCCGGCTGGTTCCGTACCGGTGCTCAAAGACTTCGTCCAGACGCTGACCCCACCGAGGATGGCCAACGTGGTCAGGGCTGCGGTCGCTGCGATCGTGATCCGGGAGTTGCGGACAGAGCGCCGCCCGCGGGTCAGGATGTCGTCGATGTCGGTGTGCAGGGGCTGATCGGTGTCGTCGGCGGCTGCGGCCAGCATTCGTTCGATGTCGTTGCTCACGAGGCGCTCCTTTCGGTGTGGCCGAGTAGTTCACGAAGGCGGTCGAGACCGCGGGACGTCTGGCTCTTGACGTTGCCCTGGCTGACGTTGAGGACGACGGCGGTCTCTTCGACGCTGAGGTCGTTGTAGTAGCGCAGGACGACACAGGCGCGCTGCCCAGGTGGCAGCTGGGCCAGGGCCTTGATCACCATCAGCCGGTTGTCGACCGAGCCGCCGATATCGGGCACCACCCGGGCCGCCTCGTCGGGGTCGTCGGGGCGTTCGCGCCGCCACGGTTTGCGGGCCTGGTCGAGGACCGAGGTGACCACTGCACGGTGCGCGTAGCTCTTCACACCCTCACGCCGTTCGATCCGGTCCCACCGGCGGTACACCTTCACCAGGGCGTCCTGGGCGGCGTCCTCCGCGCGATGCCAGTCCCCGCACATCAAGTACGCCGTACGGCGCAGTGGCCGGATCATCATCGCGGCGAACTCGGTGAACTCGGCGTCGTCTCGTACTCTCATGCCCCTCCTCTCGTGCTTTCGGGGAAGGAACGCAGCCTGATGGCGGTTGGGTTGCAGTGAGGCGTAACGGAGTTCACCCGGACGGAGTTGGAGGGTTCGGCGGTGGGTTCGGTGCGAGGGTCTTTGACAACGGTGGGAGGATGCCTTCTATGGCGATGACAGCACAGGTGAAGTCCGAGTTGACCAGTATCCAGGTCACGAAACCCTGTTGCCGCAAGGCCGAGGTCTCGTCCGTTCTGCGCTTCGCGGGCGGTCTGCACCTCGTCTCCGGCCGGATCGTCGTCGAGGCAGAGCTGGACAGCGGCGCGGCCGCGCGCCGGCTGCGCAAGGACATCGCCGAGATCTTCGGGCACCCGTCGGACGTCGTGGTGATCTCCCCGTCCGGAATCCGGAAGCAGACCAAGTACGTCGTTCGCGTCGTCCGTGACGGTGATGCGCTCGCGCGTCAGACCGGCCTGGTCGACAACCGCGGGCGTCCGGTGCGTGGCCTGCCGCCGGCCGTTGTGTCGGGTGCTTCCTGTGACGCGGTGGCTGCCTGGCGAGGTGCCTTCCTCGCGCACGGCTCGCTGACCGAGCCGGGGCGTTCGTCCTCCCTCGAGGTGACGTGCCCCGGTCCCGAGGCAGCGCTCGCCCTCGTCGGCGCAGCCCGCCGCTTGGGCATTGGCTCCAAGGCCCGTGAGGTGCGCAACGTCGACCGCGTGGTCATCCGCGATGGTGACGCCATCGGCGCGCTCCTGACCCGCCTCGGCGCTCACGAGTCCGTGCTGGCCTGGGAAGAGCGCCGCATGCGCCGCGAGGTCCGCGCCACGGCCAACCGTTTGGCGAACTTCGACGACGCCAACCTCCGCCGCTCGGCCCGAGCCGCAGTCGCCGCTGGTGCCCGCGTCGAGCGCGCTCTCGAGATCCTGGGCGACGACGTACCGGATCACCTGCAGATCGCCGGCAAGCTCCGCCTGGAGCACAAGCAGGCCAGCCTCGAAGAGCTCGGCCAGTTGCACGAGCCCGCGCTCACCAAGGACGCCGTGGCCGGCCGGATCCGCCGCCTGCTCGCGATGGCCGACAAGCGCGCCAGCGACCTGAACATCCCGAACACCGAGGCGAACCTCACCCCGGAGATGCTCGACCCGGCGTAGTCACGGTCGGGGGCTGATGCCATCAAGGACGCGGTGCAGCCCCCACAAGTATTGCTCGGTCGAGATGTAGGTCGCCATCGTCGGTGCGGCCGCCGCCGACCGGGGGAAGTCCTCCGGCGGGATCTGGTCGAACACGCGCCGCCTGCTGGCGATGCGATCCGCCTCAGACGGTAGGGGACCAGGCTCGGCTTCGTCCGCGACCTCAAGGGCGATCGACCCGAGCACGAAGACGATCAGCAGGTACGTCGCTCGGGCGGCGTCGACCTCATCAAGTCCGGCCTGGATCAGCAGGTCCTGGAGTTGTTCCCCGATCGCCGTCGCACGGGGACCGTCCATCGGACCGCTCATCAGCAGAGCTGCGGCGCCGGGGTGCGCCACCATCCGCTCACGCAGGTCGGTCGCAAGGGCCTCGACGCGCTCGCGCCACGGCCGGGTCGGGTCGGCGAAGGCGCCGTGGTCGGAGGCGCCCAGCAGTCGCTCGACCAGCGCCCCGGTCACCGCCGCCTTGTCGGGGAAGTAGGTGTAGACCGCGTTCGGCGCGACGCCGACCTTCGCGGCGATTCCGCGGATCGAAGCCGCGGCCGGACCGCCTTGGTCGAGCAGCGCCAGCGCCGCATCGAGCACTTCGTCCTGGCTCAATGCTCGGCGACGACCTATCGATGCCATCCGCGGCCTCTCTCTTGACCTTTTCCTGGACACCGTACATTATCTGTACGGTGTCCAGAATCTGTACGCTGTACAGGTAATTGAGGAGGCTTGATGATCCGCCGCATCACCGGCAGTCTGTTCGTCCTCGCCGCCGTCGCCTTCGGGGTGGCCGCGAGTGTCCTGTCCGCAACCTTCGACTGGCCGGACATCCTGCGGGAACCCGCTGACGTCGTCCTGCCTGCGTTCTCCGCCGGCGGTTCCTGCCTGATCTGGACGTGGTTCGCCGTCGCGTGGACCTACGCGCTGCTCGCGATCCCGATCCTGCTGCTCCCACAAGCCCTCGGTCGCCGCGATGACCCGCTGCTCCGAGTCGCCACCTGGATCGGTGCCGCCTCGGTCCTGCTGTCACTGATCGGCTTCCTGCGCTGGGTTTTCGTCGTACCGGCTCTGGCCCGCGCGTACGCCGAGGGTGACCCTGCTGTCGAGGCTGCGTGGCTGGCGCAACACCAGTACGGCGGTGCGCTGCTGGGTGAACATCTCGGCCAGCTGCTCGCGATCATGTGGGGGATCGGCATCTCGATCGCCTTGTTCCGCGAGTACCGCCGGCTGGCCATCGCCGGCCTGATCGCCAACGTCCTCTACCTGACGAACCAGGGCAACATCCTCGCAACCGCTTTCCCGAACTTCCCTGTCTGGGATCTCGGTGGCCTGCTCGGCAGTACCGCCTGGGGTCTGTGGACCATCGCCCTCGGTGTCACTGTCGCCCGGACCGGCACCAGCAGGTCAACTGGTATTCACCGGGCAGACTCGGGAGATTCCCTGGAGCTTCGCAGGAGTGAGTGGTCTGGTCCACGTCCTAGCGCCGAGTGACGGTGGTCTGCTGTGGATAGCACCAGTTGGCCGAGTGGGCGGTTGGGCTAATGTTCGGGGTGAAGAGCAGTGCTGGAACGCTAGTTCGAGGAGACGTAGTCCCGTGACCGTACGCGTAGGTATCAACGGCTTCGGCCGGATCGGCCGCAACTTCTTCCGCGCCGTGCAGGCGTCCGGTGCCGACATCGAGGTCGTCGCCGTCAACGACTTGACCGACAACCAGACGCTGGCCCACCTGCTCAAGTACGACTCGATCCTGGGCCGTTTCCCGGGTGACGTGTCGGCAACGGACACCGACATCACGGCCGGTGGCCACAGCTTCAAGGCGTTCGCCGAGCGTGACCCCGCGAACCTGAAGTGGTCCGACGTCGGCGCCGACATCGTGATCGAGTCGACCGGCTTCTTCACCGACGCCACCAAGGCCAAGACGCACGCCGACAACGGCGCCAAGAAGGTCATCATCTCCGCCCCGGCGAAGAACGAGGACCTGACGATCGTGATGGGCGTCAACCACGAGCTGTACGACGCCGAGAAGCACACCGTTATCTCGAACGCGTCCTGCACCACGAACTGCCTCGCCCCGATGGCCAAGGCCATCCACGACGAGTTCGTCATCGAGCGGGGCCTGATGACCACGGTCCACGCCTACACGCAGGACCAGAACCTGCAGGACGGCCCGCACAGCGACCTGCGTCGCGCCCGCGCCGCGGCGATCAACGTCGTCCCGACCTCGACCGGTGCCGCCAAGGCGATCGGCCTGGTCATGCCGGAGCTCAAGGGCAAGCTCGACGGTTACGCGCTGCGCGTCCCGATCCCGACCGGCTCCGCCACCGACCTGACCGTCAACGTCGGCCGCGAGACCACCGCCGAAGAGGTCAACGCCGTCGTCAAGGCTGCCGCCGAGGGCCCGCTGAAGGGCTTCCTGCGCTACACCGAGGACCCGATCGTGTCGAGCGACATCGTCACCGACCCGGCCTCCTGCATCTTCGACGCCGGCCTGACCAAGGTCCTGGGCAACCAGGTCAAGGTCGTCGGCTGGTACGACAACGAGTGGGGTTACTCCAACCGTCTCGTCGACCTCGTCAACTACGTCGGCAAGTCTCTCTGACGTTTTCTTCCCAGCATGCGCTCGAGGGTGACCTGGTGTCCTCCTTCGGGCGCATGCCTGTTTCGTAGACAGGAACCCCTGCACTGTGAAGACTATTGATGATTTGGGAGACGTAGCAGGCCTGCGGGTGCTGGTGCGCTCCGACCTGAACGTGCCGATCAAGAACGACGTGATCGGCGACGACGGCCGGATCCGCGCCTCGCTGCCGACGCTGGTGAAGCTGGCCAAGGCCGGCGCCAAGGTGATCGTGACCGCGCACCTCGGCCGCCCGAAGGGCACCCCGAACCCGGAGTTCACGCTGGCCCCGGTCGCGAAGCGGCTCGGCGAGCTGCTGAAGGACGAGGGCATCACGGTGCACTTCGCCGCCGATGTCACCGGCGAGGCGGCACAGGCCGCCGTACAGGATCTTGACGAGGGTGAGGTCCTGCTCCTCGAGAACGTCCGGTACGACGCTCGCGAGGAGAGCAAGGACGAGTCGCAGCGCGACCAGCTGGCCGACGAGCTCACCGCCCTGGCCGACGTCTTCGTCAGTGATGGCTTCGGTGTCGTGCACCGCAAGCAGGCCAGCGTGTACGACGTTGCCCGCAAGCTGCCGCACGCGGCCGGCGGCCTCGTGCTCGCCGAGGTCGAGGTCCTGAAGAAGCTGACCGAAGACCCGGCCCGCCCGTACGTCGTCGTGCTCGGCGGCGCCAAGGTCTCCGACAAGCTCGCCGTGATCGACAACCTGCTGGCCAAGGCCGACAAGGTGCTGATCGGTGGCGGCATGGTCTTCACCTTCCTCAAGGCCCAGGGCCACGAGGTTGGTAAGAGCCTGCTCGAAGAGGACCAGCTCGACGTCGTCCGCGGCTACCTGAAGGAGGCCGGGGACAGGATCGTGCTGCCGACCGACATCGTGGTGGCGCCGGAGTTCAAGGCCGACTCGCCCGCGACCGTTGTGGCCGCGGATGCGATCCCGGCCGACCAGCTCGGACTGGACATCGGCCCGGACTCGGCCAAGGCGTTCGCCGCCGAGGTCGCCGCTGCGAAGACGGTGTTCTGGAACGGCCCGATGGGTGTCTTCGAGATGGAGGCTTTCGCGGGTGGAACCAAGGCCGTTGCGCAGGCGTTGACCGAGGTGACTGGCCTGAGTGTCGTCGGTGGCGGTGACTCTGCGGCCGCCGTGCGGCAGCTAGGCTTCGCCGACGATGCGTTCGGCCACATCTCCACTGGTGGTGGCGCATCCCTCGAGTACCTGGAGGGCAAGGAGCTCCCGGGACTCGCCGTACTGGAAGAGGACTGACCTGATGGCAGAAGCTGCCCGTACGCCCTTGATGGCGGGCAACTGGAAGATGAACCTCAACCACGTTGAGGCCGTCCACCTGTTGCAGAAACTGTCATGGACGCTGCAGGACAAGAAGCACGACTTCGCCCGCGTCGAGGTCGCCGTACTGCCGCCGTTCACCGACATCCGCAGCGTGCAGACGCTCGTCGACGGTGACCGGATGAAGCTCAAGTACGGCGCCCAGGACGTGTCGGTGAAGGATGCCGGCGCCTACACCGGTGAGATCTCGGCGGCGATGCTGAGCAAGCTCGGCTGCACGTACGTGCTGACGGGCCACTCGGAGCGCCGTCAGTACCACGGTGAGGACGACGCCCTGGTCAACGCCAAGACCGCCAAGGCGCTCGAGGCCGGCCTGATCCCGATCATGTGTGTCGGTGAGGGTCTGGAGATCCGCAAGGCCAACGGCCAGGTCGAGCACGTCCTGGCCCAGGTCGACGCCGGGCTGGCCGGTCTGAAGCAGGACGACGTCCGCAAGGTCGTCATCGCCTACGAGCCGGTCTGGGCGATCGGGACCGGCGAGGTCGCGACCCCGGAGGACGCCCAGGAGGTCAACTCGGCGATCCGCGCGCGGATCGAGGAGACGATTTCACCCTCGGTGGCCGACTCGGTACGGATTCTTTACGGCGGATCGGTGAAGATGGCCAGCGCAGGTGGCATCATGGCTCAACCTGATGTCGACGGCTGTCTGGTTGGGGGTGCGAGCCTCCAGGTGGACGAGTTCGCCGGCATCTGCCGTTACCTGGACCTTCAGTTAGGCTACTCCTCGTGATCCTCGCCTTCTCTATTGTCGTACTCATCTGCAGCCTGATCCTCACGCTGCTCGTGCTGCTGCACAAAGGCCGCGGTGGCGGCCTGTCCGACCTGTTCGGTGGTGGAGTGTCGTCCAGCCTGGGCGGTTCCTCGGTCGCCGAGCGGAACCTGGACCGCATCACGATCGGTGTCGGCCTGATCTGGTTCGCCTCCATCGTCGCGCTCGGCCTGCTGTACAAGCTCGGCTGAGGAAGGTAGGGACCCGTGGCTGGTGGTGGTAGTGCTATTCGTGGCAGCCGGGTCGGTGCCGGCCCGATGGGCGAGGCGGAGCGCGGCGACACCGCGCCCCGGCAGCGCATCGTGTTCTTCTGTGCCAACGGGCACGAGACAACGACCGTGTTCGCGGTCGAGGCCTCGGTTCCGGAGGCCTGGGACTGTCCGCGCTGTGGCCTACCGACCAGCACCGACGCGAGCAACCCGCCGCCGCCGGTGAAGATCGAGCCGTACAAGACGCATCTGGCCTACGTGAAGGAGCGGCGCTCCGAGACGGAGGCGGCCGAGATCCTCGAAGAGGCCTTGGCGAAGCTCCGCGCGCGGCGTGCCCGCGGCGAAGTCATCTTCTGACCTGACGCGTTACGCACCCGGATCGGCCCTTGTGGCTGGTCCGGGTTGTCGCGTTGTGTGCTGGGCTTCTGACTGCTTGTAGGGTCGATCCATGAAGCCATCGATCGCCCCTGTGCGCTGGACCCCGCCGCCCGCAGACACCACCCGGAACGCGGTGAAGATCGACGTCACGACTGTCGCCGTACCGGGGCATGGGCCTGAGGACACGTTGATCGACGAGGACGGCAACGTCCTGACCGGCCTGGAAGACGGCCGCATCCTGCGCGTCAGCGCCGACGGTACGGCGATCAGCACGCTTGCCGACACGGGTGGTCGCCCGCTCGGCCTGGAGTGGCTGCCCGATGGCAAGGTGCTCGTCTGCGACACCAACCGCGGCCTGCTCACCCTCGACAAGGACGGCCGCCTCACCACCCTGCTGTCCGCGATCGACGGCCGCCCGATGCGCTTCTGCAACAACGCCGCCGTCGCCCCCGACGGCACCATCTACTTCACCGACTCCTCGACCCGTTTCGGCTTCGAGCACTGGAAGGCCGACCTGCTCGAGCACTCCGCCACCGGCAGCATCTACCGCCTGACGCCCGACGGCGCAGTCACCCAGCTGGCCACCAACCGCGCCTTCCCCAACGGCGTCGCACTCAGCGCCGACCACCAAACCCTCTACTGGGCCGAAACCGCGTCGTACGCCGTCTACAAACTCGACCTGACCGCGGTGTCGCCGGAGCCCGAGCTCTTCGCCTACGTCCCCGGCCTCCCCGACAACATCTCCCGAGGCTCCGACAACCTCATCTGGGTCACCGTCGCCTCCCCCCGCAACACCCTCCTC
>NZ_SMKX01000051.1 GCF_004349055.1 Kribbella antibiotica
GCTACAGAGGGTGCACGGGTGGGGAACTCGGCGCTGGAGTTTGCGGTGCTGGCACATCTGGAGGGGGCAGCGCTGATTCAGGCTGAGCTGGCCAGGCGAGCTGGGGTGTCGGAGGCGGCTGTGCAGTTGGTGCTTGATCCGATGGTCGCGCGTGGGTTTGTGGTGCGCCAGCCGCAGGGGGCTGAGCCGGCGACTTTCCGGTTGACGATGACTGGTGTGAAGCGGCTGAAGGGTCACCGCGAGTACTCCGAGGCGCGGGCCGGGCAGGAGTGGCGCAGGGAGCCGAGCGAGGAGCCAGAAGGCTCGCAGGAGCCGCGGCTGACCTGGACCTGGGCGGGTGAAACACCGCCGCCGCAGCAAGGCAATCCGGCGCTGGAGCAGGCGTTGATCGAGCAGTTGGAACACACTGCGATGGCCGAGGCCGAGCTGGTACGACGGACCGGTGCGCCGGCGAACGACGTACAGGCGGCTCTCGACAAGCTGGTGGCGGAGACCTTCGTCTGGCGTCAGCAACACGACGACCGGCCTACCGAGTACGAGTTGACCGAAGGCGGAGTCGGGCGGCTGAAGCTGGTCCGCGAGTTCGCTGAGTCGCCGATGAGCGCAATGGGAAAGGTGCTGGGTGCAGCGGCGACGCAGGCCGTGCGGGGACGCCGCCGTCCGGTCGCTGTGGTCCGTGCGTCGAGACGGCGGCTGAGTGACAGCGAGCGGGAGGCGTGCTCCACCGCGCTGGCTGAGCAGTTCGGAGCCGGGCGGATCGACATCAGCGAGCTACACCGCCGGACAGACCTGTTGTACGCCGCGACGACTCGCAACGATCTCGGTGCCGTCTTCGAAGGCCTGCCGAGCCCGTCGCTGGACCAGGAACCGGCGGGGAAGCCCGCTCCCGGGTGGCGATCAGGGGCGGCAGGCTGTACGTCCCTCGTCTCGGTGTTCTTCGGCCTGATGGGGCTGGCGCTGATCAACGGTCACGACGACGTAGATGATGTTGTGTTCGGCCTGCTGCTTGTCGGCGGAGCGGTGGTGTGGAACTACCTGGTCTGGTCCTGGGCCCGGCGCAGGGTGAATTAGCCTGTGGGCGTGGAGCCTGTGTTGCGGTTGGCGGTGCGCGCGGACAGTGCCGCAGTGGCGGAGCTGGGACGGGCATCGGTGCTAGAGCTCTTCCCGGCGTTCCATAGCGCGGTTGAGACCGCCAGTGCGGCCGAGCACATCACCACGCTGGACCCAGCGCTCATCGACGACGGCACCTACTACGTGCACGAGGTCAACGGCGAGATCGTGGCCTGTGGCGGGTGGAGCCGACGCAACAAGCTCTTCAACGCCAGTACGGCGGGAGCTGACGACAGACTCCTGGATCCGGCGACCGAGCCGGCTCGGATCCGCGCCATGTTCGTCCGCAGCGACTGGACGCGACGTGGACTCGCCCGGGCGATTCTGACCGCCTGCACCGACGCTGCGCGAGCTGAGGGGTTCACCCGGCTCGCGCTGATGGCAACGCTGCCCGGAGTGCCGCTGTACAAGGCTTTCGGGTTCACCGAGGTAGCCCCCGCCGAGCTGCCGATGCCGGACGGCGTGACGCTGGCCGGCGTAGCGATGGAACGATCGATCGAGGAGACCCCATGACTGCAGGCACCACCGTCACCGCCCCCGACGGCACCGAGGTTGTCCTCGGTGAGATCGGGACCAGCGTCCTGCTGAAGAACGACCGCGTCCGCGTCTGGGAGGTCTCGCTGGCCCCCGGGGAGGCGCAGGGCTGGCACCTGCACCACAACCCGTACGTCGTCCTGTGCCTGTCCACCTCCCCTTGTCACATGGACTGGTTGGACGGGAGCGCTGCACGCGAGCTGAGCGAGACGGTCGGTGGTTCCGTCTACCGCCCGGTGTCCCCGGTGCACATGCTCACCAACGACGGCGATGTGCCGTACCTGAACCGGCTGATCGAGCTCCTGGACCTCGGCGAAGAGGCGTCCGGTCAGCCGTGTACTGCCGTAGACACCGCCGAGGCCGGGTTCAACGAAGAGGCCCCGACCAAGGTGGTCGTCGACGAGGACGACGTACGGGTGCAGCACGTGACTCCGGACGCGGGGGAGTCCTACACCTGGCACACCGGCGCCTACCCGGCGCTGGTGGTTGACCTGGACCTGGCGAACCCGGACGTGACCTACCTCGAGCCTGGCGAGAGCTACACGCTCCCCGTCAAGCCGGAGCGCACGTCCGGCTTCAACCTGGTCGAGCTCCGCTACTACAGCAGCGCGCGCACCTGATCCCCATCGCGCGCAGCCAGCACTGCGGCGGTGTCGATCAGTCTGAGATCGGCCTGCCGCAGCCTGGCCTTCACCAAGGGCACCTGCGGCGCGATAGCACTCAACTCGTGCACACCTAGCGCAGCGAGGATGACGGCAGCCTGCGGGTTGCTGGCCAGGTCACCACACACTCCCACCGGTACGCCGGCGTTGCGGACGACATGATCGACCAGCTGCAGCACGGCCGGGTCCAGCCCGTCTGCCAGTGCAGCCACGGCCGGATTGGTCCGGTCGGTCGCGGTGACGTACTGCGTGAGGTCGTTCGTCCCGATGCTGACGAAGTCCAGGTCTGCGGTCAGCGTGGCAACCCGCAGCGCGGCCGCGGGCACCTCGATCATGATGCCGACCTTCAGGCCGTCCGGGCGTGGTCCGAGCTCGTCCAGTGCCCAGGCGACCTCGTCGGCGGTGGTGACCATCGGGAACATCACGTGCACGGGGATCTCGGCCGCGATCTGCCGGACCGCCTCGAGCTGGTCGCGGAGCAGCTCCGGTCGCCGCCGGAAGGCTCGCAGTCCGCGCTCGCCGAGGAACGGGTTGTCCTCGTGGTCCAGCGGCAGGAACGGCAGCGGCTTGTCGCCGCCGACGTCCCACGTGCGGATCGTGATTGGCTTGCCCGGTAGCGCCGCGGCCACCGCCCGGAACGCCTCGACCTGCTCGGCAACGGTCGGCGCTGTACGGCGACCGCCGAACAGCAGCTCGGTCCGCACCAGCCCGGATCCCTCCGCGCCTCGCACCGCGAGCGCATCCTGCACCGTTCCGACGTTCACCAGCACTGCGACCGTGCGGCCGTCGATGGTCACGGCCGGCAACTCCGCCTCGGTGGCCGCTTCCTCCTGCTCGGCCACGCGCTCCGCGATCGTCGCCCGGACCTGCTCCACATCGGGCTCGATCTCGAACGAGCCCTTGCGGTTGTCGAACGCAACGATCGCGCCGGCCGGCACGTCCACGTCGCCGATCCCGGTGATCAAGGGGATCCCGCGAGACCGAGCCACGATCACACCGTGCCCAGTGGCTCCGGCCGCCCGCACCGCAACGCCCGCGAACCGCTGTCCGTCCAGCATCGCCGCCGTCGCCGCATCCAACTCCGGTACGACGAGGATGGCGGGCTGGTCGGCCTCGATCTCGATCGGGCTGTCCTCGGTGGTGCCGGTCAGGTGCCGCAACACCCGATCACGCACCGCCCGAACGTCCTGGGCGCGCTCCCGCTGGTACGCATCGTGCAGCTGCTCGAACCGCTCCGCGAGCCGGTCGAAAACCAACTGCCAGACATTCACCGCCGACGCCCCGCGAACCAGGACCTCGCGAATCTCCTTCAGTTGCTGCCGATCGGTCAGCAGCGCCAGCTGCGCCTCGAAGATCCCAGCGAGGTCCGGACTCGCATCGCGCAGCCTCCGCAGCTCCTCGGCGACCGCCTCGACCGCTGCTTCCAAGCGTGCCGACTCGTTGTCACCGGCAACATATCCGCTGACATCGACGAGACCGCTGGCAAGCACCGCAGGACCGAACGCGACGTCCAGTCCGGAACCGCCGTGGTCTCCCTCGGCCGCGCCCAAGCGCGCCGGGAAACGGGCCGGCTCGTCGTCCCCGAAGTTCTCCGTGGCCAGATCCTGGATCGCGGCCAGGGCTGCCTCCGCCTCCGGACCTTCGGCAGCGAACCGCAGCAGGTGCCCACGGATCGCGTTCAGCGTCGCAACCATGCTGAGACTGCCCGCGTCGACCGGCCCGTGATCGGTGTCCACATCAGTCACCGTGACCCGGGCGTCGAAGGTGTTCACCAGCCCGACGAGTCGCGCCGCCGGACGTGCATGCAGCCCGTGCTGGTTGCTCACGACAACTTCAAGGCTTTGCCCGGACTCGACCGCAGCCACCGGCTCGGCAGCGGGGCCGTCGCCGAGGTGTTCCTGCTTCCCCGCCAATCCACGCTCAGCCTCAGCAGCGACCGCGTCCAGTGACGCACCGGTCGACGCGGTCACAACCGCCGCAATCAAACCCTCCACCAGTGGAGCGCTCGTCAGTCGAACCCGCTGAGCCACCTCAGAATCGATGAACTCCAGCGCCAGCTCAGCGCTCAGCACCGCGCTACCCAGATCAAGCAGAACCAGTACGCCGTCCGCCGAGTCCGCCGCCGCAATTGCTTCAGACACGGCAACCGCGTCCGTGCCGAACGTCGTCTCGTCCAGCCCGGCCGCCACGACAATCGCCGGTCGATTGCCATCAGCAACCATCTCGGACGCGAGGCCGACGGCCGCCGTCGCCAGTGCGTGGCTGTGCGAAACCACCACGATCCCGATCATGCGAGCGTCCGTGCAGCCGACTCGAGCAACAGGGTGGTGCTCGTCGCGCCCGGATCCTGGTGACCGACGCTCCGCTCACCCAAGTAGCTCGCCCGACCCTTCCGCGCCTCCAGCGGCACGGTCGCGTCCCGCCCCTTCGCGGATGCCTCGGCGGCAGCGGTCAGAGCGGCCGCGAGATCACCTCCGCCGGCAACAGCAGTGTCATACGCATCGAGAGCAGGCCCCCAGGCGTCGTACATGGTCTTGTCCCCAATCTCAGCCTTGCCGCGAGCCAGGATCCCACCGACACCGGCCCGTAGTCCCTCACCGATTGCCGCCGGCGTCAACTTGACACCCGCGAGCGCCGTACCGAAGCGCAAGAAAAACGTTCCGTACAACGGCCCACTGGCCCCGCCGACCTTGCTGACCAGCGTCATCCCCGCCTTCTTCAGCAGCTCGTCGACCGTGTCGAAAGAAGTCTCGTCCAGCACCGCCACCACGGCACCGAATCCACGATCCATGTTCGCGCCGTGATCCGCATCCCCGATCGCCGAGTCGAGCTCTGTGAGGTACGCCGCATTGTCGTGCAGCACCTGCGCGGAATCCCGCAGCCAGTCGGTGAAACTCTCGACTTCCTTGCTCATATTTGACATCGCGAGACCTCCTCAGCTTCCGACGAAGAGGAGATCCGCGACTTCCTCCCTTCCAAAAGTTCGGAACTGTCGGTCCCGGATGATTAGCTCGGAGCCGTGTCCCGGTTCCGTCTGTATCCAACGACCGAACAAGCCGCTGCCCTGCTTGCGCAGTGCGGCCATGCTCGGTTTGTGTGGAATCTCGCCCTCGAACAGTGGTCGATGTGGACTCGTGACAAGCCACCCGCGCCGAGTCATGGTGAACGATGTCGGCAGTTGACCACCGCGCGGGCCGCCTTTGGGTGGCTGCGCGAGGGTTCGCAGACTGTGCAACAGCAAGCTCTCCGAGATTTTGATCAGGCCGTGAGGGACTTCTACTCCAGGACTCATGGGCGCCCGACGTGGCGCAAGGCCGGCCAGCATGAAGGATTCCGCATTACCGGCAACCAGGCGTCGCGTGTGATCAAGCTGAATCGGAAGTGGAGAGCGGTGAACGTCCCGAAGGTTGGATGGGTTCGCTTCCGGGCATCTCGCGAGGTCCCGCCTGCACGGTCGTACCGAGTGACCCATGATCGCGTCGGCCGCTGGCACATCGCCTTCGCATGGGTTCCACCGGTCATTCAGGCGCCCGGAAACGACGCGGTCGTCGGGGTGGATCGTGGCGTCGCCGTGTCTGCGGCCCTGTCGACTGGGGAGCTCTTGCAATGTCCTGAGCTTTCGCGGGCGGAGAAAGACCGACTGATCCATCTGCAGCGTCGTCTCGCCCGGAGCCGTCGCGGTTCCCATCGCCGTGCTCGGCTGAAAGCTGCGATTGCGAAGTTTTATGCTCGCGCAGCTGATCGGCGCAAGGATTGGGTGGAGAAACTCAGTACTGACCTCGCACGTCGGTTCGACGTAGTCCGCGTCGAGGACCTCCATGTCGCTCAGATGACCAGGAGGGCCAAGCCCAAGCCTGATATCGAGCGGCCGGGCCACTACCTCCGAAATGGTCGTAGGGCAAAAGCTGGTCTCAACCGTGGGATCTTGAACAATGCGTGGGGGCAGTTGTTGATTCGATTGGAGCAGAAGGCACCGGGGCGTGTCCAGAAGATACCAGCAGCGTACACATCGCAGACCTGCCACGTCTGTGGGCACTGCACAGCGAGAAACCGTGAGAGCCAAGCGCGTTTCCGCTGTGTGGCCTGTGGACTGGTGGCGAACGCGGACACCAATGCAGCACTCAACATCGCGGCCGGACGGGCCGTCAGCGCACGCAGAGAGGCGCCTTTCAGGGCCTCGCCGAAGCGTGAACCTCAACCGGCTACCTCCGTGTAGTAGGTGAAATCCGCACCGTGAGGGGGCGGAGGACGTCAAGCGCCCCACCGAAGGCCAGGCGTGTTGACGGGAGCGTCCCAGAGCCGGACCAGCTCGTCGTCAACTTTCAGGAGGGTGACCGAGCAGCCGGCCATCTCCAGTGAGGTGATGTAGTTGCCGACCAGCGAGCGGGCGACCGTGATCCCCGCGCGGTCCAGCAGTTGGGCCACCTCGTTGTACATCAGGTAGAGCTCGAGCAGCGGCGTACCGCCGAGTCCGTTGACAAAGGCAATGACCGAATCGCCTTGTCCATAAGGAAGATCGGATAGAACCGGATCGACGAGCAGCGAGGCGATCTCGCGGGCCGGTGCCAGGGGCAACCGTCGGCGGCCGGGCTCGCCGTGGATGCCGATGCCCAGCTCCATCTCGGTCTCGGCCAGGTCGAACGTCGGCTTGCCCGCGGCCGGGACCGTGCAGGACGTCAGCGCCATGCCCATGCTGCGGCCGTTGTCGTTCACCTTCCGGGCCAGATCCGCGACCTCCTGCAGCGAGCGACCCTCTTCAGCGGCCGCGCCGACGATCTTCTCCAGCAGCACAGTGACGCCGACACCCCGCCGACCAGCCGTGTACAAGCTGTCCTGGACGGCGACGTCGTCGTTCGTCACCACCGACAGCACCTCGGTGCCGGTATCGGCCGCGGCCAGCTCGGCAGCCATCTCGAAGTTCATCACGTCGCCGGTGTAGTTCTTCACGATGTGCAGGACCCCGGCGCCCGTGTCGACAGCCTTGGTCGCGGCCATCATCTGGTCCGGAACCGGCGAGGTGAACACCTCACCCGCGCACGCCGCGTCCAGCATCCCGAGCCCGACGAACCCGCCGTGCAGCGGCTCGTGCCCGGACCCACCACCGGAGATCAGCCCGACCTTCCCCGGTCGCGGCGCCTCCTTGCGGTAGACGATCCGGTTCTCGTGGTCCACCCGCAGGCGGTCCGGGTGCGCCGCCGCCATCCCGAGCAGCGCTTCACTCACAACATCGGCAGGGTCGTTGATGAGCTTCTTCATACCCCCATCTGAGCACACCGCCCGAAAGAACGGGAGACCCGAATCAGGCGGCTTCGACCTCGGACAGCAGCGGGATCGACCGGATCGATCGGCTCATCGTCAGCAGGACGGCACCCACCGCGAGCAGGCCGCCGAAAATCAGCAACGCGTTCCGCGCGCCGAGCGTCCCGAGGAAGAGCCCACCGAGGAACGGCGCCAGCGGTGCGGCCGCGTTCGACAGGAACATGAACGCGCTCTGTGACCGGCCCTGCAGGTGGTCCGGCGTGATCAGCATCTGGTAGCCGAACAGCCCCGAATTCAGCGCCGGCAGCAGGAACATCGCGAACGCCGGCAACACGATCAGTACGGCGGTCTGCGTGGTGGCCGCGGTGGCCGCGAAGGCGACCGTGATGATCCAGACGCCGACGAGCGTGATCTTCCCGGTGCTGAATCGCGCCAGCAGCCGCGGCGCCGCGATGGAGCCCGCGAGCCCGCCGACGCCCATCGCGGTCTCGAGGAGGCCGATCACGGGCGCGTGGACGCCGCGCTGCTGCATGCTGAGGATCAGCACCAGGATCGTTCCGGTCGCAGCGAAGTTGAGCAGGGTCGCGACCACGGCAATCGTGCGCAGAACGCGCTGGCGGAGGAGCCAGGCCAGCCCGGTCCGGATCGCCTTCAGCATCGGCTCGTGGGCCCCGCCCTCGGGCTTGGTGGCCGGCAGCGGGTGCCGGATCGTTGCAAGCATGAACGCCATCACCAGGTAGGAGACGGCGTCGACGGCGATCGGGAGCACCCGGCCGATGGAGTACAGCAGACCGCCCAGGGGCGCACCGGTCAGCGCGGCCACGTTCTGGCGGCCGTGGGCCGTGGCCAGCGCGGTGCTGAGGTGTTCCGGGGGCACGATCTGCCGGAGAGCAGCAGTCTCGGCCGGCATGAACAGGCTGTAGCCGACGCCGTTCAGCAGGCCGACCGCCATCAGATGCGGCAGCGTCAGGTGGTCCAGCCAGCCCGCTACTGCCACGGAGCCGAACAGGAACGCCCCGAGGAAGCTGTAGCCGATCAGGATCTTGCGGCGACTCCACCGGTCCGCCAGAGCTCCGCCGGGTAATGCAGCGAGCAGAGAGCCGACAGCGGCCGCCGTACCGACGAGTCCTGCCTTGATGGGGGAGCCGGTGATGGCCATACCGAGCAGGGTGAAGACGAAGCCGCTCATTGAGGACCCGAGCGAGCTGACAGTCTGCCCGGTCAGCAGCTTCAGGTAGTCCCGGTTGTGAAACAGCCCCCGCGTTGCCATAGCGGTGAGGCTATGGCCGGCGGGGGCTAAGGGTCAGACCTTGCGGGCTGCACCTTCGTGCAAGTTCTCAGTCCTTCGGGCGCAGCAGAGGCCGGACGACCTCGCGGGCGTCGTGGATCCGCGACTTGACCGTGCCCAGCGGGGCCCCGACCTCTTTCGCGATCTCCTCGTAGGAGAGCCCGTAGACGTCCCGCAGGACGAGCGGGGTGACCATCTGCGGGCGGTCGCGCTCGAGCGTCTCCAGGGCCTCCAGGAGGTCCAGGCGGGTGCCTGCGATGACGCTGGTGGTGCGCGGGTCCGGCTTTTCCATGATTTCCGGGTTGTGCGCGGCCTGAGCGGTGCGCTTCAGCTTCCGGTACGTCGAACGGGCCGAGTTGGCCGCGACCGAGTGCACCCAGGTCGAGAAGCTGCTCCGCCCGGAGTAGGTCCCGATTTTGGTGGCGACATTGAGCACTGCCTCCTGAGCCGCGTCCTCGGCGTCGGCCGAGTACGGCAGGACGCTGCGGCAGATCCGCAGCACTCGCGGGTAGACCAGCCGGAGCAGGTCGTCCATCGCGTTCTTGTCGCCGCCCTGGGCCCGCTCTGCCAGGATCGCGAGCTCGTCGGTGGGGCTGGTGCTCTCGCTCATCTGCGCCTTTACTGTCTCGGGCCCGGTCAGGGACTCTCCGTACTACATAATGCCTTGTATGGGGGTCCCAACCAGACTAGGCCGTTACATCGTGCGCCGACGCCTGGGCTCAGGCGGTTTCGCTACGGTATGGCTCGCTCACGATGAGCAACTGGACGCCGAAGTGGCGATCAAGGTGCTCGCAGACAACTGGGGGCACGACGAGACCGTGCGCCGCCGGTTCCTCGAAGAGGGCCGGTTCCTGCGGCGTGTCGAGTCCGAACACGTCGTCCAGGTCCACGATGTAGGCGAGCTGGAGGACGGCCGGCCGTTCCTGGTGCTCACCTACGCCGACCGCGGCACGCTCGCCGACCGACTCAAGAAGGAGCCGCTGGCGCTCCCGGTGGCCGTCGACGTCGTCGTACAGATCGGCCGTGGGCTCCAGGCGCTGCACCGGCGCGGGCTGCTGCACCGCGACGTGAAGCCGGCGAACGTGCTGTTCCGCAGCACCGACGACGACGGTGAGCGCGCGGTCCTGTCCGACCTCGGCCTCGGCAAGTCCCTCGACGAGGTGTCGAGGATCACGCTCCCCGGCGGCACCCCGTCGTACGTCGCTCCCGAGCAGGCGATGGGTGAG
Source organism: Kribbella antibiotica (assembly GCF_004349055.1). Classification (GTDB taxonomy): domain Bacteria; phylum Actinomycetota; class Actinomycetes; order Propionibacteriales; family Kribbellaceae; genus Kribbella; species Kribbella antibiotica. The sequence goes on from NZ_SMKX01000051.1 coordinate 10,080, forward strand.
CGGCTCGACCAGCGCGCCGACCAGTACTCGCTGGGAGCCGTCGCGTACGCCGCCCTGACCGGCCGCTCGCCGCACCAGGTCGACGGCCTCGGCGCCGCCGGCCGCGTGAAGGCCCCGCCGCCCCCGAGCTCGCTCGGCTTCGAACTGCCGGCCCAGATCGACGCCGCGATCGTGCGCGCGCTCGACCCCGACCGGTCGAAGCGCTGGCCCGACGTGCCCACGTTCACCCGCGAGCTGGTCGGCGCCCTCGACGAGACCACCCACGGCATCCTGGTGCGCAGCCGAGAGACCATCGAGCTCGCTGAGCCCTCGGACGACGGCGAACACACAGCCCTCAGCGACGAGAACCAGCCCACGATCATCAAGGCCGGCGCGGTGGCTGCCGAAGACGACACCGCCGCCGCCACCACCGAGCCGACCAAGCCCACCAAGAAGTCCAAGAAGGCCCGAGCCGCCGAGGCCGCCGCCGAGACCGTGGTCGTCGAGTCTGCGCCCGTCAAGACGCCGGAGCCCAGCTCAACCGACACCGGTACGCCGCCTGTCGAGGCCGGCGCGGTGGGAATCGCCAGCGGCCTCGCCGCGACCACCCCGAAACCGCGGAAGCGCCGACGGGCCCGATGGGTGATTGCCGCCGTACTGGCTCTGGTGGTCGGAGGCGGCGCGGGCTTTGTCGGGCAGCGCTATCTGGCAGACCGGCAGTTGGTGGCCGTGAACTACGGCGGCTACTCGCTCAGCGTGCCGCGCGCCTGGCTGCACTCGGTGGCCCAGGACCCGTGGCGGCCGCCGGGCAACAACCAGAGTCTCCCCGCCGTGCAGATCAGCGAGCAGGGCAACTGGGGCTCGGGGGCCGGCATCTTCGTCGGCCAGATCGGCGTGAAAGCCGACCAGATCAAGCTCACCACCGACGGCACTTTCCAGTGCAACGTTAAGGAAGGGCCAAGCTCTGCCGGTGACGGCAAGAGCGAGGACCAGTTCTGGCGGGAATGCGGTCCGAGCGGCGGTATGCTCCTGCAACGCATCGTTGTGACGGGGACCAACGATTCGATGCTCATCCAGGTTCTGATGCCGGATGAAGACCGCGACCGGGCGAGAGAAATCGCCAATTCGGTCCGGCCCACCACCGGCTGAGGCCACAGGGGGGATGAGCGCCCTGCCCGCTTGTGCTCAACCCTGTCTGAGGAAACCCCTGTGCGTATCGCCACGGACCGGCTCCGGCCGTCCCCTGCCCTGATCCAGTCCACCCGCCGCCGCTTCTACCGGCTGCGCTCCAGCATCTTCCGCACCATCTGGCCGGTCGACTGCTAGTCGGTCCTCAGGACGGCGCGACCGGAGAGTCGCGCCGCTCCACACTCTGCGAGGCGTGGTCCATCACGTCTTGCAGGGCCTTCGCATCCTTTGGAAGCCCAGTGACGCTCAGTTCGACGGCCACCTTGCCGCTGTCGTCTGCGACCCACCGGACGATGACCCGGCGCAGACTCGGCAAGGCTGCGATTTCGGCTGGCGGTACCCACTCGTAGATCAGCGTCGCGGTGTCGCCGTCGTCGACCTCGTCGACATACCGGACCTGCTGACTCGCGTCGAGTTTGTCCAGACGCTTGATCAACGCCGCCATGGAGGCGGCCGGCGGCCGCGTGAGAGGGAAACCGCCCTGCACCCGCAAGTAGCGTTTGAGGGTCTCGTTGAAGCGTGCGGTGTCCCTGTCGGTCTGGGGCGTGTACGTCCAGCCGTCCGGGGCCTCCAGGGAGATCTCTGACTCGAGGGTGCCCTGCACCTTGAAGGTGTGCGTCCGATACGTCAGATCCTTGACCAGCAACGCCTTGCTGTTGTCCGGCACGGGCTTGCGTGAGTCGACCGGAACAGGCGTCGTGGTCGGCGATGCCGGCGTCGGCGGCAGGCTGAGCTGGCCGAGTGGCAGCGGCTTGCCCGTGGCAGTGACCGAGCTGTCGGCTGCGGTCAGCCAGCCCACGCCGTACCCGCCCGCGCCGCCGAGGGCCACTATCGCCACCAGGCCGGACGCGAGCAATGCTGTCCCCCGACGTGCCATCCGCGCCTCACCTCCCCAGAAATCGTCTACTGGAGGAGACCGCGGACTCCGGTTCGGGGTTGCCTCAACCGGGTAACAATTCCGTGAAATTCGACCAGCGTGAACCGAGATTGTCTCAGTCCTGCAGTGTCACTGTCTCCGCGGCCTTGGCGGCGATCGCGTCCAGTGCGTCCTGGTCCTGCGGCAAACCGGTGATCGCCATCTCGACATCCGCGCCGGCCTGCCCGCCGGTGGCGACGTACTGCACGATCACATCCCGGGTCCATTGGTCCGGAATGTAGGAGTACGTCACGGTCGAGACCCGCCGCGGCTGCCCGTCCTGCCCGGTGGTGCTGTCGTCCGACTGCCCGAGGAGCTTGAAGTTCTGCTCGTAAGGGATCGTCGTGTCCAGGGTCGGGACCAATTGATCCCGGCGCTGTTTCGGGTTCTGCTTGACCGGATGGACCGGCTTGAAGCGGATCCAGCGCGTGCGCCGGAGGTCCTGGAACTTGACCTCACCCGTGTCGAGGATCTTCTTCTCCCAGCCGATCGGGATCCGGACCGACAACTGCACAGCCGGTGCATCCGCCAGATCAACGGTGAAGTGCTGCGTATTGAAGTCCAGGTTGTCCGGGTCCAGACCCTTGAGATCGTTCTTCACCGGTGTCTTCAAGGTGGGCTTCGCACTCGGCGACACCGTCAACCCGCCCAGCGGAGCCGGAACTCCGGACACCAGCACGGACGACGGGTTCGTCAGCTCTCCACCGAAGTAGCCGCCGGCTACGCCAAGCACGGTGGCGAACAACAGCCCGCCCACCAGTACTGTCCGCTTCGCCCGCACCGGGTCATCTTCTCAGGCAACCGGCCCTCGAAACCAAACGGCTCACGTGTGTCAGTAGACCTCTATGCGGTCGAGGCTGATGATCGAGCTTCCGGCGGACGGGTTGCGGTCGCCGGTGACTCGGACTTTGAGGGTGTGCTGACCGGCGGCGAGGGCGGGGCTGAGGTAGGTGAGGTGTTCGCCTACTCGGATGGAGCTGTAGTAGTCGACGCGTTGTTCGGGGCCGCCGTCGATGGAGATTCCGGCGATGCCGTTGCCGGTGTCTTTGACGCTGAGGAGGGCTACGCGGGTGCCGGTGAAGCGGATGGTGGCGGTGGCGTTGGTTTCGCCGCTCCAGTGGTCGTCGGACCAGAAGCATTGGTTGCCGCATCCGGATCCGGAGCTCCAGTTACCGGCGTACTCGACCTGGTTGAGGCCGGTGCCGACCTGGGTGTCGTTGATCCAGTAGTTGGCCGAGCCGGGGTCGCCCGACGGAAGGCTCTGGGTGGCGCCGGCGGCGAGTGGGCTGCCGAGGTTCGGCGTACCGTCGGCGTTCCAGCTGATCTTCTGGGCACGTGAGGTGCGGAAGTCGTAGGTGTAGGTGCTGGTGTTCTTGCCGTGGTAGGCGATCCAGTCCTGGGTGCCGTCGGGGGACTTGAAGAACGAGTGGTGGCCGGGGCCCCAGACGCCGGTGGAGTCGTTGCGGGAGAAGATCGGGCCGGGGTGCTGCTGCCAGTTCGCGGCGACCATCGGGTCGGCGTTGTTGGCCAGGCTCTTCATCCAGAGTTGATAGTCCGGCTTGCCGGTGTCGCAGGTCGAGTACGTGAGGAAGATCCGGTCGCGCCCGTACAGAGGCGTCGGACCTTCGCGGACCTCGTTGCACCCACCGTCGGCCGGGATCGCGACGCGTGCGCCGGTCGACGTCCACGGATTGCTCATCCGCACGATGTAGAGCTGCTGCGGTCCGCCCATACCGCGGCCGGGTCCGGTCCAGACGAAGTACTGCTGGCCGTTGACGGTGATCGGCTCACCGTCGATCGCGTACTCGCCGAAGTCGGCGATCTTCGCCTTGAACGAGTATGGGCCGATCGGGTCGTTGCCCGCGGACTCGAGCACGTACATGCGGTGGCTGGAGTCCACGCCGTCGGAGGCCGTGTAGTAGATGTACCAACGGTTCCCGACATGCCGGAACGCCGGCGCCCACATCTGTGTGTTGCGTGTGGTGTTGCTGTCGCGCCACACCACCTGCTCGGGCTGAATCAGTAGCGTGGCAAGGCTGTTCGACGACCAGATGCCGATCCGGTCGCCGCGGGTCGTGGCGACGTAGTACTTGCCGTTGTAGAACATCAGCGACGGATCCGCCGAAGGGTTCACCGGGTTCCGGAAGGTTTGCGACATCGCCGCGTGCTCCTGTACTTCGGCTGCGGGCGCGGTGCTCACCAGGGTGCCGGTCAGCAGGGTGGCGAGCAACCCAGTAGCGAACAACCTAGTGAGGATGGGGCGGGCGAACCTCATGGCAAGACCTCTTCCGAGCCGCTGTGCCAACGTTGTAGAAGCTCTTTGTACCGGCACCTGTACGACGTTGTAAACAGCCTGCACCAGGATCGAAGCGACACTACGTAGCCGGATCGAGACCTGGGCAGGGCTTGCGAACCCTGGTAACCGATGGTCACGCGGCGTCATCATGGGGCGATGTTGGGGGAATCAGCAGGGACCAAGGGTGAGGCCACGATCGAGCAGATCGGCCGCCGCCGAACGTTCACCAGGACGCTGCAACTCGCGATCGTCCTGGTCGTCGTCCAGTGGCCGATGCGGCAGGCAGTCCAAGCCGGAGTCGACTGCGAGATCCCCGGCCGGCTGTCGTTGCTGGTCGACGGGACCTTCATCGTGGCCTACGTCTACGCGTCGTACCGGGCTTACAAATACATCCGGTTCCTGAATCGCCAGTCCTGGCGCAAGGTTGCGGCCGTCGGCGCCTGGCTCGTCTTCGGTGCCGCGATCCTCGACATCGTCGAAGACATCAAGCTCTGGCAGAACTTCGGCGGCGCCGCCTGCGCCGACCTGTCGACCGGCCTGCTCACCACAGTGATGGTCGGCGTCTTCGTGGCCGGTTGGCTTGTGCTTGCCGTCAGCTACTTCGCCACTAGTCGCTTCGGGCAACAGAAGCTGTACGGCGTTGAGCTCGCCGCGCCGGCCAAGTTCACCCCGAGCCAGGAGGCGGTGAGCCCCGACGCCGGCAAGCTGATCATCACCTGCTCGGGCGGCGGAATCCGATCAGCCTCTTTCTGTCTCGGCGCCCTGCAACACCTGCGCGAACTCGGCTTGTACGACAAGGCATCCACCGTCATCGGCGTGAGCGGCGGCGGCTACACCGCAGCCGCCTTCCACGTCCTGCGTCGCGAGGTCGACGACCCGTTCGCCCAAGGCTCACCCGAGCTCGCCCGCCTCCGCCGTCAAACGCGGTACCTCCTCCAAGGCGGTCGCGCGATCTTCCTGGCCGGCCTGTCCGTCCTGTTCGGTCTCGTCGTCAACCTGCTGCTGATCGGCATCACGTTGCGCGCGATCGCCTGGGTCCTCGGCTGGTTCCTCGGCCACGAGGGCGTGATCCGCGATATCAACAGCGAGATCCAGGTGACCTGGCGACCTGACGGTTCCTGGAACTTCCTCATCGTGGCCGGCGGCTTGATCGCAGTCAGCGCAACCGCCTTCGTGATCGAGAAGATCTGGGATCGCTGGGCCCGCATGCCCGATGTGGTCCGGATGGTCCTCGCCTCGATCGGCAGCGTCTCCCTCCGGTACGGCGTACCTGTCGCGATCCTGCTCCTCGGCGTACCAGGCGGTCTCTACCTGATCGGCCAGCTGCCCGGTGATTCCGGATTGCCGTCCGGCCTGCTGGCGTTGGTGGATCCGACGCAGCAAGGCGTGACGTCGTTCAGTGCCTTGGTCGTCGTACTGATCGGGCTCGGCCGCTCGGTGTGGAACGGATTGGCTGCCGAGGGCAAGGAATCGACCAAGCTCAAGGACCGCATCCTCGCCTTCGCCCAGACCAAGCTCGCGCCCTGGGCCGGGACCATCATCATCGGCATCGCCGCCGCCATCGTGTTGCTGCGCTGGACCGGCGGCTACGCAACCGAAAAGTCGTTCGCCTCGGACTGGGGCGTCGCGGTGATCCTCGGCTCGATTGCCGTTGCCATCAAGGTGTTCACCGACGCGAACCGCACCTCGCTGCATTCGTTCTACCGCGAGCGGCTGTCGCGCGCGTTCCTGGTCGAGCGTAAGGAGAACGGTTCCGCGGCCTCGATCGACTACTACAAACGCCTGCGCTACTCGAGCTGGGCCCAGCCGAACAAGGCCGGTCCCCGGCTGGTGATCGCCGGTGTCGCGAACGTCGAGGACGCCGACTTCGTCCCGACCCAACGCGACTGCGTGCCGTTCATCTTCGAGTCCGACCAGATCGGCATCATCGGCGACCGTTCACTGCCGGACGGCGGCCGCCGCCGTACCGCGGACTACGAGCGCGAGGCGGATGTCCTGCTCCGCGAGGTGACGGTGCCGGCCGCGATGGCGATGAGCGGTGCCGCGGTGAGTCCGTTGACCGGTCGCGTGAACGGGCGGACCAGGCCGGTCCGCGTGCTGCTCGCCGTACTGAATGCACGCCTTGGTGTCTGGCTGCCCAACCCCTACTGGAACAACCACGTCGACGACACCTTCCCGCCGGTCACGGGTTTCTTCCCCACCCTCAGCCGGTACGTCGGCAGTGTCATCGACAAGCCTGGTCCGTATCGCCTGTTGCGCGAGGCGGTCGGCTCGCCGTCGATGTACGACCGGCGGATCTACGTCACCGACGGCGGTCACTACGACAACCTCGGCCTGGTCGAGGCGCTGCGCCGCAAGCCGAAGCAGGTGATCGTGATCGACGCCTCGAACGATGCCGAGGATCGGTTCAGCGCACTGGCCGAGGCGATCGCGACGGCCCGGATGGATCACGGCATCCAGATCGACGTGGACCCGAAGCCGATGATCCGCGGCGGCAAGTCCCGCGCGGACCGGGCCTGGGTCTACGGGATCGCGACGCATCCCCAGGCCGAGGGTGAAGAGGCGCCGTACAAGACGGAGATCTTTCTGGTGAAGGCGGTCCTCACGAGCCAGCTCGGCTGGGATCTCGAGGTCTATGCCGGCCGGAATCCGGCCTTCCCGCGGACGGCGACCAGCGATCAGTTCTACGACGAGTGGGACTTCGAGGCGTATCGCTCGCTCGGCTACTCGCTGGCCGAATCGCTCACCGGTCACCACCGGGTCCGGGACCGGCTCGCCGATCTCTGAATCGCCTTACAGGCAACGGAGCCAGGCAACGGAGTGTTACTGAACCGGTTATCTCCGTAATTAACCCACGCCCTGTGGAAAAGGCAGCAGCTGATCCTGCAGGCGCACGTGCAGTCCGCCTAGTGAGCTTCTGCTTGCCGCGCCGCAATCCGGGTGATGTCATGGCGGCTTGCGCCAGGAAAACTTTACGAAGATTTGGTCGTGACGTTCGGCGCGCCAGGTCGTTGATCAGTCAGACAGTTCGGATCAACGGCACAGATTTACTGGGGAATCTGGGAAGGACCGCCCGTGTACCGATTTAATCCGCCACCCGACTGGCCTGAGTTGCCGAGCGATTCCTGGCAGCCGCCGCCCGGTTGGGAGCCGGACCCTGCCTGGCCGGACGCCCCGGATGACTGGGGTTTCTGGGTCGGCCGTGCCGGGCGCCCCGCCGTCGGCCCGTTCGGGGCCTTCGGCTCCGTCGACGCTGGCCGCCTCGAGTTGGCCACAGCTGACCCGTCCCTCGTTCTGATGCACGCCTGAGCTGCACCCCGAGTCCTGGTGTCACCAGCTGTTCGCCCCGCCTACTACAGGCGCAGTCGGCGGGCCGCGAACCGGCTCCCGTCCGCCCCCGAGGCGACGGGAGCCGACTCGTTCTAGCTTCTTAACACTCTCTACTGTTATCTTCTCAAGGCAGATAACAGTTTGAGGGGAGTTCGTCGTGGCCTGGATCGGCATCGACCTCGGCACGCAGAGCGTGCGGGCTGTGCTGATCGATCCCGACGGCGTCGTCCTGGCCCGGGCGGCCCGGCCGCTGACCAGCGTTCGCGACGGCGTCCGCCACGAACAGGATCCCCAGCAATGGCTCGACGCGGTCGACGCCTGCTTGGTTGACCTGACGTCAGACGCCGAGGGCATTGCGATCTGCTCTACCTCCGGAACTTTCCTGCTGACCGACCGCGCCGGCCGCCCAACCACCGCGGCGCTCATGTACGACGATGCGCGCTCAGCCGCCCGTCGTGTCCACATCGTGGACGCCGACCCAGATCGCTGGGATACCTCGATGCAGCCCACTTGGGCCCTGCCGAAGGTCCTCGACCTGGTTGCCGACAGTAATCACCGGGTTATCCACAGTGCTGATTTCGTCGCCGCTCACCTGGTCGGGCACCCGGTTGCGACCGACACCAGCCATGCCCTGAAGACCGGCTACGACTTGGTCGCCGACAGTTGGCCGACCGCCGCCTTCGACAAACTCGGCCTGCCGATCGAGATCTTCCCCGAGGTCGTCCGGCCCGGCACCGAGCTCGGTCGCACCCCGGCCGGCGTCCCCGTCTACGCCGGGATGACCGACGGCTGCGCGGCTCAGATCGCGGCCGGTGCGCTGAGTCCGGGCGCCTGGAACTCAGTCCTCGGTACGACGCTCGTCCTGAAGGGCGTGAGTGAGCAGCTGCTCGACGACCCGACTGGCGCGGTCTACAGCCACCGGCATCCGGATGGCGGCTGGCTTCCGGGTGGCGCGTCCAGCAGCGGCGCCGGCGTACTGAGTGAGCTGTTGCCCGGTGCCGATCTGGATGCGCTTGCCCCACATCCGGTCAACGCCGTCATCTACCCACTGACGAAGTCGGGGGAGCGATTCCCGTTCGTCGCTCCGCAGGCTGAGCGCTTCACCTTGGGCTCGATCAACAGTGATCTGGACACGTACGTCGCCGTGCTGCAGGGCGTCGCATTCGTCGAGCGACTGGCGTTCGAGCACCTCGTTTCGCTCGGCGCAGACCCGGTTCGCCGCGTCACGCTGACCGGCGGCGGCACCCGCAGCGGTTACTGGAACCAGCTCCGCGCCGACACACTCGGCGTACCGGTTGAGCTTCCAGTCGCCGCAGATCCGGCATACGGGATGGCTGTTCTGGCGGCCTCGCAGGGAGGTTCGGTGACTGAGACAGCTCGTCGGATGGTTCGCATTGAGCGGGTCCTCGAGCCGCGACCGAGCCAACTCGACGACCTGTACGGCGCCTTCGTGGCGGAGCTCGATGCGCGCGGGTACCGCGGATGAGGACGACGATCGTGCTGGCACGGCATGGGCGGACGGCCTGGCATCACGGCAACCGCTACACCGGCTCGTCCGACCTGCCGATCGATGAGGTTGGTCAGCAGCAAGCCCTGCAGTTGCGGGATTGGGCGATCGGCTTCGCACCAGATGCGTTGTGGAGCTCGCCGATGGTGCGCGCGCGGCAGACCGTTGCCCCGACCGCCGAAGCACTCGGGCTGGAGCCGACAGTGGATGCGCGGTTGCGCGAGGTCGACTTCGGCTCGGCTGAGGGGAAGCGGTTGGTCGAGATGCCGCCCGCAGTCGCCGCGGCCTTCGAGGCCGACCCGGTGCGCGACTACTTCCCGGGCGGCGAGGATCCGGTCGAGGCGGCTGATCGGGTTGCCGAGGTCTTCGCCGAGTTCGAGGGCGGCAAGGTCTTGGTGGTCGCGCACAACACCCTGATCCGCCTGCTCGTCTGCCGCCTGCTCGGGCTGCGTTTGAACGACTACCGCAGACTGCTTCCAGCGCTCGGACCCGCGGCGCTCGTGCGCTTCCGGCGTGAGAACGGCACAGTAGGGCTCGAGTCGTACAACGTGCCCGCAGGATTGGAGACCCCATGACCACAGACCCTGATGGTGAGCTCAGTCGTCCCGCCCGCCGGCAGGCCGAGATTGCGGCGTACGTCGTCGAGCACGGCTCGGTGTCGGCCAACGACCTGGTCGAGGCCTTCGGGGTGAGCGTGATGACGGTGCATCGCGATCTCGACGAGCTGGAACGCCAAGGTGTGGTCCGCAAGTACCGCGGTGGCGTGAGCGCCCAGCCGACCAGCGTCTTCGAGAGCAATGTCGCGTACCGGTTGACCACAGCGCAGACCGAGAAGGCCGCGCTGGCCCGGTATGCGCGCACGATGATCGAGCCGGGGATGTCGGTGATGCTGGACGACTCGACCAGCGCGCTGGCTCTGGTCGACCTGCTCGACGATGTCACCCCGTTGACCGTGACAACGAACTTCCTGCCGGCGATCACCAAGCTGAAGGATCGGCGCGATATCACGCTGGTTGCGCTCGGTGGGATCTATTCGGCCACGCACGACTCGTTCGGTGGGATGCCCTGTGCGGAGGCGGTCGAGGCGCTGCACACGGACCTGCTGTTCTGTTCGGTGTCAGCGGTTTCGCCGACGCATGCGTTTCACCAGGAGGAGGAGATCGTCCTGGTGAAGCGCGCGATGTTGCGGGCGGCAAGGACCAAGGTGTTGCTGGTCGACCACGCCAAGCTGCAGCGCACTGCCCTGCATCGGCTCGCGCCGCTGAGTGACTTCGATGTCGTGGTCGTCGACGAGAAGACCCCGGAAGAACTGATCCGCCCACTGCGCGACCACGGTGTGACCGTGGAGGTCGCCACCTTCTAGAGGGGACCGGCTATGGATATCGGAGTCGATGTCGGCACGACCGTGACCAAGGCGGTCGCTTTCGATGATGGGGGTCGACCGCTGGCTGAGGCGTCCCGGCCGACGCGGTTGGTGCGACCGTCGGCGGGGCGGTTCGAGCACGAGACCGCGGAGATCGTTGCCTCGGTCAACGAGGTGGTCGGGGAACTGGCTGCCTCGGTGGGAGATCAGCCCGGGGTGCTGGCGATTACGGCCCAGGGCGATGGTCTTTGGTTGGTTGACTCCGCGGGCGCTGCGGTTCGGCCGGCGATCTCCTGGCTGGATGCGCGGAGCAGCGCGATACTTGAGCAGTGGACTGTGGATGGCGTTGCTGACCACGTGTTTCGGCGATCCGGCAACCGCATGTTCCCGGGAGCCTCCGGTCCGCTGCTGGCCGCCGTACGGGCTGAGGAGCCGTCGGTCATCGCCGGGGCAGCGACGGCGGCGTACTGCAAGGACGTGGTGATGCAGGCGCTGACCGGGGTGCGGGCGACCGATGTGTCGGATGCGTCGGCGCCGTTCCTGGATCCACGGACTGGCTCGTACGACGACGAGGCGTTAGCGGCGACTGGACTCTCCGGTTTGAGTCACCTGTTGGCGCCTGTCGCGGCCGACGGCCCGGTCGGTGAACTGCAATCGTCTTTGACCGGAATGGCCTTGGGGACAAGGGTTTCGGCTGGTCCCTACGACCTCCCGGCGGCTGCGGAGGGAGCCGGAGTATCGGCGCCTGGCGACGCTCTGCTGACTGTCGGTACGACGCTCGCGTGCCAGGTGGCGACCCGCTCATTGCCGGTCAATGGCGAACCGGCCGGGCTCCTCCTCGGCACGTGGACGCCCGGGCTCTGGTTGCGGGCGATGCCGGCCATGGTCGGTACGGCGGCCCTTGACCGGATGCTCGCGCTGGTCGGGGCGTCGGTGGATCAGCTGCCCGCGTTCCTCGCGGAAAGTCCGCCGGGGGCTAATGGTGTGACCGTGTTGCCCTATCTGTCTGAGGCGGGTGAGCGCGCGCCGTTCGTGGACACTCGGGCGCGCGGGACTCTCGATGGCATCTCGCTGTCGACGACCACTGCTGATCTGATCCGGGCGACCTGTGAGGGAATCGCCTATGCCGCTCGGCATTGCCTGGAAGCGGCTGGCTGGACTGGTCGGGTGACGGTCTGTGGTGGGGGTGCGCGGAGTGCTGAGTGGACGCAGATCCTGGCAGACGTACTGAATGCGCCCCTGCACACGACCGCTGCCGAGCAGGTTGCCGCCCGTGGTGCAGTGATCTGCGCCCGCCGCGCTGCCGGCGCGGAAGTCGGGCCGGAGTGGATCGCCTCGACTCGCCAGGTCGATCCGGGGCGCACTGTCTTCTATGCCGACGGATATGCCCATTACCTACGCCGGATCGACAACGCCCGCGCCCGCTGGGCCGATCCCGCACCGATCTCGCACCGATCTTAGGAGCTCGATGAGAACCGTCACCACGCTGCTCGCCGGTGATCACTTCGTCCGCAACTCGTTGCTGGCCTCCGCGTTGGAGTCGGTGGACGGCACGCGGTTCGACCTCCGCGAGATCACGTTGCCGTGGCCGCTGACGCCGTACGGGGCGGTGGCGGAGGTGGACGAGGCGAGCGATGCCGAAGACCAGCTGATCGCGGCGCTGCCGGGGGTCGAGCTGGCGATCACGCAGATGGGGCCGTTTACCGAGCGGGTGCTGGATTCTGCGCCTGATCTGCGGTTCCTGGTTGTTTGTCGCGGCGGTCCGGTCAACGTGAATGTGCCTGCGGCAACCAAACGTGGAGTGATCGTTGCCGCCACCCCCGGACGTAACGCAGTCGCCGCCGCCGAGCATGCGGTCGCGCTGATGATGGGTGCCCTGCGCAACCTTCCGCGGCTGCATCGCACGCTGGAGCTGGGTGAATGGCGCAGCGACCTCTATGCGTACGACGAATGTGGTGCGGAGCTGGACGGCGCCACCGTCGGCCTCGTCGGGTACGGCGCAATCGGGCAACGGGTCGCGCGGGTCATGCTCGCGTTCGGCGCAACCGTTGTCGTCGCCGACCCGTACGTCGATCCGGCCGGCCTCCCCACCGGGATCTCGATCGTCGAGCTGGACGAGCTGCTGCGGCGATCTGACGTGGTCAGTCTGCATGCGCGATTGACCGAACGTACCCGCGGAATGATCGGGGCCGATCAGATCGCGCTGATGCCTCGAGGCGGCGTACTGGTGAACACTGCGCGTGGTGGTCTCCTCGACTATGACGCGGCGGCGGATGCGTTGGAGTCCGGGCAGTTGGGCGCGGCCGCCTTCGACGTCTTCCCCGTCGAGCCGCTTCCGGCCGACTCGCGGCTGCTGACGGCGCCGAATGTGGTGATGACCCCGCACCTGGCCGGCGCTACCCGGCAGACCGCGCTCCGCGCCGGCTCGATCGCGGCCGAAGCGGTTGCTGCCTACCTTGCCGGGAGGCCGCCGGTGGGGCTCGTCACGTGATCATCACCGGCCACCGAGGTGCCCTCGGCATTGAGCCGGAGAACACTCTGCGCTCGTTCCGGCGGGCGATCGCGGACGGCTGCACCGAGATCGAGCTCGACCTTCGGGTGAGCGCAGACGGCGAACTCGTGATCATCCACGATGCCACCGTCGACCGAACCACCAACGGATCCGGCGAGGTAGCCGCCCTCACTCTGGCCCAACTTCGCATCCTGGACGCCGGGCAAGGTGAGCGCATCCCCACTTGGGCTGACACTGTCGCAGCCCTCGCTGCGGTCCGGTTTCAGGCTGAGATCAAGGCATCAGCCGCTGTTCCGCTGCTGGCCGATTCGCTCCGGGCTGACCCCGAACTTGCCGCGCGGACCCTCGTCACCTCCTTTCACCCCGACATCCTGCTGGCCGTCCGACGGGCCTTCCCCGGGGTGACGACCGGGCGGATCTTCGGTCGCACGACTCCCGACGTACTGGCTCTGGCGCGGGAGGCCGAGGCCACCTGGGCGCTGTGCGGGATCACCGGCCTGACCTCGGCGTTTGTCGCCGAACTCCAGGCGGCCGGGCTCTCTGTCACCGCCTGGCCGGTTCCGGACCCGGCCACTCTCGCCCAAGCGGTCGCCCTCGGTGTGGATGGCGTCACCACCGACAACCCACACCTGCTCACACGTTCCAACGTCTGAATTTGTTCTTCCATGGAACATAAATGTGTGATTGGCTCTTCTGTATGGGAATCAGCATCGGTGTGGTCGGGGCCGGACAGTTCGCTCCTTCGTTCCTGCGGTTGTGGTCTGCGCACCCGGATGTGTCCGGGGTGCGGCTGACCGACGTGCTGCCGGAACGGACGGCGGAGATGGCGGCCAAGCAGGGGGTCGCGGTCACCTACCAGTCGTTCGAGGAGATGCTCGAGTCCGATGTGGACGCGGTGGCGATCTTCACCCAGCGCTGGTTCCACGGTGAGATGGCGATCAGGGCGCTCGAGGCCGGGAAGCACGTGTACTCGACCGTGCCGATGGCGATCGAGGCGGACCAGATCGCCCGGATCATCGAGCTGGTCAAGGAGACCGGCCTGACCTACATGATGGGTGAGACCAGCTTCTACTACCCGTCGTCGGTCTACTGCCGGCAGCGGCTGGCCGCGGGTGACTTCGGTCGCGTGTTCTACACCGAGGGCGACTACGTCCACGACATGGACCTCGGGTTCTATGCGGCGTACCAGTACTCAGGTGGTGAGGACTGGAAGAAGACAGCGTCCTTCCCGCCGCTGCTCTACCCGACGCATGCCGTCGGCAACGTTCTCTCCGTGACCGGCCAGCACGCCACCCACGTCTCCGCGATCGGGGTCAAGGACGAGCGTGGTGATGGGGTCTTCGACAAGGAGATCAGCCAGTTCGACAACGACTTCTCGAACGCGACCGCCCTGTTCAAGCTTGCTGACGGCGGCATCATGCGCACCAACGAGATGCGCCGCGTCGGCTACCCCTCGCACATCCGCGAATCCCGCCTCCGCGTCTTCGGTACCGAAGGCAGCTTCGAGCAGCTGGCCACCACAACCCTGTGGCAGAACAAGGAAGGCGTCGAAGACGTCACCCACCTGATGGAGACATCGGCCGGTGCCCTCGACGACGAAGACCTGGCGAACGTCGACCCCGCCCTCCGCGACGCCTTCCGTTCCGGCCTCTCCCCGGTCCACGACCGCAGCCGCCTCCCCTCCGAATTCGACGGCCTCCACAACGGTCACGAAGGCTCACACCACTTCCTCGCCGACGACTTCGTCCGCGCCGTAGCCGACAAAACCCTCCCACCCGTCAACGCCTGGGTCGCCGCCCGCTACACCCTCCCCGGCATCTACGCCCACCAGTCCGCCCTCCAAGGCGGCGTACAACTAGAAATCCCCGACCACGGCGACGCCCCCGCCTGAAGCTAAGAACACGTAGTACGTCTCCTATCGGCCGGCGCCAGGCTCAGCCGCGCGGCGCCGGCCCTCCGGAGACCCACCTCTGCGTGTTCTTAGCTACCGTGCCCCGATGGACCTCTTCGCCGGAATCTCCGTCACCAACTATGAGGTCGCCGTCGCCTGGTACTCCCAGCTGCTGGGCGCCGAGCCGGCCTTCCTCCCCAATAACATCGAGGCCGTCTGGGAACTGGCCGAACACCGCTACCTCTTCATCGAGGTAGTTGCCGATCACGCCGGCCACGCCCAACACACCCTCTTCGTCGAAGACTTCGACGCCACCCTCGCCGCAATCTCCACCCGGGGCCTAGAGCCCGCAGTCCGCGAAACCTACGAAAACGGCGTCCGCCACGCGACTTTCTACGACCCCGACGGCAACGAAATCTCCTACGGCGGCGCTCCGCTCTAATCCGGTACGGCGATCTCGCCGAGCCGCTCCCAGTCGAGCACCCGGACGTCGACCAGTTCCACTCCGCCCAACTCTGCGCGGAGTAGCCGGTGCACCCCGTCGAGGATCGTGAGGCGACCATCCGGACGCCGTACGACGTCCAGCGGGTGCGCGAGGTCGGCGACCAGCGTGCGCGCGTACTGCTCGTGGAACCGCAGCGGATCGGCGGCGACCTGATGCGGAATCACCTGGAACGGCCTGCCGGCGTACGCCCAGAACGGGAGATCGAGGTGGTGATCCAGCTCGGCGACCGTCACATCGACCCGGGGCAGCGCAAGGGCGTGCAGTGCGGCGAGATCCCAGTGGAAGTCGAGGATGTACGGCCGCAGGACCGGCGGGATCTCGAGCGGGAAGGGCTTGCGGTTCACTCGAAGATTCGACGGAGGCGGGACTGCATGGAGTTGTGGAGGTGGGTGGTCATGGCTGCTTCGGCCGCGGCCGGGGTGCCGGAGGTGACGGCTTCGACGAGGGCTCGGTGTTCGGTGAGGACTTCGGGGCCGGTGTCTCGGTCGTAGTGGAGGCGGAAGATGTGGAGGTGGCAGTGGGTGCGTTCGAAGGCTTGGCGGACCTGGGCGCTGCCTGACAACTCCGCGATCAGGGTGTGGAAGCGGTTGTCGTGGACGGTGAGGGATTTGTAGCCGGCGTAGTCGACGGAGGTTGGTTCGACGGCGGTGGCCAGTTCGGCGTACAGGCGGTCGCGGCCTTCGTCGGTGATGAGTTCGGCGGCGCGGCGGGCGGCCCACGGCTCGAGCAGTAGGCGGAAGCGGTAGAGGTCGTCGAATTCGGCGAGCGTGAGCAGCGTGGTGGCGCGGTAGCCCTTCAGCGGTTCTTTGACCGCCAGTCCTTCGGACTCCAGCCGGGCCAGCGCCTCGCGGACGGGCGTTGACGAGACCTGGAACTCACGGGCGAGTCCGTCGATGGAGATCCGGGCACCGGGGCGGATGACGTGGTCCATCAGCATCGTCTTGATCGCTTCGTAGACGTCGTCGGCGAGCATCTGGCGGCGCAGTACCCGCCGGTCGGCACCGTCCAAGGTGTCAGCCACGTGATCAGCCTCCGGATGCGGTCTTGACCCAGCTTGATGTGTTCGGCAGGGTGGAGCACGTAATCATGCATCATGCACGATTTACCGGAGGCGGGCAACGATGGTGCGGTTCGAAGAGGTCGGCGTCCTACCCGAGCCGGAGGACAATGCCGCGATCTGTTCCCGCCGCCTGGACGCCGGCGCGCAGATCGAGCTCGACGGAACCACGGTCACGCTCCCGCACACCATCCTCGAGGGCCACCGCTTCGCCGTACGACGGATCTCCCAAGGCGACGCGATCACGTCCTGGAACACCCCCTTCGCGCGCGCGTCGCGCGATCTGTTCCCCGGCGACTACATCTGTACGCCGACCAGCCTGCAGGCGGTGACCGCCCGCGGCGTCGAAGGCCTCCCGACCGAGCCCTCCGCCACGAATGAGCCCCTCGACCCGTACGAGCTCGACGAGAACGCACTTCATCTCGGTCAGCAGGTCACCAGCGTCGACCAGCCCGGGACCTTCCTCGGCTATCCCCGCGCACACGGCCCGGCCGGGACCCGGAATCACGTCGTCGTGATGGCCACCAGCTCCCGCAGCTCCGGCTTCGTCACCGAGCTCGCTCGCCGCTTCGACAACGCGCCCGCGGGCGACGGCGTCGTACCGGTTGCGCATACGGAAGGCGGTGAGGACGAGGTCCCCAACAACCTGCACTTCCTGCTCGCCACCCTGGCCGGTTTCACCCTCAACCCGAATGTCGGCGCCGTCCTGATCGTCGACACCGCGGACGATGTGGTCTCGGGTCAAGCCATCCAGGACTTCATGCGCGAGCACGACTACCCGGAGATCCAGGTCCCGCACGCGTTCTTCACCCGTGAGGCCGGCTTCGAGCACGACCTCACCACGGCGGGAACGCTCATCGAGCCCTGGCTCCCGATCGTCGACGGGCAAGAACGAGTCGAGGTCCCACTCGCCGACCTCAAGATCGCCTTGCAGTGTGGCGGTTCCGACGCCTTCTCCGGGATCTCGGCCAACCCGCTCGCCGGCCTGGTCGGTGCCGAGGTGATCAAGCACGGTGGCGCCGCCGTACTGGCTGAAACCGACGAGCTGATCGGCGCCGAGCCGTACGTCCTCAAGAACGTTCGCGACCTCGCCACTGCCCGCCGCTTCCTCGCGACGATCCGCTCGTTCAAGGAACGCGTCGGCTGGCACGGCCACACCGCCGAGGGCAACCCGTCGGGCGGCAACGTCTACCGCGGTCTCTACAACATCGTTCTCAAGTCGATCGGCGCCGCCCGCAAGCTGCCGCGCGAGGTCCGCCTCGACCATGTCATCGACTACGGCGAACCCCTGCCCGGCAACGGCTACATCTTCATGGACAGCCCCGGCAACGACCTCGAATCGGTCGCCGGTCAGATCGGCAGCGGCTGCAACCTGATCTTCTTCACCACCGGCAACGGCTCGATCACGAACTTCCCGTTCGTCCCGACGCTCAAGTTCGTCACCACCAGCGAGCGGTACGAGCGTCTGCAGGCCGAGATGGACGTGGATGCAGGCAGCTACCTGACCGGTACGACGATGGCTCAGCTGACGGCGGATACCTTCGACCTGACCGTCCGAGTCGCGTCCGGCGAACCCAGCGCGGGCGAGCGCGCCGGCCACAGTCAGGTGTCGATCTGGCGGAACTGGAAGCAGAGCGGACCGCGCGAGGGCATCTCGATCAGCACCGACGGCCGTCAGAGCCGCGCGCTCGCAGATCTCCCCATCGAGGACCGCGATGCGCCACTCTCCGGTCAGCCTTTCGCGGGATTGACCTCGCTTCGAGGCACGCCCGCCCGGCTTCTGCAGGTTGACGATCGGTTGCTCCCCGAAGCGGTCGGCCTAATCCTCCCGACCAGCCTGTGCTCCGGCCAGATCGCGCTGCGGCTCGCAGCCCAGGCAGAGCTGGAGAAATGGGCTGGCGACGCGGTCACCCGGATGGTCGCGCTCCCGCACACCGAGGGCTGTGGCAGCAGCGGCGGTGCGTCCGAGGAGACGTTCGCCCGCATCATGCTCGGCTATCTCCTGCACCCGAACACCCGAATGGCTCTGCTCCTGGAGCACGGCTGCGAAAAGACCCACAACGACTACTTCCGCTCCCGCCTCGTCGAAGCAGGCAAGGACCCGGCGCGCTTCGGCTGGGCCAGCATCCAGGCGGACGGCGGTCTGGATGCCGTTGGTACCAAGGTCAAAGACTGGTTCAACAGCTTCGACCTCTCGAGCCCAGTCGAGCAAGACGGCAACCTCGGCGCGCTCACCATCGGCCTCGAGGCACGCGGGCGACTCACCCCCGACACGGCCGAGGCCTTCGCGCTCATGGGCCAAGAGATCGTCGGTTCGGGCGGCTCGGTCGTGCTGTCGTCGCGCGGAACACTCCTTGCTGACAGCAACTTCCGGCGTACGGCGTTCGGCTCGGCGGCCGAAGTCGGCCCGACGATCGCGCACGGTCAGCAGCTCGCAGGGCCGGGCTGGCATGTGATGCGGATGCCCGGCACGGACTGGATGGAAACGGCGACCGGGTTCGGTGCATCCGGCGTACAGCAGATCCTTGCGCATGTTGCCGGTGGCACCTTGTCGGCGCAGCGCTTCGTCCCGGTCGTTGAGCTCAGTAACGATCCCGAGACAGTCGCCCGGTATGGCGACGATCTCGACGCGGTCGCCACCGGAGACGCGGCGGCGCAGGCGCAGATCGGCTTGGAGACGATCGCGCTGGTCGCGAGTCGTCAGCTCGTCCCCAAAGCAGTTGCCTCCGGCAATGTCGGCTTCCAGATCACCCGCGGGTTGCTCGGTACATCGATGTGAGAGGTAATCCCATGCATTTGGTCCGTTACCAGTCGTCCGAAGGCCGGCCGATCGTCGGCGTGCGTACCGGTGACACGGTGGCACCGCTAGAGGGCATCGCCACCATCGCTGAGCTGCTGCGGCTGCCACTCGCCGATCTCCAGGAAGCCGTCACCAAGACCGGTACGGCGCTCTCTGCCGACGGCCTGAAGTGGTTGCCGCCGATCGACGGTCGGGGCGAGGTCTGGTGTGCGGGCGTCACGTATGAGCGCTCACGGGGTGCGCGGATGGAGGAGAGCACGGAGCAATCCGTCTACGACAAGGTCTACACCGCGGATCGTCCTGAGCTGTTCCAGAAGGCCCCGGCCTGGCGGGTCGTCACGGATGGTGAGCCGGTCGGCATCCGCGTCGACTCCGGTCACGACGTACCGGAGCCGGAGCTCGCGGTCGTTGCCAACAGTCACGGTGAGATCGTCGGCTACACGATCTGCAACGACATGAGCTCCCGCTCGATCGAAGGCGTGAATCCGCTGTATGTCCCGCAGGCCAAGCTCTTCGCCGGTGGTTGCGCGCTCGCGAGTGGCATCCGGCCTGCCTGGGAAGTGGACGATCCCAAGGACCTGACGATCGACATCGTCATCCGGCGCGGCGACGACGAGGTCTTCACCGGTACGACATCGACCGCGAAGCTGATCCGCGAACTGCAGGATCTGATCGATGTGCTCTTCCTGCCGAACGACTTCCCGGACGGCGTGATCCTGGCGACCGGGACCGGAATCGTGCCCGAATTTGCCTTCACCCTGGGGCAGGGTGATGAGATCAAGATCAGCATCGACCAGCTCGGAACCTTGACGAATACCGTGGCCACCGGCCGGGAGCCCTTTGCGTTCCTGGCCGAACAGAACTCTGAGGAGAAGCGATGACCGCCGACACCACGCCTGCCGAGCTCGAGCAGGCCTTGGCCGCCGCCGCTACCGCCGCGCCCGCACTTGCAGCCGCGGAGCCCGCCGTACGGGCCGGGTGGATCAATGCCGTGGCCGATGCGCTGGATGCGGTGGCTGATGATCTGGTGCCGATCGCGATGCGCGAGACCTCGTTGCCCGAAGCTCGGTTGCGCGGTGAGATCGGCCGGAGTACCGGCCAGCTGCGGATGTTCGCCGACGCGCTGGCCGAGGGTTCGTTACTCGAGGTGATCATCGATACCGCAGACGCGGGTGCGAAGCCGGTGCCGCGACCGGATCTGCGCCGGGTGCTGGTGCCGCTCGGACCGGTCCTGGTGTTTGCCGCCAGCAACTTTCCGTTTGCGTTCAGCACCTGCGGTGGTGACACCGCATCGGCGCTGGCCGCGGGGTGTCCGGTGATCGTGAAGGCCCACCCGGGGCATCCGGAGTTGTCGGTGCAGACGGCGGCCGTGATGGTGGAGGCGCTGCGTTCGGCGGGTGCACCCGAGGGGACCTTCGGGCTGATCCAAGGGTTTGACGTCGGCGTGATCGCGCTGAAGGACCCGCGGATCACAGCGGCCGGGTTCACCGGCTCGGTCCCGGCGGGGAAGGCGCTGCACGAGATCGCCGTCACCCGGCCGGAGCCGATTCCCTTCTACGGTGAGCTCGGCAGCCTCAACCCGGTTTTCGTGACCCCGGCCGCGGTCGAGGCCCGCGGCAAGGAGATCGTCGCTGGGTATGTCGGCTCCTTCACGCTCGGCGTCGGCCAGTTCTGCACCAAGCCGGGTCTGCTGTTCCTGCCGGACGGTCACGGTCTGAGAGACCAGCTGGTCGAGGCGGTCGGCGGAGTAGGCGGCGGCACGATGCTGAACAGCCGGATCAAGGAGGCCTTCGACACCGGTCGCGATCGGCTGCACAAGATCGAGGGTGTCGTCGAGTGGGCGTCAGGTGGTGGCGCGACGTTGCTGCAGACCACTCTTGCCGATCTGATGGTCGCGCGTTCGGAGGTGCTGGAGGAGTGCTTCGGCCCGGTCTCGATCGTGGTCGAGTACGACGGACTCGACGAGCTCCGCGAAGCGATCGCCGCCTTCGACGGAAACCTCACCGCGACCCTGCAGGCCGAGGAGTCCGATGCCGAACTGGCCGCTGAGATCCTGCCGTTGCTGACGGAAAAGGCCGGTCGCGTGCTCTGGAACGGCTGGCCCACTGGGGTTGCGGTCTCTTGGGCTCAGCATCACGGCGGGCCGTTCCCGTCGACGGTTGGCTCGATCCACACCAGCGTCGGTGTCACCGCGGCTCGCCGCTTCCAGCGCCCGGTGGCCTACCAAGACATCCCCGATGCGGTGCTCCCCGCCGTACTGCGCGATGCGAACCCGCTCGGAGTCCCGCGCCGCGTGAACGGCGTCGTGTCGACCGGAGAGGTGGAACGATGAGCGACCAACCGCCCACGGACGACTCTCAGAACGGCGATCCGTCCTCGAACGGTCTGCGGAGTTACGAGCACTGGTTCGGCGAGGAGGGGCGGAACGGGTTCATCCATCGGTCGTGGATGCGGGCCCAGGGCTTCTCCGAGGAGGTGTTCGACGGGCGGCCGGTGATCGGGATCTGCAACACCTGGTCGGAGCTGACTCCGTGCAACGCGCATCTGCGCCGTCTTGCTGAGTCGGTGAAGCGCGGGGTGTGGCAGGCCGGTGGCTTCCCGCTGGAGTTCCCGGTGATGTCGCTCGGCGAGACGATGCTGCGACCGACCGCGATGCTGTTCCGCAACCTGCTCAGCATGGATGTCGAGGAGTCGCTGCGCGGCAACCCGATCGACGGCACAGTCCTGCTGACCGGCTGTGACAAGACCACCCCCGGCTCGATCATGGGCGCAGCCAGTGTCGACCTCCCCACCCTGGTGGTGACCGGTGGACCGATGCTGAACGGCAAGTTCCGCGGCTGCGACATCGGCTCCGGTACGGCGGTCTGGCGCTTCACGCAGGATCGGAACGCCGGCCGGATGAGCGAGGAGGACTACGCGGCCGCCGAGTCCGGGATGTCCCGCAGCAACGGCCACTGCATGACGATGGGCACCGCGTCGACCATGGCCTGTATGGCCGAGGCGCTCGGTCTCCAGCTGACTGGTTCGGCCGCGATTCCAGCGGTCGACTCCCGGCGCTACTCGATTGCGCAGCAGGCTGGTCGGCGGATCGTTGAGATGGTCCACGAGGACCTGAAACCGTCAGACATCCTCACTCGTGACGCGTTCGCCAATGCAGTCCGCGCGAACGCCGCGATCGGCGGCTCCACGAACGCCGTCATCCACCTGCTCGCGATCGCGGGCCGGGTCGGCGTCGAGCTTTCGCTGGACGACATGGACGAGTGGGCGCGCGGCGTGCCGTGGCTGGCCGACCTGCAGCCCTCCGGGCAGTACCTGATGGAGGACTTCTACTACGCCGGCGGGCTCCCCGCGGTCCTGCGGGAAATCCTGCCGCTGCTCAAGGCCGACGCGATCACCGTGACCGGCCGGACCATGGGCGAGAACGTCGCCAACGCCGAGCGCATCGACTGGGTCGGTCAGGAAGGACGACCAGGTGCGGCGGTCATCCGCCCGGTCGGCAATCCGCTCGGGAGCGGCGCTGGAACCGCCGTACTGAAGGGGAATCTCGCGCCGGATGGTGCGGTGGTCAAGCAGTCTGCAGCTTCGGAGCGATTCCTGCAGCATCGCGGGAAGGCGCTGGTCTTCAGCAGCATCGAAGAGTACGACCTGGCCGTTGACGATCCGGATCTGGATGTCGACGAGGACACCGTGCTCGTCCTGCAGAACGCGGGTCCGCGTGGTTATCCGGGGATGCCGGAGGTCGGGAACATGACGATCCCGCGCAAGCTGGCCGAGATCGGTGTCGACGACATGGTGCGGATCTCTGACGCGCGGATGAGCGGTACGGCGTACGGGACCGTCGTCCTGCATGTCGCGCCGGAAGCGGCCGTCGGCGGACCGCTGGCGCTGGTGCGGACGGGGGACTGGATCGAGCTGGACGTTCCGGGACGGCGGCTGCATCTGGATGTGTCGGAGGAAGAGTTGGCGAAACGGCGCGCGGACTGGAAGCCGCCGGCACCACCGACGGATCGCGGCTGGGCACGCCTGTACGTCGAGCATGTCACGCAGGCGAATGAGGGCTGCGACCTGGACTTCCTGGTGGGCCGCACCGGTTCCGCCGTTGCGAGACAGAGCCACTAATGAGCTGGGGACCGTTTGAGGCCGTCCGGGGGCTGCGCCCGGACGGAGTGATTCCGCAGGTCACGCCGATCCGCCGGCTGCTGCCCGATCTGCCGTCTGTTGACGATCCGGCAGTTGCCACACAGGCCGCGTTGGAGCCGCTGCGGGCGCGGATCCAGCCGGGTGCGCGGATCGCGGTCACCGCGGGCAGTCGTGGGATTCACGACCTGG
The DNA here is from genome assembly GCF_004349055.1 of Kribbella antibiotica. GTDB lineage: Bacteria > Actinomycetota > Actinomycetes > Propionibacteriales > Kribbellaceae > Kribbella > Kribbella antibiotica. The sequence continues at coordinate 33,753 of NZ_SMKX01000051.1, forward strand.
TTCCAGTGGTTCGGGCGGCGGTTGCCTGGCTGACCTCAGTCGGGGCGGAGCCCTTCGTCGTGCCGGCGATGGGCTCGCATGGCGGCGCAACCGCTGACGGCCAGCGCGAGATGCTGGCCGGGCTCGGTATCACGCCGGAGAGCGTTGGGTGCCCGATCGAGGCGACGATGGAGACCGTTGTCGTCGGCAAGCTCGACGACGGTACGCCGGTTCATCACGACGCAATTGCGGCTGCGGCCGACGGGGTCCTGGTGATCAACCGGGTCAAGCCACACACCGACTTCCACGGCCCGATCGAGAGTGGGCTGGCGAAGATCCTCGCCATCGGCCTCGGGAACCATTCGGGTGCAGCGGTTCTGCATGCCGGTGGAATCCCCTCGCTCGGCGGTAACATCGAGGCGGCGGCCCGGATAGTTGTTGCACAGGGCAAGATCCTTGGCGGGCTGGGCATCCTGGAGAACGCGCTGGAGCACACTGCAGCGGTTGAGTTGGTGCCGGCGGAAGGTATTGGCGGTGCGGCCGAGCACGCCTTGTTGCAGCGGGCAAACAGTCTGCTCGGGCGGCTCCCGTTCGACGAGCTGGACGTTCTGGTCGTCGATGAGCTGGGCAAGGACAAGTCCGGTTGTGGCATGGATACGAACGTGATCGGGCGCTGTTGGGTGCACGGCATCCCCGAGTTCGAGTCGCCCACGATTGCAGCCATTAGCGTGCACTCGTTGTCCGAGGCATCGCACGGGAATGCCTCCGGGCTGGGCCTGGCGGACGTGATGCCGGCCCGGATCCTCGAGCAGATCGATCTCCAGGCCAGCTATGTGAACGCATTGACGTCTGGTGCCGGGGGAGCACGCCGCTCGCGGTTGCCGATGGTGATGGAAGACGACGAAGCGGCCGTCCTGGCCGCCATCACGATGTGCGGGCGCCGCGACTGGTCCGAGCTGCGGCTGGCCCGGATCAAGGACACGTTGTCCCCGCACGAACTGCTGGTCACGCCTGCCCTCCTCGACGAGGCGGGCGACCGGTTCGACCTCGAAATCACCGGCGCGGCCGGGGATCTGACCATCAACGGGGAGCTCACACGATGGTGACCCTTCGCGAAGCACACGCGCTGCTGGCCGACCGCGGTTTCGGGCCTGGTGGCGCATCCGCGTCCACGTTTGCGGACGGAACGCCGTACAGGGTGGAGATCCCTTCGTGTGAGGGACCGCGGGTGATGGCGGCCGTGCTGGAGGAGGCGGCCTCGCGCAGGGTGAAGGTCGATCGGATCTCGCAGGGCAGCGGCGTGATGATGCTGACCGATGCCGAGATCGAGGAGATGCTGTCGCTCGGGGCGTCCGCCGGGGTCGAGGTGTGTCTCTTCCTGGGCCCGCGCGGCGCGTGGGATATCGGCGGGCAGGCCAAAGTCTCGGCCGCGGTCGGAGGTGCTGCCCGCGGCAACGCGATGGTTGCCGCGTCGCTGTGCGACGCGTTCCGGGCGGTCGAGTTGGGTGTTCGCAGCCTGCTGGTCGGGGATCTCGGCGTGCTGGAATTGCTTGGCCAGTTGAAGATTGACGGTTCGTTGCCTGCTGACCTGGTGCTGAAGACGTCGGTGCTGATGCCGTTGCCCAACGCACCAACTGCCCGGCTGTACGAACGGTTGGGGGCAACGAGTTTGAACGTGTCGACGGATCTGCCGGTGCCGGTGCTTGCGGAGATCCGGTCGGTGACCTCGGTCCCGATCGACATGTACATCGAGGTGCCCGATGATCAGGGCGGGCATGTGCGGTTCTACGACGTACCGGAGATCGTGAAGGTCGCTGCGCCGGTCTATCTGAAGATGGGTTTGCGGAACGCGCCGAACATCTATCCGGTCGGCGCGCATCTGGCCGCGACTGCGGAGGCGTTGGGCCGTGAACGGGTGCGTCGTGCAGAGTTGATCCTGCGACTGCTGGCCGAACAGGATGAGACCTTATGAGTGACATTTTGGTTGCCCGCCTTCGCTCGGCGCTGGGGGACAACGCGGTCGTCGAGGATGCCGACGTACTGGAGTCGCATCGCAACGATCACGCGACCTTCTGCGCGGCCGGCGTGCCGCGGGTGCTCGTGCGGCCGTCGACCACGGCCGAGGTTTCGGCGGTCATGAAGGTCGCGTCCGAGTTCGGCGTACCGGTGGTGGCGCAGGGAGCGCGGACCGGGCTGTCGGGTGCGGCGAACGCGATCGACGGCTGCATCCTGTTGTCGACCGCGCGGATGAACCGGATCCTGGAGATCTCCGCGGAGGATCAGGTCGCGGTTGTGCAACCGGGTGTCGTGAATGCTGAGTTGTCGCGCGCCGTGCTTGAGCAGGGGCTGTTCTACCCGCCGGACCCGTCGTCGTGGGAGATGTCCACGCTGGGTGGCAACATCGCGACAAACGCTGGTGGGCTGTGTTGCGTGAAGTACGGCGTGACGGCGGATTTCGTGCGTGGGTTGGAGGTCGTGCTGGCCTCGGGCGAGATCGTCCGGACTGGTCGCCGGGCCGCGAAGGGTGTCGCTGGGTATGACCTGACCCGGCTGATCGTGGGCTCCGAGGGGACGCTTGGGGTGGTGACCGAGGCGACGCTCACGTTGCAGCCTGCGCCGGAGGCGGCGCTGACTGCCGCGGCGACGTTCCTGTCCATCGAGGACGGGGTCGCCGCGGCTGCCGCAGTGATGGCTTCTGGTCTGCGGCCCTCGTTGCTGGAGTTCCTGGATGGTCCGACCGCGCGCGCGATTCAGAATTATCGGGATATGGGTCTACCGGCCGACGTTGGCTCGCTGTTGATCGCGCAGTCCGACCGCGGACCGCGGGCCGCTGAGGATGTCGCTCAGATCGCAGCAATCTGTACGGCGCATGGCGCGGTCGAGGTGGCCGAAGCATCGGACGCCGAAGAGTCGCGGATGCTTCTCGAAGCCCGGCGGCTGGTCAATCCTGCGCTGGAGCCGTTGGGCGTGACGTTGGTCGACGACGTCTCGGTGCCGCGGTCGAAGCTGGTGGCGCTGCTGCGGGGAATCGCCGAGATCGCGACCAAGTACGACGTACTGATTTGTTGCCCTGGGCATGTTGGTGACGGCAACATGCACCCGACCGTCATCTTCGAACGCGACAATCCTGCTGCGCAGGAACGGGCTCTGGAGGCCTTCGGCGCGGTGATGGAGCTCGGGCTCGCGCTCGGCGGGACGATCACCGGTGAGCACGGCGTCGGCCTGCTGAAGGCGCGCTGGCTCGAGGACGAGCTCGGCCCGGTCAGTCTCGACCTGCATCGCCGGATCAAGCAGGCCTTCGACCCGGCCGGTTTGCTGAACCCTGGCAAGGTTTTGCGATGATCGAGCCGTCCTCGGTGCGGCCGTCTGCGCGACAACTTGCTTGGCAACAACAAGAACTGACGGCCTTCATCCATTTCGGAGTGAACACCTTCACCGACTTGGAGTGGGGGACCGGGCTGGACGACCCGGCGGTGTACGACCCACGGGAGCTCGACTGTGATCAGTGGGTGCGGGTGCTGGTGGATGCCGGCTTCAAGAGCGTGATCCTGACGGCCAAGCATCATGACGGTTTCTGTCTCTGGCCGACCCGCTATACAACGCACAATATCGCCGCAAGCCCGTCTGGGCGCGACGTGATGGCGGAGCTATCCGCTGCTTGTGCTGAGCATGGGTTGGGATTGGGTTTCTATTTGTCGCCAGCTGATCTCTATCAGGAGAAGGCGCCAGGCGGGTACTACGGCAACGGGAGTCCGGCGGTTGCCTCTGAGTTCGGCTACGAGGTGGACGACTACAACCGGTACTACCTGAATCAGTTGCGCGAGTTGCTCACGCAGTACGGCCCGATTGCCGAGGTGTGGCTGGATGGCGCGAATCCGACCAGTACGGCGCAGGAGTACGCCTTCGATGCCTGGTTCGACCTGATTCGAAAATTGGCGCCCTCAGCAACTATTGCGGTCGGCGGGCCGGATGTGCGGTGGGTAGGCAACGAGGACGGCTTCGCACGCGAGACCGAGTGGAGCGTCGTACCGTTTGCTTCTGGTCGGATGGTTGTCGAGGAGACCGCGGCCGAGGTTGCCGGACCTGTTCAGCTGGCTGCAGCTGACGAGCTCCGCTGGTATCCGGCCGAGGTCGACGTGTCGATCCGGCCCGGCTGGTTCTACCACGCGACCGAGGACGACGCCGTGAAGTCGCTGCCTGTCCTCTTGGACATCTACCGCAAGTCAGTCGGCCGGAACGCCGTGCTGCTGCTGAATATTCCGCCGGATCGGCGCGGCCGGTTCGCCGATCCCGACGTACAGGCACTGTCTGCTTTCGGTGCTGCGATCCGTTCCTACTACGACGCGCCTGTTGAGCTGCCCGGATCTTTCAACGTAGTAAGCCTTCGCGAAGACATCGCCGCCGGTCAACAGGTCGAATCCTTCGTCGTGGAAGCCCTGGTCGACGGCTCGTGGATTCCAGCGGCGACCGGTACGACGATCGGCCACCGACGGTTGATCGCGCTCGACGGCCCGGTGACGGCGGACGCCGTACGGGTCCGTGTCCTAGCGGCTCGAGCCCCCGAACCGCTTGTGACGCTTACTGTTCACCACGACCCGACAGTCCCCCTGCCTGGAGTCGAACCAGGAGCCGAGCCTTCGGAGAGCCCGGCGTGAATCCGTCACCAGAGAGTCAAGCGCCGCCGTCCACCTGAACAGCGGCGCCCTTCGTGTTACTCCTCCACCGAAACAACCCGCATCCAGTCAGAGCATTCGCCCTCACACCACACGTGGTCCCCTCGATGCGCGAGCCGATCCCGCTGCACATGCCCACAGGCCAGCAAAACCCGCCGCAAAGCATGCCCTTGACTCACCGGAGAACCGGTCCGCCCTCCAGGCACGCGCTTCCTGCTCCTGAGTCCAGCCACAGCCGGTCCTCCTCTCATCTGTTTTTCGTTGAAGTGCAGGAGACAGGATTCGAACCTGCCAAGCCTGAGCACCGGGGCTACAACCCGGCCCACCTCACCACCGGTGGCGCTCCTGCATGTCGTGCGTAGCGCAGACGGGACTCGAACCCGCACACTCCGCGGTGAAAACGCGGCGACTCTTCCACTTCGTCCACTGCGCCCCGACGTACCCCGTACCGGATTCGAACCGGCGATCTCCCGGCTGAGAACCGGACGTCCTACCCGCTAGACCAACGGGGCTCGTACTGCGCGCTCCGTACCGGATTCGAACCGGCGATCCCCCGGCTGACAACCGGGTGCCCTAACCCCTAGGCCAACGAAGCTCGTACTACGCGGTGAGAGTGAGATTCGAACTCACGGGCCGACCGGAGTCGACCGACGGTTTAGCAAACCGCTGCCCCTGCCTGCAGGCGGACCTCACCTCGGGGCTGCCGTGTCCCCTGAACACGGCAGACCCTTATCCCTTGACGCAGATGACCTGCTTGAGGTGCGCGACTACCTCGACCAGGTCGGACTGCGCAGCGATGACCGACTCGATGTCCTTGTAGGCCGCTGGGAGCTCGTCGAGCACCCCGGCGTCCTTGCGGGACTCGACCCCGGCCGTCTGCGCAATCAGGTCGTCGACGGTGAACCGCCGCTTCGCCTCGTTGCGGCTCATCCGTCGGCCTGCCCCGTGTGAGGCCGAGTGGAACGAACGCTCCGAGCCGAGACCGCGGACGACGTACGAGCCCGTCCCCATCGAGCCCGGGATCAGGCCGAGGTCGCCGGCGCCGGCCCGGATCGCGCCCTTGCGGGTGACGAGCAGGTCGAGGCCGTCGAAGTGCTCCTCGGCGACATAGTTGTGGTGGCACGAGATCGGTTCGTCGAACCGGATCTCCTGAGTGAACGACTCCCGCACTGCCCGCATCACGAGCGCTAGCATCGTCGCCCGGTTCTGCGACGCATACGTCTGCGCCCACGTGAGGTCCCGCCGGTACGCCGCCATCTGCGGCGTACCGGACAGGAACACGGCCAGGTCGCGGTCCGGGAGATCCGCGTTGTGCGGCAGCTCCTTGGCGATCGACATGTGTCGCTCCGCCAGCTCCTTGCCGATGTTGCGGCTTCCCGAGTGCAGCATCAGCCACACGCGGTCGTCGTCATCGAGGCAGACCTCAATGAAATGGTTTCCGCCGCCGAGCGACCCCATTTGCTTCTGAGCCTTGCTCTCACGCTGCTGCACGCCCTTGTGCAGCTCGTTGAACGACCCCCACAGCCGATCCGACACCCGTGGGTCGAGCCCCAGGCGCCGGATGCTGACCGGCTGGTCGTGCGACCGGAAACCAACCGGTACGGCGGCCTCGATCCGGGAGCGGATCCCGGACAGGTCGTCCGGCAGGTCCGCTGCCGTCAGCGACGTCAGCACACCCTCCATCCCGCACCCGATGTCGACGCCGACCGCAGCCGGCGACACAGCCTGGTACATCGCAATCACGGACCCCACCGTGGCGCCCTTACCGAGGTGCACATCCGGCATCACGCGGACACCGTGCACCCACGGCAGCGCAGCGATGTTCCGCAGCTGCTGCAGCGCTTGGGCGCCTACCTCGTACTCGTGAGCCCACATGAGCGTAGAGCTCTTCGCTCCGCTCAGCTCAACCGGAAACTCCACGTTCATCCCCTCAAATCTCATTCGTTGTCGGCTTACCAGTCCCAGGCACGCGTGTCGCCGCGGAGCATCTCCTCACCCTGTTCGTGTCAAAGCCGGTGCCGGACGCACCGGAACGCTGCCAGGGCAGGGCTCGAACCTGCGGGACCTCGGGTCAGAACCGAGGGTGGGTCACCGTCGCCCACCTGGCATCGCGCTCCAACGCGACACCGGGTGGTGTCACGTCAGAGCGATATCTCCGCACGCGAGGGAATCCACGGCTGCCACAACAGCGGCATACCGGCCTCTTCGGGCGTGCGTGAGCCCTTCTTCTCATTACATGACGCATGCGCGGCCACAGCGTTCAGCCACTCACCACGTCCACCACGGGACCGTGGCATCACGTGGTCCATCGTGGTTGCGCCCTGCTTACCGCAGTAGGCACAGGTGTGCTTGTCACGCTTCAGTACGCCGGCCCGCGTGTACTGCAGTCGCCCGGACGCATAGCGCCATTTCGTGACGACGTACCGCACCAGCCGCAGCACCCTGGGGAGAGGGAACGGTCCGATACTGGCGCCGTCATGTGCTTCCTCTACGACGGCTACTTCGCGCACCAGCATCCGGATGGCGTGCTGGATCGACACGACATGCAGCTGCTCGTACGAGGCGTTGAGAACGATCACACCGCTCATGTGCTTCCTCCTCCCTTCCAGTGTGCCCGACCACGCCACGCGAGGTCGGGTGAATCAGGTGTCGGTGCGGCCCCAGGGAGTCGAACCCTGAACCTCCTGGTCCTAAGCCAGGTGCCTCTGCCAGTTGGGCCAGAGCCGCAAGAACTACAGTGCGTCGCAGTACGACGTACAGAGGGTGTCCGGCGGGGCTCGAACCCGCTTCCTCCGGGTCCACATCCCGGTGCCTCGCCCACTTCGACCTCGGACACAGCACGCTCGGCAGGACTCGAACCTGCAACCTCCTGCTTCGTAGGCAGGCGCTCTCTCCACTTGAGCCACGAGCGTTCGGGGCGCCCGCTCGGCCGGTAGCTAGAGCATCCTGCGGGCGCCTGGTCCAGCTGGAGGGACTCGAACCCCCGTCTCCCTCAACCCAAATGAGGTGGCCTGGCCACTGGCCCACAGCTGGTGAACTGCATGCAATTGTCAATTCTGCGAATGGGCATTCGTAAATGCCCGAAGAATGCATCGGTGGAAGGAATCGAACCCTCGTAACACGGGTTTGGAATCCGGCTCGCAACCATTGCGCACCGACGTGGTCCGTCTCCGGACAAACAAAAAGAGCCGCCTGCTACCGGTTGCCCGGCCAGACGGCTCCTGAGGTGTCTCCCTCGCGGGATCACCCAGGCGGACCGCCCGAACGCAGGCGCAGTTCACTGCCGAGCTCGTGCTCATAGGCATCGATACGCACAGTTCGCAGGCACGACAGCAAAGCCATGGGGCTACGCCGCCATGCTTTCCTCGCGTTCTGCGTCCCGGTCACGATCGTCTCCTAGTCAGTAGTGCTTGCGGGGAATAGTGTCACCCGAATCCATCATCCAAGTCAACGCATTTCCCAAACACTTTCTTCCCGCCACCATTCGCAGGCCCCGCGCCACCCATTCAGCGGCCCTCTTTGTGGACTCCGCAGGCCTCCCCACGGCTCCAGCGATCCACCAAGACACCCCGACGTGGGCGACCCCACACCCCGCCCCGGGTATCCGATTCGATCTAACCCCCAACCGTTCGCTACACTCTTCCGCGGTGCCACCCGCCGCCTTAGCTCAGTCGGCAGAGCGTCTCACTCGTAATGAGAAGGTCATCGGTTCGATTCCGATAGGCGGCTCCACCGGAACCCCAGGTCACGCACTACGCGACCTGGGGTTCTGTCTGCCCCAGCCCGCCTCGTGGTGCGAGTTGGCCATCGGCCGCCGTGTGTCAGCCGGGCACGTACGTCGTCGGGTCCTGCCAGTCCTCCCTAGTGTCCTCGGAATCGGTGTGCGTCGTCGGAACAGCTGGACCTACGTAGCGATCTCGGCCAACGGCCACCAGACGCGAGACAACTCGATGGCTGCGGCGCGCGGGGTGACCTGACGGGCCCGACCGGCTTCACATGTCGTGCAGTGGCTGCTGTGGGAAGTGGTTGCTGTTGGCCCCGTTCACCACTGGGCTGACCTGGACCTCAGTGTCCTCCGATCCGTTGCTGGGTTGGCGTTATGACACGAATTGATCTCGGTGGAAATTGGTTCCAACCAACCCCGTGGAGGTGGCGTCTCAGTTCGCGTTAGGCCATCAGGGGCCGGCGTTGAGGGAGGGTTAAGTAATGAAGAAGAACGTAGTCGCGCGGATGCTGGCGAGTGCTGCGATGGTTGGGGTGGCGGCTGTTGTCGCGGGGGCGATGCCGAGCAGCGCGGCGGCTCCGAGCTACGGCTACAAGTGCTGGGGCACGTCGAAGGATCACTGCAACGTGGCGCTCCAGGCTCCCAAGGGGTGGAAGTTCACGAAGGTCGACGCGTTCGAGGCGAAGTTCAGCCACGGATCGAACGAGATGCTGCGGGTGGACGCGATCTACGCGAAGGTGAGCCCGAAGGCTCAGGTCGCGCGCAAGACCGCGGCGCTGAAGAAGGTGCCGGGCCTGAAGATTCTGTCGCTGTCCAACGGGGTCATGCCGTCGACGATTCCGGGCAACGCCCCGAAGGTCGTTTTCTACGACGTGAAGTACACCTACAGCGACGGTGCCCGGGGGCAGCGCGTGGTCACCACCCGGTACGCCGACACGCTGTTCAGCGGCAACCGGGCCCTGCTCGAATTGACCGTGGGCGGCCGGCCGCAGGACCAGGGCACGCTCGACCAGGTGCTGCGCAAGACGACGCAGACCGTGACGCTTGTCGGTTGAGGACGCTGGCTTCATTGCACAAGGCTGATCGGGGACGACGCACCGGTCACCGCGCCAGCGATCGCCTCGACCGTGTCCCCGGTCTTCCACTTCTAGCGGGCCAGGAGGCACAGGCCACAGACGGCCAGACGACCTTGGAGTCGCGGCGGCGAGCGCCCTTGGGGTACGGGCGCCACCAGGCAAAGAAGGAACCCCAGGTCACGGGCTACATGACCTGGGGTTCTGTCTGTCTGGGCGTCCTCGTGGAGCCATTCGTGGTGCGAGTTGCTAACAGGGCACCCCGGCGGCCTCCTCCGGGCCGTCTTCCTCGTCCTCGGCCGCAGAGCCACTACGCAGCTCTGCGTGTCACCAATGAGCCCACAGGGCCGGGCAACGACCAGCCATCGCCTGCGGTGGGACTGGTCGGCTGAGTCAGCGAGTCTCTGGTGTCCGCGATCGATCACGCCCCTTGAACTGCGCGCGTCCGACCAGCGGGCATCGCCAAGGTCCGTCCATGGGAACCGTGGCGGAAGCCCGGACGCAGGAAAGATCTGCGGTCAGTCGTCGCTCCAGCGATGATCGCTCCGGGTGGCATGCTGGCGGCGTGACGGATCTGATGTGCGTACGGTACCAACGGTCCGTACGCGTGGGCAGCAAGCACTACGAGGTCTTCGAGCGGATGCATTATGTGTGCTTCCACTACGAGTTCGAGCACGGAGACGCCGACGTTGACGAGGAGTGCGGCGCAGGAGGATGCCCTTCGGCGTCTCTTACCGGCGGTCGCGACCGCGTCATCGCCACCGCCAAGGAACTCGCGATCGAAGCGGCGTCGGGAGCACCGTGGAGAAACTCAGAGGCACATGAGTACCTCGAAGCCTTCGCCGCTTGGCTCTCCGACTCAGGTGGCTACTACGCCAACCGAGGACGGGTGGCTGCCGGCAACGGCTGGGATGTCGTGAACGATGCGCTGAAGGCTGCGACTACCTACGAGTGATCAAGAGCGCCTACGGCGTCCCTGCGGGATCGGCAGGCCGGCTCTTGACACCGGCCGGCGGCTCGTCATCGAGGCGACAGCAAGGCCGCTGCTTCGCCGTCTGCCAGCGGACTCGCGCGCATGAAGGATCCGTCCGGTTCGCTCATCGCTGGCTTTCTGTACACGGTCTGTCGGGGGTGGAGCCCGGACCGTGTGCCTCGTCGATGGGACGAAGCACACGGGTCCCTGGTCGTGCGTCAGTTGGGCTGGGTGCCTGTCGCTGTGACCTCGGCCAGGCTGATCACACCGGCGCTGGTGGCCGGTGACTGCACCTTGACGTAGCGGGCCACGGTGTTGGTCGGCAGACTGGTGACTGCCCCCGGCGTCGCACCGAGGTTCAGCTTGGTCACTGTGGCGTCGGCCATCAGCTGGGCGTAGGTCCGGCCCGACATGCTGGCGGTGGAGAGGAAGACCACCGCGTTGTTCAGCTTGTCGGCCGAGGCGTCGGTTCGGTTGTGCACCGTGATGTTGCTGACCCGGGAACTGGTCAGCAGGTCGACCTGCCACCACGGCTGCGAGCTGGATGCCGTCCGGCTCACCGAGCCGGCGGAGAAGACGCCGTTGGTGTTCCCATCCACGGCCCGGGCAGCGGTGCCGACGTCGGTCGACGACTGCGTGGCCGGCCGGTTGGTGGATAGGTTCACGGCGCCGGTGGTGCCGGAGACCTGTACCTCGGCCAGGTTCATGGTGGTGATGATGCTCGACAGTTGCACCCGCACGTAGCGGCCGGTGGCGTTGCCTGCGTTCAGGGTCAGGCTGTTGGTGGTGGATGAGAACGCAGAGAACGACATCTCCTTTATTGAGTTGTCGGCCTGCAGCGAGGACAGCGACCGGCCGGTCATGTCGGTCGATGAGATGAACACGGTGCCGGCGCTCAGCCGGTTCGAGTCGGTCCGGCTCCACAGCGTGACCGTGGAGACGGCCGCCGCGGAACCGAGGTCGACCTGCCACCACGGCTGGGTGGAGAGGTTGGTCTGGGTCACCGAACCGGCGGAGAAGACGCCGTTGGTGTTGCCGTCCACCGCCCGGGCCGCCACCGCGGTACCGCTGGTGCTCGACTGGGTGGCGGTCTTGCCCTGGGCCAGGTTCGGCGGACCGGTGACGGTCACCGTGGTGGTCGCCGCCGCGCTGTCTACCTTGCCGTCCCGCACGACCAGGCTAAAGGTCAGGGTGCCCGGTGTGGCCGGGGCGGTGAAGGTCGGCTTCTGAACCGTCCGGCTGGACAGCGTCACAGCCGGCCCACCGGTCTGGGTCCAGGTGTAGGTCAGCGGGTCATTGTCGGCGTCGGTGCCGGACCCGTTCAGCGTGACCGCGGTACCCGTGTTGACCGTCTGCGCCGTACCGGCGTTCGCGACCGGTACGGCGTTGACCGGGGTGGTGGTCACCGTGGTGGTGGCCGCCGCGCTGTTGGCCTTGCCGTCCCGCACGACCAGGCTGAAGGTCAGCGTGGCCGGTGTGGCCGGGGCGGTGAAGGTCGGCTTCGCCGCCGTCGTGCTGGACAGCGTCACCGCCGGTCCACCGGTCTGGGTCCAGGTGTAGGTCAGCGGGTCGTTGTCGGCGTCGGTGCCGGACCCGTTCAGGGTCACGGGCGTACCAACCGCGACCGATTGCGCCGCACCGGCGTTCGCCACCGGGACGTGGTTGGGCAGCTCCGAGAGCGGCCGCGGGGTGCAGTTGCTGATCGAGACCGTGAAGGGTTGGAGGTCGTTGTTCGTCTCGATCATGGCGCCGTCCTCGGCGCCGCTGAGCGAGATGGTGTACGACTCACCGGCGTCCACGATGGTCTCCCGCCACACGTCCGTGCCGCGCTTCCACTCGATGATCAGGACCCGGCCGGTGACCACCTGAACGGTGCACCCGTCGGCCCAGGCACCCATGTACGGGTAGAGCGGAGCGCCCGACTCCGAGTAGACGGTGCGCGCGTTGTAGCCGGAGCGGCCGTTGCCCTGGTAGGCCGTGCCGGCCGGCCAGGTGAGCACGCCGCCCTCCCAGTCGGGCTCCTCTCCGGTTCCGGCGTAGCGCCAGCGGGCGCTGACCCAGGAGACCGGGTCGCAGGTGGTGGGGTCGGTGCAGGCGGGCGGATCCGGCGGGCCCGGCTGGCCGGGCACGATGGTGTACCTGAACGGCGAACCGCTCTGCACGCTGACGATGCTGCTGCTGTTCAGGGAGCTCGACACGGTGTAGCTCTCGCCGGCCGACAGCGCGGCCAGTGCCACGTGCGAGCCGTCGGCCGGGCCCGCGTAAACCGTGGCGCTTCCGGATGTGACGGTGACCTTCCAGCCAGCCACCTTGGACGCCGGGGCGTACACGTCGTGGGAGACGGTATAGCCGTAGCGGGCCCGGACTGGCTCGGCCGCGGCCTGCCAGACCGCCGTGTCGCCGGTATCCGACGAGCCCCACGGGCACGGGCTGCTGGTGCAGTTCCAGGTGGCCAGCACCGAGCCGTCACCGGAGGCCAGCGGCGGCTCGGTCGGGGTGCCGGGGGTGATGGTGTACTCGAACGGCGAACCGCTCTGCACGCTGACGATGCTGCTGCCTAGGGTGCTGGCGACGATGTAGCTGTCGCCGGCCGACAGCGTGGTCAGTGCCGAGTGCGAGCCGTCGGCCGGACCTGCATAAACCGTGGCGCTGCCGGAAGCGACTGTGATTTTCCAGCCCGCCACCTTGGACGCCGGGGCGTACACGTCGTGCGAGACGGTATAGCCGTAACGGGCCCGGACCGGCTCGGCCGCGGCCGGCCAAACCGCCGCGTTGGTGGAGTCTGACTCGCCCCACGGGCACGGGCTGCTCGTGCAGTTCCAGATGGCCAGCACCGAGTCGTCACCGGAGGACGGCGGCGGGCCGGTCGGGACGCCGGGGGTAATTGTGTACTCGAACGGCGAACTGCTCTGCACGCTGACGATGCTGCTGCCCAAGGTGCTGGGAAGGGTATAGCTGCCGCCGGCCGACAGCGTGTTCAGTGCCGAGTGCGAGTTGTCGGCAGGGCCTGCGTAGACCGTGGCGCTGCCGGACGTGACGGTGATTTTCCAGCCCGCCACTTTGGACGCCGGGGCGTACACGTCGTGAGAGACGGTGTAGCCGTAGCGGGCTCGGATCGGCTCGGCCTCGGCCGGCCAGACCGCCGTGTTGGCGCTGTCTGACGCGCCCCACGGGCACGGGCTGCTGGTGCAGGTCCATGTCGCCACAACGGAGGACGCAGGATCAGCCTCGGCTGCCCGCGCGGGCAGGGCGGTGAAGCCCAGCACCATGACGACCACAGTAGTGACAGCGAAAAATGCGGTCGCAAAACGTTTCAGCATGCCGGCCCCCCCGGATTGTGACTCCCCTTGCGGCACACCGTAGCCCCAAGTCGCCCGCTGTCAACCGGAAAAGAAGGGGAAAGATGCAACCACGAGCCATTTGTTATGGAGTTCATCACACTACGGAGAACCTCCATTACTCATTGATGAAACCCATTGCTCAGCGATGAGAATTGGGGCCTTGGCCTGGCTGCTGACAACCGCAGGCGAGGGCAACGAGGCGGGTCTGACGTAGCCGTAGTGCGTCGACAGGTGGATGATCGCCGCTATGGACAACGGCGAGCGGCTGCAGGCGATGGTGACGGGCTACCGCGTGTCTGCAGCGCTCAGTGTTGCGGCCGAACTGGGTCTGTCGGACGAGCTGACAGCTGGGCCACGAACTCTCGGTGAACTCGCCGGCGCTGTGGGCGCGGATGAAGAGACCTTGGGCAGGCTGCTGCGCGCGTTGGTCGCGGCAGGTGTGTACGACGAAGCCGACGGCAACTACCAGAACACTCCGCTGGGAGAAGGGCTGCGATCGGACGTGCCCGGATCGCTACGGCCGCTGGCGAGGACATTGCAGGATCCCGCACTGTGGGCCGCTTGGGGTCACTTGGAACACAGCGTACGGACCGGCGAGACCGCCTTCGAAGCGTTGCACGGCGTCGATGTGTGGACTCATCGGCAACGGCTGCCGCAGCAGAACCTGATCTTCAACGACACCATGGCCGCGCTCAGTTCGGACATCGCGCAGGCGGTTGCGACGACGTACGACTTCGGCAGGAGCCACGACGTCGTCGACGTAGGGGGTGGTCGTGGCGTGCTGCTCGAGGCGGTTCTCACCGAACACGACCATCTGGCAGGCACAGTCTTCGACCTGGCTCATGTGGTGGCCGAAGCGCCGAAGTCTGCGGCGTTGCGTGAGCGCTGGTCGGCCGTCGCCGGAAGCTTCTTCGAGGAACTGCCGCCGGCCGACGCGTATCTGCTGAAATCGATCCTGCACGACTGGAGCGATGATCGCTGCCTCGACATCCTTCGCACCTGCGCGGCCTCACTCAACCCCGGCGGCGTCGTGCTCGTCGTCGAAGTGGTCCTCGACCGGCCGGGCCGCGAGCTCGGCGCGGCCTTCTCCGATCTCAACATGCTGGTGCTGCCCGGCGGCCGCGAACGCACCGAGCAACAGTTCGCCGGCCTCTTCGCGGCCGCCGGACTGCGCTTGATCCGGGTCCTCGACACAACGACCCGGATGTCGATTTTGGAGGCAACCAAAGCCTGAAGGAGCCGGGCTGAGTCGCGTGAACTGGCCGCAGAACGACCTGGGTTTCGTCTGTCTCGGCATCAGCGCCACCGTTGACACGGCCGCCCGGGCCCCGGCAGGATCGGCGTACGGCGTTGCCGACGCCCAGCCTCTGAGGACCTGCCCCAGTCAGACCCTCGTGAAGGTGAAGGGGAATCTGCCCTCAAGGTTGCTGTCGTCCAGGCCTGTTTCGAGTGCCGCTTCGCTGGGGGAATCGGGCACATCGAGGAAGGCTTGTCATGACCAAAGAAGGCAGTTTCAAGCGCGCAGTGCGTCAGCGGGCACAGGCGACCGGGTTGCGGTACACCGAGGCTCGCGCCGCGTTGGAGAAGGGCCGTACGTCGCCGTTCGCGAGCACTCGCCCTGTCGAGTTCGCCGAACTGAGGGCGCATCTCGAGACGCGATACGGCATCAGCATTACCTCGATCGCGCCGATCGACGACGACCCCGAGACACGGCCCAGCGGGTCCTGGATCGGCCATTACCCCTGGACGCTGGTCGTCAAGCGAGCGGACGGCTCGCCCTGGATCGCTCGCGTCTTCTCATCGGCAGCGGACACGGTCGGCCGTGTTGAGGGCGATGCGGAGATCCTCCGGTTCCTGGCCGCACACGACTTCCCCGCCGAACGGCTCGCGCACGACAAGCCTGTGTCGGTGTTCGAGGGCAGCGGCGTGATCGTGACCGAGTACATCGAAGGTGGCCGCCCGGACCAGTCGCCGGCGGTGCTCCACGAGCTGGCGAGCCTGCTCGGTCGCCTGCACAAACTGCCCGCGACCGGTGGCGCCGTCGCGCGGGACGGAGGGGCCGAGGAGCACGACGGCGCTTTCTTTGCAGGACGACCGAAACAGGACCTCGCGGCCGCGATGAGCTTTCTGGTGAGCGTCGAGGACACCGTTACTCCTGAGGGCCGCGAGATGTTCGAGTGGCTCCGCGACAAGGTCGAGCACGCGGATGACGCCGAAGGCCTGCCCGAGGCGTTCACCCACGGCAACTATCACGGCTGGGCCGCCGTCGGTGCCCCTGGCAACGTCTCCATCGTCGGCTGGGCAGGCTCCGGCCGCGGCCCCCGCCTGCCCGCCCTGGCCTGGCTACTAACAACCGCCGGCGAGGGCAACAGCGAGGGTGTCGCCGCGGTCGCCCGCAGCTACCGCGACCACATCCAGCTCACCAACGACGAGCTGGACCGACTCCCCGCCGTACTGGCCATGCGGCCCTTGTGGCTGGCCTGTCTCGACTACCGCCAGTCCACGCGCAACGGCTCCACCCCGTCGATGAACGAGGGCTGGATCGGCTGGCTCGCCAACCCCGAGCACGCCGAACGCCTAGCAGCGCAGGCGATCACGTCGCTCCGAGTCTGACCCACGTTCGCCGTCACAGGCGGCGGCGGTGTGGGCCCACGCCGCCGCCCGCTGCCGACGTACCGGGTCTCTAGTGGGTCAGGCTTGGGGGACCTGGTGGGGTGTGATGGATTCAAGTTCGCCCTCGTCCGGTTGCCAGGAGAGTTCGATGTCGTCGGCGGTGATCAGCCAGCGGGCGGTCGCATTCATGAACCACCACTCGATTTCGTGGACCAGGTGGCCGGCTTCGTTGAGGCGTAGTTCGTCGTAGCGCCAGTCGGAATGGCCGGTGCCTGCGGCGAACCCGTCGAGGGTGTAGGAGTGCACAGTGGGGTAGCGCAGCTTGATGTAGCCGTCGTCGTACGCGCCGCGCAGGGTTAGCTCGAGGGAGACCAGTCGGTTGTGCCAGTGCGGCTTGCCGGGGCCGGTCCGCTCCGTCATCGACATGCTTTCCAGCCGGCTGTCGTGTGGGCCGCGCGGGTCGTAGGAGGCGTAGTACCAGTCCGTCTGGGCGAGGTGCAGAGCGCCGACGGGGAACCGGTCGGCGTTGGTCTCGACGTACTCGCGGTAGGCGGTGAAGCCCTCCAGCGTGCGGCCGTCGGACTGCAGAATGAACATGCCGGGCAGTCTGCCAGGGCAGGTCAGAGGGTGCGGATGGAGAGGATGCCTTCTACGCCGTGGAGGAAGGTTTCGCAGACTTCGGTGGGGTTGGCTAGGCAGCCGGCGGCCATGGCGCCGTCTCGCATCATGACGAAGTGGCGGGAGGCGGGTTCGGGGCGTGTCCGGGCTAGCTCGGTGAAGACGGCGGTCATGGTGTCGGCGAACCACTGGCGGTGGCTGGTGACGGCCTGGTGGACGGGGTGGGCTGTCTCTTA
>NZ_SMKX01000052.1 GCF_004349055.1 Kribbella antibiotica
CAGGGGCACGCTCTGTCCCCAAGACTCACAGGTCCAGGTAATAGAAGTGCTCACCCACCAGCGGCTTACCAGTCCGAGTCTGCCCGACGGGCGACCCGATAACTCTTATTAGGTAATTACTTGTTCAAGCCCACCACCCAGCCGACGAACCCCCGACGAGTGGACAGCGCCGCGACGGAAAATGGGCAACCAGCGAGGTGGCCGGGGGTCGGCCGGGCGTGGCAGCACCCCCGGCCTCCTTGCCAGCGCTTTTCACCACCAACAAAGGGTCACGTTCCAGGCTTCCCCGCTACCGGCCGCAACCATAGCGAGTACCTCAAGCGGCGGGAACGCGATCGCCGACCTCGCCAGTACCTCAACCCCGCGCCGGGCCCAGCCAAGCTCTTTATGTAACGCGGCCGCCGCGGCGACCAGCCACAGACAACGTGTCCGGCTTGTCCGGTGCGGCGAGCAACCATCCCACCCCTACGCGACCGGTCGCAGGCAACCCCACCCCCCCCGTACGGCGACCCTGCCACGCACCCGGCGCGGCGGGTAACCATCGCCGTACTGCGATGGCCTACTTCTTGCGGCGGTTGAGGAAAGCGAGCATGGCTTCTTGGGCAGCAGGAGACCCGAACAGCGAAGCGGAGAGCTCGGCGAGCTCACTACCGCGGGCGTCGATGTCGGCCAGCAGTTCGCGGTTGAGGAGTTTTTTGGTTTCGCGGAGACCCTGCGGGACGCCCTTGAGGACGGAGTCGACGAGGGACTCGAGGGCGGTGTCGAGCTCGTCGTCGGTGACTGTGAGGGTGACCAGGCCGAGGCGGGCTGCTTCGATGCCGTCGAAGGTGTTGCCGGTCAGGAAGGTGTAGGCGGCGGCGCGGTCGCTCATGCGCGCCAGGACGGTCAGGGAGATGGTGGCGGCGGCCAGGCCGAGGCGGACCTCGGTCAGGGCGAACGTCGTACTGGCGCCGGCGACGCTGATGTCAGCGGCGGCGACGATGCCGATTCCGCCGGCCCGGACGGGGCCAGAGACCCGCGCCACGACCGGCTTCGGGTTGGCGACGATCGCGCGCTGTACGTCGACCATCCGCTGGGCGCCGACGCCCATGCCGACGCTCGTCGCCTCGGACATGTCGGCGCCGGAGCAGAACACGTCGAGCGCGGACCGGATCACGATCACCCGTACGGCGTCGTCCGCGGCCGCGCTCTCCAAGTGCGCCAGCAGTTCGCCGGTGAGTTTCTGGGAGAGCGCGTTCTTGTTGTGCGGCGAATCCAGGGTCAGCGTCGCGACGCCGTCGGCCACGGTCAGGTGCACAAGCTCGGTCATAAGGGTCATCCAAGCAGTTGAGGGGTCGGCGGGGCGGCGAGCGGGTCCGCGTGCCGGTGGACCATCTTCCAGTCGCCATCTTCGACCCTGAACACCATCGTCACTCGCAGTTCGTGACGATGCTCACCCGGGCGTTCGACGTACCGGACGGTGCAGCGCTCGATGGCGACCGTGTACGCCGAGTCCGCGCTGACGTGCTGGTCCAGGTACTCGAACTGCACGGCAGCACCACTCGGGGCGAACTGCGCCGACGCCCACTCGTACCGCGGGCCGACCTGCGACCACCCAACCTCGCGGCCGCCGAAACCGCCGAAGATCGAGCTCACCTCGCTGCGCGACACCAGCGGCATCCACAGCGAGACATCGCCGTTCACGAACGCGGAGTTGGCCTCTTCGAACTTGCGCAAGAACGCCGTGAACTGCAGCCGGAACGCCGCGAAGTCTGGGGTCACCCGGCTATTTTGCCTCGGCGTACGACGGGGAGAGCTCGCGGGCCAGGTGCTCGACGAACAGGCCGACGTCGGTGACGATGCCGCGGGCCTGGGTGGAGCCGCGGTCGGCGAGTTTGGTGACGGTGGCCGGGTTGATGTCGACGCAGGTCAGCGGGACGGACGCCGGCAGAATGTTGCCGGTGGCAACGGAGTGCAGCATCGTCGCGGCCATCAGGCAGAAGCCGACCTCGGCGAGCTCGGCGCGCATCGCGCGCTGGCCCTCGAGGACATCTGTGTAGACGTCCGGCAGTGGGCCGTCGTCGCGGACCGAGCCGACGAGCACGAACTTGTTGCCCTGCTTGACCATCGCGTGCATCACGCCGGAGGTCAGCACGCCCTGCTCGACAGCGGCCGCGATCGAGCCGGACTTGCGGATCGTGTTGATGGCGCGGATGTGGTGCTCGTGGCCGTGCTCGACGCCGCGACCGCGGGCCAGGTCGACACCGAGCGACGTACCGTAGAGGGACGACTCGATGTCGTGGGTGGCCAGCGCGTTTCCGGCGAACAGGATGTCGACGAATCCGGCCTCGACCAGCGCGACCATGGCCGGCGCGGCGCCGGTGTGCACGATGCCGGGGCCGCCGACCCAGAGCACCTTTAGGCCGTTCGCCTTCGCCTCGCGCATGCCGTCGGCGACCTGCTGGACCAGGACGCGCTGCGGCTTCTCGCTCGACACGTCGGACTCCATGAAGCCGAAGCCCTCTTCGGTGCTCGCGACGATCGGCGGCGTCACCTTCACGCCCTGGGCGCTGGAGATGATCCGCATCCCGGCCTTGACCTCGGACATCGGGATCGTCCGTACGGCGCCGTCCTCGACGAGCAGACCGCAGTCCATCTCCGGCTGCTGCACCTGCACCCAGTGACCGTCCAGCCGGACGCTCGTCGGGAGATTGGTGGTGGAGTAGAACCCGTCCGGGAACACCCCGTCCTGGCTCACCTCGGTGATCTCGGGCGTGCCGGGGTCGACCAGGTTCGCGCCCTTGGTCTGGATCCGCATCAGCAACCGCTGCAGCGACTCCTCGTCGTCCGCCCCGACCGTCATCCGGACCGTCGACGGGTCGTCCTTGTCGTAGCCGAGGTCGAACTTGTCCAGCGTGTACTCACCGCCGTACCCGCGGATGTCGTCGAGCACCCGGGACAGTAACCCCGAATCCATCAGGTGGCCGGTGATCTCAACCGTCTCGCTGACCTGCACGGGGGTACCTCCCTCACTAAGAACGTCAGATTGTCCGACGATCTGCTGATGCTAACTCACACCACGGCTCCGTCGTCCGGAGTGTCGTCCTGGGGGAGCCGGTCCTTCATCCGAATCACCAGCGTGAGGAAGCCGGCAATGAAGCCGAGGACCGCGACACCGGTGACCCGGCGGTCGCCGAAGTCGAGGAGGGCGGCCAGGATCAGCAGGATGGGCCCGCCGAGCAGACCGAGCCAAGCGAGCCGGCTGGGCCAGTCCAGCTTCGGGCCGCGTGGCGGCTCCGGTGGGACGAAGTGATCGTGCGGGTCGTCGGCGGCCCGCTTCGGGCGCGGCTCGGGCTCCTCGTCCGGCTCGTCGCCGACGATCAGGCCAGCCGGTACGTCGATCAGCGGTTCGTACTTCTCGTCCACGTCCTCGCTGACCGGCCACCGCGGCACCGGCGTTTCACCGCCGTCGTGGCCAGGCGCGGACGGCGCGTTGAACTGCTCGACCAGCGACTTCCACTCGGCGTCCTCGGTGCTGCGCACGATGACCGGGCGGGCCTGCTCGACCTGCGAGGTGTCGACGAAAAGCTCGTCCGGCGTCGCTTCGGAGGATTCGCAGTACGCCGCGATGTTCGCCTTGGCGAGCGCTGCCAGGACGGCCTCGGCGATCAGCGGGTCGATGCCGCCGAGCGAGGTGTACTCAGCTGCGGTCAGGCCGTTGTCACGCATCGGCAGGGCCGGTCACGCGCGCGATAAAGGCGGCCGTGTCGTCAAAGATTCGCGGCGCATCGTTGTCGAGGGTCGCGACGTGATAGCTGTCCTCGAGCAGGGTCTCGGTGACGTCGCGCGACGAGATCGAGGTGAGGACGCGGCGGGCTGAACTGGCTTCGACCACGTGATCGACAGTACTGCGGAACAACAGGACCGGCTGGGTGACCTTGGGCAGGTCGGTCTGCACGACCTTCCACAGCTTCGACAGCGACAGCGCCGACTTGAGCGGCATCCGGGTGTACGCACCCTCGTCGACACCCGGCTTCTTGATGTCGTTCGAGATGCCCGGGAACGAGGGGATCACCTTCGAGAGCACCGGCAGCAGCCCGAGCCGCTTGTCCTCGGTGCTCACCGATGGGTTGATCAGGACCACACCGGAGATGTCCGCGCCGTGCTCCTCGGCCAGCCGCAGCACCAGCGCACCACCCATCGACAGGCCGACCACGACCACCTGGTCGTGCTCCTGGCGCAACCGGGCCAGCTCGTTCGCCAGTACGGCGTACCAGTCCGGCCAGCCGGTGCGGTTCATCTCCTGCCACGTGGTCCCGTGACCGGGCAGTCGCGGCACAGAAACGCCGTACCCGAGGTCGGCCAGGTGCTCACCGAAGGGGCGCATCGAGCGCGGTGAGCCGGTGAATCCGTGGCTCAGCAGGACGCCGACGGCGGCGTTCTCCCCGGTCCCGGCACTGCGGAACTCCTCCGCGTGGACTTGCACTGGCACGGTCGACTCCTCGCCCGGTCGTGGGGTTCCTCACAGGCGGCCGTGAGCGGTGGCACCAGGCCCCACCCCGCCGCGAATCAATGGTCGCATCTGGACCACGTCCAGTCTGCATTGAGTTGACAACACAGTGAGCAACATCAACATTCCTGGCGGTGACATTGCCTGAGTGGGAAGCTTGAACGTAGTGTCCTGCCTCGGGTTGGTGGGATGATTCAAGCTGTCGGGCGAGTGACGGAGGTCGAGGCGGATGCTGTACCTGCTCATCAGACAGTTCATCGTTGCACCATTCGTGAAGCTCTTCTTCCGGCCGAAGGTGACGGGGTTGCACCACATCCCGACCGACGGCCCGGCGTTGCTGGTCAGCAACCACCTCGCGTTCGCGGACTCGATCTTCCTGCCGGTCGCGGTGCCGCGGCAGATCGTCTTCCCGGCGAAATCGGAGTACTTCACGGCGCCCGGGATCAAGGGCAAGCTGATGGCGACCTTCTTCCGGTCCATCGGCCAGATCCCGATCGACCGCTCCGGCGGGCGCGCCTCGCTGGCCGCGCTGAACACCGGGCTGGGCATCCTGGAGAAGGGCCAGCTGTTCGGGATCTACCCCGAGGGCACCCGCTCACCCGACGGCCGCCTGTACAAGGGCAAGACCGGCGTGGCACGGATGGCGATCGTCGCCGGCGTCCCGGTGATCCCGGTCGCGATGATCGACACCCACAAGCTGCAGCCCCCGGGCTCGGTGCTGCCGAAGGTCTGGCGGCGTGAGCCGGGCAAGCTGTTCCCGCGGATGAACCGTCCGGGCGTCGCGGTCGGCGAGCCGCTGGACTTCTCCCGGTACGAGGGCATGGAGCGCGACCGCTTCGTGCTGCGCTCGGTGACCGACGAGATTATGTACGCCCTGATGGACCTGTCCGGCCAGGAGTACGTCGACATGTATGCCGACAAGGCCAAGGAGCTGATCAAGGCCGGCGAGTCGGTCGACGATCACCTGCGGCTGGGCGACACCAAAGCCTCCTGACCCTGCAGTACGGCGCGCGCCTGGTCCCGTAGCCAGGCGTGTCCCGGATCCCCGTCATACCGCTGATGCCAGGCGAGCCGGATCGGAATCGCCGGTACGTCGAGCGGTAGCGGCAGCGCGATGAGCCCGAAGTCGACGAGTAGTTCGCGGCTGGTGACGTCGGGGACCGTCACGACGAGATCGTTCAGCCGTGCCAATTGGAGCGCGACAGCGACCGTTGGTGAGGCGGCGACCACCTCACGCCGCAGCCCGGCATCAGCCAGTAAGTCGTCGATCGGATCAGCCAGGCGGCCGCGCCGCGACACCGTCACATGCTCGGCAGCGGCGTACCGCTCAGCGGTGAGCTCGCCCTCGGCCAGCGGGTGGCCAGCGCGGACGGCGACCACCAGATGCCCCTCACCGACCAGCTCATGCCGCGCCTCCGGGAGCTGTGGGACCCCGGCGCCCGCCTCAAGATCCACCTCACCGCGCCGCAGTTCGTGCGTGTCCGCGGTGGACTCCGGGAGAAACCGCAGCCGTACGCCGGGAGCCTGCGCGCGGACTGCGGTCAGCAGCGCCGGGCCGTAGGCCACGGTGAGCGCATCGTGCCAGCGCAGCGTGAATGTCCGCTCCAGCGTCGCCAGATCGATGCTGCGCTCCGGTGACAGCAGCACCTGGGCCTGGTGGACCAGCTCGTGCACACGGGCGTGCAGTGCGACCGCATGTGGCGTCGGCGTCATCGAGCGGCCGGTGCGAACCATGATCTGATCGCCGGTCGCCCGCCTGATCCGGCCCAGCGTCCGACTCATCGCCGGCGGGGTCACATGAAGCCGCTCGGCGGCCCCAGCGACGCTGCCTTCTTCGAGTAGGGCGTCGAGCGCGGTGAGGAGGTTCAGATCCAAGTGCATTTGGGTAATGCTAGACCTACCAAGGTTGCACTTGTTGTTAGGTCTCGACGCTTCTAGCGTCGTAGACATGAACCTCATCGAGAACATCACCGAGATCGTCCAGTCCGCCGGACCGCTGCTGCTGGAGCGGTTCTCCGCCGATGCCCGGCCGGCTGACGGGGACGCGATCGTGAAAGCCATCTATGCCAACGACGACGCCGTACTCGCACTGATCAAGGAGCCGCTGCTCGCGGCGCGTCCCGGTTCCGGCTGGGTCGAGGACGAGCTGGAAGGCGGTGCGCTGCCGCTGGGCGAGTGGTGGATCGTCGACCCGGTCGAGGGCAACATCAACCACATCCACGGGATGACCGAGTGGTCGGTTACCGCGACGCTGGTGCGCGACAACGAGCCGGTGCTGACCGTCGTACACCTGCCTCTGACCGGAGAGACCTACTCCGCGGTCGCTGGCGAGGGCGCGTACCTGAACGGTGAGCGGCTGACCGTGTCGGCCAAGACCGACCTGGGTGCTGCTCTGGTCGGCACTGGTCAGGCCCGGCCGGGAGAGAGCGTGGAGACGTTCCAGAAGATCGGGCGGAGCGTCACTGCGATGCTGACCGGCGCACTGATCGTGCAGACCTCAGTGCCGGCCACACTGCGGCTGATCCAGGTCGCGGCCGGGCGCATGGAGGCGTTCTGGCAGCACTCCGATGTCCGGTCCGGGCTAGTGGCCGGTGCGTTGCTGGTCCGCGAGGCCGGTGGGCTGGTGACCGATCTGGCGGGCAAGCCGTGGGACGTGACCAGCAGCGACTTCCTGGCTTCAGCGCCGGGCGTGCAGCAGGCGGCACTCGACGTACTGGCTGCGGCATGAAGATCGCAGTCCTGGGCGCTACCGGCCAGACCGGACGGCTGCTGGTGGCGAGAGCGGTGGAGCGCGGGCACGAGGTAACCGCGCTCGTACGACGCCCAGCCGCGGCACCGTGGTCCGGCGGAGTGCACGTGGTCCAGTCGGATGTGGCCGTGCCAGAGTCGGTGCTGGATGCACTGGCGGGTGTGGATGTCGTGCTGAGCGGGCTAGGTGTGGCCAAGGGCCAGGACCCGCAGATTCTGAGCAACGGAGCTGAACTGGTTGTGAAATCTGGGAAGCGGGTGATCTGGCTGGGGGCGCTCGCCGCTGGTGCCACGGCCGGTGCGCTCGGCCCGGTGAACGGCTGGCTGCTCAGCAAGGTGCTGGACGACTGGGAAGCCAAGGCGGTCGCCGACACCGCCGTACTGGCTGCCGGTGGGACCGTGGTGGCGGCCGGCATGCTGACGAACAAGCCGTACCAAGGCAACGGTCGACTGGTCGAGGTGCCCGGCTTCCGGCGCCTGCTCCCGCCGCGCTCACCCCGGGCGGGCATTGCCGCGCTGATGGTGGCTGAGGCTGAGCGCGCAGAGTTCACTTCCCGGGCGGCCGTCGCGCTCTTCGGGTGACCCTTCGGGTGCCAATCATGTGCGCATGGATCGACAGGGGTTTTGGGACACGATCGCCCGCGCGCGGGCCGAGGTCGAGGAGACGTACGAAGACACGGAAGACCTGGCCGAGGCGCTGATCGACGTACTGGCCGAGCTTGAGCCGGCGGATATCGCCGACTTCGACGACGAGTTCCAGCGGCTGTTCACCGAGTCGTACCGGGTCGACCTGTGGGCAGCGGCCTACTTAATCTGTGGTGGTGCTTCGGACGACGGCTTCGACTACTTCCGCGCCTGGCTGATCGGGCAGGGCCGGACGTCCTGGGATGCGGCCGTCGCCGACCCGGATTCGCTGGCCGGTCTGCTCGACCCGGATGCCGACGCAGACTTCGACGGCGAGTCGCTCATGTACGCCGCCTCGACGGCCTATGAACGGGTCGCCGACGCCTCTCTCCCGCCTGGCGTGAGCCCGAATGCGGTCCCTGACGGCCCTGTCGGTGACGCCTTCGACTTCGACGACGACGCCGAACTCCAGGCCCGGTTGCCGCGGCTTTTCGAGGTCATCGAGGCGCTTGAGGCCGAGCCTGACGACGAGGCCGAAGAGGACGAGGACGACGAAGAGGACGACGACGAAGCTCCACAGTACGGCGACGCCTGGACACCGCGCCGCTGACCGTTGTTCACCGTTGTGACTGAGACAGCAGTGCAGCGGGTAGGGGGCCTCGAATAAGCTGCGGATATGCAATTTGCGACGTTGAGTGCCGGGGAAGTGCCTGGGGTTCCCACTTTGGACGAGCTGCGGGAGATGAAGCCGCTGCAGCAGCCGGAGTGGCCTGACCCGGTGGCGCTGGAGCAGGTCATCAGGGAGCTGCGGACGCTGCCGCCGCTGGTGTTCGCCGGTGAGTGCGACGACCTGACGACCAAGATCGGCGCCGTGGCGCGCGGCGAAGCCTTCCTGCTGCAGGGCGGTGACTGCGCGGAGACCTTTGACGGGGTGACCGCGGAGAACATCCGGGCCAAGCTGCGGGTGCTCCTGCAGATGTCGGTCGTGCTCCAGTACGCCGCGAGTGTGCCGGTCGTGAAGGTCGGCCGGATCGCCGGGCAGTACGCCAAGCCGCGGAGCTCCGGCGAAGAGACCCGCGACGGCGTGACACTGCCGTCGTACCGGGGAGATGCGGTCAACGGGCTGGAGTTCACGCCCGAGGCGCGCATTCCGGACCCGCGCCGGCTGCGCGGGGTCTACAACGCGGCCGCCGCGACGCTGAACCTGACGCGCGCGTTCACCACCGGTGGGTACGCCGACCTGCACCAGGTCCACGCGTGGAACACCGACTTCGTGAACTCCTCGCCGGTCGGCCGGCGGTACGAGCAGCTCGCGACCGAGATCGAGCGGGCGCTCGCCTTCATGCGCGCCTGTGGGGCGACGGCCGACGAGTTCAAGACCGTCGACTTCTACGCCTCGCACGAGGCGCTCATCCTCGAGTACGAACACGCGCTGACCCGGATCGACTCACGCACCGAGCAGCCGTACGACGTCGGCGGCCACCTGCTATGGGTGGGGGAGCGGACGCGTCAGCTGGATGGTGCGCACATCGAGTTCCTGTCCTCGCTGTCGAACCCGCTCGGCGTGAAGATCGGCCCGACCACGACTCCGGAGTACATCCGGGCCCTGATCGACAAGCTGAACCCGAAGGGCGTCGAGGGCCGGCTGACCTTCATCACCCGGATGGGCGCGGGCAAGATACGCGACGGGCTGCCGCCGCTGCTGGAGGCCGTCCGTGACCACGGTTCGCCGATCGCGTGGGTCTGCGACCCGATGCACGGCAACACCTTCGAAACCCCGAACGGCTACAAGACCCGCAGCTTCGACGCGGTCATGGACGAGGTCCAGGGCTTCTTCGACGCGCACGAGCAGGTCGGCACCTGGCCGGGCGGTATGCACATCGAGCTCACCGGCGACGATGTCACCGAGTGTGTCGGCGGTGGTGAGGCGCTGGTCGCCGAGGACCTCGCGAACCGGTACGAGACGGCCTGCGACCCGCGGCTGAACCGGCACCAGTCGCTCGAGCTCGCCTTCCTGGTCGCCGAGCGGCTGCGGGCAGCACGGGCGTGATCGATCTCCGGTCGGACACCGTCACCCGGCCGTCGGCCGGGATGCTGGCGGCGATGACGAGCGCGCCGCTCGGCGATGACGTGTACGGCGAGGACCCGACCGCCAACCAGCTCGAGGAGACCGTCGCCGGCCTCCTCGGGCACGAGGCGGGCCTGTTCACGGTGACCGGCTCGCTGGCGAACCTGCTCGGCGTACAGGCTCTGGTCCCGCGTGGCGGTGAGCTGTTGTGTGAGGCGAGTGCGCATGTGGTGCGCGCCGAGCTCGGCGCGCACGCGGCCGTCAGCGGCGTCACCACCCGCACGTGGATCGGGCCGACCGACCTCACACAGGTCTCGGCATTGATCGCGCCCGACCTCGGTCCGTACTTCGTCACCACCTCGGCCGTCTCGGTCGAGAACACACACAACTTCGGCGGCGGCGCGATCCAGCACGGGTACGACGCGTTGGCCGACGAGCTCGAATCCCGCGGAATCCCGCTGCACCTGGACGGCGCCCGCCTCTGGAACGCCGCGGTCGCCACGGGCCGCACCCCTGCCTCGTACGCCGCTCGTGCCGCGGCCGCGAGTGTGTGTCTGTCGAAGGGGCTGGGCGCACCGGTCGGCTCGGTCCTCGTCGGTTCCGCCGAGCTGATCCGCGAAGCCCGAATCTGGCGGAAGCGGCTCGGCGCGGGTTGGCGACAGGCCGGCGTACTGGCTGCTGCTGGTCTCTATGCGGTTGAGCACAACATCGACCGGCTCGCGGAAGACCACGCCAATGCGCGCGTGATCGCTGAGGTCCTCGCCGACGCTGCGCCCGGCTCGGTCAAACCCGACCAGGTCGACACCAATATCGTCATCGCAGACCTCGCGGTGACGGGCAAAACCGTCGCCGAAGTAGTGGCCGCCGCCCGCGCCGAAGGCGTCCTTATCGGCGGCGTAGGCGCCACCCAGCTCCGAGTCGTCACCCACCTGGACGCCTCCGCGGCCGACTGCCGCACCGCCGCCTCCACCCTGGCGCACATCCTCACGCACTGACCCGTCGAGCACCCCGCTCGGCCTGCCGCGGATCTGCCCCACATCGCGACCCTGCCCCACATCGCGGATCCGCCGCCGCCCGCTCCCGCAATCCGCCCAAAGACACGCGCCCGTGTCCTCGGCAGGCCGCCGTTTCTTTGGGCACGAAGTGGCACTTTGGGTATCCACCAGTCATTTTTTCGGCCGAAATGTGGTTGGTGGGTACTCAAAGTGGGGGTTGGCGCTCAAAGACACGGCGGCTTCTCTTTGGGCGCGAGGGGGCGGGTCGCGAGAACAGGTAGTTTATGTTTAAATAGTTGAATGACTGACATCAGGATCTTGGGGATTTCGGGGAGCTTGCGGGCGGGCTCGCTCAACACGGCGTTGCTGCGGGCGGCGCAGAAGCATGCGCCGGCGGGCGTGACGATCGAGCTGTACGACGGGCTGGGGGAGCTGCCGCATTACAACGGCGACCTGGACACCGACGAGAACCTTCCGGAGAGCGTGCGAGATCTGCGGGAGCGGATTCGGGCGGCGGACGGCGTGCTGTTCGCGACGCCGGAGTACAACTACTCGATTCCCGGTGGGCTGAAGAACCTGATCGACTGGGCTTCGCGGCCGGCGGCGACCTCGTCGCTGCTGCACAAGCCGGTTGCGATCATGGGTGCGGCGCCGACCAACTTCGGGACCGTACGGGCGCAGCTGGCCTTGCGGCAGGTGTTCGTCTGGACGCACTCCGATGTCGTCGTGAAGCCCGAGGTGATGGCTTTCAAGGCGCACGAGCGGTTCGACGAGGCCGGGAACCTGACCGACGACGACACGATCACGCTGGTCACGTCGCTCGTCGACGCCCTCGCTGACAAGGTGCGCACCGCGGCCAAGTAGTCTTCGCGGTGTCGTAGTCGGCAGCGTCGGGGAGAACCGTGCGAGAGATCGTCGTGTTCAGCGGAAGTGCTCATAAAGATCTGGCAGAGCGGATCTGTGCAGATCTTGGTGTCGAGCTCTCACCGGTCGAGATCCATCGTTTCAGCAACGACTGTCTGCAGGCGCAATTGCAGGCGAACTGCCGGCAGCGCGATGTCTACATCGTGCAGCCGTTGGTGCCGCCGACGCAGGAACACCTGATGGAGCTGCTGCTGATGATCGACGCCGCCCGCGGCGCCTCGGCGCAGCAGATCACCGCGGTGATGCCGCACTACGCGTATGCGCGGTCGGACAAGAAAGACGCGTCCCGGATCTCAATCGGTGGCCGGCTGGTCGCCGACCTGCTGGTCGCGGCCGGCGTCGACCGGGTGCTGACGATGGCGCTGCACGCGCCGCAGGTGCACGGGTTCTTCTCGGTGCCGGTCGACCACCTGACCGCGATCGGCGTACTGGCCGATCACTTCCGCGGCCAGGATCTGAGCAACACGGTCGTGGTCAGCCCCGACCTCGGCGCCGCGAAGATGGCGACCCAGTTCGCCCGCCTGCTCGGGCTGCCGGTCGCCGCCGGCAGCAAGCAGCGGCTGGCCGACGACCGCGTCGTGATCGACGCGATCGTGGGTGACGTGAGCGGGAAGCGGGCGATCGTGCTGGACGACGAGATCGCCACGGGTGGTTCGATCATCGAACTGCTCGACCGGCTGAAGGAGTTCGGCTGCACCGAGGCCGCCGTCGCCTGTACGCACGGTCTGTTCGCCGGAAAGGCCGTCGAGCGGTTGCGGGCGCATCCGTCGATCACCGAGGTGATCAGCACGGACACGGTCCCGCGGCCCGACGGCTTCCCGGAGCTGCAGGTCAGCTCGGTGGCCGGTCTGTTCGCCGAGGCGATCAAGCGGATCCACGGCGGTGAGTCGATCAGCAGCCTCTTCGATGGCGTCGACCCGACCCACGCACCGCCGCAGCCCAAGCTGCCCTTCTAAAGGCCAACCGAGCTAAAGCGCTAACCGAGCTCCAGGGTGGTGGTCGCGAAGATGCCGTTCTGGTCGACGTCCGGTACGGCGCCCGTGTACATGCGCGCACATTCGAACGTCGGCACCAGGCCGAGGCGCTCGGCCAGTTTCATCGCGGGTGCGTTGAGATCGGGAACGTCCACGGCGATCGATTCCCCTTCGGCCAGGCCCGAGATCAGGGCGGCGGCGATCTCGTCCGAGGCGGCGTAGATCGGGCCGATCCGCGCTCCGGTCCGGGAAGGTCGCCGCACGGCGAAGCCTTCGAGCTCGCCGTCGCGTACGGCCACGAGTGAGCGGTGCTCCGGTAGGCCCACCCACAGCGCCAGGAAGGCGTCGCGGGGTGCCGGGAAGAACCGGCGATCGTAGGCTGCCAGCTGGTCGAACGGGATCGTGCGGGCGTCGACCAGCGTGAGGTCGGTGGTGACGGGTGCGGGAACGCCTTCGTGGCGAATGTGGTTGTAGGCATGGCGGAAACCGGACTTGCGGTAGTTCGCCTGCTGGTCGACGACTCCGTCGAGCGCGACGTTGCGCGCGCCGAAATGTTCCATCACGCGGCGCCAGAGCTGGATGCCGTAGCCCTTGCCGCGCTCCGACGAACGGACGATGTACAGCCCGAGGAAGCCGAAGTCGTTGCCGTAGCGAACGCCGGAGACCGAGGCGATCGGCTCACCGTTCAACCGGCCGACGAAGAAGCCGGCCGGGTCGGCAGCCGCGAACGCCAGTGCATCCGAGTCGCCTGGATTCCACTGCTCGTCAGCTGCCCATTCGCTGAACAGCCGGACGTCCGCGGCACTGGCCGTCGCGATCTCGAACATGCTCACCCTTCACAACACAGTCGATGCAGCCACTCGGGCTCGTGCCACCAGTACTCCGGATCCTGGGCGTGCGCCATGGCGCGGCTGAGACCAGCGGTTGTCGTCTCCTTGCCTGCAAATGGTGCCAGCAGTTGATCGATCGTGTGGAGTTTGCCCGCGACCATCACCCGATCGACCGCGGCTGCTGCCCGAATGTCGGCCAGCGGATCGCCGGTGACGAACGAGAGGTCGGCCTGGGCGCCGGGCTTGATCACGCCGAGCTTGTCTTCGAGATTGAGCCAGCGGGCCGGGTTCCGGGTCGCGGTCGTGAGGGCCTCGTACGGCGTGAATCCGCCCGCGACCATGGACCGCAGATTGGCGTGCAGTGAGATCGCGATGTTGTCGAGCGGGGTGTCGGTGCCGGAGATCACCAGGCCGCCGCCGCGGTGGATGCGTAACACCATGTCGACGTTGCCCCGCAGGAGTTCACGCGTTGTCACTCCGGCCGGCCCTGCCGCGGTGTCCACCTCGCCGCGCAGGTAGGTGTATTCCCAGGACGGATACAGCGTCGTCGTACGGCGATCGGTCAGCAGCGACGGGTCGTCCACGTGCGCCATGGTCGAGTTGAAGAGCGTCGGGGTGACGGACAGGCCGGCCTTGGTGAACAGGGTGATGACGTCGGCGTACGCGCGGCCGAGCCGGCTGACCGTGTGGGAGTAGCCGAGCCGGTTGGTCGCGCCGGTGTGTTCCATGCCGTCCATGCCGAGGTGCTCGGCCGGGTAGAGGTAGTGCGACGACAACTGCAGCCCAAGCCTGTGTACGGCGGCGATCGCGCGGCGCTGGAAGTCGATCGGCAACCGGACATAGGTCTTCACCATGTCGTAGGCGAGTCCTTCGACGCGATCGAGCTCGAGCTCCAGTTGCCGCACGGTCAGGGTCGGGCGCATGAAGTTGTAGTAGACCCGCGAGCCGTCGATCGCCTCACCGGTGGCGAAGTAGCGCGGACCGGTCAGGGAACCGTGAGAGAGCGCTTCCCGGGTTTCCTGCATCTGATACGCCGGATCGCCGGGAGAGCGCGTACTCGTGATCCCGTAGGCCAGCCAGAGATTGCCTTGCCTTGCGCCCCAGGCTCGTCCTCTGAGGTGCCAGTGGTTGTGCGCGTCGATCAGGCCGGGCATGACGGTCAGTTTGGAGGCGTCGATGTCCGCGCGACCGTGGTGCGGGCGGACCGCGGCGATCTTCGAGCCGTCGATGACGAGGTCGACATCGCGTCGGAGAGCGGTCTCTCTGCCGTCCCACAGCGCGCCGGCGTGGATCGTGACGTGCTGCTTGATGGTGGCTCGACGTGTTGCGAGATTGATCGGGATCGTGCGTGGGCGGGAGCCGTGCAGGCCGACACGGCGGAGCCGGCCGTTGTTGAGGTAGAGCAGGGAATCGTTGCCCTGCCAGACGGGCGAGTCGGTGACTTCGGCGGTGATCGCGCGCGGTTCCGCGGTGAAGCGGCCGCGGTGGTCGACAGGAACGACGTACAGGAGGCTTTCTATGACGAAGGCGAGGTGTTTGCCGTCGGGAGAGAAGACTGGTCCGTCGTCGCCGCGGGTGGCGAGCGAGCGGAAGGGCATCGGTTCGACGTATTCGAGGGCGGTGGTGGCGATGTCGACGTACAGGAGTTGGCTGGTGCCTTCGCGGAAGCGTTTGGAGAACGGCTTGACCGCGGCGAGGACCAGCGTCTTGCCGTCGCGCGACCAGCTGACGCGGCCGGGCTGGAAGAGCGTCGGTGTGAGCTGGCGGACGGCTTTGGTGGCGAGATCGAGGACCCAGGCGATGCCGTCCTGGTCTTGGTAGGCGACCTGTTTGCCATCGGGGGAGAATCGCGGTGCGGTCTGAGCGCCGGGCAGGGTGGAGAGTCTGCGGTTGCTGCCGGTGGCGAGGTCGTGCAGCCAGAGGTCAGCGGTGCCGTCGCGGTCGCTTGCGTACAGCAATGACTTGCCGTCGGGGGAGAAGTCGGGATCGCTGTTGAAGTAGCCGTCGGCAACGAGTTTGCGTGGTTGCCCGCGGCCAGTCGTTGCTGCCAGCCACAAGGCGTTGAGCGCGCGGAAGGCGACCCAGCGGCCGTCGGGTGAGGCCGTGGGGCCCGCGATTCCAAGCACTGGTCGCGATCCGTTGGATTCCAGATCGGGGGACTTCGGGCGCGGGCGCTTTGAGGTGATCGGCACTGTGGCAGCGAACGGTACGACGGCGTGGGCGCCGCCGAGGCGATGGCGGACGACGTGGCCGTCGGCGGTGTAGACGAGTTCGGTGGCGGAGACCCAGGAGGGTGGGAGTGCGAAAACGTCCTTGCCTGCGGTCACTTTCTGGTCGCCGACGACAAGGTCGCAGACCGGGCCGCTCAGGCGGACATACGCGAGCTGGCCGGTGGGGGAGTAGGCGGGACCGTAGACGCTGCTGCCGGTCTGCGCCGGGACGACGGTACGACGGGTGCCGGTCGCTAGGTCGACTTCCGCGATCGAGGATGCGTCGACGGTGAACGCGATCTTCGTACCGTCGGGGGAGACCGCCGGCTCAGCCTCTTCGGCCGGGTCATCGGTGAGGACGGTGATCGCCTGCGTGGTGAGGTCGAGGCTGTGGATGCCATAGCTACCGGTGTTGCCGCGGTCGGACGAAAAGACGATCTTGGTGCCGTCGGGGGTGAAGTGTGGTTCGCGGTGGTCGTATCGGCCGGTGGTGAGCTGGCGCAGGTTGTTGCCGTCAGCATCGATTGACCAGAGGTGGAAGTTGCCGTCGCGGAAGGACTGGAAGACGATCCGACGGCTGTCAGGTGACCAGCGCGGCCGGGTCGCGTCCTGCAGGTCGTCGGTCAGTCTTTGCGAAACCCCGCCCGCTGCCGGCGTCACCCAGATCGCGGTTATCAGGTCGAACGCCAGCCAGCGCCCGTCGGGCGAGGCGGCGACCATCACGTTGGTGCCCTCCGTCAGCACCGCGCGGTTGGTGCTCACGCCGGTCGCTGCCGGGTCGGTCGTCGTACCGGTCGCTGCCTGGCTGGTCGTCGTACCGGTTACCGCCGAGACGGCCGCGACGCCGCCGCTGAGCTGAAGTGCGCGGCGTCGCGAGATGCTCCACGTGCCGGGGTCGGTCGAATCCTCGTGAACCACAGTCGTTCCAATCCCTCGGGGGCGATCCGGCCACAGACCGGAGGGGACCCCACCGACACTGCCACCGCTGCGCACCCCCAACGACCCGACCGGCGCGTCGCCGCCGCTCCGCGGGGTGCGGAGCGGCGGCTGGTGGGGTGTGGGACTAGTGCTCGATGCCTTCGCGGGAGGTCTTGGGGAGGAGGAAGCCTGCGGTGAAGGCCAGGATGAGTCCGCCGATCGTTGCGAGCAAGGCGGTCTGGGTGCCGTCGAGGGCGGCCAGGGCGCGGGTTGCCACGTCTGCGTGCGCCACCTTGCCCATGAAGATCGAACCGATGATCGCGATGCCCAGGGCGATCCCGACCTGCTCGAACGAGCCGAGCATGCCGCTCGCCGAACCGACCTCGTCGTCGCGGACACCGCTCAGCACGATGTCGAACATCGGCACGAAGACCATGCCCATCCCGATCCCGCCGAGCAGCGTCGGTACGGCGATGTCCCAGCCGCCGACGTCGACGCCGGTCAGCGCGAGGACGGCGTACGTCGCGGCCAGGCCGGTCGCCATCAGCGCGAGGCCGATGTGCAGGAGCTTGCGGCCGAACTTCTGCATCGTCATCCCGGAGATCGCCGAGCCGATCAGCGCGCCGAAGGCCCACGGAGCCATCGCCAGGCTGGCGCGGATCGGGGTGTAGCCGAGGCCGATCTGGAGGAACATGCCGAGGACGAAGGTGCCGGCCATCGCGCCGAAGAAGACGACCGCGAAGAAGACACCGGACAGGTACGGGCGGCTCTTCAGCAGGCGGGGCTCGATCAGCGAGGTCGCGCCGGTGCGGCTGCGGCGGGACTGGTGGATGCCGAAGCCGGCCAGGACGGGGAGGGACGCGACCAGCATCAGCTTCGACCACAGCGGCCAGCCGAGCTCGTGGCCCTGCACCAGCGGGTAGACCAGGCCGAACAGGCCGGTGCTCGCGATCAGCAGGCCGGGCACGTCCAGCGATACCTTGCGGACGGCGGGCTTGGTGTTCGGCAGGTACTTGGCGGCGACCGCGAAGGTGAAGATGCCGATCGGGATGTTGATCAGGAAGATCGCGCGCCATCCGGTGCCGAACAGGTCCGCGTCGAGCACGGTGCCGCCGATGATCGGGCCGAGGACCGCGGCCAGCCCCATGATCGGGCCGAAGAACCCGAACGCCTTGGTCCGCTCATCGGGTTCGAACAGGTCCCGGACCAGCCCGAAGCCCTGCGGAAGCATCACGGCCGCAAACGCTCCCTGAGCGACTCTCGAGGCGATCAGCATCTCCGGCGACACCGCGAGACCGCAGAGGAACGACGTCACGGTGAAACCGGCGACGCCGATCAGCAGCGCCCGCTTGCGGCCGACCAGGTCACCGAGCCGCCCGCCGACCAGGAGCAGGACGGCCAGCGCCATCGTGTAGCCGGCCGCCATCCACTGCAGGCTGGCGTAGGAGCCGCCGAGGTCGCCGCGGATGGCCGGCGCCGCGACGTTCATGACGGTGGAGTCGAGCAGATCCATGACGGCCGCGGTCATGACGGCGGCGAAGGCGAGCCAGCGCTTGCGCAGGCGGGGGGTGCTGACGGTGGTGCCGGCGGTGGCGCTGCGGGGGAGTACGGCGACTGCGGTCATCTTCTGCTCCTCAAACGGAACGAACTGTTCTGTTCCAAACTCTAACGGAACGGATCATTCCGTTCAAGTGCTAATCTGAGAAACATGACGAAAGCTCTGAGTGGCCGCCAGGCGCAGGCGGCCCGCAACGACGAAGTGATCCTGGCTGCCGCCCGGGCAGTCTTCGTCGCCGATCCCGGTGCGCCGATCGCCGCGGTCGCCGAGCGGGCCGGCGTCGGGATCAGCGCGCTCTACCGCCGGTATGCGAGCAAGGAGGAGTTGCTGCGCAAGCTCTGCAGCGACGGCCTCGACCGCTACATCGCCGAGTCGGAGAAAGCGCTCTCTGACGACCGCGATCCATGGGTGGCCTTCAAGGCGTACCTGCGGGCGCTCGTCGACGCCGACACGAATTCGCTCACGCAGCGACTCGCGGGCACGTTCACCCCGACACCTGAGCTGTTCGAGGCCGCCGGGCGGGCTTCGGAGCTGGATCGGGCGGTGTTTGCGCGGACCAAGGAGTACTTCCGGCCGGGGATCGTGGTCGAGGACTTCGCGGTGATTCTCGAGCAGATCACCTCGATCAAGCTCGGTGACGAGACTCGGACCCGGCAGCTCCGGCATCGCTATCTGACGCTGATGCTGGAGGCGATGCATCGTGCCGGTGAAGAACCGGGCGGCGAGCTTCCGGGCCCGCCGCCCAGCATGGCGGAGCTGACCGACCGCTGGCGCGCCTAGCCGTCTATCGTCTGCGACATGGTTTCGGTGTCTTCGCGGGTGCAGGCTCTTGCTGCGGGTGGTTTCTGTGTTCTGGTGGCAGTGGCCGCTGCAGTGCTGGTGGATGGCCGGCTCGACCGGCACTGGATCCTGCGGGGGCTGACGCTGGCACTGGCGTTGTGCTGCGCCTCGCTGCTGGTCGGTGACCAGACCCGGCGGCTGCGGCGGATCATTGTCGCGGTGGGGCTGACGATGTTCGGGGTCGTGTTCCCGGTGACGACCACCACCTGGGCGTCGCCGGCGGAGATCGACTTCGCCCTGGCGGTTGCCACCGACGCAAAGGCAGCGGCGATTAAAGCCGGCCGTACGGCGGTCACTGTCGATGACGTGCGGGCTGTCGTCACTGCGCGTGGTGGCGCTGTGGGTAGCGTTCCGGCCGACGAGCCGGCTGGGCGCGGCGCCGATGCCTATCCGCTCGTCCTGCGCGCCGATCCGGCGCAGGGGCGGCCCCGGGCCTGTCTGAGTTTCACTGGTCTGGACGCCAAGGTTCGCTCCTGCTGATTGCCTTCGGAGCGGATTGGCCTCAGGGGCCTGGGCAATCGATTTCTCATCGCCTAGGGTCGCTCTTATGACTCTTGGGAACCTGTCCGGAATCAGCGCGCTCGTGGATGTCGAGACGCGCTCCATCAGCGCAGAGAACCCGACCGGCGAGCCTGGCCAGGGCGGCCGTCGTACCGAGGGGACCGGCGCCCGTGCGGCCCGCGACCTCGGTCAGGGCTGGAAGGTGTCACCGTCGATCGAGATCGGGCCGGGGGAGACCGCCACCCTGGCCGACATCACCGGATCTGGCGCCGTCACGCACATCTGGCTGACCACTCAGGTGGACCACTGGCGGCGGCTGGTACTGCGGGCGCACTGGGACGGTGACGAGGCTCCGGCGATCGAGACGCCGGTCGGGGACTTCTTCTGCTCCGGCTGGGGCAAGTTCGCGCAGGTGAACTCGCTGCCGGTCGCTGTGAACCCGAACGGCGGTTTCAACTGCTACTGGGAGATGCCGTTCCAGTCCCAGGCCACTCTGACGCTGGAGAACACTCACGACGAGACGGTGGTCGTCTACTTCCAGGTGGACTACTGGCTGGGCGCCGTACCGGAGAGATCGGCGTACCTGCATGCGCAGTGGCGGCGGAGCAACCCGCTGGCGGCTGCGACCGTCCACACGTTGCTCGACGGTGTAGAGGGTCCGGGGCACTACGTGGGCACGTACCTCGCGTGGGGCGTCAATAGCAGTGGCTGGTGGGGTGAGGGTGAGGTGAAGTTCTACCTGGACGGGGATGAGGAGTTTCCGACCATCTGCGGTACAGGGACCGAGGACTACTTCGGGGGTGCGTGGAACTTCGACGTACCGCACCTGGGTGGGTACACCGAGTTCAGTACGCCGTACTTGGGGATGCCTCAGGTGATTCGGCCGGACGGGCAGTATGTGAGTCAGCAGCGGTTCGGGATGTACCGGTTCCACCTGCCGGATCCGATCCGGTTCCGCGAGCGGCTGCGGGTCGACGTACAGGCGCTGGGCTGGCGGTCCGGTGGACGCTATCTGCCGTTGCAGGACGACATTGCTTCGACTGCGTTCTTCTACTCGGCCAAGACGAGCACGACGCGGCCGGCCGCGCCGGTGCACGACGTAATGGAGATCTGTTGAGTTAAGGGATTGGCAGCGGTTGCTTGAGGGCCTGGTCGGCGAGGAGCACCAGGGCGGCGGTCCAGCCCAGTGGGGCCTCACCGGCGGGCTGGTGGTCGCGGTTGACCTTCTCCGGCAGGTGTCCGCTCGGAGTCCGGTACTGGTTGAGCCAGCTCAGGATGGACTCGGCCGTCGCGCGGTCGCCGCGGGCTGCGGCGCTCAGCGCGAACAGAGCGGTCTGTGGGGTCCAGGCGACACCGTCTGCTCGCCACTCCGTCCCTGGGTTCTGGCCGCCGTTCGGCTGGGTCAGGGCGGCGCGCGTCTCGACGATGGCGCGGCTGATGAGTTCGCGCTCCGGAGCGAACGGTGGGCCCAGCACCGTGACGATGGCGTCGGCGCTGCCACCGAGCCGAGCCGGTTGGAGGCCTGGCTCCAAAAAGCTCTCCGCGTACGCCGGGGTGCGCGGGAAGTCCGGTGCGAAGCGGCGGTCGGTTGCCGTGGACAACGTCTGCAGGGCGGCCTGCCAGCGCGCAGCCTCGGCGGTGTGGCCGAGCTCGGTGGCGATCTGGACCGCTGAGCGCAGTCCGGTCAGCAGGGGAGCGACTGTGCCCAGTGTGACTGCGGACTCGGGCCGCTCCCAGTAGTCGGGCGAGGCTGCGGGCAATCCGCTCGGTCGGAGCTCACGAGTGATCTGATCGGCGGACTCCCGGACCATGTCCCAGTGTTGCGCGCCGGTCCGGCAGAACCACGCAGCCCACGGCACCCAGCCGGAGCCGTCGAGCTGCTGCTCGCGGCCATCAGCTACTGGTTGGCCGGACTCGAAATAACGCGCCTCCCAGCGGCCGGTGGTGGGTTTGATCCGGTCGAGGAAATCGAGCACGCGCGCAGCTTCGGCGTACTGGCCGACCGCGCAGCGGGCCGCTGCGACGAATGACGCGTCCCGCGGCCAGACGTAACGCCAGGGGCCGTCCCAGCCGGCCAGTGTGGCGCCGTTGGGCAGCGTGAGCGCGTCCAGGTCGGCCAGGGCTTGCGCCCGGAGGTCGAGCGGCGCCCCAGTGTGCTCGGGCACGCCGGTGATGACGAGGTTGGGCTGCGGGTGCCTGGCAATGTTCAGCCCGCCGCCAACGGTCAGGGCAGCCAGCAGTACGGCGATCGCCGCGGAGGGGAACCATCTGACCCGCCGCGCGCTGTTGTCCCGCATGGCGACTCCTATTGGGCGAGGTGCTGCACTTCGGCTTCGAACTTCCGCCGTGGTGCCAGCTCGACCAGGAACATTGCCGCCAGCACCAGAGCGCCACCGGTCAGCATCCGCAAGGTCACACTCTCCGTACCGAACAGCACTGCGAACGTCGACGCGAACACTGGCTCCATTGTCATGGCGATCGCAGCCCGCGTCGGCGTCAGATGGGCCTGTGCCCAGGTCTGCACGATCAGTGCGAGCGCACCGGCGATCAGAGCCATGTAGACGACGCTGATCCAGTCCCGGGTGTTGGTGGGCGCCGAGAAGCCGCCAGGGATGGCGCCGACCGCGCAGACGCAGGTGATGGTAACCATCTGCAGCGCAGAGAGCCCGAAGGCGTTCTCAGGGGTCGACCAGACGCCCAGGCCGATGATGTGCAAGGCATACAGAGCCGCTGAGGCCAGAGTGAGCAGCTCGCCGGTGCCCATGGTGAAGCCGCGCAGTGACAGCACACCGAGGCCGACGGTCGCCAGAACCACCGCCACCCAGGCCCACCGGCCGATCTTGTGCCGCAGGATCACCGCGGCCAGGAGCGGCGTGAAGACGACGTACATGCCGGTGACGAAGCCGGAGACGCTCGCGGGCGTGTGCCGCAGGCCTTCGGTCTGCACCAGCTGGGCGATGCCGTAAGTGATGCCCAGGGCAACGGCCCGGCCACGGTCCAGTCGGTTCAGCCGGGCGATGGCGGGCGGGTGGATCAGCAGGAGCGCGACCGACGCAATGAGGAATCGCAACGCCAGGTAGTCGGCGACGTCCATCCTGGTGAGCAGGTCCTTGGTCAGGAAGAACGTCGATCCCCAAGCTGCCGCCACCGTCAGCAACGCCAGTACGGCAAGGCGAGAGCGATTCACACGGGACAGCTAATCACAGCACCGTGACAGTGATGAGGCTGCCCGGTCGCACCTTCTGGCCGGCGCCCGGGCTCTGGGCCGCCACGATGTTCAGGCCGAGGTTGAGCGGGGCCTTCTCGACCTTCACCTGGAACCCGGCCTGCGTGAGGATCCGCTGCGCGTCGGCGAGGGATTTGCGCTTCACATTCGGTACGTCGACCAGCGGCGGACCCTTGGAGACGACCAGCTGCACCTTGTCCTTGGCGAACAGGGTGCCGCTCTTCGGGGTCTGGCTGATCACGGCCCCCTGGGGCACCTTCGCGTCGTACTGCTCGGTGCGGGTCACCCCGAAGCCCAGCTTGCGCAGTGCCTTGTTCGCCTCGCGGTACGTCTTACCGGTGAAGTCCGGGACGCCGATCGGCTTCTTGCCCTTGCTGACCACGAAGTTGACCGCAGTGTTCGGCGCTACCACCATGTCGAACCGCGGGTAGAAGGCAACCACCCGACCGGCCGGCACCGTCTCGTTGTACTGCTCGTTGACCTGCCCCTGCACCAGCTTGACCGGCGCGAGCGCCAGGTTTGCCGCATCCAGATCCAGACCGGCCAGCTGAGGCACACGGTAGCGCTCCGGTCCCTTGGAGACGGTGAGCTGAATCTCACCGTCCTTGATGATCCGGTCGCCCGACTTCGGGTCGGTCGACAGGACCTGTCCCTTGGGGATGTCCTCAGAGAAGTCCTGGTTGGACAGTGTGGTCCGCAGCCCGGACTCCTGGGCCTTCACGGCCGCAGCGGCCGGTGTGAGCTTCACCAGGTCCGGAGCGGTCGTGTAGCGGTGGATGCCGTAGTACCAGGCCGAGGTGCCGAGACCGACCGCCGCCAACAAGATGATGATGAGCGCAATCAGCCCCCGGCCCGGGCGGCGCCGTACGGGGGGAGGTGGCTTGCGCGTCGCTGGCTGGCCAGTCGGACGCCCATGCGCCACCGGTACGACGATGGTCTCGTGCCGGAGCGCGCTCACCGGAGTTGTCGGGGTGACCTCGCGTGTGTAGCCGTCGTCGTAGTCGCTGTCCTGCCGGATCTGATGGATCGGCACGGTGAGGTCGCCGGTGAGCTCCGGGTCGTCGGGCAGCCCCTCCTCGAGCGCACTGCGCACCCGGCGCACCTGACGGCTCAGCACACGCGCATCGGCCGGCCGTAGATCCCGGTCGCGGGCGGTGGCGCGCTGGACGAGCGCATCGACGTACGGCGGGATGTTCGGCTGCAGGAGCGACGGAGCGGGCACGTCCGCGTGCACGTGGGCGTAGGCGACCTGGATCGGGGTGTCACCGCTATGCGGCTTCTTCCCGGTCAGCAGTTCGTAGAGCAGGATGCCGGACGAGTACACGTCCGAGCGGGCATCGGCGCTGCCGTCGGTGACCAGCTCGGGGGCCAGGTAGGACACCGTCCCCATCAGCAGGCCCTGAGTCGCGGTGTTGCCGGTGGCGCTGACCGCACGGGCCAGACCGAAGTCAGCGACCTTCACCACGCCGTTGTCCGACAGCAGGACGTTCTCTGGCTTGATGTCGCGGTGGACGATCCCGGCGTCGTGCGCTGCGGACAGCGCGGACAGGATCGGCGCCAGCAGGTCCAGCGCGCGAGCCGGCGAGAGCGGTGCGTGCTCACGGATCAGATCACGCAGCGTACGGCCCCGGATGTACTCCATCGCGAGGAAGAGAGTGCCGTTGTCGTCGCCCTGGTCGAAGACGGCCACCACATTCGGATGCGAGAGCTTGGCGGCGGCCCGGGCCTCGGCGACGAAGCGGCGGGCGAACTGGGCGTCGTCACCGAGACCGTCGTGCATGATCTTCAGTGCGACGGTCCGGTCCAGCCGCATGTCCAGCGCCTGGTAGACGGTCGCCATGCCGCCCTTCGCGACACGGGCGCCCACGCGGTAGCGGCCGTCGAGCACACGCCCGACGAGGCGGTCGCCAACCTGCGTGTCCACGTCATCCGTCACTGCTGGTGAGCCGCCTCTCAAGCTACCTCTGCTCCAGAGAGTGTAGATAAGGCTCCAGGTCGGCAGCGCCAGGCGCACCGCTGCCGACCAGAGTCAAACGCTCATTTGAGAGGGTTCCAGCCTTTCTCGAACTGGCCCTTCAGTCGCAGCACGCTCTTCACGTACTGCTTGGTGTCGGGGTACATGCCGTTCTTCCGCACCCCACCGAGTCCCTGGTAGTAGCCGGCCACCGCGATGTCGAGCTTGGCCGCACCGGTGAGCCGGTCCAGCAGCACCACGCCGGCGGTCACATTGTCCTGGGCCTTCAGCAGGTCCAGCTCGCGGCCGACGATGCCGGCGGAGAACCGTCCGGTGGACGGGATCACCTGCATCGCGCCGATGGCGTTGGCGGGAGAGACCACGCGCTGCTTCCAGCCGGACTCCTGCCAGCTCACCGCGAGTGCCAGCTCCGGATCGACGCCGTACCGCTTGGCAGTGGCGACGATGAGGGAGCGCATCTGGGCCCGGCTCGGCAGCTTGCGCTTCTTGAGCGTGGCGCGGTTGCGGTCGGCCTGCGCGACGATGTGGTCGGCGTAGGTGCGGCCGGCGAAGGTGTTGTTCTTGGTCGCCTTGCGCTTCTTGGTGGTCTTGGTAGCGCTCGCCTTGACCTTGACCTTGACCGGCACTCGCAGGGTCTTGCCCGCGAAGATGCGGTCGCTGGAGCGCATCCGGTTGGCCGCCAGCAGGTTGGCCTGCGAGCACCGGAAGCGTTTGGCGATCTTGGAGATCGTGTCGCCCGGTTTGACGATGTACCTGCTCATGCGCAGCTGAGAGCGCTTTGGCGGGGTCTTGGCGGCCGTCCGGCTCTTGGGAGCGGCCTTCGGGGTCCCGGGCAGTTTCAGGACCTCACCGGCGTAGATGGCGTTGCCGTTGCCCGGGAGCTTGTTGAGGGCGACCAGCGTCTTGACGCTGGTCCCGTAGCGGCTGGCGATGTGGCTGAGGGTGTCACCGCTCTTGACGGTGTAGGCGCCGAAGCCCGGCGACCCGGCGGTGATCACCGCGGCAGCCAGCACCGGGACCGCAATTCCGGTCAGTACACGTACGACGTTCCGCATAGTCCATCTCCCCGTGTCACGTCACTTGACCGTAAGTGGTGGTACGGATGGGACAACAGAGGCAAATGGGGTGATTGTTACGCCTGTAACTCAATGTTTAT
The DNA here is from genome assembly GCF_004349055.1 of Kribbella antibiotica. Taxonomy (GTDB): domain Bacteria; phylum Actinomycetota; class Actinomycetes; order Propionibacteriales; family Kribbellaceae; genus Kribbella; species Kribbella antibiotica. The sequence continues at coordinate 26,037 of NZ_SMKX01000052.1, forward strand.
ATTGTTAGGTCAGAACTGACCGAAACGGCTCCGCAAAAAGGGTTTACCGAGATCAGGGAGCACTCCGGTGCGGACGGTCTCGGCGATAACGGCCGCGGTGACCGGCGTCAGCAGGACGCCGTTGCGGTAGTGACCCGTTGCCCAGAGCAACCCATCGAGCCCGGACGGCCCGAGGATCGGTGCGTTGTCGGGAGTCGCCGGCCGGAGCCCGGCAATCGTCTCCACCAGTTCGAGTTCGTCGGTGACCGGCAGCACGGTCCTTGCATCGCGCAACAAAGCGAAGACGCCACCGGCGAGCACCCGGGTGTCGTAGCCGAGCTCGTTGCTCGTGGCACCGACCACCAGCTCACCGCCGGGCCGGGGCACCAAATAGACCGAAAATCCCCGAGCCGTTGCGCGGACGGTGTGATTGAGCGCCGGGCGATATGCCTCCGGCACCCGCAGCCGCAGTACTTCGCCTTTCACCGGGCGCACCGGAGCGCGCAATTCTGGCGGGACACCTTTCAGTTGTGCCGACCACGGTCCGGTCGCGGCAATCACCTGCCCGGCATGTACGGCGCTCCCATCCGCGAGCTGGACGCCGATGGCCGTCGTACCGGAAGTGATGACGTGGTCGACGCTCTGGCGGAGCAGTGTGACGCCGGAGACCTCGACTGCACGCAGGAGTGCGGTGACTGCTTGCCGGTTGTCGACGGAGTGGTCGCCGGGGACCCAGACACCGCCGGTGACGCCGGTGGCCAGGAGTGGCTCGCGTTTGCGTGCCTCTCGACCGGACAGCACCTCAACGGCCAGGCCGAGACCGCGCTGGTACTCCGCCAGCCTGCGGAGCTCGGCTGCATCGTCGACGTCGTAGGCGACCGACAGGGTGCCCGTCTGGTGCAGCCCGGCGGACAGGCCGGTCGCATCCTCGAGTCGAGCCGCGAAGTCGGGCCAGGCTGCGACACCGGCCAGGTTGAGCGCGAGCAGGTCGTCTTCGCCGTACTCGACCTCTGTGACTGGGGCGAGCATGCCAGCGGCGACTACGGAGGTCTGGGCGCCCGGTGTGGGGTCGCAGACCGTCACTTGGACGCCGTCCGTCGCCAACTGCCAGGCGATCGCTAGACCGATCAGCCCGCCGCCGATCACCACCACATCAGACGTGTGCTCAGGCATGCCGCAACCCTACGTCCGGCACGGCATGGCAGGCTGTGCCGTGTGACTGAGTCCACGGATCGCCTGCACGACGCCCGCCTGTACCTGTGTACGGATGCGCGCGAGAAGCAGGGCGACCTCGAACAGTTCCTGGACGCTGCCCTGGCCGGCGGCGTCGACATCGTGCAGCTCCGGCAGAAGGAGATGGAAGCTGCCGACGAGCTTGCAGCGCTGGAGGTGTTCGCGGACGCCTGCAAGCGGCACGGCACGCTGCTGGCAGTCAACGACCGCGCAGACATCGCCTTCGCCGCCGGAGCCGACGTACTGCATCTGGGGCAACGCGACCTGCCAGTGCACGCGGCGCGCGCTGTCGTCGGGCCGGAGCCGATCATCGGCCGGTCCACCCACACCTTCAGCCAGGTGAACGCGGCAGTGGCCGAGCAGGGGTCGGAGTACTTCTGTGTCGGCCCGACGTGGGAGACGCCGACCAAGCCTGGTCGCCAGGCCGCCGGTCTGGAGCTGGTCTCCTACGCAGCCAGTCGTCAGCAATCGAAGCCCTGGTTCGCGATCGGCGGTGTCGATCTGGACCGGCTGGACGAGGTTGTGGAGGCCGGTGCGACGCGAGTGGTCGTCGTACGGGCTATCACTGCGGCTGACGACCCGGGTGCTGCCGCAGCAGAGTTCAGCCGCCGGCTGCGGAGTGCCGGATGACCAACCCGAAGACAGTGCGCATCGTCGCGGCCGTAGTGATCGCGATGATGGTGATCACTCTCGCTGCGTCTCTCTTCGGCTGTGCGCCGCAGAAGCAGCCGACAGCGACTCCGACCGTCGATGAGGTCAGCGGCCTGCGCTACGTGCCAGTGGCCGACCTGCCCAAGGAGGCGCAGGACACCCTGAAGCTGATCGACAAGGGCGGCCCGTACCCGTACAGCCGCGACGGTGTGGTCTTCGGTAACCGCGAGAAGATCCTGCCCAAGCAGAACAACGGCTACTACCACGAGTACACCGTGAAGACGCCGGGGGAGCGCGACCGTGGCGCCCGGCGGATCGTCACAGGCAAGAGCGACGAGCGCTACTACACCGACGACCACTACGAGTCGTTCCGCCGGATCGCGGAGGACAACGAATGACCGACCTGGGTCCCTTTCTGACCAACGGCCTGCGCCCCGGCGTCTACCGCTGGTCCTCCAGCCACACTGCCGCTGCCACCCGCCGCGAGGTCATCTCTTCGGGCTGGAACTTCGTCCTGCTGGACACCAGCGACATCCACGACAAAGCAGGCTTTCTCGACCTCTGCGCCACCGCCTTCGACTTCCCCCGCTGGTTCGGCCGCAACTGGGACGCCCTGGCCGACTCCCTCAGTGACCGCTCAACCGGCGAGGCCGAGATCGTCCTGTGGACCGGCCTGGAGCACCTGCTCGAGCACGATCACGACACCGTCGACGTAGCCCTGCAGATCCTCACCGAAGACGCCACCAACTCCGGCCAGCTCCGAGTGCTCATCCAGGAGCACCCAGACGCCAAGACACCCGCCCTGCTGAGCGCCGTACCCGTCCTCTAGAGCACGCGGGAGGTTGCGGCGATCGCCAGGTCGGTCAGGCCCTTTCGGGCAGTGTCGTCGGCCAGGGGAGCGCGGTCGAGCGCGTCGAGTGCGTCTTCGGTGCGTTCGGTGATCAGGTCTTCGCAGGCTTGGACTGCGCGGGAGTCCTGGAGGATCTCGCGCAGCAGCTGGACCTCGTCGTCGTCCAGGTCGGGCTTGCCGAAGAGGCGGTCGAACTCGGCGAGCTGGACTTCGGAAGCGTGGTCCACGGCGTAGGCGACCAGGACGGTGCGCTTGCCTTCGCGGAGGTCGTCACCGGCCGGCTTGCCGGTGAGGGCGGGGTCGCCGAAGACACCGAGCAGGTCGTCGCGCATCTGGAAGGCCTCACCGATCGGCTGGCCGTAGGCCGACAGTGCGTCGATCAGGGGCTGGTCGCAGCCGGCCAGCGCGGCGCCCACGTGCAGTGGGCGTTCGACCGTGTACGTCGCCGCCTTGTAGCGCAGGACTCGCAGCGCCAGGTCCATGTCGGACTCACCGCTGGCCTGGGCAACGAGGTCGAGGTACTGACCGGCGGTCACTTCGACTCGCACTGAGTCGAAGAAGCGGGAGGCGCGGGCCAGAGCGGCCGCGTCGAAGCCAGAGGTGTGCAGGAGCTCGTCGGCCCAGATGAGGCACAGGTCGCCGAGCAGAATCGCCGCACCGACACCGAAGTTCACCGGGTCTCCACCACGACCAGATGCCTCTGACCGGGTCCGCTGCAACGCTTCGAACCGACGGTGCGCGGCCGGAGCACCACGCCGTACGTCGGAGGAGTCCATGACGTCGTCGTGGACCAGAGCGCTGACATGCAGCATCTCCAGGCTCGCTGCGGCGGTCAGGATGGGCTGGGCCGAGTCACCACCGGCGGCTCGGAAGCCCCAGTAGCAGAACGCCGGCCGGAGCCGCTTGCCACCGCTGGTGGCGTCCCGGGCCGCCTGCACCACCTCGGCCAGCTCGGGCCCGATGGCCGTCAGTCGCTGCTGCTGCAGGTCCAGGAAGCCCGTCAGCGCACGCTGGACCTCGGCCGGGATATCCACGTCGCCATACACGTCTCGGAGGGTAGTCGGTCGCTGCACAGGCATCGACGGCGCGGGTAACCTTGGCACATGGCAAACGGACTTCCCTCCACGCTCCCCGGCAGCACTCCGACTGTCCGCGAGCTGCTGTCCAGTGGAGCCCGTTCGTTCTCCTTCGAGTTCTTTCCACCAAAGACCCCGGAGGCCGAGGAGGTGCTGTGGCGGTCACTGCGTGAGATCGAGCAGTTGCGCCCCACCTTCGTCTCCATCACGTACGGCGCCGGCGGGACGACCCGGGACGGCACCATCCGCGTCACCGAGCGGGTCGCCCAGGACACGTCCCTGACGCCGATCGGTCACTTGACCTGTGTGTCGCACTCCCGCGACGAGCTGCGCTCAGTAATCGGTGCGTACGCCGGCTCCGGCGTTCGGAACATGCTGGCCCTGCGCGGCGACCCGCCCGGCGGTCCGAACCAGCCGTGGGTCGCGCACCCCGAGGGTCTGAACCACGCTGTCGAGCTGGTGGAGCTGATCCGTGAGCTGGGCGACTTCTGCGTCGGAGTGGCGGCGTTCCCAGACAAGCACCCGGAGGCGTCCTCACTGGAGGCCGACGCTCAGGTGCTCGCCGCCAAGGCGCAAGCCGGTGCGGACTACGCGATCACCCAGATGTTCTTCGGCGCGGATGACTACTTCCGGCTGGTCGATCGGGCCGCTGCGCTCGGCTGTGACATCCCGGTGCTGCCAGGCATCATGCCGGTGACCAACATCAAGCAGATCCAGCGGATGGCTGAGCTGACCGGCATGGCGCTGCCCACGGCTGTCACGGATCGCCTGCTGGCGGTGGAGAGCGATCCTGCTGCGGTGCGGGAGGTCGGAGTGGAGCTGGCCACCGAGCTGTGTGAGCAGTTGCTGGCCGGTGGCGCACCAGGTATCCACTTCATCACTCTGAATCGGTCGACTGCTACGCGACAGGTGTTCCAGAACCTGAGCACCCACGTCGGCTCCTGACCCCTATTCTGGGGTGATGGCTGACCCGTCCGACCTGCTGGTCGATCGCACCCTCGTCCTGCTCCGGCACTCCAAGGCAGTACCGCCCGAGTCGATGCCGGACCTGGAGCGGCCGCTGGCTGACCGTGGCCGCGCGGATGCCGCTGCGGCCGGGCGGTATTTGGTTGCCCAGGGCATCGAAGCGGACCTGGTGCTGTGTTCGCCATCGCAGCGCACCCGGGAGACATGGCAGTACGCCGCTGAGGCCGGAGCGACCGCAACCGACGTTTGGTACGACCGGCGGATCTACAGCGCCGGCACGGACGAACTCCTCGTCGTACTGCAGGATGTGCCGCCAGAGGCCCGCACCGTCATCATGGTCGGGCACGCGCCGGGCATCCCGTGGCTGGCCGACGAGCTGGCTCTCGACGGCACTAGCCCGGAGCGGGTGCAGCTCACCCAGAAGTACCCGACGTCCGGACTGACCGTTCTGCACTTCACCTGTCGCTGGCCGGACCTTGCGGCGGACGACGCCGACCTGGTGTCGTACGTCGTCCCCCGCGGCTAAGCGCTCGCCGGACAGTTGGTGTTGGCCGGCAGCTGACCTGTGAGCAGGTACTTCGTGGCGCGGCTGTTGACGCAGTCGTTCTGCTCGGTCAGGTACGCCGCATGGTTGCCGTCGTTCTTCACAAGCATCCGCGAGCCGGGTAGCACGGCCTGCATGCGCTGTGCGCCCAGCAGCGGCGTTGCTGCGTCGTAGCGCGGTTGGATCAGCAGGATCGGCGGCACCTTCGCCGAGCCGATCCTGGTCTGCCGCACTGGTCCCGTCGGCCAGAACACACAGGGTGCGGTGAACCAGGTGTTGCCCCAGGCGACCAGTGGTGCACGGCGATCCGACGCCTTGGTGTCCAGGTGCACTCTGGTCCAGCTGCGCGGCCAGCCCGGATCAGTGCAGCTGTAAGCCAGCAGACCCGGGTCCACCGACGACAAGCCGTACTGGTCAACGAGACCCAAGAGCCCGGAGGAATCGCCCTTACGGAGTTGCACGACCGCATCGGCCAGCGACGACCACAGGTCGTCGCTGTAAAGGACACCGACGAGTGTGTCGTCCACTTCGTTGATACCGGCCCGCCCGCCGAGCGGCTTCTTGGCCACGCCGTTGCGGACCTGCTGCCAGCTCGCCTGGACAGCCTTCGCGGTCTTGCCGAGGTGGTAGGTCTTGTCCCGCGCAGCGATCCACTGGAACATCGCCTGCGCTCGTGCCTGGAACCCGGCGTTCTGTGCGAACGACTGCCGGTACGTCGACGTCAACGGATCGACCACGCTGTTCAGAACCATTCGCCCGGTGTGCTGCGGAAAGAGCGTCGCGTACGTCGCTCCGAGCCTCGTACCGTACGAGTAGCCCAGGTAGTCGACCTTGTCCCGGCCCAGTGCGATCCGGATCCGGTCGATGTCTCGAGCAGCGTTCTCAGTGGTGATGTAGGGCAACAGGTCCTTGGCCTTGCGACCGCAGTCCTCAGCGATCTGCCTGGCCTGCTGCACCCGCCGCTGCTCCTGCTGTGTGTTGGCTGGCCGGTAGGGAGCAGTCGGGTGCTTGTCAGGCTGAGCGCATCTGACGGGAGTGCTGTCGCCGACTCCCCGCGGGTCGAAGCTGACGACGGCGTACTGGTCGTACAGCTGCTGGGGGAGCGACACTCGGATGCCCTGCTCCATACCGATGCCGGGAACGCCCGGTCCGCCCGGGTTGGTCAGCAGAACGCGAGCTGCCTTCAGATCGCCGACCCGCGAAATGGTCAGGGTGATCTGCCGGCCGTTCGGCCGCGCGTAGTCCAGGGGGACCTTCAGCGTCGCGCAGGTGGTCTGCCGGAACGCCCCGGAGTCAGGAGGGCAGTCGCCCCACTTCAGTCCTGTCGGTGCCGCGACGGCAGGAGTGGTGAGCGATCCGGCAACCAGGCTAATCGTTGCTACCTGCAACAGTATCTTCATCGTCCTAGCTCCCGGCTGGGCAGTTGCCGTCGGCTGGCAGTTGCCCCGTCAGCAGATACTTCTCAGCCTTGGCATCGATACAGGGGTTCTTCGAGAACAGGTACGACGCGTGGTTGCCACCGTTCTCCACCAGCAGCCGCGAGCCCGTCAGTACGGCGTGCATGCGGCGAGCGCCGATCAGCGGCGTCGGACCGTCGTACCGGGGCTGGATCAGCAGGATCGGCGGCACCTTGGTCGAGCCGATCTTGGTCTGCGCGGCCGGTCCGACCGGCCAGAATGCGCAGGGGGCGCCGTACCAGGTGTTGAGCCAGGCGAAGTGCGGTGCCCGGTAGTTCGCGACCTTCGTGTCAGCGCGCCAGGTACCCCAATTGCGGGGCCAGCCCGGGTCGTTGCAGTTGTAGGCGAGCTGAGCCGGGTCCACTGCCTGGGTGGCGAGCTGGTCGGTGATCGACAGCAGTGCCGACGGGTCACCGTGCCGGTAGGCCACGATCGCCTCAGCCACTGACGACCACTCGGCATCCGTGTAGAGGCTGCCGCCCAGCAGGTCATCGACCTCTGAGATGCCGGCCCGCCCACCGGCCGGCTTCTTGGCCACGTCACTGCGCAGCTTGTCCCACACTGCCTGGACTGCCTTCGCAGTCTTACCCAGGTGGTACGCCTTGTCCTGGCCCGCGATCCAGGCGAACAGTGCCTGCGCCCGGGCCTCAAACGCCGGGTCCTGCTCATACGCAGTCCGGTACGTCGACACCAGCGGATCAACCACGCTGTTGAGGATCATCCGGCCGGTGTGCTGCGGGAACATCGTCGCGTACGTCGCTCCGAGCTTGGTGCCGTACGAGTAGCCCAGGTAGTCGATCTTGTCGCGACCGAGGGCGATCCGGATCCGGTCCATGTCCCGGGCCGCGTTATCGGTGGTGATGTAGGGCAGCAGGTCCTTGGCCTTGCGTCCGCACTGCTCAGCGACCTGCTTCGCCTGCTGGACACGCTGCCGCTCCTGCTGGGAGTTCGCCGGCTTGTAGGGGAGCGACGGGTGCTTGATCAGCTTGCTGAAGTCACCGCAGTCGACCGGCGAGCTGTGGCCGACTCCGCGCGGGTCGAAGCTGAACACGGCGTACTGATCGTTGACCTTCTCTGGCAGGCCCACGCTGACCAGCTGCTCCACACCGATGCCGGATGCACCCGGACCGCCTGGGTTGACCAGCATGTAGTGCTTGGCGCTCAGACTGCCGACCGCGGAGATCAGCAGCGTGATCTGACGGCCGTTCGGCTTCGCATAGTCCAGGGGGACCTTCAGCGTCGCGCAGGCGGTCTGCCGGAGTGCTCCGGAGTCCGGCGGGCACGCACCGAACTTCAGCTTGGTCGGTGCGGCCACAGCTGGTGCTGTGAGCTGCGCGGCCAGCGATACGACAACAAGGCCGATCGTGGCCGCGCGCAACATCTTCGTCAAAACGCTCCTCGGTCAGGAGGCGCGGGCGGGCAGCCAATGAGTAGTGCTGTTCACAGTAATCATCCGTTGGGTTGCCCGGGTCAGGACGACATATAGCGCCCTAACGCCGCCGAGCGTGTCGCTGACGATCCGGTCCGGCTCGACCACCACGACAGCGTCGTACTCGAGGCCCTTGGACTCCAGCGGGGTCAGTGCGACCACCCTGGGATCCCCGAGCTCAGCCAGCACCCGCTCCACGGTCGGGCGTTGCGCCGGTGTCACGATGACGCCGACAGTGCCCTCGACGAGCTTCAGCAGCTCGGCCGCGGCATCCCCGGCGGCCTCGGCCACCTTGCCGGCGTCGAAGATCCGGTGCTCCGGGTCGATCCCGGTCTGGCGCACTGCGTTCGGCAGGTCGGCGTCCGGCAGTGTCTGACGGATCACCTCACCGGCGAACGCGTAGATCTCGGCCGAGTTGCGGTAGTTGGTGGACAGCCGGAAGCTGTGCCGCTGCAGGTGCGACAGCATCGAGTCCATCGCGGCACGTGCCTCGTCGGGGTCCGGCCAGGAGCTCTGGGCCGGGTCGCCGACGATCGTCCAGCTGGCCTGCGGGCCGCGCCGGGTGACCATCCGCCACTGCATGGGGGACAGGTCCTGCGCCTCGTCCACCAGGACGTGCGCGTAGTCCTCCGGCTCCTCGGCCTCTCTGGCGGCCGCCGCGCGCGCCCGGCGCTCCGAGGTGGTCAGCACCTCGTTCACGCCGTCCGACAGCCCTTCCAGCCAGTCGAACTCTTCGTCGCCGCGGGCTTCCGGGATCGGCGCGCGGCCCAGATGCGTGCCGAGCTCGTCCAGCAACGCCACGTCGGCGATGGTGAACTCCTCTGTACTACGGATCGCCGCAGCCAGCGTCTCGACCTCAACCGGCGTCAACTCGTTGCGGGACCAGCGCTGCAACCGGCGGGCGTCGCCGAGCCAGCGCAGCACGGACTCCGGCGTCAGCACCGGCCACCACTGGCTGAAGAACGTCCGGAACGCCGGAGTGTCGCTGACGCGATCACCGAAAGCCTCCCGGTCGGCGTACACGCCAGTGCGAAGGTCGTCCGGGAACCGCTGCCACAGCGCAGCGACCAGACCCTTGCGGGCCTCGCCGGCAGCGCGGTTGCGCGGGGTCCGGCGCAGTGCGTTGCGGCGGACGTTGTCGAGCTGGTTGGTGTCCACCTCGACGGTGGCACCACCGATGAAAACGCGCAGCGTGGTCGGTGCATTCGGCACCCGGTCCCGCGCAGCGCGCGACAGGATGTCGGTCATGCGCAGCGAGCCCTTGATCGCGGCAGTGTCGGCGTCGTCGACCGCAGTGGCCTTGATGCCGTCGACCAGCTCGCCAACAGCGCGCAGCGACACCGTGTTCTCGCCAAGGCTCGGCAGGACGCGCTCGATGTAGGCCATGAACGCGGCCGACGGGCCGACCACCAGTACGCCGCCACGCTCGAACCGGCGGCGGTCGCTGTAGAGCAGGAACGCTGCACGGTGCAGAGCGACCACCGTCTTACCGGTGCCCGGTCCGCCGCCGATCACGGTGACACCGCGGGCAGGTGCCCGGATGGCCTTGTCCTGCTCGGCCTGGATGGTGGCGACGATGTCGCGCATCGTGTGGCCACGAGCCCGCGACAGCGACGCCATCAGAGCGCCCTCGCCCATGATCGGGAGGTCCTCCGGCGCACGATCCGGCGCGAGCAGGTCGTCCTCGATCCCGATGATGCGCGGGCCCTTGTTGCGCAGTACGCGGCGCCGGACCACCTTCAGCCGGTCCGTACCGGTCGCCCGGTAGAACGGCTCCGCGGCCGGTGCACGCCAGTCGATGACCAGGGGCTCGTACTCGGCGTCGCGGACACCGATCCGGCCGACGTACAGGCTCTCGAGCTCGCTGGCCGCGGTAGCGGGCGGATCGTCGTCGCCCTGGTCGGAGTCGAGGCGCCCGAAGACCAGGCCCTCGTGCTCCGCATCCAGCTCGGCAATCCGGCGGGCGGCTGCGAACACCAGCACGTCCCGCTCGTACAGACCAGTCTGTTCCTCGTCACGCACCCGGCCCACATTCTGGGCCTGAGCACGCGCATGACCATCCACAGCGATCCGGGATGCTGATCGAGCCGCTACGTCGACCCGGGCGTAGACCAGGTCAACGTGCTGTTGCTCTGCCGCCAGCTCAGCCCGCTCGACACTCTCGTCATCGGCCAGCAGGGGGGTTTGATCCACCGAGATCCTCTCTACTGCCGGGCGACCCCGACACGAAACACAGAACGTCCAATCTTAGTGCGCGCCCAAGGTGCAACCCGCCACGGGGCTCAGACCTTCCCGCGCTTGAGGCCGTGCTTCAGGCTTTTCCGATGACATCCGCGACGATGGCGGCACCCAGAGTGGTCGCCGGTACGCCGGATCCGGGGTGGGCGCCGGCTCCGACGCAGTACAGGCCTTTGACGGGGGAGACGTTGGAGGCGCGGCGGCGGGCGGTCCGATAGCCCTCCCAGGCCACTCCGGCCCACCAGGACGGGGACACCTGGCGGGAGACCACCTTGTCCCGGATGTGCAGGCCGCGGGCGACCAGCAGGTCCAGTACGTCGTCGGTCGGGTAGCCGTGGACCAGCACAGACCACGCCTGGTGGCCGGCTGGTGCTTGACCGCCGGTCCGCACCACGACAGTCGGCGAACCGTGCAGCACTGTCTCGAAAGGCAGCTCCGGTAGCGGCTCCTGCAGGCCGAGATGTACGACGTATGCCGCCTGTGCCTGATGGGTCGCCAGGACGCGCTTGCGCACCTTCTTGGCTGCCGGGTCGTCGACCAACTGGCCGTAGAGCACGCGGGGGTCGACGTCGCTGACGACGATGTCCGCCAGCAGTTCCTCGCCGTCTGCGAGCCGTACGCCGGTCACAGCGCCACCGTTGGTGGTGACGGCGACGACCTCGGCGCTGGTCCGGACGGTGATCTTTCGCTCACTGGCGCGCTGCACCAGTGCGTCTGCGATGGCGCCGAAACCGCCGGGGATGGTCCAGCGGCCGAATGTGCGCTCCAGGTACGACCACACGCCGACATAACCCGGGGTGAGTGTCGGATCCGATCCGCCTTGGGCAGCGAAATGCCGCAGTACGGCGCGGGCTCGTTCATCGGACAGTTGGCTCTGGGCGACCTTCTCCAGCGACTGCCACGGCTTGAGCGCGCGCACTGCGCTGAAGGACAGCTTGCGCTCCAGCGGCGGCTCGATCGACGTCGTGCGCAGCAGTTGCCAGGTATCGCTGTAGCCGTCGACCAGATCGGTCCACTGCTGGGCCACCTGTGCACCAGCCAGGTCTGTCCAGGCCTCGTGCTGGGTCCCGCGGTCGTTCAGCGGTAGGTCGAGCACCGAGCCGTCGGCGAACATGTGGCGACGCGCTTCGAGCACAGGCTCCAACTGGACCAGCGTCTCGATCGGGCGGCCGCTCTTGCGGAACAAGTCGCGCAGGGCGGCTGGGAGCGTCGTACTGGCTGCTCCGGCGTCCCACTGGAAGCCGTCTGCTTCGATGCGACCGAGGACACCGCCGAGGCGCTCGTCCTGCTCACAAATGGTGACTCGGTGGCCCAGCTTGGCCAGCCGCACCGCACTGGCGAGACCGGCGAGGCCGGCCCCGATGACGATTACATCGGACATCAGACAGCACTGCTCCCGGTCGCTGGGTCACTGCGTTTGTCTCGCCAGGCCTTGAAGCGTTGTGCGCCACGCCGGATGAATCGGAAGGCGACGTACACACCGATCAGCCCGATCACCAGCAGCGCGGCGGCGATGATGAGCGCGATCTCCGGGTGGAACGCAGCCAGCGACATCACACCGGCGACTGCGACGTCCTCACCGGACGACGCAGCGATGTTGGTGACCGGCTCGGGGGAGGTGTTGATGGCGAGCCGGAGGCTGGACTTCACCGCATGGGAGAGCAGCGCGACCAGACCGCCGGTGGCCACGATCACGGCCTGCTGCAGCGTGCCGGCCTCACCGGACATGAGGGCGGCGATGATCGCGCCGACAGCCGGCCGGATGACGGTGGAGATCGCATCCCAGGCCGAGTCGATGTAGGGGATCTTGTCCGCGACGAACTCGAAGGCGAACAGCACCGCCGCAGCGATCAGGACACCGTTGCTGGTCAGCGCGGTGGGGACGTCGTCAGCCCCGGCGAATCGGCCGAGCAGACCGAGGATCAGCACACATGCATAGGCATTGACCCCACTGGCCCAGCCGGCGGTGAACGCCAACGGAAGTGCTTCCACCTGCATACCTTTTCGTCAGTATCGAACCTCTGAAGGGCGAGTCATGGTAAACCGTTGACATCGCGGGTCGCCTCGACTAACAGTGATCAGACTGCCAGCCTGTGTGACCGGCAGCCCCCGCCCTCGGGTCAGGAGAAACCAACATGCTGCGTCGTTCGAAGATTCTCGCCGCACTCGCGGCGGTAGCGTTGCCGATCACGGTGACCGGCGTGTCGTCCGGTGGGCCACCCGCCGCGGCCGCGCCACCGGATTCGAGCACTACCGCCGCGTCGGCGTACGGAGCGGCTGCTGCGCACTACGGCGTACCGGAGTCGGTGCTGCTGGCGGTGTCGTATGCCGAGAGCCGCTGGGACGACCACCAGGGTGCCTCGAGCTCCTCAGGTGGCTACGGCCCGATGCACTTGACCGCTGTCGATCCCAGCACGGTCGTCGACCTGTCGGGCAAGCAGAAGATCGGCAAGTCCGAGTCGCTGCGCACCCTGTACAAGGCGTCCCAGCTGACCGGGCTGGACCCGGTGTCGCTGCGCACGGACACAGTCGCGAACATCTCCGGTGGTGCTGCGCTACTCGCGTCGTACCAGCGGTCGCTCGGTCTTCCCGTCGGCGCTGACACGTCGGCAGCGCAGTGGTACGGCGCAGTGGCGTCGTACTCGGAGGCAGCTGACCGGGCAGGAGCGGCGGCCTTCGCCGACGACGTCTACTCGATCATGGCGCGCGGTGCGGCCCGTACGACGAACACCGGGCAGCAGGTCGTGATGCCGCCGGTCAGCGTGGCGCCGGACAAGTCGCAGGCGAGCAAGCTGGCGCTGCCGGCCGGTGCGAAGCGGACGAACTCCGACGTGGAGTGCCCGGCCTCACTGGGCTGCGAGTGGCTGCCGGCGCCGTACGCCGAGTTCGGTGGTGCCGGTGACTATGGCAACCACGACCTGGCGAACCGGCCGAAGACCGGCAAGATCGACTACATCGTCATCCACGACACCGAGGGTGGCTGGCAGGGCACGCTGAACATGGTCCAGGACCCGACGTACGTGAGCTGGCAGTACACGATGCGCTCGTCGGACGGCCACGTCTGGCAGCACGTGAAGGCGAAGGACGTCGCCTGGCACGCCGGCAACTGGTACGTGAACATGCACAGCATCGGGATCGAGCACGAGGGCTTCGCTGCCCAGGGCGCGACCTGGTACACCGAGTCGCTCTACCGCAACTCGGCCAAGCTGGTGAAGTACCTGGCTGCCAAGAACCACATCCCGCTCGACCGCGCGCACATCATCGGCCACGACCAGGTGCCGGGCACCCTGCCCACGACGGTCCGCGGCATGCACTGGGATCCGGGCCCGTACTGGGACTGGGAGCACTACTTCGACCTGATGGGTGCGCCGATCTACGGGCACTCGGTGTTCCCGGCAAAGGCCGGCTCGATTGTCACCATCAAGCCGGACTTCGCGGGTAACCAGCAGGTTGTCACCGGCTGCACCACCGCAGGCGTCCCGTGCACGGCGCAGGGCACCAACTTCGTCTACCTGCGGCAAGCGCCGGACGACGCTGCACCGCTGGTCAAGGACTTTGGTCTGCGACCAGATGGCTCCAACAGCACCACGCAGGTCTCTGATAACGGCGCACGGGTTGCGGCAGGCTCGCAGTACGTCGTAGCGCAGCGCGAGGGTGACTGGGTCGGTGTCTGGTACCTGGGCGCCATCGGTTGGTTCAAGAGTCCGAAGTCGGCACCGGACGCCTTTGCCAAGCCGGGACTCGTCGTGAAGCCGAAGGCGGGCAAGACGTCCGTGCCGGTGTACGGACGGGCCTACCCAGAGGAGTCGGCGTACCCGGCGGGTATTCCGTACCAGACCGTCACGCCGCTGCAGTACTCGATCGGTGCGGGCCAAGCCTACCCATTGAGCGATGCGTCCATCGAGACGGACTACTACCGCGCAGTGACCTTCGATGCGACCACTCCGGGCGACCACGTCCAGGTGCTCGGGAAGGACAAGTACTACCAGATCTGGTTCGGGCACCGGATGTTCTACGTCCGGGCCGCCGACGTGGACATCAAGCCGGCGTTCTGAGCTAGTTGACGGTGATCTGGGTGGCTCCGGTCAGGCCGAGCAGTTCGGTGTACGTCGTTGGGAACACCGAGTGCGGAATGCCTGCGGCCGCCCAGATCACGTCGTACTGCTGCAGTGCGGTGTCGACGTAGGTCGGCACCGGGGCGGGGTGGCCCACCGGAGCCACGCCGCCGATCGGCTGTCCCGTGTGCTCCCTGACGAACTCGGGAGACGCCCGGCGCAGCTTGGTGATTCCCAGCTCGGCAGCCACCTTGGCGGTGTCGACGCGGTGCGCGCCTGAGGTCAGGATCAAGACCGGTGCGCCGTCGCCGTCGAAGATGAGGCTGTTCGCGATCGCACCGACCGCACAGCCCAACTCGGCCGCTGCTGCGGCAGCTGTAGGAACTGCGTCGTCCAGGATCTTGATCTCACCGGTCGCTCCGGCTGCCTGGAGTGCGTCGGCGACGCGTTGCACGTTGGGATGAGTACTCACCCTCTGCAGCCTAGGCGAGCGCTGCTGCCCCGAACGACACGTTAAAACGATCGCACCAGATCGTCACGCTGCGGAAGTCGGCCAGGTCGACGTCAGCGGGGATGGGGTAGTTCTGATTGCCCTGGTTGCCTTTCAGTCGACCGAGCGCGTGATAGCGGCCGTCGTCGAACACGTGCCAGCCCGCGCGGCCAGGCAGCACCGCCGCGTCGCTGAGCCAGACTCTGAGGTCAGGGCCGTCCGAGGTGTCGAGGTCCTGCAGCCGGAGTACCCGGGAGCCGTCGGGGAGCCGCAGTACGGCGACCTTGCCCGACGTGCTGTGTTCGTGCGAGATCAGATTGCCTCTGGCCAGCACCTTGGTTTCTGGGGCTGCTGACGGAGCCACCGAAACTGTCGGTGGCTTGGTCGACGATGGCTGTATGGAGCTCGGAACGGCACTTGGAACAACTCCTGGCAGTGCTTCGTCGACGACCTTGTCGGTGAGCAGCCGCCAGGGCTGGAACAGCGGCAGCGCGATCGCTGCCGCCACGACCACGGCGACTGCCGTGGCGACCAGTGCTGTCCGCTTCCCTAGCTGCTTGGGCATCGTCCGTCCTCTCGATCAGGTGTTCCCAGTCTGCGGGGCGGATCGGTCGCAGGACGACGCGCCGGGCTTACGGCCCGTTGACGATTGCCACCGCCCGGCGCTACTCTTCCAGTGTTCGAACAGATGTTCGATTACCTCGGGCCCGGACTCGTCGGGAGGCCGGCCGGAGGTGACCCGGACAGCTGGACGGCCCCGGTGCGGAGTTGCGGCCGCATCGGGATCCGGTGCTCCCGATGGGCCGGGCGCCGTGGTGGACCTCGACCCCCATCACGGCCCCGCCCATCGGGACTCCGACCCCGCCGTCGGTCAGGAACAGTTCGCATACGGGAGGCGATGGAGCATGTGGGAGTTCGACGAGGCCGTCGAGGTGCGTTCGAGTGTCGTGGACGACGTCGAGTCTCCTGAGCAGTTCCTCTGGCGTGGCCGGTTGTGGCGAGTCTGCTCCGTGCAGGCGCACTGGACCGAGACCGCCGCCTGGTGGGAGCGCGGTGTGATCGGCACGGCTTCCTACGACGACCGTCGCGACCCTTGGGCGCAGCCGGTTCCGAACGGCGCGGCGACGCCGGTGCATCCCCGTTCCCGCGCCGAGCGCCTCGCCGCGCATGCTCCCGGCGGGGGCGCCGCCACCTACGCCCCCGCCGGGACCCCGCAGGAGTCCGGAATGGCGACCGTGGGTGCAGTGATGGCAGCCGCAGGGTTGTTCGACCGGGGCCGGAATGGTTCGGGAATGGCGACCAGCCCCGCAGCCGTTGGTGTTCTTGACGCGGACTGGGGTCCGCGGCGCGCGGTGTACCGAGTGGAGGCGGGCTGCGGCCGGCACGGACGGCGGGAGCTGTTCGACCTGGCGCACGACCCGGACTCCGGCCGCTGGCAACTGGAAAGGGTGACCGACCGATGACCGTTTCTCCGGTGTCTCCGATAGCAGCCGGTGCAGCCGGCCGCGAGCTGTCCCGCGCCCGCGCCGCCCTGGCCGAGGCGATCGAAACCAATGACCACCTGATCCGCTACTCGAGCGCGCACATCGCCGCCCTCCGAGTCGCGGCCGCAGTCCTCGCCGTTCGCGCTCGCCCGGTCCGCGCCGGCGCCCGCAAGCGCCAGCGCAACGCCTGGGTCCTCCTCGCCGAAGTGGCCCCCGAGTTCGCCGAGTGGGCCACCTTCTTCGCCGCCGGCGCCGCCCAGCGCGCCGCCGCCGAAGCCGGCCTCGAGCGCTCCGTCACCACCCGCGAAGCCGACGACCTCATCCGCGCCGTCGACACCTTCTACGCCCAGGTCGAAGCTAGCCTCCGCCTCTCCGCCCAGGCGCTCACCGCCACCACCGACCCCGCCTCAGTCCTGGCCCAACCCTGGATGCAAGCCAGCTAACCGCCCCATCCAGTCAGCCCACCACCCCACAGGCGCGGGGTCGGTGGGCTGACTTACGCCTCGTGCACCTGCTTTCCGCGCCGCGCACCCGCGTGCCGCAATCCTCCGATGCTCGGCGGAACCCCCTTCGGTGGTAACTAATTCGCTTCTGGCGACGTCGAAGTTCCACTCAGCGAATGAAGTCACGCTGGTCCGCGCTGACGTCCGAACGATCGGAGGGCGTGGACTCCGATTCTGACCGGACATGGGACAGACGAGGCGTTTCGTGGTCTCCGAGACGGCGGGGTTTCGGGAGCAAAGCCGACCGATTCCGGGGACTCCCCGAACCGGTTGAGGGAAGAGGGTCGGGTCAGCACGGCTACTCCCTAAACCGCTTTGGGGAGCGGAACCGGCCAGTTCCGGTGCATTGCGCTCCCCTAACCGGCCGCCCGCAGCACCATCCCCGTTCCGCGCGAACGAAACTCACAACGTCCGAAAGACCGGAGACCCTGCCCTCAGGTGATGTCTCAGGACATCGGTAACAGTTGATGTCTCAGGACATGAGTGACAGTTCTGGGTCAGGTGGGTGGTGGTTGGTATCGGCGGTTCGGTCGGTGGTGAGGTCGCGGAAGTGACCCGCTGATTGGCGCCGACCCCGGTCGCTTAACTCACTGGACTTGGGGTGGACTCAGCAGGTGGTGGCAGGGCGAACTTGCCTCGCGGAGGATCGGTGCCGCTCGAATCGGAGCGGTGCCGTGCCTGGTTGAGACGAGTCGGTTGTGGAACCGGACCGCTCCCACTGACCAAGTGCCTGCGCCCGGCGTTTCCACTCTCGGCGTGAGCGTGCCTGACAGGTGTCGGCCAGGTTGGTCAGTGCCGGCGGTCCACCCCAGCCCGATCAACGTCGACCCCGCTCCAGCCGCCAGCCGATCACCTGGCCCCGCACCGAACTCACCGAGACGCTAGCCACCCCTTTGAGCGCCCCTCAGTCACCAAACACCCCCTCAAAACGCCTGAACCGTGCTCAAGGCCGCGCACCCAGCCAGCTTTGAGCACCCACCAGTCGTTTTCCGGCCCGATCAGTGACTGAACCGTGCTCAAGGCGCGCGTCAGGTTCGCGCGGGATCGGCTGGCTGGACCTGCGCACCCGCCGGTGATGAACATCGGGGGGACTGGGGAGTGCTACCCACCTGAATCGGCAGGTAGCACTCCCCAAACTCCAGCAACGGATACCCAATCCACGACGCAAACCGGGATCGACCAAAGCTGGCGCGGCGACCGGGAGGCGCCGTTAACTCCAGGGGTGTCTGTCCGAACCCCGGCTGGCGCGCACTCCGGTTGGCTCTGTCGTGCGCAAGGTGGGGGAACGGGGTGGCGGTGGCTTGGTGGGCTTCGAGATCGGCGCGCTCGGCGAGGGCTTCGAGGAGTTCGAGGAGCTTTGCTGTGGCTGCGGGTGGCGTTGGCGAGACCAGGAGGTCGGTGTTCGGCGGCGGGGTTTGCTGGTTGTTGCGCTGCGCGAAGTAGGGTGTGGCGCGTCGGGGGTTGGTGTCGTGGAAGGGTTTGCGTGATGGTGGATCGGCGGCGGCGGGCCGTGCGGACGGCGCTGGTGGGCGAGGCTCTGCGGGTTGCGTTGGCGGGGCGGAGCCGGGTCGATCCGGGGGCTGGGCTGGACATCGTGGACCTGGGTGGTGGCACGGGTGGTTTTGCGGTGCCGCTGGCGGTCGAGGGACACCGGGTGACGGTGGTCGATCCGAGCGCGGACGCGTTGGCGTCGCTGGAGCGGCGGGCTCGCGATGAAGGTGTGAGCGAGTTGGTGCGTGGTGTGCAGGGCGATGCCGCGGAGCTTCCTGGGTTGGCGGGGGAGTCGAGTGCGGATGCTGTGCTGTGTCACGGCGTGCTCGAGTACGTCGACGATCCCGTGCAGGCGCTGCAGGCAATGGCATCGGTACTGCGGGAGGGCGGCGTACTGAGTTTGCTGGTTGCTCAGCGCAATGCCGTGGTGCTCGCTCGGGCGCTGGCCGGTCATCTCGCCGAGGCGCGGGTTGCGCTGCAGGATGCGGATGGGCGGTGGGGTGCGAACGACCCGATGCCGCGCCGGTTCGACGAGGCGGGGATCAATGCGCAGTTGGCGGATGCCGGCTTCATGGTCCACACCGTTCATGGCGTGCGGACCTTTGCCGATCTGGTGCCATCGGCTTTTGTCGATTCCGAGCCGGGTGCGGCCGAGTCGCTGGCCGAATTGGAGCGAACTGCCAGCCAGCACCCAGCTTTCCGGGCGCTCGCCACGCAGCTGCATATTCTCGCCACTCGCTGACACCGCAACCGCTCCGCCGAGGGCGAAATTGTTGCGGAGTGTGGTTGACCACGCCGGATCTGTTCCGGGAGCGGTTCCGGAACAGAAACAGGCGGCGCGCGGCTGCCGACACGCCGTTCAGTCGTGCGTTTGAAGGCAGCGTGATCAGGGGGAGTTGCGGGACCGTGACGCGCGGGACAGGCGGTCAGGGTTTCGTGTGGCGCTACCGCGGCCTAGACTGAAGGTGGCCTATCGAGATCGCGCTCACCATGGAGGGATCGACGGTGCCCCTCTCGGAAGAAGAGCAGCGCCAGTTCGAGCAGCTCGAACGCGCCCTGGCAGCGGAAGACCCGAAGTTTGTCTCCGCTATGCGAGGGACGAATGTGCGCGCTTATTACAAGCGCCGGGCAGTGCTCGCCGGCGCTGGATTCGTGCTCGGCATAGTAGTGCTGATGACTGGTGCAATTGTTCCCAACACCATTATCGGAGTCATCGGCTTCGTGATGATGGTCGCCTGTCTGTATATCGCTGCGCTGAGCATGAAGCGGATCAGCAACGCGGGTGACGGCGACGACCTGCCGCCCCCGCCACCGTCGTCCAAGCGGCACCGGACCAAACACGACTCGTCCGGCAGTTTCATGGAGCGGATGGAAGACCGCTGGCGCCGCCGCCGCGACGAGGACCTCTAAGACTTCAGGCACCAAGATCAAAACCCCGAGTCCCTGGTGGACTCGGGGTTTTGGTCTGTGCTGATCCTCCTCAGCCGGCGTGCCGGCGGCGGAGGACCGTGTTCCGCAGCCGGGCCAGCAGTAGGTCGAACTCGTCGAGCAGGTCCGACGCCTCGGTGGTTCCACGGCTCAGGTACCAGCGCCACGACGGCGGCAGCAGCCGGGCACGCCAGCGACGCCGGGCGGTGGCCTGCTTCCACAGTGCCTTGCTGATGACGGTGACGTCCGGGCGCAGGTCGGTGGCCACGTCGGCAGCACCGGCGTACCGCATTGCTTCGATCGTGCGGGCAAGGCGGAGGGCCGACGGGTGTGCTTCTTCGGGCAGCTTGGTGATCAGCCATTCGCCGGACTGGCGAGGTGTCGAGACGTCGCTCCAGTCCAGGCCCAGGTCGCGGGACGTGTCGCGGATCTCCGACCAGAGACCCTCGGCGCCGAGGCGGCTCGGTGGCCGGCTGAAGCGCCGGCGGCGGTTCAGGCTGCGCAGGATCCAGGGGATCAGCAGCACCAGTACGACGAGGGCGATGATCCCGATCGTCCGAGCGCCACCGTTGGTGAACCAGTTGCCGCTGTCGAGGGCCAGGCCGCCGTCGTCGGCCAGGTCGCGGCCGTTGTTCGGCTTCTGGATGCCCGGGTCTTCGCTCTCACCCGGTGTGGTCGGCGCGGTGGTCGGCGCCGTCGTCGGGTTGGTCGGAGTGGTCGACGGGGTCGTCCAGCCCGGCGCGCTGGCAACCCGAGCAGCCGGCGTCGGCTCGAACCGCACCCAGCCGGTGTCCTCGAAGTACAGCTCGGGCCATGCGTGCATGTCGTGCATGCGGACCGTGTACTGACCGTCCTTACCGGCTTGGCCGGGGAGGAAGCCGATCGCGACCCGGGACGGGATCCCGGCGATCCGCGCCATCAGCGCCATCCCGGTCGCGAACTGCTCGCAGTACCCGGACTTGTTGTCGATCAGGAAGTCACGCAGGGCGTTCATCCCGCTGCCGCGCTTGCTCTCGAGGTCGTAGGTGTACTTGCCGGTGCTGCGGAACCACTGCTGCAGCGCGACTGCCATGGCGTACTTGTTGGTGTTGTTTCCGGTGACTTGCGCGGTGAGGTCCTTGATCTCCTGCGGGACCTTGCGCGGGACCTGGCTGGTGAACTGGTCGGGAGCACCGCGGGTGATCGCGTTGCTCAGCTGCTCCTCGGTCGGCTGCACGTCGTACGACGTCACGGTGTACTTCTTGCCGCCGACCACCTGGCCGCCGGTCGAGTACACGTCCGAGGATGCCTTGTCGTACACCCAGTCCCGGCGGAGCGAGATGGTCTGGGTCGGGTACGGCACGGGCGCGAAGGCGGACCGGAAGACCCGGCTGACGTCGACCTCCAGCTTGATCTTCGGCACCTGCGACGCGTCGCGGTTGAGACCGGGCGGCGAGAGCGGTTCGTTCCCGATCTTCTGGCCGGGGCCCCGCTGGGAGATGGTCCAGGTGTTGCCGTCGAACTGGTCGAGCGCGGTCAGCTTCAGGTAGACCCCGCCGGACGGGCTGCCCTTGTAGGTCAGGGCGACGTCGTTCACGCCGCGATCGAGGTTCTTGCCCATGTCGAGCATCGGGGTGGTCGTCGAGATCGATGCACCAACGCCGGTACCACCGACGCCGCCACCCGCCAGACCGTTGCCGATGACGCCCTCCGGCAGGGCCGGAATCAGGGCGGGAATCAGCGCCGCCAGCGCCACCACGCTCAGCCCGATGCGACGGCCGGCCTGCCCGAGGGCAGAGGCTTCGACCGGCTCGGCCGCATCCAGGTGGGAGACGCCGGAGATCCGTCGGCCCCACCGGCTGAGCCGGGTGCGGCCCTCGGCGGACAGGAGAACGATGTAGCCGATAGCCGGCGGGATGAACAGCAATGCGGGCAGCCCGCCGTGCACGGTCGCGGCCGGCACGGTGTACATGATCAGCAAGAGCAGCCCGGCCCACGCCGCCTGGCGCAGCTGGACGGCGATCACATGGATCAGCAGACCGGTCGCGGAGATCACCGCGGTGGCGAACAGCAGCAGATTCGAGTCTGGCGGCAGGGGAGCGGCGTACTGGTTGATGGAGTTCAGCGCGCTGACCATCTCCGAGTTGAACTCGATCGCGGTGCGGCCGGTCGGCAGCAGGCCGAACTTCATCGTCTCCTTGAGGAAGAACAACGAGAGCAGTTCGACGAGCACAACCAACTGCACCAGCGGTACGACGATGCGTGGCGCGCGCAGGTTCTGCAGCAGCACTCCGACGCCGGTGATGATCGCGCACAGGAACGCACTGATGAAGAGGAACGGCCCCGAGAAGACCGGGGTCAGTACCAGCGATCCGAGCACCGTGGCGCCCCACGCGGCGATGGATATTCTGGCGTGTCCGGTCATGGGGCCTCCAGGTCTGGACTGAGGAATGGAGGGAGCGAAGCGACTGGAGTGACGAGGGAAGAACTGGAGTTAAAGCCCCATGACCCGCCGCGCCGGAGGCGTGGCATCAGAATTGTCATGCGATTCTCCCGGTCCTCAGTCCTAGGCCGGACCAGACGGTGGGTAACTGGTCACCGCGTTGGACGCGGGCAACCCGCCAGCCGTTGCGGCGCAGCTCGTTCTCGGTGGCGTCCGTGGCGGCCCGCAACCGGGCTGCCTTCTCGGTCGCCTCGGCGCCGACGGCCCAGCTGGCCGCGTCGAGCAGGAGCGCGACGCCGGTGGCCTGGCTGGTTCGCCAGCGATTGAGTGCGGTGATGTCGTCGCCGGTGCAGGCGCCGAGGATCGCGATCACGAGACTCGGTTCCTGGGCGTGCCGATCGACGGTGAGCAGCGCGCCGATCTCGGCGTACCGGTGTTCTTCGACGGTCGCGCACTCGGTCAGCAGCTGCTGCGAAGACAAAGGTTGGTGAACGGCCATCGATGAGCGGTGATTGATGGCCGAGAGGGTGGTCGGGCCACCGAGCATGGTGGTCGCATACCCCCGGCGGATCCGGTCGGCGCCGACCGACGCGGCCGCGCTGACCGCCCACTCCAGGCTGGACGACGGTCCGTGCCCGTGGTGCGAGATCGTCCGGGCGTCGATGAACAGCGAGCACCGGCTCTGCCAGGGCTGCTCTTCACGGCGCACCATCAGCTCGCCGCGGCGTGCGGTCGAGCGCCAGTGCACCCGGCGCAGGTCGTCGCCGTCGCGGTACTCGCGGACGGTCGCGTCCTCCTCGCCGGCCGCCGCGATCGCCCGCGGCCGGTTCTCACCGGAGCCGGCCCGGTCTGCACCCAGCCGGATCTCGGGCAGCTTGTAGACCCGCGGCGTGACCAGCAGATGCTGGCTGCGGGTGAACGTCCGGCTCGTCTCGACGAGGCCGAACGGGTCGGCCACGGTCAGCATCAACGGCCCGACCTGGAACAGACCCCGTACGTCGGACTTGACCGGATACGTGACCGTACGGCGCCAGTTCGGGCTGACGCGGTCGACGACGAACCGGGGCCGGTGTCCCAAGACATAAGGAATGCGGTCCTCGAGCAGGAGCAACCCGGCCGGCATCCGGCCCTCGTTGGTCAGTGTGAGCTCGACGGTGGCCTGGGTCCCGACCGGGATCTGGTTCGGGGTGAGGCTGCGGCGCACCTGCAACCGCAGCCGGGTGCGGCCGACGACCAGGGCAGCGACGACCGGCAGCGCGACGAGCAGGATGCCGACGCGCAACAGGTCCTTCTGCCCGAGCAGGAGCGCACACAGCGACGCGGTGATCCCGGCCGCCATGAACGCTCGCCCTCGGGTGGTCAGCCCGCGCAGTGCCTGCCGCATGGCTCAGTCCCGACGGGTGCGAGGCAGCGGCACCGAGGAGACCAGCCCAGCGATGATGTCGGCTGATCCGCGCCCACCGAGATGCGCTTCAGCCGCGGGAAGGACACGGTGCGAGAGCACCGGCACTGCCAGTTCCTGGATGTCGTCCGGCAGGACGAACTCACGAGCGTCCAGCGCTGCTGCGGCCCGGGCTGCCCGAACGAGGTGCAGCGTTGCCCGCGGGGACGCCCCGAGGCGCAGCTCCTGCGAACGACGGGTCGCCCCGACGAGGGCGATGGCGTACTCCTTGACGGACTCCGAGACGTGCACGGACTGCACGGTCTTCACCAGCCGGAGGATCTGCTGGCCGTCGGTGACGGCCTGCAGGTTGGCCAGCGGGTTGTCGGCCGCGTGACCGTCGAGCATCCGCAGCTCCGCCGCCGGCTCGGGGTACCCCATCGAGACCCGGGCCATGAACCGGTCGCGCTGGGCCTCGGGCAGCGGGTAGGTGCCCTCCATCTCGATCGGGTTCTGGGTCGCGACGACCATGAACGGC
Organism: Kribbella antibiotica; assembly: GCF_004349055.1. Classification (GTDB taxonomy): domain Bacteria; phylum Actinomycetota; class Actinomycetes; order Propionibacteriales; family Kribbellaceae; genus Kribbella; species Kribbella antibiotica. The sequence continues at coordinate 50,252 of NZ_SMKX01000052.1, forward strand.
GCCTCGAGCAGGTACGTCGTGGTGTCGACGGTGACCTGGCGCTCTTCCATCGACTCCAGCAGCGCGGCCTGGGTCTTCGGCGAGGCGCGGTTGATCTCGTCACCGACGACGATGTTGGCGAACACCGCGCCGGGCTTGAACTCGAAGTCGCGGATCTCCTGGTTGAAGACCGAGACGCCGGTGATGTCGGACGGCAGCAGGTCCGGCGTGAACTGGATCCGGCGCACGCTGCAGTCGATCGACTTGGCCAGCGCCTTGGCCAGCATCGTCTTGCCGACACCCGGTACGTCCTCGATCAGCAGGTGGCCTTCGGCCAGCAGGACCGTGATGGCGACCTCGACCACGTCGGGCTTGCCTTCGATCACCTGCTCGATCGCGCGGCGGACTCGTCCGGCGACTTCGGACAGTTCGTCGAAGTCCCCGCCTGCTGCCAGCGGGCTGGTCGCGGTGGTGCTCACCCTGGGTCCTCCCCAAATTCGTTGACGGCCGACACATTCTCACCCGGAGTGAGGGTCGGACCTAGAGCAGCCGAGGTTTCGTTACCTGGCGTTTCGGCGCCTTCCCAGCGTACGGGCGCAGGGAAACACCGAGTGCGCCGTACGACGCCGCGAATCCGCGATCGGTTCGCTCCTTTCTCTTACCCGTTTCGCGGGCTTCCTCCCCACCGCTCCACGAACCCCTCCATTTCCCTCCACCGGCACCGCAACCCGCCCCCGCGAACGAG